>NZ_CP040094.1:7154185-7887247 GCF_013343235.1 Nostoc sp. TCL240-02 | reverse complement strand
GTTTCTTTGTCCCCTCAAACTCCCCACATCCACGCCTTCTAGGCAACAATGGTTTATGCACTGTGCCAACTAAGGATGGGGGAACCGTGAATTTTCAATCCGTAATAATTTTATTGCATCACTTCTGGGGTGAGCGCGGTTGTCTCATTGCCCAGCCCTACGATATTGATGTAGCTAATGTAGTAATGCAGGTGATGCATCTAAATATATATAGATAGTTGTAGATAGTTGCCGGACTATTAGGATTACTGTTTTATTTTTGAAAAAGCACTACACACAGTGATCGCATCCATGTGTACTTAGCTTGTTACACAAGCTTAATGATATAAGTTTATACAAATGGTATGCCCATTGCTTGGGTATTTAGAACTCACATCTCTTGTCAAAAGCCGATCGCTCAATTTCACTCATTTCAGAATTTGGGCAACTTGCAGCTATGATCTGGCAAAAATTAATATTGACTTAATACTAAAAATACTGTCTGCAATAAGCCAATAACAAAACCTAAAACACCACCTAAAGTCACAATGGCTTGCAATTCATTTTTGACAATTCCCTCGATAGCAGCTTCTAAATCAGTCGGTGAAGTTGATTTCACCCGGTCAACTATCACTTGATCTATCGATAAAATCGGAATTGCCTGTGCCACAATTATTTCTAAATCTTTTTCCAAATACTTATCTAAAATTAGAGCCAACTCTTGACTCATCACTTCTAAAGAAGTACTGACAACCGGTGAAGTACTAAGACGATTCAGTAGCACTACAGCAATATTTTCCCAATCAACAGAATCAGTTAATCCTTGTAAAAAATCGCTGCCACTGTTTTGCAGGTAATGGCGGACACTTTCGCGGGTGGTCTTTCGCAGTTGACGCACCGTGCCCATCGGCAAGTTTTGTAATGATAAATTTTGCAGGAATTTCCTGATGCGATCGCGTATTTGCAAATCTTGAGTCAATTCCTGCAAACGATTATTGGTAGCTTCTTTCTCATCTAAGCAAAAAGTTCGTAGGCGTGTAAGAGTGTTGCGTAAGCCAAACAAATTTGCTACAACCCAATAAGTACCACTGGTTTTTTCACGGAACCCTTCATCAATAATTTGAATCGTGCGATCGGTCAAAAAATCAACTATTGCTTGGCGCAGCATATCCGGTGGTAAAACTACTTCTAACAACCAATCAGCAAGCCTTGTAGCTTGTTCTTCACTCAGTTGAAATTCCAGCAATATTTGGTCAAAAATTTGATTGATTTGCGCTTCCAGAAAGTCTTCACGTCGCGCTAAAACCTTGAGTAAGCGAGGTAAGGATTCCCCTAGCAAATCCCGCAAAATTCCCGCGACAATTTTGGCACTTTTCTCGTTTTTTTCTGTGTTGATTTGTTCAATCGCCAACCGCAACAGCCAGAGAATTGCTGCTTGCACGCGTTCTGTTTGCAACAAACGCCGCGCCAAATTTTGTAATTCTTGTGGTGTCAACAGTGACCCCATAATGGTCTTGGAAATGTTCAGAGCTAGACGTTCCTGGTTGCGGGGAATCAAGCCAGGCGTGAAGGGTACTCTTCGTCCAGCAATGTAAATTGCTTGGTAAGGACGGAACAACATTTTGATGGCTATATCATTTGTGAAATAGCCAATAATTCCACCCAGTACCGGGGGAGACACATAAAGCCAAAGATGAGACCAGTCCACAGGATTTTGGATTTTGGATTTTGGATTGTGAATTCTAGATTAGAAATTAGGGATTGGGGATTGGTAATTGGCGGTTATTAGTTATGAGTTGTTTTTCCACTAACTACTAACGATTTTCCATTAGCCATTACCTATTCCGCAGTCCCCAATCTAAAAGACGTTCGCAGACTCGCTCTGAGCGAATCTATGCCATTGGCAAAGCCTCTCGTTCGCGTTAGCGTCTCTGAAAGAGAAGAGAAGGCTTTACGCCACGCTATCCCAAATCTAAAATCTAAAATTTGCTGACTACCAGCACTCCCATCATACCGTTCGCAATGGGGTAGTGTGTGGCAACAGCAAAACCAACTTGACGCGCTAACTCTATTTGCTCTTGGTCTATGGGAAAGCGGTCTAAGCTGGGACTGATGTAAGCATATTCTTCTTTTAACCCTAAATAATTGGCAACTGGCACCACGAAACTATCCAGATACAACTGCTGAAAGGCACGTAACTGAGGATTGCTCGGTCGATGAAAGTCCAAAATTGCAGCTTTAGCACCCGGTTTCAAAACACGGTATAACTCTTGGAGACTGCGAGGAATATCTTTAACATTCCTTAAACCATAGCCCATTGTTGCGGCATCAAATTGGTTGTCGTCAAAGGGTAAATTTAGTACATCTGCTTCTACCCAGGCGATCGCAGGTTGAGGGTATTGCTTTTGGGAACGTTCTTTAGCAGTTTCTAGTAGATTGCAGGAAAAATCCACTCCATATACATATCCTGTAGCTCCCACGCGCCTTGCCAAACGTAAAGCTAGATCGCCACTACCGCAGCACAAATCTAATGCAGTATCACCCGATTTAGCCGCACTCCATTTAACTGCCATTTCCTTCCAAATTCGATGCTGTCCCAAACTCAACCAATCGTTCAATTGGTCATAAACTGGAGCAATACGGTTAAAAATGGATTGAACTTCGTTAGTCATTGGTCAATAAGTCATTGGTCATTGGTCATTAGTCATTCGTCATTTGCCAAGGGTAAAAGACAAATGACAAAGGACAAATGACAACTACACAATGGGTTGATGGTATCCACTGCTAGTTAGAGCGATCGCTACCAGTTGTGCTGATAAATTAATTAGGATTAATTCATCTTCCCGCAAAGTGCAAGGTTGTTTCCACTGTAGCGATAATACGCCCAAAAGTTCATTATGGTAGCTAATTGGGATAACTAAATGTGCTTGCACACCAGTATTTTGGTAGTGAGTAGCATCAATTAGTTTGGTGTCTTTAGGTATATTTAAAGAAACTTGCATTTGCCCAGTGGCGATCGCTTCCTTTGTTAATGGGTCTTGAGATAGCCAATTTTCTATTTTACCTGTATTGCTGTAAGTTCCTTGAGTTGCAATCAGAGTATTTCCATCTGTAAGTTGTAAAATACAGCCTTCTGCCCCAAAAGTCTCACTCACAGCCTTGGCGATTGGAGTGAGAGTTTCCTCTAAACTAGAAGCTGCTTGAGTTACCTGTACCAAAACACTCAGCAGCGCCATTTGAGCATGAGCGCGGCGTAATTCTTCTGTACGTTGCTTGAGCAAGTCGTAGGTTTCTGCTGCTCTTTGCACCACTGCCTTGAGTTCTCCTGGGTCCCAAGGCTTGGTGATATATTTGTAGACTTGTCCAGCATTAATCGCCTCTACCAAGTCTTCAATATCAGTAAATCCGGTGAGAATTATCCTCACCGTATCGGGAAACTGAGGTACAGTTTTGCTCAGAAATTCAGTTCCTTTCATTTCTGGCATCCGTTGATCAGAGATAATCACAGCTACCTCCCCTTCTGCGGCCAAAACTTGTAGAGCGTTCACTCCACTATCAGCTTTCAGAACATTAAAGTCGCGTCGAAAGGTGCGATAAAGGAGATCGAGATTATCTGGCTCATCGTCAACTACTAAGATTTTCAGCTTTTTTGGCCGTTCGAGAGTCATTACTTGATATTGGACTTTATCAATTTCTACACTGGGATTATCCATAAGATATTTCCTTTAAATATTCACTATCTTGTTATATTCCATACCAAGCTTAGTTGAGAATAGCTAAAAATTGTCAAGGGTTTATACGGAGCTATTTTGCATATTTTAAAACTATTAAGAGTGAGCTATACAGAGAAAATTTACCTGCCGAAATATCTGAATTAGGAAATATTGCACCAAAAGAACCAACTAAATCAGCGTAACTATGGCGATTTTCATCATAGTAGGACTTACGTAAAACTATACGCGGTAGGGGCAATAGCCGCAGGGGTACGCTACCGCTAGTTCCTTGATGCCGGGAAACCCTTCCACCGGAATGGCTCACGCTTTGCGTCTATATGAATTGCCCTAAGAAGAAAATTAGGGTTCAGCTAAAGTTTTGCATAAATTAAGGTAGGTTCACAAATCTCCTTTGCATACAACGCGTAGTAAAGGCACACAGATGTGCGTAGTGTAACTCGTAAAATGGCTTGGAATTAGATTGGTTGAAATTTCAACCTATGCCTCTTTCTGAACTCAAGGCAGTAGGTCTGGGTAATTCTATAGATTAGAATAAGACTTGCTCATGAGGTGTTAATCATCCTCTCAAGTTGAAGCTCGCATCCCGATTATGACTGATCTACCACCCAACGCTCAGAATCCCGAAGAAAATGCTACTAACGATGTAGCACAAGAGTTACTACGAAGACTGAGGCAAAAACAAGGCAACTGGGTGGAATGGGGAACGGCGATCGCCTCGTTGCTAAAAACCGGTTACAATCCCCAAGAAATTTTTGAGGCAACTGGATTTGAGCCAATTCAACAAAATCAGGTCGTTGTTGGTTCTCAAGTTTATAATTCTTTGGAAAAGTTTGGAGTAGCGGAAGAAACGCGATCGCATTATGCCACACGCGGCAGTGATGTTTTATACGAACTGCGTTTGCTCACCCAAGAAGAACGTGCCGCCGCCGCCGAACTGATCTTCTTTCACAAAATCGACGCTGATGAGGTGAAGGAAGTGGCAAAAGCAATTAAAGAGTTCTCCTATTTCCGCACTTTGCCAGAAGGATTTTCTGCCCATCCTGGGGATGCCGTTGCTCACCAAGTTTGGAAACTGGCACGCCAAAATGCAGATTTACAACAGCGATCGCGCCTGATTGCCAAAGGTTTGCGTTTTGCTCACACGCCAGTAGCAAGGCAAAAAATCGAACAGCTACTGACTGATTTTACTACCGTTCCCCAGCGTCCAGCGCCAATTTTACCCTTTTACCGCCTGGAATTTGAAGAACAATTACCCCGAATTTTGCCTGTGGTAGGCGAATTGCCATTATCACGACAAGATTTGCAAGCTGTGCCAATATTGACAGAAATTGAACCATTTCGCCTGGTTAAGTTTTCTGGAGAGCAAGCTTGGGTTCCATTACCAGGTTGGCAAGTGCTGTTGGCGGCAGAAGATCCAGTAGTGATTTTAGCGAATAGCGATCGCTTCCCCATCCAAAACCAAAACCAAGTGGGGCCCGTTGTAGTTGTGGTAGATCGTGCCAAACGACAATGGGATGCCTCAAGCTATTTTGTTGTTGAAAATGGTGGTGAACTAGAGTTTCAATGGTTTGAAACTGAGCCAGAAATTCCTCTACTAGGACAAATTATTATCATTGTGCGTCCCAAGAAAATTCTGGATGAAGAATTAACTAAGGATTCTTGGCAGATTGATGAATAATTGAAGAATTCAGGAGTCAGAATTCAGGAGCCAGAATTCTGAATTCTGTTCTGAATAAACTTCCATTTTAACTTTCTAAATCTTTACTGCTAACAGTTACGCTGCTCATTTGTTCTCGCAAAATCGCAACTTGAGAAATCATAATTTTCTCTAGCGCCCCATTTTCCATCGTTCCCATCCAACGAATCATTGATGAGAGAAATAATTCTTTGAGGTAGGCAAAAGAAAAGCCTTCTGTTAATTCAACTATCTGACTTACAGCATGTTCAGACAAGCCCATCGCACTTTTTAATTTTTCATTCCACAATGTGATGTAGGCTTCTCGTTCGGGGATAGCTGGCAGGTCAAAATGATATTTGCGGTCAAAGCGACTGGGGCGATTACTAATTGCTGAATCTAAACGTTCTGGATGATTAGTGGTTGCAATGGTAACAATTCCTTGATTAGAGGCAAAGCCATCAAGCTCATTTAAAAAGAAAGAGCGATTTTCATCATTTAATAGAGAGTCAATATCTTCTAATACCAAAACACAAGGGGCAGATTGCCGTGCTTGTTTGAATACTTTACGAATATTGTCGCTATCAGTAGCATACTCAGACTTAAAGCTTTTAACGTATAAGCAAGGCTGCTGCATCTGGTTAATTAATGCCTTAACTGTATGCGTTTTTCCATTTCCTGGTGAGCCAATAAACAAAATACCACGTTTCCAAGGAACGCTATAATTGGCATAAGTTTCGCTGGAGGCAAAAAAGTTTATTAGGTCATCTTGAATATCTTGCTTCAGATTTTTATGCAAAATGAGATTCTCAAAAGTTGCGCTTTGAATGGATTGAAATAGGTCTGGATTTTTATCCCAATAACCATCTTCAAAAACTAAAAGTTCATCACGAATTTCTGAGTTCCAATCACAAACTGCGGCGAAAAATTTTTCAGCGACTTCCATGCTATCTGCCAAAATCCAAGAATAGCGAGTTTTACAATAACCTTCATTCCAACTCATTAAGAGGGTATCAAGTTTATTTCCTTGCCATGAAACTTGAAACCTAGCATTTTCAGTATATTTGTAAATATCGTTTTCCATACCATTCCAGCCAGTCAGCATCTGGTTATGGATACGATCGTCATATTTTATTTTACATAAATTTGCCTCAGCATACTTTTCTAAATTGAAGGAATCATCATTACTTTCCAGTAAGGCTTTTTTAGGATAAATAGCTGCTAGTTCCTGACTAACATGATAAGAGATAGCATTATTAGATAAACTCAGGGCTTGTGTAATTAGTTTTTGGATTTTCATGTTTATTTATTTTTCTGGTTAGTTAGAGCTTAGAAAGATATCAAATTAAGCTAATCTAACATTAAGAAGCCTAAATTGTGAATTCTTACTTAAAGAATTCTTCTTCCAAATATAAAATTTGATATGTCAGACTCTAAATTTACTACTCCTGTGGCTCAAGAATCCCTGCACTCAGAATTGTCTGAGCGATCGCCAGTTCCTAATCTGCGAGATAAAATTCTCGCAATTCGCAACAGTCTACGCCCCGGACAACAACAAATGGCTGACTGGGGATCTGGCCCTTTGGCTATTTCTGCCGTTCCTGGTGCAGGCAAATCTACTGGGATGGCGGCGGCGGCAGCGATCGCGATCGCCCGTCAATATGAGCGTTATGCCCAGTCGCGCCCATCCTCGCGTCGTCATTTGGTGGTTGTCACCTTTACTCGTTCTGCTGCTGCCAATATTAAAGCGAAGATCCGCAAATTCTTACGAGATGATTTATCTCTACCCCAGACGGGCTTTTTTGTCTATACTCTACATGGTTTAGCGTTAAATATTGCTAGCCGCCATTCGAATTTATCTGGTTTGCAGTTAGAAAATGTCACATTAATTACACCAACCCAAAGTCATCGCTTTATCCGAACAGCCGTAGAGCAATGGATTGCCAATAATCCCGGAATATATTTGCGGTTATTAGAAGGTCATCAATTTGACGGAGAAGAGACAGAAAGGTTACGTCGTCAATCGGTGCTACGAACAGAAGTATTGCCAGAATTGGCTAATACAGTAATTCATGAAGCAAAAAGTTCGGGGATATCACCAGAAAAATTGCGGGAGTGGAGTAAACAAACTACAGACGAATATACAATTTTGAGCGTAGCGGCGGGATTGTATGAGCAATATCAAAACTTAATGCGATCGCGTGATTTCATCGATTACGACGATATGATTTTAGCCGCACTGCGCGTTTTAGAAAACGACAGCGCCCGCCGCATTGAGCAAAATCAAGTTTTTGCCGTCTTTGAAGATGAAGCCCAAGATTCTAGTCCCCTACAGACGCAACTGTTAGAAATTTTGGCACGTGATGGGGAAGCAGGGGGAGATAATTCTTCACTCCTAACTCTTAACTCAGCACTCAACTTGGTACGAGTTGGCGATCCTAACCAGGCGATTAACTCTACCTTTACCCCAGCCGATCCGATTTATTTCCGGCAATTTTGCGAAGAGTGTGATCGCATCGAACGATTGGCAACGATGGATCAAGCCGGTCGCAGTAGTAGAATTATCATTGAAGCGGCGAACTTTGCCCTCAAATGGATCAATAATCAATCCTTAGCAAAAACGAATAACGGACGACAGATTCCTGACAACCGACAAGTACCGTTTCGCTTCCAGACAATTCGCCCTGTTGAAACTGGAGATCCACAAAAGAACGCCAACCCAGCACCAGTAGGACGAGGATTAGAACTTTATACTCCACGTGACATTCATCACACCGTTGAATTGTTATCTCAAAGAGTAGTCGAGTTATTTGGTGAAGATCCAACGCAAAATAGTGCAGCGATTTTAGTGCGAGAAAATCGCCAAGGAAGATGGTTAGGAGAGGCTTTAGCACCTGTGTGCAAAGAGCATAAAATTACACTTTACGATGTGGGAGAACGCGATCGCCGTTCCCATGTTCCCCAAGAGATTTTAGCATTGCTGCAATTTTGCGATCGCCCCCACTCCCCCGATTACCTCAAAGCCGCCCTAGAAGCATTAGTACAGCGCCAGTTAATTCCTACCCAAGACCTCAACGCCCTTGCTAGTCTACCAGAAGAATTTTTGTATCCTGGCCCTTTAGCAGCACCCCAGGCAGAAACAGTCCAAAAAGCCGCACGTTTGTGTCGCAATTTACTTCGCGCCCGCTTGGAATTGCCCCTATACCAGCTAATTTCCTTTCTCGCCTTGACCTTAAATTACGATCAGGCAGA
Source organism: Nostoc sp. TCL240-02 (assembly GCF_013343235.1). Lineage (GTDB taxonomy): Bacteria > Cyanobacteriota > Cyanobacteriia > Cyanobacteriales > Nostocaceae > Nostoc. The sequence continues at coordinate 7,878,607 of NZ_CP040094.1, read as the reverse complement.
ATTGGCAACTGCTGACAAACTTGCAGAACGGGTAAACCAGCAAATAGCTGGCAATAGTTCGATGGGGGGAATGCTGTCAGCTTTAAGTGAAATCGTCAGTTCCGAACGGTTTGAACCAGTGGAAACCGAAGATTCGGAAGAACGTTACACTCGTCGCGGTCAACTAACCATTATTACCATGCACAAAGCCAAAGGGCTGGATTGGGACTATGTATTTCTTCCCTTTCTCCACGAAAACTTGATTCCTGGAAGATTTTGGGTTCCTCCCCAAAGCCAGTTTTTAGGAGATTTTACCTTATCAGAAGTAGCCCGTGCCCAAATTCGGGCTGCTCTCCACGGAGAATCTACCATACCAGATGTTACACAAGCATGGGAACAAGCAAAGCACTTGAAAATATCTGAGGAGTACCGTTTACTCTACGTTGCGATGACACGGGCCAAGCGTCTGGTATGGATGTCAGCAGCGCAGAAAGCCCCCTTTACCTGGAGTAAACCGGAAAATTTGCAAGAACAAGCGCCTTGTCCAGTTTTTCCAGCATTAAAGCGGCAATTTCCTGAATGTGTGGCGAATTTAGCGGTAATGGCTAAATAAGTGCGATCAAAATTTTTAAGAAATTGAATGGAATTTAAAGTGATTAGCGATCGCACCGTCCCAGAATATCTGTATAAAATAAATTATCTCTTGTGGAATTTGCCATTTCAAAATTGGTGTTATACATTTGTGTTCAGCTTTTAATCGGAAATATATTTATCAATGAAAACCCAACAAATCAGTTCCACGACACTAGAAAATAGACCCACCAAAACGAAAAAACAGTCTTTTCCTGGCATGAATATTGGTAGCCCTAAAGTACCATTCCGTCAATGCAAGAAAACAGCACAACAGCATGAATTACTTAGTGATTGGGAACATGCAAGTTGATTTAGAGACATGTTGTTACACCAAATTACTTATGGTATCTGGCTTCTGTGAGACTCCCAATATGCGAGTTTTTAATTAGGGTGCAATGGATTATTTTCGATCTATTGCCATAAGCCAACAATCTGAATATTTCCCTTCATGCAGTTCATGGACGGGCAATAGCTTTAATTTTACAAAACCACATTTTTCATAGCAGCGAATAGCGCGAGGATTGTCAACGTGCGGGTCTATGACAATTTTACGAGCTTGCCTGTGTTCAAAAAGATAGGCGATCCCTGCTGACAAGATTTTTGTACCAATTCCCTTGTTCCAATAGTTGGTTTCGCCTATGAACAAGTCAATACCATACACTTCATCAGTTTGTTCGATATAATACAACTGTCTATCACTTTGGGATAAGTCATTAAGCGCACAATACTGCAAATAACCAATGGGAATATTTTGATAGGAGAATAGACATGGAACAATCGGCTCATCTCTCACAATCGTGGGTTTGTACGTTTTCATAACTCTTTCTAAAGGAAAAGGATTATCTCTTCCTTCATAAAATTTCAGAACTTGTGGATCAGTTAACCATTTTGCCATTAACTCATAATCATAGATTTCATCTTGCATTAGACGAATAGTTATTTCGTCTTGTTGAATTAGCATATCCTATATATATTTTTATAAATAGAATTTCCTCTTTTTCAAAGTAGAGAAGTAAATAATCATACTTTTGGCTGAGTCAAGCGATTTTTAAATCAGCGATGCAATGATATTGATGCTCATCGCTACAATTGTGGTATTGAAAAAGAAGGATAATATGCCATGCAAAAGAGTCAAACGCCTCATGTCGCGTGATGTCGTCTGCACATCTGAAACTTGACTCGTCATGCCAACTACAAATGAATAATATAAAAACTCCCAATAATCTGGATAGTCGTTATTAGGAAAATCTAAACCTTTGGTGATTTCTTGTTTACTGTTACGATTAATATATTTGTAATAACTGTGTGCATATTGGACTGCAAACATCGTATGCACTAGTAACCAGGAACCGACAATGGTCATAATTGCAAGTATGACATGTAAGGTAAGCAGAGTTGTTGACAACCCTTTTTTATCAGTTAGCAAAAACCCGATCGCTAAAACACTAGCACAAGCCGCAGCTATCACCAGCATAAATATAGCTAAATGTCCTTCATATTCATTCTCAACATAACGGCGAATTTTTTCTGGGGTAGCTTTGATCATCTTCCACCAGGTTACGGCTAAGAAAAAGTCAATACCGGAGTTCCAGGCGCAGAGAATGCGAGTTGGTAAGTGCAGCCAAAACGGAAGAATTATTGAAACTAATCCAGCGAGTCCGACAGCAATTATCAGTCTGGGACGGGGGTCAAAGTTTTTAAATAAGTTAATTTTCACAAATATTGCGATCGCAGATATTATCCAGCCAGATTTAATTAATTCGTAATCACGCTCTCTATATAATACTCTTGCTAGCTAGCTTTTCTGTAAGAGTACGCAAACTCCCCACAGCTGCGCTAGCGTAATTGTAAAATTGGTGGTATTTAAGTTAATTATTATTCAGATTGCGTATGCCAAATACTCAACGAATTACGGATTATCTTAACTTGGCTCTAATCGTCTCTATTCGTTGACGATTCACACCTAGATCGCTTTGACCTAAGCGCGAAGCTGAACGCACTTGGATCACCTTATCATTTCGATCTAGATAGAATTCTACATCATCCACAAATCCTAGTAAAGCACTTTTAAATTCTGCATATAAATAATCTTTATTTTCGGTAATGATTTTAGTTCTTGGTAAAGACCGAATAATTTGTTTAAGATTATTAATTGCTTCTTCTGGACTAGATGTAAAAGTCAGTGGTGCAATTTTGTGGGTTGCATCTGTACTCTGACTAGAAACACAGTTAGGAGAGTTAGGGCAGGATGCTAATTTACCGTTGCTAACACCTAAATTATTTGGTCGTTTGCCAGCAAAAACCATAATTACGTCTCCGGCTAAGTGAATAAGTATACTCTCACATATTTACTTGAATTACTGTAATGCTTTGCAGCGATCGCTCGCATCTTCTGGCAAATGACAGATTCACTAAAACATCGGTGATGCGTTCGCCTCTGGCGTTGGCGAAGCCATCGCTCTATGATCCGGTAAGTAAGTAATTAAGCAAACACAGATTATGACGCAAACAATTTCAATCAACGACTCTGGTCGGTTGCAACTTACACCGCTAGAAATCCCATCCCGCCTACTATTGGGGCCTGGGCCCTCCAATACCCATCCCACAGTTCTGCAAGCGATGAATACCTCACCAGTTGGGCATCTTGACCCTGCTTTTCTCGCCCTCATGGATGAAATTCAGTCGTTGCTACGCTACGTATGGCAGACAGAAAACTCACTCACCATTGCAGTCAGTGGTACGGGAACAGCCGCAATGGAAGCAACCATCGCTAATGCTGTTGAACCTGGTGATATAGTTTTGATTGGTGTGGCTGGTTACTTTGGTAATCGCCTCGTAGATATGGCTGGACGTTATGGTGCTGATGTCCGAACCATTACCAAACCTTGGGGACAAGTCTTCAACCTTGATGAACTCAAAACTGCCCTAGAAACTCATCGTCCGGCTATTTTGGCTCTAGTTCATGCCGAAACATCCACCGGTGCAAGGCAACCATTGGAAGGAGTTGCTGATTTATGCAATGAATTTGGCACTTTGCTGCTGCTGGATACTGTGACAAGTTTGGGTGGCGTTCCGTTGTTTTTGGATGCCTGGGGAGTTGATTTAGCTTATAGTTGTAGCCAAAAAGGGTTGGGTTGTCCGCCTGGTGCTTCGCCTTTTACGATGAGTGCGCGTGCAGTTGAGAAATTGCAACAGCGCCAAACTAAGGTTGCAAACTGGTATTTGGATATGTTGTTACTGGGTAAGTATTGGGGTGCTGAACGCACCTATCACCACACAGCACCCATTAATTTATATTATGCGTTGCGGGAAGCATTACGTTTGCTCTCAGAAGAGGGGTTAGCAAATTCCTGGCAGCGTCATCAGAAAAACGTAGAGTATCTCTGGGAAGGGTTAGAGAATTTAGGACTGAGTATGCACGTTGAGCAGGAGTATAGATTACCAACGCTTACCACTGTCCGCATTCCAACAGGAGTAGATGGGAAAGCGATCGCACGGCAGTTACTCAATGAATATAATATTGAAATTGGCGGTGGTCTTGGCGAACTAGCGGGTCTTGTCTGGCGCGTAGGGCTGATGGGCTTTAATAGTCGAAAGGAAAGTGTTGACCAACTTTTAGCAGCACTGCGGCAGGTTTTACCTAAGTAGTTTTAATGTGAAAATAGTGCGTTAACAGTAGCTTAACGCACTTGATCGGGCAATACAATCATTACCAATTACAAGAAGCAACCAAGCTAGCGACTATCTCAACTAGTTCGTCTGGATCGACGGGTTTAGATACATGAGTATCAAAGCCAACTTCCAAGGCACGGATACGAGCCTCAGTATCAGCATAAGCTGTTAAAGCAATAGCTGGGACTCGTCCACAATTTTTTGATTTGAGCGCACGAAATTTGCGGATGAAAGTGTAGCCATCTTCTCCAGGCAACCCAATATCAGAAATTAAAACATCAGGCTCCAATTCGGATAATACTTGGCGTGCCGCATCCGCTGATATTACTGATATAACTTTTGCTCCATCCATTTCCAACACAGTAGTGATGAAAAAGCGAGTATCATTATCATCTTCAACTACCAGAATATCTAAACCAGCAAGAGTTCCAGAAGGTTCCATAAATGAAATTTTATCGTAATTTAAGGGTTTAAATCCCCATTTTGAAAATGTCTTTATGGTCTTTTCCAGATGGCATGAAAAGTCAGATCCCTAGGGAGCATCCCAGTTTTTTGCAAAGAAGACGAAAATCAGTCAGGATAGGTAAGACGAGTGTATTTACTTACCGATGACCCCAGAACAAAAGCAAGCTCTTCAAAAACATATTCAGGCGATTGCTAAAATATTGTATGAAGATACGTCAAAAGAAAAGCTCACAAATCTTGCAGCAATTGAAGAAGCAGTGCGGAGTCAAATGCAGAAGCATGTTATGCCAGAAGTAGGGGTTTTTTTATCGAAACGATTACAGGGACAACCGCAGGATACCAACGACGGCTCAAAAGCATTCTTGGAGAGTTAGCAATAACGAGCAAACAAGCCATTGAATTAGAAGTCGCACCAAGTACTCAACTGAGTCCATATCTAGAAACTTGTTGTTTGAGGGTAAGTGCGAATGTCAGCTATGAAGATGCGGCATCAGACATCAAGTATTTTACGGGCATAGAGGTTTCTCACAGCAGTCAACAGAGATTAGTGCATCGCCAGAATTTTGAGTTGCCAACACCAGAACAGACAATTGAAGAATTAAGCGTCGATGGTGGAAACATCCGTGTCCGAACTCCTAAAGGTCAAATATGTGCATGGCTTGGCTATAAAGCAATTAGCTTACATCATCTCGGAATCTTGGGAACTTCATTTCAGAATAATCAGATTGTGATTGATTGGGTTAATGACCAACCACTGGCTAGCCCACTCACTTGTATTGGTGATGGACATGACGGCATTTGGAATATAATTGACCAATTAGCACCTGATGCACAACGTCGAGAAATACTTGATTGGTTCCATTTAATAGAAAACCTCCACAAAGTTGGGGGTTCACAAAAACGCTTGAAACAAGCACAAAATCTACTATGGAAAGGCCAAGTTGAGGCTACTATTGCCTTATTTACAGATTGTAAAGGCAAACAAGTACAAAACTTTTGCCGTTATCTTGATAAGCATCGCAATCGCATTATCAACTACGAATATTATCAAGCTGAAGAAATTTGTTCAATTGGTTCAGGTTCAGTTGAATCTGCCGTTAAACAGGTTGACCGTCGAACAAAAATTTCCGGGGCACAATGGAAACGAGAAAATGTGCCTCAAGTCCTAGCCCATCGCTGTGCTTACCTCAATGGATTATTGTCAGTTTGAGCCACTTTAAAAAGTGAGATGCTCCCGATCCCTATCCCTAAAGTAATTAATCATTCGTAATTACGAATTACGAATTGTTAACTAACTCCGCAATGTGTCTAAAACATAAGAACTAGTTATTATTACAAGTTTCTAGAAGAGGATTTCTGATAGGACTTACGCAAAACTACACGCTGTAGGGGCAATTCATGTAGACGCAAAGCGGCTTCCCGCAGGGTATTGCCCCTACCTGGAAATTAGGGTTTAGGCTATTTTTTGCGTAAGTCCTGTCTGAGAATGCGTAGGCGTAACCCACCGCAGGCATCGCTATATACAGCACGTTGCAAGTAAGTGAGGTTTAAATGTAGGACTCACGCATTAGATAGAGTTTCTACCTGTTGCCTCTTTCCTGTCTCAAAACCCGTAATTCTTTGCACTTTATGCAAAATAAAACTACTGTATCTGGTATTCGTCACTGGCTCACTGTGAGAAAAAACCAACAAACAGTAGAGGCAAAAGTATTAGTAGGGATACGATTAATACGAGGGTTGCCGGCTCGATTTTAATCTGGTTCTTTTGTGGATCGCGCATTTGGCTTGCTCTCGAAAAATAAGTATATTAACTCAGCCTAAAGGATGTTTATTCCTTTTTCCCAGCCCAATCAGGTTGAAAAATATAAACTTTTGGCAACTTTATCACCCTATCAGCTTATTTCTTCCAAGGCAATTTAGTTCCCATTTCAGTCAATGCTGAGAAGATGAGATAGAGGACAAGTAACCCAGCACCTACAAGGAAAGCTAGTAAATCGTTATCCATAAATGCTATTTGCTAAAACTTCGCTAATCATAGCGAAATCTACTAATCTTTAGCAGTTTTCTGAGTCTGCAACCTTTGGTCTTCTAGATGCAAACTGTACCAGCCATACCAGTGACGAACTGCTAGCCAAACGGCTGAAAGCAAACCCGCTAGGCTGAGGGTGAGGCCGCTCAAGGGTACTAATAATCCAAAGATGGGTAATACGGCTCCAGCAATAGTGCAGATAATAGCAGCCAGAGAAGCACTGCGGCTGGCTCCCAATCCCCATATTAAAAATAGTAAGATGATGGAAATTAAAGTCCAAGCCAACTGAGCATTGATAACACGAGCCAGATAGGTCAAAATCAATAGACAAGCAAAGAAAATACTACCAGCGATCGCAACATTTCTGAAACTCATTGGTAGTGATAAATATAACAGCAAGATCCACCACAAAAATATTGCTGGTCCTAACAATAAAAGACGCGGAATTACCCCCGTATGACGAATCGGTTCGGTGTTGGTAAACACTCCAAATGGATTTTTTACTGAAACATTCTCGTCAAATTTCCAAGTAAATTGCGTACTGCGTCCGTCAGATTTTATCTCATCAGGTTCAATACCACTGGCAAAATTAGCCGGAGCAAAGTTAGCATTTGCTACAAGACGGAAGTTAGATAGTATCTGTCCCCCTGCACTATAAACCCAGCGAGGCCCGCCTCTAGCCTGGTAGGTGACTCGAAAGGTAGTTTCTTCTCCTGGTTGTAGCCGGAAGGGAAAACCATAATCTTCTGGATTGATTTGTTGCAATCTTGTCCCGTCACGCTCGATTTTATAGCTAGAAAGAAGTGTGTAGCCGTTGGGTGGCGGTGCTTCAAAGAAAAAATTATTAATATCCTTGAGTTTGTTAATTACTTTATAATCGGCAGTATAATCTGCCCGATAAATTGAGCTACGACCTGGAACATCTACGCTTTGGTCAAGCTTGACTTGAATTTGCGAACCAGCCAAAGTCAAGAAGCGGTTAATTTGTCTTGTCTCATTTACCTTGACTATTTTGTTACCGACTTGAGTGTTATATGAGTATGGCTCCTGGATGGTGTAGCGCACTTGCGGGGCAAGTTGTTCGAGCTTTTCACCTGCAACACTTTCAGCCACTTGAGCCACCTTTGCCTGTTCCCAATAGTGGTAGCGATTGCTTAAAGTTGAACAGAGAAAAAATCCCGGTACTAAGAGAACTAATACTAGAGTTAAATGCTGTAATCCACGCAACAGTTGAGAATAGCCAACAGCCCATTCACCGATGAATATAAGTTGTTCCGGCTGGCTACGACGGAGAGAAAAACTTATCAGTGCGATCGCAATTCCTAGAGCTACGATCAAAAATACTAATAACAGTGAAGCTTTGAGCGCCTGGGTTCCAAATTGAACAAGCTCAATCGGATGCGTCAAATCGGGTAATCCGGGAATACCTTGAGCAGAAGATGACATTGGTTAATTTTTGCAGAATTTGGAGAACCAGACCCATAAATTTGCTTAAAAGTTTCTGAATAATAGTTTTATTTAATACGCAGATATTTTCAAGAAGTGCTGCTGAATTGCTCAACGGCAACTGAGAACTTACACAAAAAATCTCTCAAATTCTTATTTATCTGTGTTCTCTGTAGCTTTGCGTTAGCCTGTTGCAAGTCTTATTGAGACTACATCTTTCTGTTAATCATCCCTAAGTCTGATTAATCTCAACATCAAAAACCCGGCCATGATAGCCGGGTTTTTGAGTGGAAACATGAGGCTATATTGCCCAAAGGTTAGTTATAGAAGTTCAGTATAAAATCGATGCTCTGATTAGGGATACCGCTCAGTTGTTATCGATTTCGGAAAATTAGCTAAAAATTTTTGCGTAGTCTTCCTTTCTCTTCCAAGCAGCAACCGACTGGTAGCGCCAGAGTGTAGGATTGAGAAATATTGATTTTCCGGCTTTTGGTGATGAATAAACGCGATGTGCAACTTATTCTGTCACAAGACCATCGAACTGTAATGGTTCCAAACCAAATAAACGATTTAACCAGACACAAACAGTGTGAGCCAATAGTTTGCGATTTAAACGACTTGTCAAATGCCACATATCTCTGGCCCAGACTTTTTCGATATTAAAGCGATGCCTGCGGCGAGCTACGCTAACGCTAAGTTGTCCAATTACTGTTTCAATTAGGCGACGGACAGTTTGAAGTAGCTTTACCCAATATGCAGGACAGTCGTCCTGCATATTGGAACGTAGGGGTGTTTGTAAATCGATGCCATAGCGTGCTAGTTCCTGGCGGAGAGTGGTACTTATGTATCATTTGTCACCTATTACCAACCCCTGAATCAAGGTCACGATATCACAGATCGCTTCCCGTTCATCTCCCGAAGCAGAGGTTAATGTAAAGCTTGTAATCACCCCAGAGGCGCTAATGAGTAAGTGACCATGAAATCCGTAATATGTTTCCTTTTTTGCGGCACAGTAACCGTAGTTAGCAACTCCAGGAAAGCTACGACAACCACGAGCACGAGTAAAGCAACATAACGGTATCGGAATCCCGTCAATAATGTGTGTATTATCACTGAAAGCACCAAGTTCTATTGCTAAGGCTTGTTGTAGTTCTTGCTTGTACTGCCATAGGTTTGCAGCTTGTCGTACAAAGGTTGAACGGCTTTTCATCTGGGGAAACATTGAGAACCAATGACGGCGAAAGTATTGCCAAATACCTTTGTCCGTATCGATACCTTGAAACTCTGCCACAATTTCCATTGTAATCACTTCACTATCACTTAAAGATGGCTGAAATCCTCGACTACCCATAGGTTTACCATTGGTCACTTCCTTTAATAGATCATCCACACAGCAAAACACTGCTGTGATCAAGTCTTCCATAGATAACATTTGTTCCACCCTGGTAAGAGATAACAATCACAATCTCTCGGTTAAGCATAGGGTGGGACTTTTATCTTTGGAAAGAAAGTTGCACATCGCGTTAGTTATGAAGTTTCTATTAACTCCTAACTCTTTTTTAGCTAGCCATACTACGAGGTACACCTTCTAAAGCTTCATCTTCTGTTTCAAAGATTTCAAAGACAGTATCCATCATTGTCACTTCAAACACGAGTTTGGCTTCTGGATGTACATTGCAGATGCGGAAACTGCCCTTGACTTTATCAGCATCACGCATTCCAGCTACCAAAGACGTAAGACCAGAACTATCAATAAAATTTACCTGAGCCAGATTTACAACTACATGGCGGCTGAGTTTAGAAATACACTCTTGTAACTTCAGGCGAAATTGCCAAGCAGTGGTAATGTCTAGGCGACCTGCTGGTGTTAGGACAATAACGGTGTTTCCGTCTTGGGTTGTATAAGTTTTTTGGTCTATATGAATCACTAAAGCCCTCCCCGTGGCATTCCTCGTAAGATTAGGTAGTTACAGAATTGTCTAACGCTGTCACTTGAGATTAACAAGCTATAGCTAAAATTGTCACCTTTTTCTGCTAAGTGCTTAACTTTAGTAGTTTAACTCACTAAATCAGTACTGAGTAGCAATTTTAAACGAGGGAGTGGCAGAGACTAGGAAAATGAGGGAGATAGGGAAGAACTCCTAACTCCTAATCTCAGCACAGGCTCAAGGCTCCGCTACCGCTAACAAGCACTATTTGCACTATTTATTGAGGTGGTGTCCAGTTGATCCAATCTTGAGGCTTAAGAAAGGTTTCATACAACTCGGCTTCGGGTGTATTGGGTTCCGGTTGATAGCCGTATTCCCAGCGCACTAAAGGGGGTAGGGACATGAGAATTGATTCGGTGCGTCCGTTGGTTTGCAGACCAAAAATAGTACCTCGGTCATAAACCAAGTTAAATTCTACATACCGTCCGCGGCGATAGAGTTGAAAATTTCGTTGGTGATCGCCATATTCCATCCCATGCCGCCGTTCTACAATAGGTACGTAGGCTGGTAAAAATGCTCTGCCACAGCCTTGCACAAAAGCAAACAAATCTTCCCAATTGCGGGTTGCTGGTGTTCCCACCTGGTTGCTATGAATAGCCGCTTCTCCATTGGGATTTGGCCCGCGATATAAAGCACCTTGACCATCTTGGTAATCAAAAAATAGACCACCTACGCCTCGTGTTTCATCACGATGCTTGAGGTAAAAATATTCATCACACCACTTTTTAAATACTGGGTAATACTCCGGGTGGTGTTTGTCACAGGCCTGTTTTAACGTTTTATGTAAATGTGCCGCATCTTCGGCAAACGGGTAATAAGGTGTCAAGTCAAGACCGCCACCAAACCACCACACTGGCCCCGCTTCAAAGTAGCGATAATTTAGATGAACTGTGGGCACGTAAGGGTTGTGAGGATGTAATACCATTGAAGTCCCCGTGGCATAAAAGCCATGTCCTGCGGCTTCAGGGCGTTGGGTTAAAATTGAGGCTGGCAAATGAGAACCCCAAACTTCAGAAAAGTTTACACCTGCTTGTTCAAATATTGCACCTTCTCGCAGCACGCGCGATCGCCCTCCACCCCCTTCAGGGCGTTCCCAACTATCTTCATTAAACTTAGCCACACCATCTAGTTTTGCCAATGATTCAGTAATTTCGTCTTGCAGTTGTTTCATAAACTGACTGACTCTCATCTGAGCGTCAGGTGCTGGCAAAGACTTGGATGATTCTGCTGCTACAGTTGGTGTTTGCGAGTTGGTCAACATAGATTCCCGAACCTAAATTACAATTTCCAGAAAGCCACAAATTTCTTAATTTGAAAAATTTGGGGGAAACACGCGCCAACAATCAAGCTCTATTTGCCCAACCCGCTTTTTTCTTACTGGTTAAGCATTTATACGATTGATGGCCATCACTAGAGTTATTTTCCCTCAAATGCGTATAGGCTTGTATATTGACTGAGTTTTATTTTGTTAATTTTAACTATTTCGCTCATTTGGTACTTCAGGAACTGAGCGTAGTTGCACACAATACCAGAGTTACCAGAAAGTGTCTAGGGAGGAGGATTAGGAAAATGCAAGATTGGTTATCCAAATTCATCCACCGCAAACGTCGTCGGTTTTGCGCTTCTCTGGTGCGGACATATCGAGAGATAAGCTCTGCTTCTGTAGATGAACTGTGGCAAAAAGTTGCTGACTTAACAGATGTTTCCTGGCATCCACTACTTAAGAGTACTAATGTACCCTACGGATTAGTACCCAAACCAGGATTGATTTTTCATGCTGTAACACGCTTTTCGCCAATTCCCATCCGTATTTTTGTGGAGCGTGTCAATCACAGGGAGATGCTGAGTATCCGAGTGCTGGCAATTCCAGGAATAGAAGAACGGGTGACTTATCAAGTAGAGTCAACTGTTTGTGGCACTTGTTTATCTTATTCTGTAACGCTACGGGGGTGGTTATCGCCCCTGATTTGGTCTTTATCCCGTCCTTATGTAGACCGCGTAGCACGGTCTTTAGTAGAAGCAGCAGAAAAGACGGCATTGCCAACGGTATCTGGGAAGAAGAAATCTCTTGATGACAGTTGTTTTGATTTTTAGGTAAAGGGAAGAGGGCAGGGGGCAGGGGAGCAGGGGAGCAGAGAGCAGGGAGCAGGGGTATAAAGAAGAGACAAGGAAGAGGGGGGAGACAGAAGAGAGAGACTTGTTAAATAATTCCCCCTTGTCCCTCTGCTCCCTGCCCCCTGCCCCCTGCCCCTCTGCCTTTTGTACCCAATGCCCAAAGAAAGTTAAGATTCTATTAGGTAATAATGCCATTTGCTAAGTTTTATTATGGCATTGACAGTGAAAACACTAAGCTGACCTTACTTAAGAAAACATCGAGTTAATAGCTAAGATGTTCGCCATAAGTGTATTTATTCATTTTGAATTTTTATGTACGATGTCCTCGATTCTCGCTCTGTCCTAGAAATTTTGCGTCCAGTGGAAGACCCAGAACTCCGCAAAAGTCTGGTGGAACTGAATATGATTCGCAACGTCAAAATTGACGGTGGCAAGGTTAGTTTCACTTTAGTGTTGACCACTCCTGCCTGTCCTTTACGTGAATTTATCGTCGAAGACTGTCAGAAAGCTGTCAAAAAGCTACCAGGTGTTACAGATGTCAGCATAGAAGTAACAGCAGAAACACCCCAACAAAAAAGTTTGCCAGACCGTACTGGTATTTCTGGTGTCAAAAATATTATTGCTGTTTCCAGTGGCAAAGGTGGCGTTGGTAAAAGTACGGTAGCAGTAAATGTAGCAGTGGCTCTAGCTCAAACTGGGGCGAAAGTCGGTTTGTTAGATGCTGATATTTACGGCCCCAATGACCCTACGATGCTAGGTTTGGCTGATGCCCAAATTGTGGTGCGTTCCACTGAAACAGGTGACATTCTAGAACCTGCTTTTAATCACGGTGTCAAATTAGTTTCAATGGGCTTTTTGATTGACCGAGATCAACCAGTCATTTGGCGGGGGCCTATGCTCAATGGCGTAATTCGCCAGTTTCTCTATCAAGTGCAATGGGGAGAACTGGATTATTTGATTGTAGATATGCCACCGGGAACCGGAGATGCTCAGTTAACTTTAACTCAAGCAGTGCCAATGGCAGGGGCGGTAATTGTCACCACACCGCAAACTGTAGCCCTATTAGATTCTCGTAAGGGATTGCGGATGTTCCAGCAGATGAATGTCCCGGTATTGGGGATCGTGGAAAATATGAGCTATTTTATCCCCCCCGATCAACTAGATAAACAATATGACATCTTTGGTTCCGGTGGAGGCTCCAAAACCGCCACCGAATTGGGAGTACCACTCTTGGGGTGCGTGCCACTAGAGATTTCCACACGAGTTGGTGGTGACAGTGGTGTGCCCATAGTTGTTGGCGATCCAGATTCAGCTTCGGCAAAAGCATTAACTGCGATCGCTCTTACTATTGCTGGTAAAGTATCAGTTGCCGCGTTGACATAATTAATTTTAATTTCTATCTGCTTCCTGGGCTATGTCCTGGGAATACTAAAGATTGATTGGGCATAGGGAATGGGGAATGGGAGCAAAGAAAGAAATAAGTAACGCACTCAAAACATCCAATGCCCTTATAAAAGGCAGATGTATTAATTTTTCCCCTTTTCAAGGGTTGTTCTGGGGGATCTAGGTTTCAGATTTCGGTGCATAAATCCGAGAAATAACCAATTCCCAATTCCCAATTCCCAATTCTCAACACTTAAAAAAAGTCTAAATTGGCACAATGTTATTAAAACGATCGCTCCCCAAAATTCGCTGGAAGTCTTGGGTTAAGCCATGGCAGCATGTAGATTGGCTACTATTTTGTTTGCCAGTTGCTATCAGTATCTTTGGTGGCATTATGATCCTCAGTACGGAACTGAAGCAGCCAGTAACTGACTGGTGGTGGCACTGGATGGTAGCGGGTATCGGTGTGCTTATAGCCTTATTTTTATCTCGCATCCGCTACGAACTCTTAATGCAGTGGCACTGGGTAACATACTCACTCACGAATTTCAGCTTAATCGCGGTGATGATTGCTGGTACTAGCGCTAAAGGGGCACAGAGGTGGATTAGTATCGCTGGCTTTAACGTGCAACCCTCAGAATTTGCCAAAGTCGGCATGATCATTACCTTAGCAGCTTTGCTACACAGGCGTACTGCTTCTAGCCTTGAAGGTGTTTTCCGAGTTCTGGCAATTACCGCCATACCTTGGGGATTAGTATTTTTGCAACCAGATTTAGCAACATCATTGGTATTTGGTGCGATCGTTTTAGGAATGCTTTATTGGGCAAATGCTAACCCAGGCTGGTTAATTCTGCTGATTTCTCCTGTGGTTGCCGCCATTTTGTTTAGTATATCTTGGCCTTTATCAGAGCCGATAATTTTATTCAAAGAACTATCTTTTGGCCCATTGGGAATAGTTTGGTCATTTGCGATGGCTATTTTGGGCTGGCAAACTCTCCCTTGGCGGAGATTTGGTTGCAGTGCAATCGGTGCATGGACTCTCAATATACTGGGTGGCGAATTAGGAGTCTTCGCTTGGAACCATATTTTAAAACCGTATCAAAAAGCTCGGTTAACTGTATTCATGGATCCCGATCACGATCCACTCGGTGCTGGGTATCACTTAATCCAATCTCGTATTGCCATTGGTGCTGGTGAAATTTGGGGATGGGGTCTGTTCAAGGGGCCAATGACGCAACTGAATTTTGTACCCGAACAGCATACAGACTTTATTTTCTCCGCAGTCGGAGAAGAATTCGGTTTTGTTGGTTGTTTGTTAGTGCTGTTTGTCTTCTGCTTAATTTGCCTCCGCCTGCTGCATGTTGCCCAAACCGCCAAAGATAACTTTGGTTCCTTGTTGGCTATTGGCGTTTTATCTATGATCGTGTTTCAGGTGATTGTGAACGTTGGCATGACTGTAGGTTTAGCACCTGTGGCAGGAATACCTTTACCTTGGATGAGTTATGGGCGTTCTGCTATGCTGACCAATTTCATTTCCTTGGGAATAGTAGAATCAGTAGCAAATTTTCGCCAAAGGCAGAAGTATTATTGATTCGTCATTAGTCATTTGTAAGAAACAACGACAAATGACTAATGACAAGTATTAAGCTATTAAAAGGAAACAAGCGAGGCTAAAAACATGATTCTGCCTGGAGCAACTGTTCGCGTCAAGAATCCCGCAGATACCTATTATCGCTATGAAGGACTCGTGCAACGACTGACTGATGGCAAAGTAGCCGTATTATTTGAAGGTGGTAACTGGGATAAATTAGTTACCTTTCGCCTGAGCGAATTGGAACTTGTAGAGACCATAGCCGGACGGAAAAAAGCCAAATAATATTAGTCATTAGTCATTTGTCCTTTGTCCTTTTACAAAAACTAATGACTAATGACCAATGACTAATGACTAAATTACTATGCGCCTCCCACTACCACAGTTTGCTACTGGCGATCGCCATCCCAACCACATTGCCGAGGTGATTGAAACTACTAGTACTGAATTTCTAGCTCAGTGTTTGGAACCAGAAGATTTGAGCTTTACCTCCATGCCACCCTTTGGTAGTTGGGTTTGTTCTGTGGATGAAGAATCTGGGAATCAAGTCTATGGGGTGGTATATTATGCCACTACCATGCCTATAGACTCAGTACACCGAGCGAGAGCTTTGGGGTTGTCACTGCAAGACTTACGTGAGGAACAACCCCAAATATTTGCCATGCTGAGAACAGAATTTCGAGCTGCGATCGTGGGATTTGAACAATCTTCCCAGAATCAAGGTTATAACCAAAGAATATATCAGTATCTACCACCCCGTCCCCCGCAAATTCATCAAGCTGTTTATCGGTGTGAACCAGAAGCGATCGTTAAATTTACTGAAGAACTAGATTTTTTGCGGACATTGCTTTGTATTAACGGTGCGCCAGTCGAGTCTTTAACCGCAGCTGCTATTCGAGATGTATACCAGTTACGCAAAGCTGACCGAGAATGGCTAATTAAAGCTGGACGTAACCTAAGCGTGCTACTTAAAGACGACTACGATCGCTTGCGGTTTATTTTAAGTCAAATCCATCCGTAGGTAGTTAGTTCTTAGACAATTGCCTAGTTAGTGTAAGTTAATATTTTTAATTTTTCGTCAGGTGGCTTACCCATTTTATATCCATCAGGCGATCGCCCCCAGGTAATCGCAGTTTTACCATAGCCCCTTCAATTCCTACATGATGGAACTCATATCACAAGTTCTTGTTCTGGAACCAACTTCCCAAGTTCTTGGCAAAGAACCAATTGTTCCCTTTGCTATTTTACTGGTGGTTATCTTAGTTATCCCCATCATGTTTGAGCGGCTAAGATTACCAGGATTAGTGGGTTTGGTTTTCTCAGGGCTAGTACTTGGCCCTTCAGGCTGGAATTTATTTCAGTCTGACTCACCAATGATTAACCTGCTATCAGACATTGGGTTAATTTATTTATTGTTTGTCGCAGGGTCAGAAGTTGATCTCGAAAAGTTCCGTCGCCAAAAAAGTCGTGCCTTTGGGTTTGCTAGCTTGACTTTTATTATCCCCATGATCGTGGGAACCTTACTAGGGCTGATTTTAGGCTATAGCTGGAATACTTCAATTTTAATTGGTTCTTTATTTACTTCCTATACCCTTTTGGCATATCCCATAATCAGCCGTTTGGGAGTGGTAAACAATGAAGCTGTTACTGTCACCATTGGAGCTAAGATTTTTACAGATATTGGGGCAGTGCTGATCTTAGGCGTTTGTGTAGGCATCACTCATGCTGGAGCATTCAGCTTTGCTAAACTACTCACCTTGTCGGGTTGGTTAATTATTTACTCTGTTGCCGTTGTTACAGGCTTTGATTGGGCAGGTAAAGAATTTTTCAAGCGGTCTGGAGATGATGAAGGAAACAAGTTTTTATTTGTGTTGCTTTCTGTGTTTCTGGCGGCTGTAGGCGCTCAATTAATTGGGATAGAAAAAATTGTTGGTGCTTTTCTAGCAGGTTTGGCAGTGAATGAAGCTGTGGGTGAAGGCCCAGTTAAAGAAAAGGTAGTATTTATTGGCAGTGTGCTGTTTATTCCCATTTTCTTTGTTGACCTTGGCTTACTGATCAATCTACCCGCATTTGTGAACAACGTAGATACGCTCAAGCTCACGCTGTTGATGATAGTCGGTTTGATTGTCAGTAAATTGATTGCAGCTTTGTTGACAAAACTGCTTTACCGCTACAAGTGGCAAGAAACGCTAACCATCTGGTCACTATCACTTCCCCAGGTTGGTACAACCTTAGCAGCTACCCTTGTAGGATATCAGGCCGGATTGCTGCCACTAGAAGTATTACACAGTGTGATTGTCTTAATGGTTGTCACCTCAACCTTGGGGCCGTTGATAACCAGTAGAATAGCTGTTGGGTTGAATTCCTTACAAGTGGAAGCTCCTGCACCACCTCTACCTGACCAGAATGCACCAGAGACAGACAGCGCTTTTACGATTGTTGTACCTGTCTATAATCCCCATACCGAACAGCATTTAATTGAAATGGCGGCATTATTAGCGCGTCAGTCTCAGGGAAAAATTATACCACTGGCGATCGCAACTGCTGCGGCTCAGATGGATGCACCACAGTTAGAAGCTTGTCTACAACGCAGTGAGCAGTTATTGACCAAAGCCACGACACACAGTCGAGTATTGGGCGTGACCGCAGAACCAATGCTGCGAATTGATGATGCCTTTGCTCAAGGAATTAGCCGAGCCGCCCGCGAACAAAAGGCTAATTTAATTGTTATGGGTTGGGGTAAACGGACTGGGTTACGAGCGCGTCTATTTGGGAATGTGATTGATGGTGTGCTTTGGGCATCCCATTGTCCAGTAGCGGTGACACGTTTAGTAGAATCACCGAAAAAAATTCAGCGCATCTTAGTACCAGTAGAAAACTTAACAGCACCCATATTACAGCCTGTACAATTTGCCCAAATGCTGGCTGAGGCAAATCAGAGCCACATTACTGTGCTAAATGTGTGCGATCGCCGCACTAGTTCCAGTAAAATTGCTTGGAGGCGATCGCATCTCTCCCTAATGGTATCTAATTTAGCTTTGGCTAATTCCCCAGAAATTCAAATTATTGCTCATGAAAATGTTGCCCAAGCAATTTTGCAGGCAGCACGATTATATGATTTAGTAGTTTTACCTTTTATACGCAATCGTACCAGTCCTGGAGGGTTAGCCATTAGCGATGTTACAACCCAGTTAGCCAGACAACTAACCTGCTCCATTGTCATGCTTGGAGAACCGCAGCGCACTCAAACCACAAATATAGTTATGTCTAACACGGTTACTAGTATTACATCTGCTGTATAATATCAAGCATATTTGAGTCTATCTGAGTGAACTAGGGCTGCGATCTGTATTGACAAAAAGCTCTGCAATAAATAAATCGACTGTAAGTATATCTGTACATTTCTACAGTCTATTCTTTACTGCTTTGCATCTAAACAGAGAACAGAAATAACCGTGAAAACACTTTATATTATTGAAGATTTGATGAACTTTAAGTAGAAGACTGACAATATTGAGACTAAGTTTGTTATTTTGCTAGTTAAATTATTAAAGAAGTAGGTAAAAACATCACAAGATTATAACCTTAGAAAAATAAGTAAGTTCAACAATACTTTTTGATTAAGCCTTGTTCTTTTTTGAGTTATGTATTTTTGTCCCCAAGCTGGGTAATCTAAAAGTAAGTGCAATAGGTACTGAAAATATTTGTAAGTAACTGGGAAACTATGAGAATTTTGGTAACGGGCGGTGCTGGGTTTATTGGTTCCCATCTCATCGACCGATTAATGACCGATGGGCATGAATTAATATGCTTGGATAACTTTTACACTGGCCATAAACGTAACATTCTTAAATGGTTAGGTCATCCGTACTTTGAACTTATCCGCCACGATATTACCGAACCAATTCGGTTAGAAGTGGATCAAATTTATCATTTAGCTTGTCCTGCTTCACCAGTTCATTACCAGTACAACCCAGTTAAAACTGTTAAAACTAACGTGATGGGAACTCTGAATATGTTGGGGCTGGCTAAACGTGTGAAAGCGAGGTTTTTCTTGGCTTCGACTAGTGAAGTATATGGAGATCCAGAAGTTCATCCCCAAACTGAAGAGTATCGGGGTAGCGTCAATCCCATTGGGATACGTTCATGCTATGACGAAGGTAAAAGAATTGCTGAGACTTTAGCATTTGATTACTACAGACAAAATAAAGTTGATATTCGAGTTGTGCGGATATTTAACACCTACGGCCCGAGAATGTTAGAAAACGATGGTCGGGTGGTGAGCAATTTTATAGTTCAAGCCTTGCGGGGTAATCCTTTAACCGTGTATGGTGATGGTTCGCAAACTCGTAGTTTCTGCTATGTTTCCGACTTGGTAGAAGGATTCATCCGCCTGATGAATAGCGACTATATTGGCCCAATGAATTTGGGAAATCCTGGTGAGTACACGATTTTACAGTTGGCACAAGCTGTGCAGAACATGATCAATCCAGATGCACAGATTAAATTCGAGCCACTACCTTCAGACGATCCCCGCCGTCGCCAGCCCGATATTACCAAGGCAAAGACTTGGTTAAATTGGGAACCTACCATTCCTCTGCAAGAGGGGTTAAAACTGACAATAGAAGATTTCCGCGATCGCATTCAAGGCGATGGCAATAATTCAACCAACTAAATAGCGCCTAACATCGCTCTGAATTTTCATGCAGGCTCATCTGCTCGGTAGCTAGTATGCTTAGTGGCTGAGTTTACTAACAGCGTGTTAAGTGTCATATTGATAACTTCTTTTTGAAGACTACACCCAAAAAAAATTAGGGAGTTAAAGAATGCGTGTTTGCGTGATTGGTACTGGTTACGTTGGTTTAGTTACAGGTGCTTGCTTGGCTCATATTGGGCATGATGTAATTTGCGTAGACAACAACGAAGAAAAAGTTAAGTTAATGAAGTCTGGGCAGTCCCCCATTTTTGAGCCGGGACTCTCAGAAATTATGCAGTCTGCCATTCAAACAGAGAAGATTCATTTTACAAGCGATCTTGCTGCTGGAGTTTCCCACGGAGAAATTCTGTTTATTGCTGTCGGAACACCACCTTTACCTACTGGTGAAAGTGATACTCGTTATGTCGAAGCTGTAGCCCGTGGGATTGGGGAAAATCTCAACGGTGGTTATAAGGTGATAGTGAATAAGTCTACAGTCCCCATTGGCTCAGGTGACTGGGTGCGGATGCTTGTTCTAGATGGGATTGCAGAGCGGCAAAAAACATTAGTACCCGCAGGTGGAGTACCGAGTGATGAGAAATTAGCCGAGTTTGATGTCGTAAGCAATCCAGAATTTTTGCGCGAAGGTTCGGCAGTTCACGACACTTTCAACCCCGATCGCATTGTATTGGGAGGCAATAGCCAAAGAGCAGTAGCCTTAATGGAACAACTGTATGCCCCAATTGTGCAACGCAAGTACGCTCTTGATCAATCTTTACCCCCAGTGCCAATTCTGGCAACAGACCTGAGTTCGGCGGAGATGATTAAATACGCCGCTAATGCCTTTTTAGCCACTAAGATTAGTTTTATTAACGAAGTTGCTAATATTTGCGATCGCGTCGGTGCTGATGTCACCCAAGTAGCCAAAGGTATTGGTCTAGACTCCCGCATTGGTAATAAGTTTTTACAAGCTGGTATCGGTTGGGGTGGTTCTTGTTTCCCCAAAGATGTTTCGGCTCTGATTCACACTGCTGATGATTATGGCTATGAAGCCCAGCTAATGAAAGCTGCTGTCAGTGTCAACGAACGCCAACGCTTGATTGCTCTGGAGAAACTCCAACAAGTTCTGAAAATTCTCAAAGGTAAAACAGTCGGACTACTCGGACTGACCTTCAAGCCAGATACCGACGACTTGCGCGATGCCCCAGCCCTCATTTTAATTGAGCAGCTAAACCGACTGGGAGCCAAAGTTAAAGCTTACGACCCGATTATTTCTCAAACAGGTATGCGTCATGGGCTTTCTGGTGTGCTAGTAGAAACTGATGCCGAAAGACTAGCTGATGGCTGCGATGCCTTAGTCTTAGTTACCGAATGGCAGCAGTTCAGCACTCTCGACTATGTGAAGATGGCAAAACTGATGGCCCACCCCGTCATTATCGATGGTCGTAACTTCCTAGACCCCGAAGCAATGATCCGGGCTGGATTCCAATATGTAGGTGTGGGAAGATAGAGAGTTAGGGAATTGGGGGTGATAAGTAAAAATGAATTAGAACCTATAATCAATTACTTTGAAATCCCTTAAAAACCTAAGATTTAAACTACCGCCTAGAATAATCTAGGCGGTATTTAATTTGTTTAAAGTTTTACATAAAGCTGCTCAGAAAAACTTTACTTTGATTTTTTGCGTGTTGATTTTATATTAGCTGCTACTTGGAATACGCTCAATTTCAGCATATCCACTGAAAATAAGTTTTTGACCTTCAGTTTCTAGTCGGTTTAGCCGCATTTTCACTCCATCGAGGTCAAAACGATCCAAGTCAACCATATTATCTAAAATTTCTACCAGCGCTACGCTCAAGGTTTGCGAAATTTCCCGTTGTGCTTCTGGCACTTGGTCAAGTTGAATTTTCGGATCTTTGAAAGAAACTCGCCGTCGCCTTTCAATGCCTATACTTAAAATCATGCTCAGAGGCACGAGTTCGCCATTATTTAAATCTGCTTTTGCTACAAGCTGCAACCGATTTTCAGGTAATAGCTGTACCTGAACTTCCGTAAAAGAAACTGGTTCACCGCCAGATAATGCTGTCAGGGAGGGTACAGAGAGATTAAGCAGACGCTTTTTCACCAGTTCCGCGCTAAAGGCTTGGTTGATGCCTACTTCTGATAAAATTACCTGAGCGATCGCTTGAGTGGGTTGCTTCAGACTGAGTTTGCCACTTAAAACCGAGCCGAAGTCAATTGCCACCGCATCGGTTTCAAAAGACATCTCCTCCACTGCGAAATCTCTCCGAATCACCAAGCCACGACCACTCATTTTGAAGCTATCAATGCTGCCTTGCAACAGTTTGCTGGAGGGGTAGCAGCGCACAAAGACTTCTACTGACTCGCTTTGGGTAAACAGGTGGCGAATCGTTTGGCTGGCGACCGTATTGAGCATCCGCTCTCCCCAATCAGTGCCTTTAGGATCTTGTAAACCAGTAAGTCCGCCGAACATGTGGTTTTTAGTCTCTAGAAGTTCTTTGTACTTTTGTAACAAACTGTGAAGAATACAGCAAGCGATCCCGTGATTAATTGTGCTGATGGATAGGAGTTGAATGGCTGATGATTATAATCAAATGTATAATTTGTTACTAAAGGTTTTATATTCGCATTAGACATTAAACAAAGTAGGAACTTGCGGTTTTGGGTGTTTAGAAGTTCTTTGTAATTTTGTAACAAACTCTGAAGAATACAGCAAGCTATCCTTGATTAATTGTGCTGATGGATAGGAGTTGAATGGCTGATGGTTAGAAGTTAACTGTGTCAGCAGGAACACGATATAAATTCAGGTCTTGAGTTATTTGTTTACTTTCTCGATTCAGTAGACAAAATTGCCAAATATCCCCTGTAGAAACATAACAGCCCCTTGTAAATTTGCCTCTTGAGAATCAGTCCACGCATCAATAGCAATCAGTTCTAAGGCAAAACTCTCCTCCATTCTAGATTTGAGATTTGCGAGTCTATCTAATTCAATAGTGGACTTTTGTAAATTCAGAGAGGAACGTTTTAAAGAATAACCAAATTCAGCCAGTATGTCTTCTGGCTCAAATGACATCTCAAAATAGCTTCTAAAAGTGTATGAGTGATTTGGTTGAAGAATGGGAATTTTGCTCATAGCTGCCTAATTCATAATTGAGTTTTTAACATACCATCAGATTTTCAAACGGATACTGATTTTTCCAACGGTAAGCATTAAAATCTCTAAAATCTATAGACAAAATTCTTCCATGCTCCAGATGTTCTGCCAAAACTACTAACGAAGCATCGGCAAGATCCATTGGTAAGTTCGCATATTTTTCCATCAGTTCACAAATGCGCTTACCATGATGGGGTTGCAAATCAAAAACCGTAAACACGCCTAGAAATAAGTTATTAATAAAACTTACTTGCGCGTGGTTGCCCATCTTTGTTAGCAGTAGATAGCAAGTCTCTGTGACGACAGCCCAAGTCGTAATCAAAGGTTCATTGACATTGGCAAGTACTGTTACTGCTTGAGTGTGGTACAAGTCATTTCGATTTGCTAAGGCTAACCAAAAGCCAGTATCAACGATAATCATACTTAGCTTTTAAGCCATCTCTCAAAATTAATTTGTAATTTACAGACAGATCCAAATCTGTATGACCACAACCAATAAAACCTGTTTGAGTCAGCATCGACAACGCATTCTTTTGCTCCTGCTGAAGCTGCTGGTAGTACAATTCGAGGGCAGATTTAATTACATCTGTTACTGCCTGATTAGTCTGCTGTTGAATAAAGGCTAGTTTGTCAGCATACTCGTCATCTAATCGTGCATTAATTCGCATGGTTAGGTTCGTTTGTCATACACTTGTATGACAAAGATAACATACCTTCTACCTCGTCAACAATTTCCGTCGTAGATTATCCAACGCTGCATTTGCACTTACATGACGAATTAGAGCGCGTCCTCGCACCCTACCAAACTGATACTCAAAACTTGTCACTTCATCCTTTGGCCCAGCTAAACCAACGTAAACTAGACCTACTGGCTTCGTATCTGTCCCTCCAGTTGGGCCAGCAATACCAGTAATACTCAATCCCCAAGTTGTTGCAAGGCGGGTTTTGACACCAATTGCCATTTGCTCTGCAACAGTGGCACTTACCGCCCCAAATTTATCTAAATCTTCCTGATTAACCCCCAGCAGCTTAACCTTCACCGAATTGTCATAAGAAATTACTCCACCCCAAAAGTAATCAGAACTCCCAGAAATTTCGGTCAACATTTGCCCTAAACCGCCACCAGTACAAGATTCTGCCACCGAAAGCGTTTCTTTTGATACCCGCAATAACTCACCGACAACAGAAGCAAGAGTATCATTATTAACGCCGTAAAAATCTAGTCCGGCAATTTCTTTAAGTTGTTTCTCAATGGGTGCAATTAGTTCTTCTGCGGCTGCTTCAGAAGTGGCTTTAGCAGAAACTCGCAATCTTACTTCCCCTTTACCTGCGTAAGGGGCTACTGTGGGATTTGGCAACTTCAAATAGGAAGAAACTTTTTCCGCCAAAGCAGATTCACCAATACCCCAAAATTTTAAACTCCGGCTGTAAATAATTTCTTTACCCCAACCTTGACTTTTGAGAAATGGGACGGCTGTTTCTTCCCACATCGGGTACATTTCACTGGGAACACCAGGAAAGGTAAAAATCGTGATTTCAGAACGGGGTTGCCAGATGATACCGGGTGCTGTTCCTGTGGGGTTGGGGAGAATTTCTGCACCTTGGGGAATCAAAGCCTGTTTGCGGTTACTTGGTGACATAACCCGACCGCGTTGGGCGAATTTCTGGGTTATGTCTTCTATGATTTCTGGGTTTTCTACCAAAGGGGTTTTAAAAAAATCGGCGATGGTTTCGCAGGTGAGATCATCTGGTGTGGGGCCGAGTCCACCAGTGAAAATGAGAATTTGCGCTCTGGAAATAGCAATTTCTATAACTTGCTTCAACCGTTCTGGATTATCCCCAACTACTGTTTGATAGTAGTGGGGAATTCCTAGCTGCGCTAATTGTTGGGCCAAATATTGAGCATTGCCGTTGAGGATATCTCCTAGCAGCAGTTCAGTACCAACACAAATAATTTCTGCACTCATTGGAATTGGGAATGGGGAATGGGGAATGGGGAATGGGGAATGGGGAATTGGGAAGAAGAACTATTTATCAATGCCCTATGCCCAATGCCCCATGCCCAATTATGCTAGTGCTGGTACAGGAATTTCCAGGTGAGGATATAAGGGGAAGCGATCGCACAATGCTGCTACCCGTTGCCGACAATCTTGGGTTACTACGTCGGAATCTGGAGAAAGAAGGCGATCGCTAATAATATTTGCAATCTCGGTAAATTCTGCTACTCCTAAGCCCCGTGTAGTCATTGCTGGCGAACCTAACCTCAGACCACTGGTAACAAATGGCGATTGGGGATCGAAGGGAATAGTATTCTTGTTAGCAGTAATATTCACAGTGCTGACTAGCTGATCTGCCTGTTTACCAGTTAGATTTACAGAACGTAAATCCACGAGCAGTAAATGGTTATCAGTGCCATTTGACACTAATTTTAAACCCCGATTTTGTAGTTGTTCTGCCAAAGCACGAGCATTTTCAATTACTTGGGCAGAATAAGTTTTAAACTCAGGTTTTAGAGCTTCTCCAAAAGCCACTGCCTTACCAGCAATGACGTGTTCCAATGGCCCGCCCTGAGTACCAGGAAAAACAGATTTATCTAGTTTTTTACCTAGTTCTGCATCGCTGGTCAAGATTAAACCACCTCTAGGGCCGCGGAGAGTCTTATGTGTAGTTGTTGTTACTACATGACAATGAGGAATGGGATCGGGATGAAGACCACTAGCAACTAAACCAGCGATATGAGCGATATCGGCAAGTAAGTAAGCACCGACTTCATCAGCAATACTACGGAATTTTTCAAAATCAATTATCCGGGGATAAGCCGAATAACCACAAATCAAGAGCTTAGGACGCTCCCTCAGCGCCAGCTCCCGAATTTGGTCATAGTCAAGTTGTTCTGTTTGTTGACTGACACCGTAGTGGCTAACTTGAAACCACTTACCTGAAACATTTACAGGTGAACCGTGGGTGAGATGTCCCCCGTGAGACAAATCCATCCCCATAATTTTGTCCCCTGGTTGCAGCAGCGACAGGAACACAGCAAAATTGGCTTGTGCGCCAGAATGGGGTTGGACATTGGCATGAGCAGCACCAAATATCTGTTTAGCGCGGTTGATCGCTAGTTGCTCGATTTTGTCAACATACTCACAACCGCCATAGTAGCGTTTACCAGGTAATCCCTCGGCATATTTATTTGTCAGTACTGAACCTTGAGCCGCCAGTACAGCAGCAGAGGTAAAGTTTTCGCTAGCAATCAACTCCAAGTGATCTCGCTGGCGTTGTAGTTCGTCGTTGATTAACTCCGCGATCGCTGGATCGCTGGAGGAAAGAAAGTCTGAATTAGTCCTAGTCACTTCAATTATCCTTATGGAAATTTGTACAACATCGATTTGGCTTAGGCACAGCACCTAACAGCTTTACAGAGGCGATTAATCGTCTCCGTATTCTAGAGGTTTGTTTGTGCCAACTTATTTATTATTAGGCGTAAGCTTGATTAATGCATTAATTATCATAACGTTGCTTTTTGAAGCTGCACTAAATGAAACTTCTGGCGACACCAAATAGCCCGTCGGAGACATCGCGCCTTGGTTGGACAAAAAACTGAACGCTTGGGCAATTAACTGTCGGTAATACAACCCTTGCGGAACATGGCATGAAGTTCTACCCTGGAAAACTTAAGCAGTCAGAATTGTGAAAAAATGAAAAATTCTTTGAAACTTACCTTTGACAGTGGACAAACAGCATTAGCTATTCGAGTTGATCGACAAGCCGAATTACCAGATGCTCTTGAGCGAATCGGGCTTGGCGGTTCGCATTCTATTTTAGTAGTGGTAGGGGGTGCAAGTAAAATCAGTGAAGCCGACTTTCTTCGGATTAAACGGTTGTTTACAGAAGTTTTAGCCCCCATAGCCGAAAGTTTGGGTGCTTATGTTGTGGATGGAGGTACGGATGCGGGAGTTATGCAATTGATGGGTGAGGCTCGTACCCAGATAGGTGCTAAGTTTGCTTTGATTGGTGTAACACCTGAAAACAAAGTGGCTTTACCTAATCAACAAGAACCTGATGCTGATTTGACACCGTTAGAGCCAAATCATACTCATTTTGTACTGGTTCCTGGCGATAATTGGGGCGACGAATCACCTTGGATATCTGACGTTGCAACTATGCTGGCCAATAATGCACCTTCAGTGACTGTACTTTTAAACGGTGGTGAGATCACCTTTGATGATGCGTTTTCTAGCGTTAATACTGGAAGGTTAGTTGTTGTGATTGCTGGTAGTGGTAGAACCGCAGATATTCTTGCCGATGCTTTGCGTGGAAAGGCTACTGATGAGCGAGCTAAAAAGTTGGCGAAATCTGGTATATTACAATACGTCAACTTAATTGACATAGAGAATGGGGTTGAAAATTTAGGTCAAATAATTAAAGATTTGCTTTCTAATTAGGAGTGAATAATGGCAAAAAAAGATAGCTATCAGGAATTTTTAAAGGAAGATTTTAACAAGTTATTTGAAGGTATGAATTTAGGCGATGGGCAAAAGCATTTTTTGCGATCGCGCTGGTTAGACCAAGTACTCTGGATGGAAGATAAGGCTAATTTGTCACGAGATCGCCATTATTTGTTGCGGATAACAACTATTATTGGCGGTGTAATTCTCCCAGCGCTGGTAAGTTTAAATATTAACACTACTTCTACTTTACAAGTTAACGAAAGAGCCAGAAATATCATTATCTGGTCAACTTTTGGTTTGAGTCAGATTGTTGCTATTAGTGCTGCCATTGAAGAGTTTTTTCATTACGGTGAACGTTGGCGACACTATCGTCGTACAGTCGAATCTTTGAAAACTCAAGGGTGGCAATTCTCCCAGTTGACAGGCCCTTATCGTGATTATACAAGCCACCAACAGGCGTTTAATCTTTTCGCGGGTAATGTAGAAAATGTTATTCAACGAGATGTTGAAATATACTCCACTCAAGTTATACAAGAAAAGAAAGAAGAACAACAGAGCCAGGAAAACTATATCCTAATGCCAAATGCAAAGACAACCAATTTAGAAGAAAAGAAAGAAGAAAAATAAACTCGGAAAAACAAGATATTGCAAGAGTAAAAAGTTGAATTTTCTCTAGTTACATACTTTTTTACGAATTACATTAGCATGTGGAAGCGTCATTAAAAATGATTTTCACGAAGGTTAGGCAGAATTAAGCATTAAACTAAGCTGATTGATTTGAAAGGACTCTCATCTGCGTTGGTGCAGCCCATCAATTTTTTAAATAAACTCTCCCCCGTTAGATAAAAACATGGGGAGAGCTAGAAAAAATCCGGTAGGGTAATCGGGCTACTTAAGTTTTTATTATTTTTAGACTTTATCTTATTCCTCCTTAAGACAGATAAATATTTAATTAGAATTCCATGTTGGTAGCTTTTAAAAAAAATTCCCCATTTCTAGATAGAAATGGGGAAATAGGAGTTAAAGTTCGTCAGGTGATCGGAATATCTGTTTATTTTGTCCTGATACTATCTTTCTCAATTCCTCCGTTAGATAGAGAAATACTCTCTCAAAATGTTCAGGTATGTGTCTCTTAACACTGTCAGGTTAAATTTGGAATTTTGAATCTTTCAATTTCATTATCCAAAATTTAAAATTTAGTGAGTTAATTAACCGCCTTTAGGTACAGCCTCTCCAGGCCCGGCGGTGACAATTACCAGATTTTCCGGCTTAATTAAATCCTCAATTGCCTGTTGCATCTGAGCCATAGTGACTGCTTGAATCCTTTGGGGAAAGTCTCGGATTTCCGATCGTGAAAGTCCCAAGACAGCATTATCCAAAATGATGCTTGATACATTACTGGGATTAGCTAAATCCACGGGGTAGCTATTAGTAAGTGAGCGTTTTGCCGTGTTGAATTCAGCCTCAGTTACTCCTTGTTCGCGCAACTGTTTAAGTAAAGCGACAGTACTGGCGATCGCTTTTTGGGTATCAAGAGGAGCAGTCTGCATCTGAATTAAGAACGGGCCAGGATTGATTCCGGCAGCAAAACCACTATAGATACCGTAGGTTAGACCGAGGCGATCGCGCACTTCCGTACCCAAGCGGCTCGATAAGGTATCACCACCCAAAATTTGATTCAGTACCAGTGCCGCATAATAACGTGGGTCTTTCCGAGAGATGCCGTTGTAGCCGATGTAGGTAACAGCCTCAGCTTTACCAGGAATTATTTTGTTTAAACGTGTCGAAGTTTGCGGTAATGGCACGGATGATATTTTTAGCACAGGTGGCTTACCTGTGGCTTGCCATTTGCCAAAGGCCTGATTCAGCAAAGTTTTTACCTTAACTGGATCAAAGTCTCCAACTATTGCGATCGTTGTGCTATCTGGTCGGTAGTGTGTTTGATAGAAGCCAAGCAAATCATCACGACTAATACCTTTTAAGCTCTCAAATGTGGGAAAGCTATGGAATGGATGATTTTCAGGATAAATTGCCTGCTGGAATACTTGTCGTCCTAGTCCTCTAGGATCATCTAGCTGGACTTTAAGACCTGTCAGTGATCGTTGACGGCTCAATTCTAGCTGGTCGGCTGGGAAAGTGGCGTTTTCTAACACATCTGCCAGAGTTTGAATCAGTATCGGCAGGTTCTTGGAAAGTCCTTCACCGCTAACGTTCACTCCCTCACGGCTAGCACTGAAGCTCAAATCGGCTCCCAGGTCTTCTAAGGTTTTTGCTAGGGTAAGAGCATTTTTAGTCTGCGTCCCGTTCATTAAGTTGGCCGCAGTCAGATTCGCTAATCCAGCTTTTTGATTACCGTCAAATTCAGTACCAGCGTCAATTTGTCCACTCAGGTTAATGGTGGGGAGGCTGCGATCGCGTAACAACAAAACCCGCAAACCATTATTTAAGGTAAACTCTTCTGGTAGCGATTGTTTGGCCAAATCTGTAGCTGATGTGGCTGGTGGGAGATATTTAGCTAGTTCTGCCGGATCTACAGGTTTACCGGGGCTGAAATTTTCTACTGTGCGACCAGAACCAGCGCTAGAAGTCCCTGGTTTACCATCTGGTTGAGTCGGTTCAAAGAAGCCGATGGTTTGTTTAGCCGGATTTAGGTAGGTTTTCGCTACTTTCTGGACTTGGGCTGGGGTGACTTTAGCGATCGCAGCGAGATACTGTTCAATAAAACGATAATCGCCCGCGATCGTTTGGTTATATCCCAGTTGGGTCGCTTGGCTGGTAATATCTTGATTACCCAAGATATAGGAGGCTTGCAGTTGGGTTTTCGCCCGGTTCAATTCTTCTGTGGTGACAGGCTGCTGTTGCAACTTTCCTAAAGATTCCTGAAGCACCTGGGCAATTTTACTTAACTCTTGACCTGGAGCCGCCGTAGCATTAATTTCATACCAACCTGGTTCAATGAGTTCGGCAGCACCGCCACTCACTGAACTGGCAAGTCCAGATTCTACCAAAGCCTGGTAAAGTCTAGAGCTACGTCCACCTGTGAGAATGGCATCCATCACATCAATTGCCGGGACATCAGGATGCTTGATATCTGGTAAAGGATACACTGCTTGTAGTAATGCCGCACTTCCCGGTTGCTTCAAAACAATCGGTGCTTTTTTAGTAGTAGGGGCAACTGGAGAAGATGGAGCGACATTTCCTTTTACAGTGCCCTGTTGCGATCGTTTCGCCAACTTCCCATAAGTTTCTTTAACAACTTTGAGTACAGGTTCTGTGGCGAAATCCCCCGTAATTACTAACGTGGCATTTTCTGGGCTGTAGTAGGTTTGGTAATAATTCCGTACTTGCTCCACCGTGAATTTCTCTACATCAGCTTTTGTGCCTCCCACGGGTAAGCCATAAGCTCTGTTAGGGAAAGCATCTCGCATCACTGCCCGACTCAGACGATAGCCTGGTGAATTTTCGTACCCCTGTAACTCCGAGATCACCACTCGCTTTTCACTTGTGAGTTGTTCAGACCCAACTAAGGAATTTTCCATGCGATCGGCTTCCAGTGTCAACAATGCTTCGAGTCTGTCTCGTTGCACTGTGCCAAAGTAAGCTGTTTCGTCATAACTAGTAAAGGCATTGAACTGACTACCCAAGGCACTAAACAATCTTCCAAACTGCACTGGGCGGGCAGTTGTACCCTTGAACATCAAATGTTCTAGCTGGTGAGAAATGCCATTTTCTCCCTTAACTTCGTTACGGGAACCAACTTTATACCAAACTTGCACGCTGACCACTGGAGCAGTATGGACTTCCTTGGTTAGCACTGTTAAGCCGTTGTCCAACACCGTTTTTTTAACCCCTTGGGTGAATGAGGTAGCAGATACAGGTGCAGCTGCTGTCGGTGTTGCAGCATTGATGAAATTGCCTGAAAACGGGACGATAGTTAGGAGCAGACTGAGAAAAAAACCTATAAACATATATGAACGTAACTTCATAAGCAATGCCAAATGCAAAATTTCTAATTTTGAAGAAGAATTCAGAAGCAAAGCCGGGGACTCCGAAACTGCGTTCAGAATCAATTAGTAGGAGACTCGCTACCTCTTGTGCTATCCACTAGTTGTACAGCATTCATTCTGTAGCTTGCTTTCCTGAATTCTGTTTTGATAAAACAAAACCTTAGTACTACTTTGTGGAAGTCAGAGGACTTAACATTCTCAGCTTTTTTAACATTTTTAATGGTAGCTTTATTTTTCCTATGCCGTAATAGTCGGTTTTCACGTTGACTTATTTGCAATATACTTACAAGCAATAGCCTGGAATATGGTATAAAAATTTTATTTCTATTCCGTGATACTTATTTTATCTTTTCAAGACAGATGTAAAGTTACGTACTGTTACTAATTATTGTAATTCAGAAGTGTTGAATGTTAAGAAAAATCCGATAAAAATAGCCCAAAATATGGTAGTTTTGGGCTAAGGCTTAAAATATATTAGTTTGATTGTGATTATAAATTCATTTCCCAAAATTGTCAAAGATATACTGAAAAGCCTGCCAAAAAACGATTATCCAGTATTGAACAGTCGTCTGTTTTTTGAGTGCTGGCTATCCTATGCCCTGGATAACAGCTTAACAAGTATGCGAGATTTGTTTAACAGATTAAATAACAATTGTTTTGAGGTAGATATTTCTACTTTCTCTAAAGCAAATTTACATCGAAGCCAAAAACCTTTTCAAGAGATTTACCAAAAATTAAATGAATTAGTACAGAAGAAAGTTCAAAAAAAGTTACACAATAAATATGCAATTTGTCCAATAGATTCAACAATTATTACTCTCACAAGTAAATTGTTATGGGTACTAGGTCATCATCAAGTCAAGCTGTTTAGTTCCTTAAATCTCTCCACAGGAAGCCCAGAAGATAACTTCATCAATTTTGGACATGACCATGATTATAAATTTGGTTCCAAAATGATGTCTAGTCTCCCAATAAATGCTGTTGGAGTAATGGATAGGGGTTTTGCTGGATTAAAATTTATCCAAGAATTAGTACAAGAAAACAAATATTTTGTTTTGCGGATAAAAAACAATTGGAAACTAGAATTTGATGGCTCAAATGGATTGGTCAAAGTTGGTGCATCTGATGATGCTCAAGCTTATAGAGTAATTAATTTCTGTGATTTAGAGACAAAAACCGAGTTTCGCTTAGTGACTAATTTACCAGAGTCGGGAGATGCAGCTGTTCATGATGATGAAATTAGGGATATTTATCGATTACGTTGGGGAGTTGAATTGTTGTGGAAGTTTTTAAAGATGCACTTAAAACTTGACAAACTCATTACCAAAAACGTCAATGGTATTACCATACAAATTTACGTGAGCTTGATAGCCTATCTGATTTTACAGCTTTTATCTATTCCCGAACAATGGGGACATACACTATTAGATAAATTCCGCTATCTTCAATCTTGTATGTGTCAGAAAATCAGCTATGTTCATTGGTTTGAGGAGATGATGTTTTGCTGACTAATTTAAGCTTTTGAGACTTAGTGTAACTAATAATGTAAAGTTTTGTATCAGCATTCAACATTTCTGATTGTAATTATATTAACAACTATTGCAATGTATTCCATTTGACAAGTGTTTTGGTATTGCTACTTCTACGATTGGTTTGATTCCTAATTGTTATCCCATCAGGGTAGGTATCTCCGTCAAACTAGCAATAACTTTTTGAGATATGCAAACAAGAAACTTAATTGCATCATTCGCATTAGGTATAGCTTTAACAGCAATACCTGTATTACAGTCTCATGCCTTAGAAGAAAAAACACCGAACTTATATAATTTCACAGGATATAATTCCAAAGGTGAGAAAGTCAGTATTAATTACTCAGCATCAAGCATTACTGGCAAGCCCCTTTTCAACTATCAAGATCCGAAACAGACATTAAACTTTCAAGGAGATGATATCCGTACTGTCGAAACGGAAATTGGTACACTGGTGACTGTGACTATTAAAAAGACAGTAGATACTGGTTTCACCACATTTAGCTTGCTCATCCCCCATGTAAATCTGGGATATAGCAACGAAACCAAAATTGTAACTAACGGAATCACAACATTAAATCGGTTTTCTACGATTCCTCAATTCAACCAAGGGCAGAAACAAATTTATACAATCATCCATCTCAAGGGGACAGCCCAAGCTGTCAATTTTTAAGTACAAGAGGGATAAAAAACATCTAAATTGCATAACCTAATTAAATATAGCCCTTGTGGGGCGGTCATATTGCCCGCCCATTTTATGCAATTTAGCAGTATGGGGAAGTTTTACTTTTAACAGGTATTGTATTTTATTCAACAAAATTATCACCAATTCATATAGAAG
The DNA here is from genome assembly GCF_013343235.1 of Nostoc sp. TCL240-02. Classification (GTDB taxonomy): domain Bacteria; phylum Cyanobacteriota; class Cyanobacteriia; order Cyanobacteriales; family Nostocaceae; genus Nostoc. The sequence goes on along the minus strand of NZ_CP040094.1, from coordinate 7,844,610 downwards.
CAATTTACGTTATAATCGGTTACAAAACCTCATAAAATTAATTAACGTTTAATTTGTTTAGGAAAGTTAGGAACTAAGAAAGATTGACCTAATTCACCTTGCTTATTATAGAATTTAATTTGACCTTGTTCATTACATAACCATACTTCCACAGCTTTAGCTTCTAAATATAAATTTCTTTTAAATTCCATTTCTTCCAAAGTGTTACCACTGGATTTAACTTCTACACAAATTTCTGGTGCAATAGACGCTGATACTTCATCTTCAATTTGAGCAAATCGTTCCTCTGAACACCAGACAACATCAGCAACTTTTACACCATCTGATGTGTTAATAGCACATTCTGGCATTACTTCTCCTATTTTCAATAAAGATTCCAATAAACGTTGGATTCTTCCTTGATAAAAAGAATGTTTAATTTTGACTGGACTCATGACGATTTGACCCCATTTATTTAATTCGATTTTGAAGGGTAAATCTTGCAATTGCTTGTGTTCACAAACTTCTTCCCATTTCATAATTAATATTTGCCTAGATTGATGATTTAATTTTAACTCATCTATTAATATTGAGACTCACCCTCTGATTCGCAGTCTTAAAGAGAATACAGGAAGACGTGACTAAAGTATTGTATATAGACTAGGACTTTATCTGAATAGATGGATATATCAAAAGGAAGCAGTTACGCATCTGCAACAAGCAGAAAGATTATTTGAATCTAGAGAGGATAGCGATCGCGCCGCTATTGCAAGGATAATGGCAGCAATTGTAAGTTGGAACTACTGATATCGGGAAAAATTTTTGGGGAAATTAATTATTGATTTAGTTAGTTTAGCTTCGTAAGGTAGGCAATACCCACCTTACGAAGTTGCTAAACTTCTACATCTAAAGTCCGCACCAAAAAAGCCCATTTGTCTGCGGCTTCCTCGATAATTTTAGCTGTGGGTTTACCCGCGCCATGTCCTGCCTTAGTCTCAATTCTAATTAAGACTGGCGCATCACCTGCGTGAGCTTCTTGCAAAGCGGCGGCAAATTTGAAACTATGAGCAGGGACAACGCGATCGTCATGATCGGCTGTGGTAATTAAGGTTGCTGGGTAAGCTGTGTCTGGTTTGATGTTGTGGAGTGGCGAATAAGCATACAGCACTGGAAACTCTTCGGAATTATCTGCTGAACCATATTCGGAAATCCAAGCCCAACCGATGGTAAATTTGTGGAACCGCAACATATCCATCACGCCGACGGCGGGTATTGCTGCACCAAACAAATCGGGGCGCTGTGTCATGCAAGCACCTACCAATAAGCCACCATTGCTACCACCTGCGATCGCTAGCTTCTGTGTCTTAGTATATTTATTAGCAATCAACCACTCAGCTGCACCAATAAAGTCATCAAAGACATTCTGCTTTTTATCCTTCATTCCTGCTTGATGCCATTCTTCGCCGTATTCTCCACCACCGCGTATATTGGGCATAGCATAGACACCACCCATCTCCATCCACACCAACAGACTCACCGAAAAGCTAGGTGTCATTGAGGCATTAAAACCACCATAAGCATAGAGATAAGTGGGGTTATTTCCATCTAACTTAATACCCTTTTTGTGCGTAATAAACATGGGTACTCTAGTACCATCTTTGCTCTGATAAAAAACCTGTTTTGTCTCATAATCGTTAGGATTAAAATCTACCTGTGGCTGGCGAAAAATAGTACTTTTACCAGTTATCATATCGTAGCGATAGATTGTTCCTGGTGTGGTAAAGCTGGTGTAACTATAAAAAGTTTCGGTATCATGACGCTTTCCTCCAAAACCTCCGGCTGAACCGAGCCCAGGTAATTCTACATCACGAATAAATGCGCCTTTGAGGTCAAATATTTTAATTTGGCTATGAGCATCTTTGAGGTAATCAGCAACAAATTGGTTATTGAGTATGCCTACACTTTCTAAGGTTTCTGCTGATTGGGGAATGATTTCTCGCCAGTTTTCTGGCGCAGGGTTTTTAGTGTCAATTGCAATAACTCTTCCCCGTGGCGCATTTAAATCTGTGCGGAAATAAAAGATGCTATCATCATTGTCAATAAAGCTGTAATCTGCCTCAAATTGGTTAATTAATTCTACGACTTCAGCATTAGGGTTAGTTAAATCTTTGAAGAAAACCAAATTTTTGGAGTCAGTACCCAGCCAAATAGAAATTATTAGATAATGTCCATCTTCAGTAACACCACCACCAAAACCCCATTCTTTTTGGTCAGGGCGATGATAAATTAATACATCTTCTGATTGAGGTTTGCCTAGTTGATGATAGTAGAGCTTTTGATAATAGTTAACATCTTCTAATTGAGTTTTTTCATTCGGCTCGTCGTAGCGGCTGTAGAAGAAACCTTGATTATTATGTGTCCATGATGCACCAGAAAATTTAATCCATTTCAGATGGTCTTGTAGGTCTTCACCAGTTTCAACATTGCGTACTTTCCACTCTTGCCAATCAGAACCAGAGATGGATAGACCATAAGCTAAAAGTTTACCATCCTCGCTAATAGACAATCCTGAAAGGGCAACAGTGCCATCTTCTGAGAGTTGATTGGGATCGAGTAAAACTTTGGGTTGATCTTCGAGGTTTTTGAGAGTGTAGAGGACACTTTGGTTTTGCAGTCCATCATTTTTAAAATAAAAGTAGCGATCGCTGGAACCATCTCGCAGAGATTCGCCTTCTTTAAAAGGGATACCATATTTTTCATAATCCCAAAGTTTGGTGAGGCGCTGTTTAATTTTTTCCCTGGCAGGAATTTCACTCAAGTAGCCAAAGGTAATTTGATTTTGTGCCTCAATCCAAGCCCTTGTTTCTTCAGAGTCAGGATCTTCTAACCAACGATAATAATCTGCGACTAAAGTACCGTGGTAGTTATCGACTTGATTGCTTTTCTGGCTGGATGGGTAGGTGATAGCTTTTTTAGATGAAGGCATAATCTTAGGTTGAAGTGCTTCTTTACATACTACAAAGATAGACCTAAGACGTGGGACATACATTGACTAAACCTGCGGAAAATTCTCATCGGAAAGGGTAACAGCCAGTTTCCTACTCAGCAGTAAGCAGCCCCGCTAGGATTTGAATCAGCAAGAAAAAACTATAATTTGCTTAAAGCGTGATTTCTCCTATTCCTTAGACCAAAAATGCCACAGGTATCGTCACTCTCACAAAGACGAAACTCTACGGGATGAATTATTAAGCAATACTCCCCCGCTTTCTAGCTTCTTTGTAGGAAGTTCCGACATTTTTTAAACCAGCTTTAATCATTTGTTGTTCTAGGAGGGCAAAGAAACGCGCTCTATCGCCACCTTTTACCACTGCTTGATTATGCGCTTCGGCGATCGCAACTGGATAGCCATATCCTTTTTGCACTTGTGCCAGCATCAGACCCAGTGCTTGATCTAACATGGTTGCATTCTCCGCTACCCATGCCGGAACTTCGATTCGGGCGATTTCGGTACCAACGTGGACATAGCAAAAATAAATGGTTTGCTCGCCGTAGAGTTCGAGGATGGGGGAATTACTCCGCCAAAGGGTGCTGCGTTGTCCTGGTTTGAGTCTGGTTGCCCAAACAGAAGTATCTCGCAACTGTTCAAAAATTTTACAAGGTACTTTTTCTAGCTGATTTGGGCAATGACTTTTACAGTCTGGCACTGGATGAGGACAAGCCAACAATCGTAAAAAGTTCATTGTTTCGATGCTGCGAGAGGCGCTAAGATAACCCATCAGGGGAATTTGAGCATCACGCATTTGCTGCCAAGCTTCTAGAATGGGGGGCAAAATGCGATCGCGTGCGTCCATCGGTAACTGTTCTAAAAACCAGTAAATTAACGAACCATCTACCATCGCTAATGCTGGTGCTTCCCCCTTTGCTGCACAGGCAAGTTCTGCCAATACCGTTGTTTCTGATGCAGTGCGGCGGAAACTCATCCATTCCTCGGTTCTAATTCCCCACTGCCGAGACATATATAAGTCTTCTGGGCGGTAAAATACTTCTGGCAAACTATCGAGTAGCGGATGGCGGTTTTGTCCGTAGTGTAAGACGACTCTGCCAATATTTAGGAGATAACAGTAAGCAATTTCGTGATGGTTGGGGGCAATTTGGGAACCATCGGTAGCAATTACAGTATGAATTTTTGGGGGAACTGAGATATCGATGCAGGTTTCTAGCGGCTCAATTGGGGTAGCATTAGCAAAGAGAATGCGATCGCGCCATTTTTCCTGGCGATCGATTAAATCTTGTTGAGACTCATAAGCATTTTTTAGATGTTGTTGTGCCAATTCTAAACGCTGGCGACTGGCAGCAGCTTCTAAGGTAAGATGCTGGCTTAAACCCTGCATTTGTCGCGCCAGTTTTGTTAAATCAAGCATAAAGGTAAGTGATAAATTATAAATTTGGAGTGATAAATTTGGAATTTTATTAATTCATTATTATTGATCTATATATTTTAAATATCTCGATTCGTTGCCATTTTGCTAGAAAATTAAAATAATTCGTAATTGATAATTAGACTTTAATACTTGCTAATTTAATTCGTAATAAAAGTCCTAGCGAATAGAATTCGCGGCTATACAGACAAAACCCACCTCCGTGGGTTTCAAATCCTTTGAGTCCGCGTAGGCGGACTTCTCTGCGAGACGCTACGCGAACGTTTGTGTAGTCGCGATTTCTAATCGCTTGGTATATTTGCAAAGGTAAGATGCTCCCATTACGAATTAGTTAAAGCCAAGCAGGAAAATCTCTGGCAAACTGAGACAGTGATAACAAATGAATTTGCGGATCATTTTGAGCAGCTTCTCTTTCTGCTTGAGTATTATAGCCCCAGTCTGCAAGAAATAGTTTTACGTCTCCAAGGTCTGTTTGCTGTTGGACTAACTGCAATGTCTTGAGTCTATCTTCTACAAACCAGAGACTAACTGGCTTGTTTTCTGCTTGTTGTTTTAATTCTCGCAAAATTTCATATTTGGGACGCTTGACTTCTTTCCCATAAATTGCATTTGTCGGTAAATTAATTCCTTCTTGTTGTAATAACTGCTGTACAAAACGTCCTTCTTTAGTTGTCACAATGTATAGCTGAACTCCACTGTCAAGAGTTAATTTGAGCTTTTCTACTACACCCGGATAAAATCTATGCAGACTTAGCCAACCGTCTAAATCTGTGGTAATCCATTCATCACGTTGGTTATCTAATTTTTCAGCAATTTCTCTTGCTTGTAGCTTGTCATTTAACAAAAGTTGTGGGGCGATGCTTAACCATTCATGAAGAATTTTCTCATCAGGAATTCCATCTACTAAGGCTTTGATTAAAACGGGCATTTCCCAACCCGTCTCAATTACAGGGCGTAGGCGATAGAATCTCAAAGCTAAATCATCTGCTGGTGTGTCGTTAGCTGGCGACCAAATTTCACAGTAGGTACGCCATGCTACCTCAAAATATTCAATTAGTCCGTCGCAAATCACTCCATCAAAGTCCAGGGCTAAAATCGTGGGACTACTTGCGGTCATTGTTTTGAGGATTAAAACTGCTGTTGTCAGCTTACCCGACAAATTTAAATTATGCAGTAATTTTTGTTAGTCTTTTAGAATTTCTAACTTGCTCAAAAAGTATGGTGGCATTGTCTAATCTAATTTGATATTGGTAGCTTAAGAGGATCTACAGCAGGTTTTTGATTCACTAAACGAACTTGATTTTGCTTGACTACTACAGTAATCAGTGGTAAAGAGCGCTTTGCAGGGCCATGAACGACTCGACCCTGAGAATCGTATTGAGATCCATGACAAGGACAAACAAAGTGATTCTTCTCCAGATCCCACTCAACTGTACATCCTAAATGGGTACAAGTTGGATTAATAGCATACTCAGCAATCTTTGGCCCGTCTTGAATGATGAGATAATCAACGCTATTGTCTGACAAGCCTTTTACAAGAATCGGAATTCCGGGCTTTGCAGTTGTTAATAATGCGTTAGTTTCAATTTTCTTGCCGTCTTTGTCCAGTGCCTCAGATCCGGGAAGATAATTTTCACAGCGCGAATTCTTTGGATAAAGGGAGCAAAGGGTTTCTAGGCTGATTTCACGACCTTGGCTGACTTTGGGAAAAAGATATGCGATCGCTACTGATGCAACTGTACCACCTAGCGTATAAGTTAAAAAATCCCGGCGCGTTTTTATCCTAGCTGGAATTTTGCCGTTAGTAGAATAATTATTTTTCATAACCCGATTTACCAAGAAAGGTCTACTAATATACTACGGCGCGATCGCATAAGAATTATTCTTTAGTTTTAAGTTGTTTACTCGTAAAAATACCGTATTTAGGACTAAATAATAATGCCAGCAAAAATAATCCCGATACGACTAAAACGATCGCAGGGCCAGAGGGCAAGTTATAAAAGTAGCTGAGGTACATCCCACTAATACTGGAAATTACGCCAACGACTGCACCCAAAATCATGACTTGGTTGAGACGCTTCACTAATAAATAAGCGGTGGCTCCTGGTGTAATTAAAAGCGATAATACTAAAATCACACCCACAGCTTTCATGCTGGCGACAATTGTCAAAGCTATTAGCACCATCAATCCAAAGTTCAGCCGATTGACGGGCAAACCTGCGGCTTGAGCGCCTAAAGGATCAAATGTGTAAAATAAAAGCTCTTTATATAATAAAAGAACAACTATTAAAACAATAGTGGCAATGATCGCAGTGTCTCGCACTTCATCAATGGTAACACCGAGAATGTTGCCAAAAAGGAAGTGATTTAAGTCGATTTTATTATCTTTTTGAATAACAGTAATTAGGGTGATGCCAAGTGCAAAAAATGCCGAAAAAACTATACCCATTGCTGCATCTTCTTTGATTGGCGATCGCACTCTAATCCAGGCGATCGCCATTGTACTCAGAACGCCGGCAATGAATGCCCCCACATATATATTTGCTCCCACCATAAAAGCGATCGCTAGTCCGGGCAAAACTGAGTGACTGATGGCATCACCCAGCAAGGCTAGTCGCTGTACCATTAGGTAACTGCCGACAACCGCACACAACATCCCAACTAAAATGGCAATCACGAGCGATCGCTGCATAAAACCATATTGCAACGGCTCAATTAATGCTTCTAACATATTTTGTCATTTGTCATTCACTAATGTTCCATACCCAATGACATTTTATGCAGCATCAGAAAAGTAGATTACTTTACCGCTATAAGCACGATGCAGATTTTCTTCGGTAAGCACTTGTTGGCGTGAACCTGTGGCGATTAATTCCCGATTTAGTAATATTAAGTCGTCGAAGTGAGCGATTGATTCCCCTAAGTCGTGGTTGACTACTAGCACGATTTTGTTGTCAGCAGCAAGTTCATGGAAAACTTCAAAAATCACTGACTGGGTTTTTTGATCGATGCCTACTAGAGGTTCATCAAAGCAGAAGATTTCTGCTTGCTGTGTTAAAGCACGAGCTAAAAATACCCGTTGTTGTTGTCCTCCTGATAATTGTCCAATAGGGCGATCGCAATATTCGCTCATTCCAACTCTTTCTATGGCATTTTTTGCTACTTGGCGACTAACTGTTGAGAAGCTACGCAACCAGCCTGTTTTCTTTACTCGTCCCATCATGACTACATCCCAGACTGTGGCGGGATAAGTCCAATCAATTTGGCTACGTTGTGGTACATAGGCAACTTTCTCTAATTGTTGCATCAAGGGTTTGCCTTGGCATAGCACCGTACCACTACTGACGGGAACTAAACCTAACATTGCTTTCATCAAGGTACTTTTGCCAGCACCGTTGGGGCCAAAAATACCCGTCAGTTTTCCTGGTTTGACGATGCAGCTAACATTCCTTAAGGCTTCTTGTGCCCGGTAGTATACCCCTAAATGGGCAATACTAATTGCTGCTGTGGAACTCATATCGAATTTGATAGTTTTTGCAGGTAATTCCTCTGTTTTTGTCTGCGAGAGACGAAATTTTGCTGGAAAAGAGACGTTTATCATAACTAAGTTTCAATATTTGTTTCTTGAGCTTACTATAAAAATGAGAGAAATATGAAAAAATCTATAATTAGATGTAATATCCAAGATAAATGAAACTAATACCACAGATAGACGACAGTAATCCTTACGGCGAGGGAGTAATCGGCAGGATGAAGGGAAAAATTATTTTCCGGTTTTGTTTGGGAATGCTTTTGCCTTTGGCTTTATTAAGTTGTACACAAAAAGACTCTAACCCTAACACCACCAAGGGGGATAAGCCGCGAGTTGTTGCAACTAGCACTGTCATTGCTGATTTGACACAAGAGGTTGCAGGGGATGAAATTCAACTAAGTGGAATTCTTAAACCGGGTACCGATCCTCATGTTTACGAACCAGTACCAGCAGACAGCAGGGTTTTGGAAGAAGCTAACTTGATTTTGTATAACGGCTACAACCTGGAACCGGGACTGATTAAATTAATGAATGCTTCTGGTGGTAAGGCGCAGAAGTTAGCTGTAGGGGAAGCCGTCAAATCTTTGCAGCTTGATAAAGGCAAAGGCGAAGTAGTGCCAGATCCGCACGTTTGGGGTAGTGCAGAAAATGCGATCGCAATGACGAATGCAATCCGAGATGCGTTGATTGAGTTATCACCTGAAGATAAAGACAAATTTACTCAAAAGGCATCGCGACTTACTAGTGAATTAAAACAGTTACATAGCTGGATTAATCAAGAGATTCAAACTATCCCCGCAGATAAGCGGAAACTGGTGACAACCCATGATGCGTTCCAATATTATGGACGTGCTTATGGGATTGCGATCGCAGGTACTTTAATTGGCATTAGTACCGAAGAACAACCAAGCGCTCAAACAGTCCAGAGATTAGTTGAGTCTATTAAAAAGATCGGCGTTCCCGCAATTTTTTCTGAAACTACAATTAACCCAGCTTTAATTAAAACTGTTGCTCAAGAAGCAGAAGTGAAATTAGCACCAAATCAACTTTACTCTGATTCAATTGGTGCAAAAGGAAGTAATGGAGATTCTTACATCAAAATGATGGAGGCGAATACCCGTAGCATTGTAGAAGCATTGGGGGGAAAATACACGCCATTTCAACTAAAGAAGTAAATTTATCCGAGTAAATATCTAACCTAAGACGTGTTCTTCTCAAAGTCTCTCCAGAGAAAGAACTTTTTGTATCTTTGATTTTTTAGAGTGTTATTAGCAAAGCTAGATTTTTTAATACCTGAAAAGCCATGACTGATAAAATTCAAGAAAATCAAATTCGTCAGCCAGTAAGTGAAGATACACATTTACGCGAAGAACCGAATGTTAATGAAAGAAACTTAACAGCGAATCCTGGAGATAGAATTTCTGATGAGTCTGAATCTGTTGAAGAAAAGGCTCAACAGGTAGCTGTGGATGATGTACCAGACATTACAGGCGACAAAATCACAGTCCCGACTTACTTCGTTGTGGATGAACCCGACGGCGAAAAGAAAGCACTCCACCACGTTAAAGATGCTGAAGAGATTTCCGATGTAATCCGGCAAGCACGAGTTGACGAAAATGGAAATCGAGTTTGGTGGTAGTCATTCATTAAAGAGATGCGGGGACACAGAGAGTTCTTTCTTTGCGTCCCCGTATCTGTTTTCTTGGATCAAGTTAGTCTATATAATGACACATCTGAAACTTTTCCCAGGATGAACGATAATGGTAGATGTCACAAGTACCCAAGAATTGACATATTGGACTACGATAGAAATAAAAAATCAAATTTTAGAACTTGTTAAAGATCGCAATCTAGAGCCATTAAAAGCCAAAGTAGAATTTTATAAAAATGAATTAGCACCATATTTTGCAGAGTTGAGCCGACGTAATCCCTTTGAGAAGGTTGCAGATCAAGTAGCGATCGTGACGGGAGTATGGGTACCAATATGGTCTACTATACCTTTTCAAGATATTTTACCTGGTAGGATACACGAGCAGTCTTACCAAATTTTTCATAATGATGGTTATTATGCAAATATTGCCCGTTATGCACCAGGGCATCAATCTGGTTTTTGGCAAAAAATTTCATCAAAATTACCAGCTTATGACTTAATGTTGTTGCAAAAATATTCAGTTATCGATGAGAAGTGGGATATTAAAAATGTTGGGATATTCCAAGCATTGAAAAATAGAGAAATCCCGTTGACAATTGATGATGCAGATGAGTGGTTTACAAAAACAGTCAAATCTAAATTTCAGGAAGCAGCACTAAATATAGATTTACAGCAAGAACTTATAGTAAAAGATATGGACAGAAATACTGTCAAAAAATTTAAAAAAGTTTACCTAGCTACTTCTTTTTTAGAGCATCTATATATAGATAATGATTTTCGGTTAGTTAAGAGTCAACGAGAAGCAACACAACGGCCAAGTTATACAATAGCTATTCGTAGACGTTAAACTAAGAAAATTTTTAATTTTATGCCGTCACTACAACAACAAATTACTTCTACCGACAGTTATAACTACCTGCTATTCTTGCCCAGTGTACTGCACCCAGACGGAAGTCGCAACGAAACACAACACCCACTTTTGCCAACAATTCTATCTTTACACGGTTCGGGTGAGCGAGGCTCTTACTTAAATCATGTGAAAAAGCACGGTGTCGCCAAGGTTGTAGAACAACAGCCAGATTTTTCCTTCATTGTCATTTCTCCCCAATGTCCGCGTGGTGAATATTGGAATATAGAGCGATTAAGTACCCTTCTGGATGAGGTTATTGCATCCTATCCTGTTGATCCAGATCGAGTTTACCTGACCGGTTTAAGCATGGGTGGTTACGGAACCTGGCATTTAGCAGCAGCGCAACCAGAACGATTTGCGGCGATCGCGCCTATCTGTGGTGGTGGTAATCCAGCCCAAGCACATAAGCTGAAAACCATTCCTGTGTGGGCATTTCACGGAGCAAAAGATAATGTCGTTCCCTCAAGTGAGTCTGAAATCATGGTTTCTGCACTTAAAGCCTGCGATGGAAATGTGAAATTTACAGTTTATCCAGAAGCCGATCACGACTCATGGACGCAGACATACAATAATCCAGAGTTGTATGAGTGGTTTCTACAATATCGGCGACAGCCGACTTTAGATTAAAGCTTTTGAAAGATACTTACAACTTTTTTGGTGTATCTAGTGCAACAACTTGTTGCACTAATTTATCGTCTGGATAAGCTTCGGTAAATGCCCTAACTTCAACATATTTTCATGAAAAATATTTTTTAGTGCCCAAAGATTAAAACTTCTAACAAGTCGCCACTTGCACCTTTGACATCAGAGTATATAACTTCAATAATGTTCTTACGTAAAAATCCGTAGTCATCTAGGATTCCTATTTGATTTTTGCTAAATATACTGAGAACCGAAACCCGATCTGGCTAGTTCTCAGTCAGCTTTGCTTTGACAAATCAAATGAGATTGCTATATAAACCGGCATTAATAGGGTTGCATTATGCTTTTTTCGAATTCAAAAACTAACTTAAAAACTCACCAAAATAATAAAATAGGCAGAGTTTTTTGGACTCCTACTAACATTGTGCTACTCACTGGATATTTAATAATTTTACCAATTTGTACATTGACAACTTTATCCTTATTATTGCCCTTATTCACTGCTAGTTTATTCGCTTCCATTGGAACCTCGCACTACTCTACATCGATTCCTTGGATAGATGATGCCTCTGAATGTGAATATACTGGGAGAAGCTGGCGCGATCGCAAGTGTTGGGATAATCAACACGATCCGATGTTCTGAATGGATATCCCACAAAGATGTGTGTAAATAATTAGAACAATTGCTTAATTTGACAAAACAGGCTAGCAGTCTTGGAATTAGATCAAAATGGATATGTAGCCTGTTGTTTGTCAAATCTTGAATCAACCTAACTTTGTGCGAAATCTGCAAGAAACTCATTTAAATCGTGCCCGCGCTAGTCTCAGACAAGCACTGTCTTGGTATGGATATCTCCGCAAATCAGGACAGTTGTCATCTAACCCGGAATTGGCAGGTTTGTTGAAACCGGAATTGGAAGCTTTGAACTCTACACTCAACAAACTGGACTCTAACGTGATTAGAATTGCCGCTTTTGGTTTGGTGAGTCGTGGTAAGTCAGCAGTTTTAAATGCTTTACTGGGAGATAAAATTTTGCAAACTGGGCCCCTAAACGGTGTCACTCAATGGCCCCGTTCGGTGCGTTGGCAGCCAGGAGGTAAGGTACTAGTAGAGTTAATTGATACCCCAGGATTAGATGAAATTGAGGGTGAGTCACGGGCGGATATGGCACGAGAAGTTGTGCATCAGGCGGATTTGATTTTGTTTGTCGTGTCTGGTGATATCACGCGCACTGAGTATCAGGCATTGCTGGAATTGCGGCGATCGCAAAAACCCCTAATTTTAGTATTTAACAAAATAGATTTATACCCAGATACCGATCAAGGAGTGATTTACCAAAATTTGCAACAACTGGGTGCTGGGCATCCTGAAGCAAAGCCTCTGTTACCTGATGAAATTGTTATGGTGGCGGCGGAACCAGCACCGATGGAAGTGCGGGTTGAGTGGCCTGATGGGCGTATCAGTTATGAATGGGAGACACCACCACCACAAGTAGACGAACTCAAAGAGACAATTCTGAATATTTTGAATCGGGAAGGGCGATCGCTCCTGGCTTTAAATGCCCTGATCCAAGCACGGGATGCAGAAGCCGCGATCGCTCAAAAAACCATCGACTTACGCGAACAAGAAGCTGAAAATATCATTTGGCAATTTACCAAATACAAAGCTTTGGCAGTAATGCTCAATCCCATCGCTTTCTTAGATATTCTTGGCGGAACTGTTGCCGATTTAGCTTTAATTCGCGCTCTAGCTAGATTATATGGTTTGCCGATGACTAGCTATGAAGCCGGAAAAATTTTAAAAACGATTTTGTTTAGTTCTGGTGGCTTGCTACTGGGGGAACTAGGTAGTAGTTTTATTCTAGGCTTAAGTAAAACTACTGCTGCAATAACCAGTGCTGACAATCCCAGCAATATTACTGCTTTAGCTGGCAGTGCGATCGCTCAAGCTGGTATCGCTGGTTATGGTGCATACTCCGTTGGTAAAGCTGCTCAGGTGTATCTCGAAAAAGGCTGCACTTGGGGACAGTTGGGTGCTAGCAGCGTAATTCAAGAAATTCTCTCTCAAGTCGATCAGAATACAATTCTGTATCGGTTGCGACAAGAGTTAGGCATAAAATATTGAGAATAAATAATTTTTGTTAAGTGTTTGTTACCGTTTACAAGTGTTTATGAACTTCTATCAAGCTCTTCTGACAATTGACTGACATTTCGAATTTGGGATGCAAGATTGAGGGAACAGGTTACAGGGAAAAGGTTATAGAAAAACTATCCTCTATCCCCTAATATCTATCTGCGTAAATTAAAGGTGAAAGGATCATGACAACTACCCTAAACTCATTTGAAACTGCTGGTGCAGCAAATCTTGAAGAAGCTATTACTGAAGCCATTACTGAAGCTCGCACAACTTGTGAGCTAAATGGCAGCGATTCTGCGGGTTGTGCCGTAGCCTGGGACATTGTGGAAGAATTGCAAGCAGAGAAAGCCGATCAGCAGCAAGCAAAAGCCAAGAAAAACTCTTTAGATAACTATTGCGATCGCCATCCAGCTTCCGTAGAATGTCTAATCTACGACGTTTAATTTTTACGTAAATCAGTTGTTGCTGATTGCGTTATTTGCTTAATTGCCTCTAAATCAGGTAATGGTATTTCACTTTCCATTCCCAACCACAAAAGATATTCAATATTCCCAGCCGGGCCAGTGATCGGCGACCAAGTTAAGCCTTTGTATTTCCATCCTAATCCGTGGGCTACTTGTAACACCTGGAAAATAGCATCAGCTTGGTCGTTTGGATCTCGCACAACACCTTTTTTACCCACACGGGATCTGCCAACTTCAAACTGTGGCTTGACTAACAACACAGCTTCTCGGTTAGCTTGAGTTAGTTGCCACAAAGCAGGCAGAATCTTAGTTAAAGAAATAAACGATACATCAACCACCGCCAAATCAGGAATCGGATCGTTTTCGCTATATAACTCCTCTGGTCGTAGTTGCCGTAAATTGGTACGTTCTCGCAAAATCACCCGCGAATTATTTCGCAATCGCCAGTCAACTTGTCCGTAACCAACATCAATGCCGTAAACTTGTTTTGCTCCAGCTTGCAAGAGACAATCAGTAAAACCACCTGTAGAAATCCCACCATCTAAACAAATGCGCTCTGCTACAGGGATGGCAAATACTGACAAAGCTTTGGAGAGTTTTTCACCACCTCTAGACACAAAAGGCGATCGCTCTTTAATATTTATTTGAGCCGAAATATCAACTTCTGTACCAGGCTTATCAACTAGCTGCTGATTAACAGTCACTTCCCCCGCCTGAATTAACCTTTGTGCCAAGGCGCGAGAAGAACATAAATTTAGCTCTACTAATAGTGTGTCGAGTCGCTGTTTAGCCAATTAACTAGACTCTCCTGGTAAGATAAAAACCAAAGCACGTGAAAATACAGCTAGAAACATCTTACTGCAAGGATTGGATACGGTAGTCAATACCAAAACCTTTACGAAGCTTGAGTAGTTGACACTTTCAGCCTTAGAGAGACTGAGTTTCCCGCATCCCGTATATTACTATGAAAAACAAAACCCATTTAGAAAGTGTCTAAATGGGAAAATTTCTGGTGAATTTTTGAATTCGCCAACAAGATCGCATTTTTAGCTAAATACATATTCCAGTGGCGACCCATCCTGAAAAACTAGTAATTCTCCCGGTTGGATTTTTGTCCAAACTTCGTTGTCTGTGAGGGGAGTAGTAGCAATGACAGCAACGCGATCGCGTTCGGTAGTCACTTCCCGAAAATCTACGGTCATGTCTTGATCGATCAAATGGGCAGCTGCAAAGGGCGCTTGGCGGACAATGTAGCTGAGGTTAGTTGAACAATGAGCAAAAAAGTGTTCTCCATCAGATAATAAGTAATTGAATATACCTATTTCTGCAATAGCATCACTAATTTGTTTTAGTACAGGGTACAGTTTCTTGATGTCAGGTTTACCATCAGGAAAACGCGATCGCAATGTTTCTAGCATCATACAGAATGCTTTTTCACTATCTGTATCACCTACAGCTTGATAAAAACCTAAATTTTCTGGATCAAAATTTGGCAAATTACCGTTGTGAGCAAATACCCAATACTGACCCCACAATTCTCTGCGGAAAGGATGGCAGTTGTGTAGGGCAACTTCACCCTGAGTAGCTTTACGGATATGGGCTATGACATGGGTTGAATGGATGGGATAACTCCGCACCAACTCCGCTACTGGAGAAGCAACAGAAGGTTGGGCATCTAAAAACATCCGACATCCCTTCCCTTCAAAGAAAGCAATGCCCCAACCATCGCTATGATGATCTGTTCTTCCTCCCCGTGCAGAAAACCCTTCAAAAGAAAAGCAAATATCAGTTGGAACATTGCAATTCATTCCGAGCAATTGGCACATGAATGTTGCACTCTAAATTTTCGACTAAGGTCTCAGGATCAAGATACTTCAGAATGCTGCATTGATTCTGGAGCGATCGCTTCAATGTTGGAATTTAATTGAGCATAGGGCATTGGGAATGGGGCATTGGGCATTGGGCATGGTTATTCTTCTTGTCCCCTTCTGCCTTTGTCTCCCCCTAGTCTGCTGTTAATATTTCTTAACCAATTACGAATTACGAATTACGAACTTGTACTGAGCGTAGCCGAAGTATTACGAATTATCTAAAACATCTGCTTTAAATATTGCTCATAGCCTAGTTGTTCTAGCTTTTCTTGCTTTGCAATTACTGATTCACAGAGGGTTTGGCGATATTGTTGCACTTTTTCTAGCAATTCTGGTTGATGAATTGCCAGCATTTGTACTGCTAAAAGTCCGGCATTTTTGGCATTATCGATCGCCACTGTTGCCACAGGAATACCCGCAGGCATTTGTAAAATAGAATACAAAGAATCTACACCTTGTAAGTTCCTGGTGACTACAGGAACACCAATAACAGGAAGTGGTGTTAAAGACGCTACCATTCCAGGCAGATGGGCAGCACCACCGGCACCGGCAATAATCACTTTAATACCACGTTGGTGTGCAAATTGAGCGTATTGTACCATCCGTTCTGGGGTACGGTGAGCAGAAACGATCGCGACTTCGCTCTCAACGCCAAATTCGTCACAAACTGCGATCGCGTCTTTCATGGTGGGCAAATCAGAATCGCTGCCCATGATAATACCAACTAGGGGAGTCATAATAATTAAAAATTAAAAATTAGAAATTCAAAATTATTTGAGTTAGGTTATGCCGATTTATCATCTCATTGATTGATGTTGGTTGCATCTAAAATCAGATTTATCTTTCTTCTAGTTCAGTGTGATGACCCAAGAAACACAAAATCCTGTAAATATTATCAATGCTAGAGTGCCTGGTTACAAAGATTTGCAAATGCTCTTGGTTGATGAAAAGGGCATAATTGAGCAAATCTTGCCAATGGATACAGTAGAAGCACGCAGCCGTGCATCTCTAATAAACGTTGCTGGCGACTGGATTTCATTGGGTGGTGTTGATTTACAAATTAACGGTGCTTTGGGATTGGCATTTCCTGATTTAACGGCTGAAAATGCTCATAAGCTCCAGAAAATCTCACAATTTTTATGGGATGTTGGGGTAGATGGATTTTTACCGACACTTGTGACAACTTCAGTAGAAAATATTCAGCGATCGCTTGCTATTATTGCTGAAGTTCTCCCCAATCAGCCAGCAGGTGCCAAGATTTTGGGAGTACATCTAGAAGGGCCATTTTTGAATTTTCAAAAGCGCGGCGCACACCCAGCAGAGTACCTGTTACCTCTGACAATGGATCAGGTAAAGTGGGTTTTGGGTGATTATGCCCATGTCGTAAAAGTCATCACCTTAGCACCGGAGTTAGATTTCACTGGCGAAGTAATTCCATATTTGCGTTCTCTAGGAATTACTGTCAGTTTAGGGCATTCTCAGGCAACATCTGCTCAAGCACAACGTGCCTTTGAACAAGGTGCAACGATGGTAACTCATGCTTTCAATGCTATGCCAGCATTACATCACCGAGAACCAGGATTATTAGGGGCAGCAATTATCGATCCTGATGTAATGTGTGGTTTTATTGCTGATGGTGAACACGTTTCGCCCATGATGCTACAAATTTTGCTTCGCGCTAGCTATCAAGAACAAGGACTCTTCCTCGTCAGCGATGCCCTTTCTCCTCTGGGGCTACCCGATGGCGTGTATCCTTGGGACAGTCGGCAAATTGAAGTTAAAAACGGTACGGCACGATTGGCCGATGGCACTTTGTCAGGGACGACTTTACCCTTATTGGTGGGAGTGCAGAATTTGGTAAAGTGGGGAATTTGTGACGTAGAAAGTGCGATCGCTTTAGCTACTAATGCACCTAGAAAAGCGATTGGTTTACCAGAAATTTTTAAGAGTCAATCCGCTAACTTATTACGCTGGCATTGGGATGAGACTACAAAAGAATTAACTTGGCAACGTACCATCAACGCAGAAATGTTCAATAAGCCAGAAGATGGTAATTTATCTATTGCTCTCAACTCCATATAATTCCCAAATAGCGAAAAAGGGAAAGGTTTTATTATCCCTTTCCCTTTAATCTGAGTGGAGTCTAAACTTTAATTACGAATTATTCAACTATGCAGGGTTCGTTTCGGTTCGGCTTTGAAGTAGCTGGATAATTGCAGCTTTTTCTAAGATTCCAACTAGAACGCCATTTTCACGAATCACGGTAAGTACAGATAGCTTTTGTTCTTCCAGTAACTGCATGACTTCCAGCAGAGGTTGATCTGATTGGACTGTGGTAGATTCTGGAATTGGTCGCATGACTTCTTTTACTTGAGTTTCTGACCACAATGCTGTTGGTACATTTCGTAAATTATCAACTGCGATCGCACCTACTAATTGTCCATCATCATCAGTCACTAAGAACCGATGCCAGTTTTGCCCACTTATAACTCGCTCATCGGCAAACTCTCTTAGGCTAAGATTACCAGATACAATCGGGCTGTCATGAGTTACGGCATCTTCAGCAGTCAAACCTGTGAGTTTTTCTTGCACTCTGGCAAATTGAGCCGCATTACCAGCATTTTGTAACAAGAAGAAGCCAATTAACAAGTTCCAGAAGTTACCAGCGTTGCCAAAGAATAGTAGAGGAACTATACCTGAAAGAATTGCTACCCAACCAAAGATTTGTCCAACTCGACTAGCAAAGGTTACGCCTTTATAAGGATTGCCTGTAACTTTCCAAACGATAGCTTTCAGTATATTTCCGCCATCTAATGGCAAGCCAGGAATCAGATTAAACAGGGCTAACGCCAAGTTAACAGAAGCAAGAACACCAAGAATTGCTGCTAACGGGCCTGATGCAGTAGTAGTAACACCAATGGCTGTAAGGATACCAAATAGTAGTAAGCTGACTATTGGCCCTGCGATCGCTACCCAGAAAGCCTCACTTGGGGTTTTCGACTCTTTTTCTAAACTAGCCAAACCGCCAAATATAAACAGAGTGATGGATTTGACATCAATACCCTGACGAATCGCAACGAAACTGTGGCCTAATTCATGGGCGACGACAGAGGCAAATAACATCAGCGCTGTCATCAATCCTAGTAGCAAAGCTAATCCCGCAGATAATTGGGGAAATTGTGCCGCCAGTCCACTGCTATAGCTCCAACTTACCAAACCCAGAACTAAAAACCATGACGGATGGATATAGAAGGGAATTCCGAAGAGATTACCAACGCGAATTGTGCCATTCATGTCGTTCACCTTTGATTTCAGCTTCGAGAGGTTTGTTTTCGTCCTTCTCGATGTCTTTATTGTAACGAAAGGTTAAGAGATTTTAATCTTGGTAATGGTAGTGGTGTCCGTCTGTAAAGGTGTGGTTATTGGTAATATTTGGGAATAATAGCTCACTATTTCTCTATAGCTACATCAGGTAGACGACTCCACTCATTCCAAGAGCCATCGTAATTTCGAACGTTCGGATAACCTAATAAATACTTCAAGACAAACCAGATATATCCAGAACGCGCACCGATAGTACAGTAGGGAAAAACTTCTTTATCAGCCGTAATTCCCTTACTGTGATAAAGATTTTTCAATTCCTTGAATGATTTAAAAGTGCCATCCTCATTGAGAGTTAAGATATGCTCAAGATGCACTGCACCTGGAATATGACCAGTAAGTTGACCTGCTTTTGGTGGCTGATCGAAAAACCACTCACCACAGTATTCTTGAATTGTTCGGACATCCAACAACACGCAATCGCTTCTACCAATCGATGCCTGAACTTCATTATGTAATACTCGCAGATGAGGATCAGTAGCTCTGGCACGGTAATCAGTAGCAGGAAACGTGGATAACTCAGTTGCTAGTGAACGATCTTCTGACTTCCATTTCTGGTAACCACCATTGAGAACTTTTACATTTTCATGCCCAAAGACTTGCAAAAGCCAGAAAATCCAGGCTCCAGTTCCAGGATAACTGCCATAAGCAATCACTGTTGTATCATTAGTGATGCCTGAACGTGCCATCAGTTTTTCAAAAGCGATCGCATCCAAATTAAGTTTAAAATCGGGAAATAGTAAGTCTGTAAAGATGTTCCAGAAAACAGCACCAGGGATGTGAGCATTTTTGTACGGTTCTGGACTGATATTCACTTCAATAATGCGGACATTTGGATCTTTGAGATGATTTTCTAGCCACTGGGTATCAATAAGAACGGATGGATGAGCATATTGAGACATTTATATTTCTCCTGTAATAGCGCTAAAAGAATTGAAAGTTACCTATTTAGTCTTGGTTATGGTTGGGAAATACAACCTGCGATGTCCGATGAACTAGGGTTGTGGAAATAGAAAATAAAGAAAAGCCGATGAGTGGATGAAAGACAGCTAAAGGAAAAGAAGTCTTCAAGTTAATTGTGAGAAATTGCAGTCCCAGCAACACTGGGATACTTGCTGTCAGGTTCTGAACTCTTGAAGGAAAAGGCATCAAAAACACCCATATCAACAAAATTACTGAGAGTCCGCTATATCCTCGCACGAGCCAAATATGTAGGTTCCACCAATCAGAGTTGTAAAAGTAAGCCAGTCCAACACTAAATATTTGGGTTGCTAAACAGAGATTGAACAACACTACTGCGATAAAAAAACCGATTTGAATCCAGCGCCCGGATATCTGTGTATCATCAATGCCAGAATTTAGAGTCATGCTTAAGTAATCCAAAAAAAGCAAAAAAGTGGAAAAACTTGATGTGACAAAGGCTAGGATAGGTCTGGTTGCCATACTGCGCCTAGACCTCGAAAGTGTACAATTTGCCAATCATGATTGCTTTACAAGCTCTATTTCATGAAATTGCTCAAGCTAAAGATGAAGAGGCGTTGCGATCGCACATACGCGCAGAAATGAGTGAATATTTTTCTGCTACACGATGTGGGCTGTTTTTCTTTGCTCAAATTTCTCTACTTGACAGCAAGTTCCAAAAAGCACTGCAAATTGCATTATCACCTCAGCACAATCCAGTTGCCGGCTACTTGCTAGAACACCATGCCCCTGTTCATGAAGGTTTAGTAGTAGAACCTAAGACATGGAGGTTGATTTGTCCTCGTGCCGATCACTGGCATGTTATGGCAGGGCCAATTGTCAGCAATGGGCAGTTAGTAGGTGTGGTAGGTTTTACCCGTCAGCAAGGAATGCCTACATTCAACTCACAAAATCTCACAGATTTGAGTGCGCTTTGTCTGCACATTTCTACTTGGGTAGCAATGGCGCGATCCCAACATCCACTACTATTACAGACAGAGCGTTTAACGCCTCGTGAAAAGCAAATTGCTAACTTGGTGGCTCAAGGACAAACCAATGCAGAAATTAGTACTGAACTTTGGATTACTGAAAACTCTGTCAAGCAAGCTTTAAAAAGGATGTTTCGCAAACTTGAGGTTTCATCTCGGACTCAGATGGTTGCAAAGCTTTCCACAATTTCAAAATAGTCATCTTCAAGACCTTCCCAAAGTTGAGCAACGGGAATCGTTTGCTCAGTCATGGCTTCGTGCCAAGCTTGCCGGAAATCTGCTAAAACTTCTGCCTGAGATGTCTCATCTGGGGTTTCTTCATCTGGGATTAAAACAATGACTTCTACACGGCTGTTTTTATCTGTTGTGAGAGGATGATCTAAGGTTAGGGATCTGCGGGTTAATAGTGTACCAACCAGGCGGGTTTCGACTGCGCTCAACCCTCAGATGTCGAGTAGTTGAGCGCAGTCGAAACTCGGTTTACTGCTACTTTATTTTCACGCAAGTCCCTTAGTTGTCCCTCCTCATTGATCGTTGCCATGACTTTAAGTGCTTTCATTGCTACTCCAGTATGTTAAGTGACTGTGGTTACGTTAATGCCTAAGGTTTCTAGTTGTTGGTTTATCCAAGTTGTTGCGATCGCTTCATCAGTCTCAATCGCTCCTTCAACTCCTGGTTTAGCAATTTTCAGCAGTAGTCATTTACTATGGAAAATATCGATATATGTTTCACCTTCCGCGATCGCTCGTTCCATTGCTATGTCTTCAATAATTTCTGCCAAAAATTCAGAGACTTCTTCACGGTTATCACGAATCAATTCGACGATCGCGCTTTTCAATATTTCCTTGAGTTGTTCTGGGTTTAGGGTAATCTCGGACATTATGCCTCCATTAAATTAAGTTGAATTTGAGAAATTAATGCCAACAGCTTCAAGTTGTTGCGATCGCTTCATCGGTTTCTATCGCCTGTTCTACTCCTGTTTTAGGCATTCAACTCAAACGTTTGAAAAATCAATATTTTCGTAAAGTTCTGCAATTTGAATTTGCAACTCAAAGGTACTCAAAGAAAGGGTGACAGTTGGGTCGTCGTATTCTGAAAATAGCCACTGATGAGCGGCTGTTTTGACATGATGCTCAATGTGTATGCGATATTGATCGATCAGTAAATATTCTTGGAAGGTAGGAATTTTACGATAGGCAACAAATTTCTCGCCGCGTTCGCATAGCGTCTCCGCAGGAGAATCGTAGTTTTGGGTGGACTTAGACAATACCTCAGCAATAAAGCAGGGGTTCACCACAGTATCTTTGCGTCCAGTTTGAAGTTCTAAGGGTTTGGGCAGAACCATCACATCAGGGTAAGTATAGAGATTTGCACCGGGAATCCAGAGTCGTTGATCCAGGATAAATACACGGTATGGCTTTCCCCGCAATGTGGCTTTCAAGATAGCCACAAGGTTGCTGGTAATATCATTATGGTCTGGGGTTCCACCTGTCATAGGGATAATTTCTCCATCACGGTATTCGTTGCGGATATCGGAGGCGATTTCAAGTTCCAGGTACTCTTCAACGGTGTAGTGTTTTGTCTCAGGTTGAGCAATCATGTCAGTTTTACCCCCAAGGCTTCAAGTTGCTGGTTTATCCAAGTTGTAGCTGTCGCTTCATCAGTCTCTATCGCTCGTTCTACTCCTGTTTTAGCAATTTCTAGCAGTTGTTTCGATTGCTCCCGTGCTTTACGAGATGCCCTGACCTTTTCTGTGATTTTCTGGCGAGTAGATTCTTTCGGTATCGCGATCGGAATGTTTAACAAATCTTCAGTAGAAATTGCCGGATACATACTGGCAGTCGTATGAAGATCAAGGATTTCGCAGACAATGGGCGATCGCGGTGTATTCCTAATGAACACATCACCCTTTTTCTATTTTATCTGTGCGATCGCAGTTACCCAGAGGATTAGCCTCGCCTTTTACTACTGCGAATTTGCCCAGAAATTCTAATGCGGCAAAACTCGGACAATTTGTATGGAAGCGGGGCTTCCATACAAAAAGAATCTCAATCTAGGTATGTAGCGCTAGATTGAGATTCGGGTGGCTGTCGAGAGCAGTGCAAAAGTGTGATTGGTTGTAATGGGCTTAGACATCCACCTATGTTGTAGTAATCTCCATCTGCTGAGAACTTTTCTCCAACATCGGGGCAATTATATCAGCAGGAACAGGACGACTAAAGTAGAAACCCTGACCTTCATCACATCCACGCATTTTTAGATATTCAAGCTGTTCTTGGGTTTCCACACCCTCTGCTGTGATTTTCAAGCGGAGGCTCTTTGCTAGGGCAATAATCGCATTGGTGACGGCGGCGCTATCAGGATTAGACATGACATCCTGCACAAATGACTTATCAATTTTGAGCATATTTACAGGAAAGCGTTTCAAATAATTCAGGGAGGAATAACCAGTACCGAAATCGTCTAGAGCCAAGCAGATACCCAGTTCTCGTAATTGTTTTAAGGTTTTAACTGAACGATCAATATCAGCCATCAAGAAGCTTTCTGTTACTTCTAGTTCTAAGGAAGATGCTTGGAGTCCAGTTTCTTCAAGAATTTGGTTGACTATCTCAACCAGATAGGGTTGTTCAAACTGTCGAGCTGACAGATTCACAGATATCCGAATTGGGGCAAATCCAGCAAGCTGCCAAGCACGGGTTTGGGCGCAAGCAGTATGCAAAACCCATTCACCAATTGGTACGATCGCACCATTGGCTTCTGCAATGGGAATAAACTTTACTGGAGAAACCAAACCTAATGTAGGATGCTGCCAGCGAAGCAACGCTTCCATCGCTATAACTTGTCCGCTATGTAAATCAATCAGAGGTTGATAATAAACCAGCATTTCACCACGCTCAAGCGCTCCATGTAATTCCTTTTCTAAAGTCAGTCGCTCTTGCAACTGAACATTCATTTCTGGCGAATAAAATTGGTATTGGCTACGCCCTTGCTGTTTAGCCTGGTAAAGCGCTATATGAGCCTGTTGCAAAAGTTGATCTACGCTATTATGATCGGTTAGGTTATTAAGTGTGATACCGATACTGACGGTAATATGAATCAAGTTACGTTCTACAGAAAAGGGTTTGCTCAGGGTACTCAACAGCATCTGAGATAGCTTAATTACACTTTCCAAAGAATGAATATCCATTCGGGCAAGAGCAAATTCATCTCCTTTTAAATAGGCGAGAGTATCTGTTTGCGGCGTGCTGGTTAATAACCTCTTGGCAACTGCTCTTAACAATAAATTTGTTGTCTGATGATCCAATCCATGACTCATACCAGTGAAATCATCAATACTGAGTACAAAGACAGCTACAAGGCGCTGGTTGTTTTCAGGTTGGGATAGAATTTGATGGAGGCGATCGCGGAATAAATCACGATTGGGCAATCCAGTCAGGTCATCATAATTAGTGATTTGGTGAATTAACTCATCTAATTTGTGAAGAGTTTGTGAGGTATCTGCCATCAAAGTACCCGCTTCATCAGCAAATTCTGTGGGCAATTTAGGTAATGTTTTGGTGTTCAGATAATTTTGTAATGCACCAGATGTCAAAATGACCGGTTTGAGGAGATGGTTTAATGCATAGAGGGTAGCAGCTGTACCCGCTAATGTAGCCAGTAGAGCAATGCTCATAACTCGTGCCGCCATCTCAAAGGAATAAGAGTTTGAGATGACGAAACTCAAAAGTAATGTTAGAAGTGGTACATGAGTACCCAAAAAAGCCACCAACATGATTTTAGCGGTGTAACTTTTTTTGAGCCATCTAAAATTAGCTAGAAACGAGTACAAGTGTAAGTTTTGATTGAAATTCATAAATTCTGTTAGATAGTTGGTAAATTAGTTCCGAGCTATTCTCGCAAAAGAGTATTTTTGATTGAAAGCAAAAAGAATTAGCTCTCCTGGAACCCAACCCTGATAAGGTTCTATATTATGCTTCCCAATATTCTTTTATATTTAATATGTATGAAGATAAAGTTTCTGTGAAACTTATTGCCCAAGCAATTCAATCATCAGAATAAAATTGTATTGATTCTTACACTGATAGTAATTATTCTTGTGATTAATGTGATATCAACACAAATATAATCACAGATATTTTTATAGTTATATTTCACAAATTTCAGCTTAAGGACTTCCAAGAAATAAATTATCCAAATAAACGAACCACAGAGACACAGAGAACACAGAGAGAGAGAAGAGATAGAGAAAATTATTTGCGTTATTTTTGGGATATTGTTTTATTTGGAAGTCCCTTATATGAAGATGTATTCATAAAATATTAAATCCCCAATTTATTAAATAAATTGGGGATTTAAATACTCGTAACTGTGCTATTTTTATCCAAAAAATTATTTCAGTCTATTATCAGAAAAGAGCATATTTGTAACTTGCTCTAACATCTTTAATGCTGTTAATGAACCTCGAATTAGCCGAGTAGCTGCAAGCGGTTGTCTAAGCATTGCCATCGCTAAAGGGAAAGGGTTTAGGGAGCCATCAGAGTTAATTGCTGGTGTGAGATCGGGGATATCGTGCTGACAATCGTCACTGACTACTCGCAGCATTGCCACAGATACCTTGGCGGCATTGAAAAACTCTAAGGCAGTAAATCCTTCCATATCAACAACATCAGCCGCCAAAATCTCACCCAAACGAAGTTTTTCGGCAGCAGACCAAATTATGCGATCGCTAGTTAATGACTTGACCAATGATACTTTTTCTGATATGCAAGAGTGCAATTGTGCTGTGAATGTGCGATCGCACTCTAGAAGATTCCCTTGATAAATACAATCTTGATACAGCACAATATCACCAACTCTGTAGCGATCGCTCAAGCTGCCACAGATACCCATAATCAGCACTCTGGATTTGGGAACCATCAATTGTCCATTTTCTGGGGATGCTTGCAGATATTTGAGTAAAGGCTTCATCCCAACAGGTATGGCTGCTACCTTTGGGATGGAACCAGTAACGCCGCTCAATCCGCGACAAACAGCTTTATATTCTGCTCCTTGAGGCACCAGAATTGTGTTGATGGGCAAAAAATTAGGCACTAGCCCTCTCGACAGTTTCAAGTTTGCGTTTGGGTATCAATTCAAGTGTGCGGAGCGCAATGTTGGCAAGCTTGGGTAGTAGTTGCGGTTGGAGTAGTCGGGGATCATACTTACTCATCCGGCGCTGATTTTCTACTAGACAAATGCTGAGAAATTTTTCTAGCGTGAGGTTTTTGGTAAAGATGTCAGCACCTGTGACAGCGAAGCCAGTCTTACTAGGATCATCATTGCCAAAAACGGCAATCAAATTGCTGAGAGCCTTGCCGTATTGCCAGAGGGTTTTGGTGCTCCGTAATGGGATGAATCCCTGGCCACGATGAATTTGTGTATAGGTAAACCAGTTGACAAAAAAAACAATATGACGTGTTTCTTCATCTATGATGGGATCAAAGATAGTGAAAATAGATTCTGGAAAAACATTAGCTTCACGGGCGATCGCAAATAGCCCATAAGCAAAGAAGGTATCCAGGCACTCTTCAAAGCCAAAACGCATAAAAACTTGCTCGATATTTTGGGGAACTTGAATTGGTTGACGTTCTGGTATTTCGATGCCGTAACGGTCAATTAATGTTTGAAGTAGATGGGCGTGGCGTAATTCTTCTTTACCTTGGAGAGCGATCGCACTTTGTAAAATAGGATCGCTCACCGTTGCTGCGTAACCACTAACTATTGCTCCAGCTTGTCGTTCTGTATCTAAAGCTTTCTCCCAAAAGGGAATACTGCGTAAGAAACTCAAGGCTGTATCGTCCAAATCTGGCCAAGGGAGAGACTCAGGTTCGTATTCCCTGTAGCTTTCGGTAAAGCTCCGGCAGAATAATTCCTTATGCTCGACAGAACCAAGTTTCATCTTTGAAGTTTCCTTTTGTATTAAAGATTGGGTCATATCTGAGTGACAATAAGTAATATTGCTGGTTAGAAGGCATTGGGCATGGGGCATTGGGCATGGGGTATGGAGAATAGACAAGGGAGACAAGGAAGAGGGGGGAGACTTAGTTCAATAATTCCCCCTTGTCCCCCTGCTCCCTCCTGCCTCCTGCCTCCTGCCTTCTCTGATAACCAAAGCTTGCAAACCGAAAGTGCTGTAGCATGACTAAATAATTGTGTCACCCACACGATAATTTTCCAAGATGGTAAAGCTTCGTAACTCCAAATCCGCACGAGAAGTATTCAATATTTCCAAATTAGCGATTCAATTTTCGTGGCTGACGGTGAGTTTTTGGATTGCCGTAACGGTAGCTGGGATTCTGGCTTTCAGTTCTCTTAAGTACGCTTTGTTTCCAGATATTACCTTTCCAGTGGTGGTTGTGAATGCTACAGCCCCCCTGACGACTGCCTTGGATACAGAGACGAAGCTCACCAAACCCCTGGAAGAACGCCTCCGTTCCCTAGAAGGACTGGAGAATATCCGCTCATCCACCTATCCCAGTCAAACAGCCGTTAGCCTTTCTTTTGCCGTTGGTACGAATTTAGAAACATCAACCAAAAAGGTGGAAACTGCCCTCAAGCAGCTGACTTTGCCTCAAGGAGCGACTTCTAAAATTATTCCTCTGAACCTGAACGAGTCAGCCGCCATTAGCTATGCGATTGAGAGCCCCACCCGGAATCTTACAGATTTGACAAAGTTGGCGAAAGACGAGATTGTAAGTGCGATCGCTAAACTACCAGGAGTCCTAAAAGTCTCACTGTTGGGCGGTGCGACTGCAACTGCTCCCCTAAATCCAGCGAATGTGGGTGCAGCAACCATCCCCCAAGCAGGGGCAACATTAGTTAGATTTAACGGCCAAGATGCACTGGCATTTCAGGTAATCAAACGCGGTAACGCTAACACCTTAGAAGTGGTGAGTCGAGTTGAAAAAGAAGTCCAAAGGCTACGTTCTATCCTCAAGGATGTCAAACTCACCTTAGCTGCTACCCAAGCAAAATATATCCGCCAAGCCACCCAGTCAACTATTGATGCTTTGCTGGAAGCCGTCTTGTTGTCCATCGTGGTAATTTTTCCTTTTTTGTGGAATTGGCGAGCCACCCTAATTTCTGCCTTGGCGATTCCTACGTCTTTGTTGGCGACGTTTATCGTCATGGCAATTTTCGGCTTCAACTTAGAAACAATTACGCTGTTAGCTTTAGCTTTGGTGATTGGGAGTATTGTTGATGATGCGATCGTGGATGTAGAAAACATCATGCGACACATTGAAGATGGAGAAACTCCTCGTCAAGCGGCGCTTCTAGCCACCAATGAGATCGGATTAACAGTTACCGCCGCCACCTTGACAGCAGTAGCGGTTTTTCTGCCCATAGGTTTGATGGGTGGTGTAATTGGGCAGTTTTTCAAGCCCTTTGGCATCACTGTTTCAGCCGCGATGCTTGCTTCTATGCTAGTTGCTCGGACTTTATCTCCAGTCCTGGCTATTTACTGGCTAAAACCTAGACCCTCGCTCTCCCCGCCTCGGGAATCAAAAATCTGGGTAGCGTTTGCCCAATCTTACAGAAATTTGCTGAGTTGGTCTTTGAATCACCGGAAGATAGTTGTCGGGTTAGCTGTCCTCAGTTTCATTGCAGGTATAGCGCTAATTCCACTAATTCCCAAAGGGTTTATTCCCAAACTCGATCGCGGCGAATTCAATATTGCTTATACTGCCCCCTTACCAAATATACCCGATTTTGCTAGAGGCGCACAAGGAAGCAATATCCCCAATCCCCAGTCCCCAATCCCCAGTCCCCAATCCCCAATCCCCAATCCCTTAAACGATTCTCTTCAAGTTGCTAAAAAACTAGAAGATGTAGTCAGAAAATCACCAGCAGTTGAAACGGTATTTACTACTGTAGGTTCTCGTGAGGGTGAGCCGAATAAAGGCACACTATATATAAAGTTAAAGGAAGACCGCACAATCACAACTGGAGAACTACAAGACCAATTCCGCTCCACTTTACCTGTCCTTTCTGGGGTAACTACCAGTGTGGAAGATATTCAGTTTGTTGATTCTGGCGGTCAAAAACCTCTCCAAATAGCTTTGCGCGGTGACGATCTCCAAGCCTTAAGTAAAGCAGTCAAGGCAATTAAAGAGAGAATTCAGAGATTACCGGGATTTGCCGATGTCACAGTTAAAGGTGAAACAAATCCCCAAGGTGAGGTTTTTCAGATCGAGCGTTTGAATAATCAGCGAGTAGCTTATGTCAGTGCTAATCTTGGCAAGAATCTATCTTTGGGTGATGCTACTGATAAAGTGGTAGCTGAAGCAAAGGCGGTGTTACCTTCTAATGTTTCGTTAAATTTAGGAGGAGACTCAGCTAGCCAAGGTGAGGTTTTTAGCAGTTTTGGCAGTACTTTGGCTTTATCTGCCTTGTGTATTGTTGTAGTACTAATTTTGCTGTTCAAAAGCTGGGTAGATCCTCTAGTGATTGGTGTCTCTTTGCCTTTAGCACTGGTGGGGGCAATGTTGGCACTACTGATCACTAAGAGCGATTTTGGTATGATTTCACTGATTGGTTTCGTCTTTTTGCTGGGGCTGGCCAATAAAAATGCCATCTTGCTTGTGGATTATATCAACCAGTTACGCAATGCTGGCACAGAACGCACAGAAGCAATCCTCAACACTGGATTAGTGCGCCTCAGACCAATTATGATGACCACTGCCTCCACTATTTTGGGAATGTTACCGATCGCATTGGGTTTTGGTGCAGGTTCGGAATTGCGATCGCCTATGGCTGTAGCGATCGCTGGTGGACTCGTAACTTCAACTATCCTCAGCTTGATTGTCGTGCCGGTAGTCTACACTATTTTAGATGATTGGTTTCCCCGCTTTCAGACAAGAGAGAGAAGTTGATGCAAGTTTTTGTCACGGGGGGTACAGGTTTTATTGGTGCCCACTTGGTACAGTTGTTACTAAAAGAGGGTTACACAGTCAAAGCGCTGGTACGCTCAAGTAGCAATTTGGAGAATCTACGCAGTTTGGAGGTAGAAATTGTCAAAGGCGATTTGAACGATCCAAATCTCTGGCAACAAATGATAGGTTGTCAATATCTATTTCATGTCGCAGCCCATTATTCTCTGTGGCAAACAGACCGAGACTTACTCCACCATAATAATGTTCTGGGTACGCGAAATGTCTTGGTAGCAGCTAATAAAGCCGGTATTGAACGTACCGTTTACACCAGTTCAGTGGCAGCAATTGGGGTAGGATCATCTGGTCAAGTCGTCGATGAAACACATCAGAGTCCCCTAGAAAAGTTGGTAGGTAACTACAAAAAGTCTAAGTTTCTGGCTGAACAAGAAGCGATGCAAGCAGTTGCCACAGGTCAAGAGATCGTTATAGTCAACCCAAGCAGCCCCATTGGATCGTTGGATATCAAACCTACCCCCACAGGTGATATAATTTTACGGTTTTTACGAAGGCAAATGCCCTTTTACTTGGATACTGGTCTTAATTTTATCGATGTGCGAGATGTGGCCTGGGGGCATTTACTGGCCTTGCAACGGGGTAAGTCAGGCGATCGCTATATCTTAGGTCATCAAAATCTAAGTCTCAAAGAACTACTCGAACAACTTGCCGATATCACAGGTTTGATCGCACCTCAACGCACAGTACCCGCTTGGTTGCCCTTTACTGCTGCCTGGGTTGATGAAAATATTCTCGCACCCTTGGGAAAATCGCCCTCAGTGCCATTGGATGGCGTTCGGATGGCAAAACAACCAATGTATTACAATGCTGCAAAGGCTGTACGAGAGTTGGGTCTACCTCAATCTTCGCTGAAAGCAGCACTCAAAGATGCTGTGGATTGGTTTGTTGCTCAGGGCTATGTCAAATGAAAAATATAGCGATTTATGTGTGGATGCAATAGACAGTAAGGGCGCAAGACCTTGCGCCCCTAAGAAGGTTTTATGTTTTCCTGTGGTGTTTTTATCAAAGAGGAGCGATCGCAACAATGGCAGTTAATATACAACAAGCTATGGATATCGGGAAGTATTTGGTTACTCAGCGTTTGAAAGGACGTAAACGCTTCCCCTTAGTATTGATGTTGGAACCTCTTTTTCGTTGTAATCTAGCCTGTACTGGTTGTGGTAAAATCCAACATCCCAAGGAAATATTAAAGCAAAATCTCACCCCAGAACAGTGCTTTACCGCAGTGGAAGAGTGCGGCGCACCAGTTGTCTCAATTCCTGGAGGAGAACCTCTGCTACACCCCCAGATTGATGAAATTGTTCAAGGATTAATTGAGCGCAAGAAATATATTTACTTGTGTACCAATGGTTTGTTGTTAGAAAAGAGCCTGGATAAGTTTCAACCTTCACCTTACCTGACTTTTAGCGTGCATTTAGATGGAATGCGCGAGTTACACGATCATTGTGTAGACCGCCAAGGTGTTTTTGATATTGCCGTCAAAGCCATCCGCGCCGCTAAAGCTAAAGGTTTTCGTGTCACTACTAACACAACTATCTTTGAGGGTACTAAACCCCAAGATATGCAAGAGTTCTTCGACTTTCTGGAAACCCTAAATACTGACGGGATGATGATTTCTCCCGGCTACAGTTACGAGTGGGCACCAGATCAAGATCATTTTCTCCACCGCGAACAAACCCGCACCCTCTTCCGGCAAATTCTGGCTCCCTACAAAAGTGGTGAAAAAAACTGGAACTTCAATCACAATCCCTTGTTCCTAGATTTTCTCATTGGTGAGAAAGACTACGAATGCACGCCTTGGGGTAGCCCTAGTTATAGTGTTCTCGGTTGGCAAAAACCTTGTTATCTGCTGAACGAAGGTTATTACTCTACCTTCAAGGAATTACTGGCACAAACTGATTGGAGTCAATACGGCCAGAAGAGTGGTAATCCCAAGTGTGCTGATTGTATGGTTCACTGCGGCTACGAACCCACTGCCGCAATGGATGCAATGCAACCGCAAAATATGGCGCGTGCCCTTGGCAGTGTGTTTGGTAGGAATTAATAATCAGTGGACAAGGGGAAAAGGAACCCCATATTTAAAAACCTTGTTTTCACGCCTATCTTTTTTATCTCTCGCTTCCTTGTCAACCCGCCTTGGAATTTATTCCAAGGCTAATAGCTCAAGTCCTTTTAATGACATAGATGCTGAGATAGGGCTTACACAAACAATACAAAACCCTGATCTCCTGGTAGGGGCTATTCATGAATTGCCCCTACTGTATTTACTATTGCGGAAATCATACTAGAGTTTGTATGTTAGGGAAAATTTCAATCCACTCAAGTGGACTTTAACTGTTACAGAATGTGAATAATAACAAATATTTAAAAACAGCCTAGCGCTGAATTTTATCAATCTTTTCAATCACTATCCACTTAATTTAGAGATTTCCAGAAAATAAATTATCCAATTTAATCAGATAATATATATTTTCTTTCTCTCCCTGCCCCCTGCTCCCCTGCCTACACAGCGATAGGATATTTTTTTAGTTGGAAGTCCTTTACCTGGCTTTACTTGGAACACCAGTAAACGCGAAAAACTGTTGTTCTTTGGGTGCAGCTAAACTTTCACCAAGGTAACGATGAATACCTACTCCCATGTCTCCGGTTGCGGTGAGTTTGAAGTTCACTTCTTCAAATCCATATTCACGGAAAAATTTACGCACAGTCTCAGAATGGGGAATACCGTTAGAGTGTCCACGAGTCCAAATTACAAAAGCACCTTGTTTGCTCAGAAAACTCAGGTTCGCTAGCAAGCGATTTAGTTCAGCTTCATCTGCAAGATTGCCGAATACACCACAGACAATCACAATGTCTGCTGGCACTGCTTCTACATAGTTAGAGGAGAGAGTTGCATCACCATTGATAAACTCAATTTGTTTTGTCAAACCCAAGGATTCTATTGTTTGTTGTCCACGTTCAACTAGGTGTGGATTTAGCTCTACGAGTCGGGCATAAACATCTTTTGCTCGTGGGTGATTTGATAGCGTTCCTAGCAAATCTCGTCCATCGCCCGCGCAAACACTAACTACACGGATTAACCCTGGTTGGGACAAATTCAAGCTATGGGAAATGTATTCTTGCACAATTTGCAAGCGTTGTTGCAATTTTGGTTCGTTCTTGTAGAGGTCGTGCCACTCAAACCAGTCTTTTACCATAGGAGGTGATTTCCGTTACCATTAACCACAAGTTTGCAAAATTACAGGCAATAGTGTGTAACTCAAAACTACGATAATCCTATCGAAAAGCCGTAGTTTTTGTTGAACACAGAGTATCATGAAAAATTCTCTAAAATCAAGTCTTTTTTCTTTATACAAAGTTGAGAGCAGAGACGCGAAGAAATTGCATTTATTACCTTGTATCGATACAGTGCAGCCGTAAATATGCTGTATGCCCTTGGCAGGAGATGCCAAGTAGCAAATACTACAAAAGTTAAAAATGCAATACTTGGGGCGGACTACGCCTACGCATTCTTTAAGGGATTTCCCTGAAAAAATTTCCAGCATTTATTTAGAGTGCCGAGAAGCTAACCTGAATGTAAAGTTATGTAAACGAAATTAACAAACATGACAATAATTTGTAATAAATAATGATGCGGCAGCATTGTATAAAGAGAACTTGGAAGTAAAAAACAACATCTTAATCAGGTTTTCCAGTCGTTCATAGAAGTTTGAAGTTTTTTAACAAAAGTTTTAATCTGAAAGCCTGGAGATCGTAAACTTATTTCGTGGATGTCTGTTTTAGACCTTTCGTAACTCGTCAGGCAGTGCTGACATCAAAAAAAGCTGGACCATTCAGTTTTGAGTCCAATTATTCTTAACCAAGCAAAGTAGGAGATTTAACGCAATGGTTTTAGATGCATTTGCAAAAGTAGTTTCCCAAGCTGATACACGTGGGGAATACCTCTCCGATGCACAATTGGATGCATTGAGTGAACTAGTCAAAGATGGTAACAAGCGTGCAGATGCTGTTAACCGTATTACCAGCAATGCTTCCGCTCTTGTTGCTGCTGCGGCTCGTGATTTGTGGGCAGAACAACCCCAATTGATCACTCCCGGTGGTAATGCTTACACCAGCCGTCGCGCTGCTGCTTGCATCAGAGACTTGGACATCATTCTTCGCTACATCACATACGCAATCTTCGCTGGCGATTCCAGTGTGTTAGATGATCGTGCCCTCAACGGCTTGCGTGAAACCTACTTGGCATT
Source organism: Nostoc sp. TCL240-02 (assembly GCF_013343235.1). GTDB lineage: Bacteria > Cyanobacteriota > Cyanobacteriia > Cyanobacteriales > Nostocaceae > Nostoc. The sequence continues at coordinate 7,810,421 of NZ_CP040094.1, read as the reverse complement.
GGGAACCCCAGGAGCTTCAGTTGCTGTTGGTATTCAAAAGCTGAAAGCAGCTTCCCTAGCAATTGTCAACGATACAAACAACATCACCAGAGGCGATTGCAGCGCTTTATCAGCTGAAATTGCTAGCTATTTTGATCGTGCTGCTTCAGCAGTAGCTTAAGGCAAATATTGCTGCTATTGACTGAGGTAATTGTCCATTAGGACAAAACAAAATTTCAACCAAAAGTTTGTAAAAGGGAAATACCAAAAATGACAAAAACACCTCTAACTGAAGCAATTGCATCGGCTGACTCTCAAGGTCGTTACCTCAGCAGCACCGAAATTCAAGTTGCTTTTGGCCGCTTCCGTCAAGCACCAGCTAGCTTACAAGCAGCAAAAGCATTGAGCGCTAATGCTCAACGCTTGACCGAAGGTGCTGCTCAAGCAGTATATAACAAGTTCCCTTACACCACTCAACAACAAGGTCCCAACTTCGCGTCTGATGCACGCGGTAAAGGCAAGTGTGTTCGTGATGTTGGCTACTACTTGCGGATTATCACATACGCTTTAGTTGTTGGTGGTACAGGCCCCTTGGACGATTTCTTGATTTCTGGCTTGGCTGAAATCAACCGCACTTTTGACCTATCTCCTAGCTGGTACATTGAAGCTCTCAAGTACATCAAAGCTAACCACGGTCTAAGCGGCGACCCTGCTGTTGAAGCAAATTCCTACATCGACTATGTAATCAATACTCTAAGCTAGAGTGTTTCTTTAGCCCGGAGAGGAAATCAGCTCTTATGACAAGTGATGTTCTATGAGTTGCTTACCTCTCCGGGCAGTTTTATTTTCAAAAGACTGTTAAAAAACTAGAAAAAAATTTTCTAAAAAGTTTTCAGTTTTGCAGTTAAAACTGAGGAGGTTTAAGGATGGCAGCTTTGGGACAAGCAGCAAGACTAGGGATTGGAGCATTTGAAGACTCAGCACCTGTAGAACTACGCCCCGATAGAACTGAAGCAGATGTGGCAGTGGTTATCCGGGCAGCTTACCGTCAGGTTTTGGGTAATGCATACCTCTTAGAAGGAGAGCGTCTGGAGAGTGCAGAATCACTTTTGCAGCAAGGTTTAATCTCGGTTCGGGGATTTGTGCAAGCCATTGCTCAATCAGAACTTTATCGGGATAAGTTTTTTCACTCCAACTCGCAAACTAGGTTTATCGAGTTAAATTATAAGCATTTATTGGGGCGTGCCCCAGAAGATGAGTCAGAGATTTCGTATCATGTTGAGCTTTATAACTCACAAGGTTACGAAGCTGAAATTAACTCTTACATTGACTCATTAGAATATCAAGAGAGTTTTGGCGAAAATGTTGTGCCCTACTACCGAGGCTTTAAAAGTCAAGTAGGACAAAAGAACGTTGGATATAGCCGACTGTTCCAACTGTATCGGGGTTATGCGAATAGCGATCGCGCCCAAGGACAAAAACAAGGGCGGCTAACCTGGGAAGTCGCTAAAAATTTAGCTTCACCCATTTATCCAGTCTCCGCTGGAGCCTTAACCGGTCTCTCTACAGGTGGTCGTGGGGAAACATACCGCATCAGAGTGCTACAAGCAGCTTCCCCAAATTCAACTGTAGTAAGACGTGGGACTGCGGAATTGCTCGTACCCTACGAGCAACTGTCTAGTAAATTGCAGCAGTTGAATCGCAAAGGCAGTAGAGTTATTAGCATTACTGCCGTATAAATATGACTGGGGAGTGGGGACTGGGGGCTGGGGAGTGGGGACTGAGGAGTGGGAAAGAGTTTTTCCAATACCTAGTAGCCTATCCCTAATCCCCAGTCCCCAATTAGTAATTACAAAAGGAAAATTCACCAATGGCTATTACAACAGCAGCGTCCCGTCTAGGAACGGAACCTTTTAGCGACCAATCTCCTGTAGAATTGCGTCCCAATGCAAGTAAAGAAGATATAGAGAGAGTAATTGCTGCGGTATATCGTCAGGTGTTGGGCAACAACTATATATTGGCATCTGACCGCCTCGAAAGTGCTGAATCTATCCTGCGCGATGGAAAAAATACAGTACAAGAATTTGTGCGTCAAGTTGCTAAATCAGAACTGTACAAAACCAAGTTTTTCTACGACAATTTCCAAACTCGCGTTATCGAACTGAACTATAAACATTTGTTGGGTCGTGCCCCTTATGATGAGTCTGAAGTGGTTTATCACTTGGACTTGTACCAAAACAAAGGATATGAAGCCGATATCGATTCTTATATTGATTCGGCAGAGTATCAATCTAGCTTTGGTGAAAATATAGTTCCTTACTATCGTGGCTTTAACACCCAAACAGGACAGAAAACTGTGGGATTCAGCCGCATATTCCAACTTTATCGCGGTTATGCCAGTAGCGATACTTCCCAACTCAAAGGCAAGTCTTCCCGTCTTGCTGTTGAACTAGGTCGCAACAGTGCATCTGTTGTTGTTCCTCCATCTGGTGCTTCTTCTGGTTTTTCATACGTTCCTTCCGAAAAAGGTGTTACCCCCAACAGTACTTTTGGTGGTGCAGGAACTTTTGGTAAAGAAGGCAGACTCTACCGCATTGAAGTAGCAGGCGTTTTTGGTGCTGGATATCCTAGCACCCGCCGTGTCAATCAAGCGGTGGTAATACCTTATGAAGAACTATCTAGTTACTTCCAGAGAGTGGTAAAACAAGGTGGTAAAATAGCTAGTGTGAAACCGCTTTAGTGTCATTTGTCAATAGTCATTAGTCATTGATTAATGACTGTTGAAAATTGAAAATTGAAAATTTGGAAGTGATTTATGCTTGGACAAATTAGTGGCAGAACTAGTAGTCGTAACTTCCGGTATGAAGTTGTAGGTTTGCGCCAAAGCGAAGAAACCGACAAAACCAACTATCCAATTCGTTCTAGTGGTAGTGTGTTGATCACAGTACCTGAAAACCGGATGAATCAGGAAATGCAGCGAATTACTCGCTTAGGTGGCAAAATAGTCAGCATTCAACCATTGAACGCTGAGGCGAAAACAAACAGCGAACAAAGCGATCATCCTTCTTCCTAATGAATTCCAGTCCACAGAAATTTGAAGATTTATCAGCGACAGGTTATGTTGACGGTGGATCTTTAACAGTAGAACAAGCGATCGCTAATCTTGAAAGTGCCGATTTAGGCTTGCGCTTTTATGCTGCTTGGTGGTTGGGTAGGTTTCGCATAAGTGAACCAGCTGCGGTTACAGGACTGATTAAAGCTTTAAAGGATGAAGCCGACAGGACACCAGAAGGCGGGTATCCTTTGCGACGTAACGCAGCTAGAGCCTTGGGAAAACTAGGCGATCGCCAAGCAGTATCACCTTTAATTGCGTGTTTAGACTGCTCAGATTTTTATGTGCGGGAAGCAGCAGCACAATCCTTAGAAATGTTAGGCGATGCGGTTTGTATTCCTCCCCTGAGCAAGCTATTAGCAGCAGGTTTACATGGAGAACAGCTTGTCTCACAGCAACCTGATTTATCTCAACCCTACGAGGCGATTTTAGAAGCCTTGGGAACCTTGAGGGCGACTGAAGTTATCCCTTTGGTAAAGCCATTTTTAGAGCATCCAATTGAATTGGTGCAATATGCCGCCGCACGAGCAATGTATCAATTAACCCAACAACCAGCTTATGGAGAACGGTTAGTAAAGGCTTTGGCGGGTGAGAGATTGCAATTGCGTCGAGCAGTGTTAGCAGATTTGGGAGCTATTGGATATTTACCCGCAGCAGATGCGATCGCACAGACTCTTGCTGAAAATAGCCTCAAGCTCATTTCTCTCAAAGGATTACTAGAACATCAAGTCAATCACACTACACCAAGCACTTTATCAGAAGGTGCAATGAAAGTCATTAATTTGATGGACTCGCTATTGTAGTCATAAATTATAGAGAATAAGTTCTTATTAATACGTTACAAAAAAATGTTTTTTATATGTAAACCCCCAGCCCAGTTATAAAATCAGGGTTAGGGGTTTATGTATGATGTCAACTACGGATAACTTAAGCTACAATTGGCTGACGGCTAATTACTCATGAAAAATTGTTATGAATAACAGCGATCTTGCCCAAATATTGATCCGTGCTGTACAAGAAGCAGATTCGTCAGAGCGCTTAGTAGACGCAGTTCAAGAGTTAGCAGCAGCTGGTATAGAGGAATCTGTTCCGACTCTAATTGCAGCTTTGGGCTACAACAATCCAGGGGCGGCGGTGGCGGCGGTAGATGGACTAATTACGATTGGAGAAGCCGCAGTATCGCCACTATTGGAACTCATTGATGACTATAACTATGGTGCTAGAGCCTGGGCACTTCGTGCCTTAGCGGGAATTGGTGATATTCGGGCACTGGATACCTTGTTAGAGGCAGCAAAAACCGATTTTTCTTTAAGTGTGAGGCGGGCAGCTACAAGAGGATTAGGCACTTTGCGCTGGCATCAAGTACCGCCGGAGAAAGTAGAATCTGTTCAGACTGAGGTATTAGAGGCGCTATTATTAATTTCTCAAGATCCAGAATGGGTAGTCCGTTATGCAGCAGTGACAAGTTTAGAAACATTAGCCATTGCAATAGCAGTTACTTTACCCGATCAAGCGTCGCAGATTACAAATCAACTTCAGCAAATGCTCGATACAGATACCGATCTCGGAGTTCGTACCCGTGTCAAGTTTGCACAGGAAAAAATTCAGCAGCAACAACATCAAGAAGTCTTTGCACCGAAAAGAAAGCTACAAGAAACTGAAGTTGAAGTACCTCATCGTGGTGGTGGCAGACGTTAGGCGATTCAAACTTTCTAGCAGTGAGAGAATTCGGCTTGGCGGTTACAAACTTCGTCTACACAAGGTTTGTAACCGCCTATGTAGGTTAAAAATAAAGGGCTTAACCCTTTGCTTATTGCCTCTTAGTTGAAGTCGCTGGGCTTGGTTTATGAAGCCACGAATTCCATTCACTGGGGCGTGCTGTAAAAATAATCAGATAATAAAAACTTAATTTCTGCCTGAATGTTGCCACGGGCGCAGGGTTCGGCGAACTCTAACATTAAAGGCGTATGATAAATGCGCGATCGCAATAAAAATCGTTCTAAAACTTGCTGACGACCTGTGATATAATCCAGTTCTGACAGCCAGCCATACTCCTGGCGAATGGCATGGGCGTATTCTTGATAATCCACTGAGTTAGCAGCCAAAATCGCTAAATCTGCATCAAGTAGAACTTGACTATCATAGTCATTCACCGCAGCTTGATGGTTTTTAGTATTCAAAATTAGATGTGTAACAGTATTTATAGTACTTTCTGGAATACCTAAATTACTCAGTAACTTAAAAGCATAGTCTGCACTTCGTTCTTCATTATCTTGAGCCTCAGTGTCATACACTACATCGTGAAACCAGGCAGCTAGTTGAACAGCAGCGAGGTTATTGATGTAGCCTTGCAAAATCTGAATGGTGTCGAGAACGTGATGAATGTGTTTCAGTGTGTGGTAGTAACGACCGGGGGTAGAGTAAGCTGTAACCAACAAATTAAAGGCTTTTTGAGCCGCTATCTGGTCAACACCAAAGGATTGGAGTGTATGTTGCCAGTTAGAAAATAAAATATCCATAAAGTTTTCTGTAGGCATAGAGTGAGTATACCCATTCTTAGTATTGGAAAAAACAAGTACACCCCGTCCAAACGACAGGCGGAGAATGCAATAAAAGAAAAAGTAAGGGAAAAAGCTGGAAAATCCTTCCCTTGAGCCAAATTATCCGTATTCCTCAAAATTCTAATTGTTACTTAGAATTTTCTTGCTGCCAGCTTTAAATTGCAAGTTGGGAAACCATTAAATATGGTGACAGCTAAATGAAAGCGTCAAAATAGAAGACACAGGCTTTCTACAAAAAGCTTTGTCTAGATTAATGGAGTTTATTATCAGTGGTATTACAAGTACAAACAAGCACCTACGAAGCTAAAACCCAAGAAATTGCTAAACAACTTCTAGCGGCAACCCAGGAAAATCGTTCGTTTTTTTCTTCTCTACGCGATCAAATGCGCTGGGATGATAAATTATTAGCTTGGGCGATGAGTAATCCTGGGCTACGGGTGCAACTATTTCGCTTTATAGATACGCTACCTGCTTTGCACAGTAAATCAGAAATTGCCTCACATTTACAAGAATATTTAGGAGATGAATCTGTAGAATTACCGACGACTTTGAAGGGAATGCTAAACTTTGCTAACCCTGATTCTATGCCAGGACAAGTTGCTGCTACAACCGTTGGTACAGCTGTTGAGACTCTTGCACATAAATATATTTCTGGGGAAAATATTAAACAAGTCATCAAAACAGTTGAACGACTGCGAAAAGAAAAAATGGCTTTTACCATTGATTTACTTGGTGAAGCGGTGATTACCGAAGCCGAAGCGCAGTCTTATCTAGAACGCTATCTAGAATTAATGCAACAATTGGTAGAAGCATCAAAGAATTGGGCAGCTATCCCGGCTATTGATGAGGCTGATGGCGAAGCGATACCCAAAGTTCAGGTTTCTGTAAAATTAACGGCGTTTTATTCCCAATTTGACCCTTTAGATGCTAAAGGTAGTGAGGAGAGAGTTAGCGATCGCATTCGTACTCTCTTACGTCGTGCTAAAGAGTTAGGTGCAGCTGTGCATTTTGATATGGAACAGTATGCTTATAAAGACATAACTCTCAGCATCCTGAAAAAACTCTTACTAGAAGAAGAATTTCGGCAACGCACAGATATTGGCATGACAATTCAAGCATATCTGCGTGATAGCGAGCAAGATGCCAAAAACGTCATTTCTTGGTTAAAAGAACGCGGTTATCCCTTGACAATCCGCTTGGTGAAAGGCGCATATTGGGATCAAGAAACTATCAAAGCAGCCCAGAAGCATTGGAAACAGCCAGTTTACAACGATAAAGCGGCAACTGATGCTAACTTTGAAACCATCACTCAGTTATTGCTAGAAAATCATCAATATGTGTATTCTGCCATTGGTAGCCATAATGTGCGATCGCACTCTCGCGCCATTGCCATAGCTGAAAGTTTAAATGTCCCCCGCCGCCGCTTTGAATTACAAGTCCTCTACGGTATGGGAGATAAAGTTGCAAAAGCTTTGGTTGACAAGGGTTATCGAGTTAGAGTTTACTGTCCCTACGGTGAATTATTACCTGGAATGGCGTATTTAATTCGCCGATTGTTAGAAAATACAGCTAATAGTTCATTTTTACGCCAAAACCTCGAAAATAGACCAATTGAAGAGTTATTAGCACCCCCAATTGTCAAAGAAGAAAAATCTTTAACTGCTAACTCTCATTTCCTCGGTGCAGCTGATACCGATTATGCGGTGGAAGAGATCAGAACGAAAGCGGCGCAAGCTTTCCAAAGCGTTCGTCAACAATTGGGTAAAACTTATTTGCCCTTGATTAATGGGGAATATGTTGATACGCCGGAATTTGTCGATTCTCTCAACCCTTCTAATTTCAGTGAAATAGTTGGTAAAGTTGGGTTGATTAGCGTTGAACAGGCTGAACAGGCTATGCAAGCAGCCAAAGCAGCATTTCCTGGGTGGAGGAAAACACCTGCGAAACAACGCGCTGATATTTTGCGGAAAGCGGGTGATTTGATGGAACTCCGCCGCGCCGAACTTTCAGCTTGGATAGTTTTGGAAGTTGGCAAACCAGTTAAGGAAGCCGATGGAGAGGTTTCGGAAGCGATAGACTTTTGTCGGTACTACGCTGATGAGATAGAACGGCTAGACAAAGGTGTTAATTATGACCTTGCTGGGGAAACTAATCGTTATATCTACCATCCACGGGGGATTGTTGTAGTAATTTCTCCCTGGAATTTCCCCCTAGCGATCGCTTGTGGAATGACTGTTGCAGCCTTAGTTTCAGGGAATTGTACTCTCCTAAAACCTGCTGAAACATCTTCTGTAATTACTGCCAAACTCACCGAAATTTTAATAGAGGCTGGTTTTCCCAAAGGTGTCTTTCAATACGTACCAGGCAAGGGTTCGCAAGTCGGCGCTTACTTGGTAAATCATCCTGATACTCATGTAATTGCTTTTACAGGTTCTCAAGAAGTTGGCTGTCGAATTTACGCAGAAGCGGCAATATTGAAACCTGGACAAAAGCACATGAAACGGGTAATTGCTGAAATGGGTGGCAAAAATGCCATCATTGTAGATGAAAGTGCTGATTTAGACCAAGCAGTTGTAGGGGTAGTGCAATCAGCATTTGGTTACAGTGGACAAAAATGTTCTGCGGCTTCCAGGGTGATTGTGCTGGAACCGATTTATGAAGCCTTTGTGCAACGATTGGTAGAAGCCACAAAGTCCTTGAACATTGGGGAAGCAGAGTTACCTAGTACTCAAGTTGGGCCTGTGATTGATGCCAATGCCCGCGATCGCATCCGCGAGTATATTGAGAAGGGTAAGGCAGAAGCACAATTAGTTTTGGAATTACCAGCACCCGAACAAGGATATTTTATCGGCCCTGTGATTTTTAGTGAAGTCTCGCCAAATACGGTAATTTCCCAGCAAGAGATTTTTGGCCCTGTGCTGGCGGTAATTCGGGTGAAAGATTTCCAGGAAGCCTTAGCAGTCGCCAACGGGACAAACTACGCCTTAACTGGCGGACTTTATTCTCGAACACCTTCGCACATTCAGCAGGCGCAGACAGAATTTGAAGTTGGGAATTTGTACATTAACCGCAATATTACCGGAGCGATCGTTGGGCGGCAACCCTTTGGTGGATTCAAACTTTCTGGAGTCGGTTCTAAAGCAGGTGGTCCTGATTACCTATTGCAATTCCTAGAACCACGCACGGTAACAGAAAATATTCAGCGCCAAGGTTTTGCACCAATTGAAGGTGCAGATTAAACTACAAGGGTAGTTAGGGTATATGCCCTAATAGGCTTGGGTTAAGCCTTAACTATCCTAGAACTTACGCAAACAATAGTCGAAAACAAAGATTTTCAAGTAGGGGCAATTCATAAATTGCCCCTACAACGTGTGCTTTTGCGTAAATCCTACATCTTTACAAAAGTATCCCAGCACATCCCAAATTTAGGTCAATACTTCTCGGTTAAGCATTTTTAATTCGGAATCGGATTTTGGGTAAAGGGTACTGGGTTTGGGTTAAAGGTTTTTTCTTTCCCCTTCCCCCTTCCCCTTTTCCCCTTAACCGAGAAGTATTGAAATTTAGGTTACTTTCCATCTGGAAAGGTAAAATCAGGGTTTGAAGCTATGATTACACGATTTATCTGTTTTAGTATGAACAAAAAATGGGCGGTCAAGCGAATTACTATAAACCTGTCATCAAATGAAGCCAAGAACCTCGAAAAATATTGTGAACAGACAGGCAGACCAGCGACGGATGTGATTAGAGAACTCATTCGAGCCTTGCCACAGACGAAATAAAAGTAGATTTGTGAACTATTTCACTTTGGTTGATTTTCAAGATATAAATATTAGAATTTGGGTAATTTTTGGTAAGGATTGAGAGGCAGGTAAAAATTGAGTAAAGGCGTGCTACGCTCACCGTAAACGATCGCAGCACGCCGAAAACAAGATGACGTGATAACTATATTTAGTTACAAAATGAGGGCTGAGAAACTGTTTATACGGTTCGGCGACTATTTTAGTCTGTCGTCAATTCCATCAAAGAATAATTTCTAACCCTTGTTTTTTAGTATTTTCGCAACAAACAACAGTAAAGAATGTAGCAAATATCCAGTTGGAAGTGTCTAATTTTATGATTACCGCTCTTGAATTACTCTTGTCAGAGTAAACTGAAAACCTTTGTCCAAATCTACAACACCTTCTACTATAGTCATAATTTTTCGGGACTGGGATTTGACAGGTCAAGGTAAGGCTTCAATCAGTTCACGAATCACGTCTATTGCTGGTTTGCCTGTTTGTTCACAATACTTTTCAAGGTTCTGAGCTTCATCTAATGTCAAGTTTAAGGTAATTCGCTTAAGCGCCTTTTTCTTGCTGGAGGTTGCCAAATGGGGTAATTTAAGTGCAGCAGTTTTATTCATTGATTGATAGGCTAGATATATACAAACTTTCCTTATCAAGCTTGCCAATTTTGAAATGTCTTTACCAGTGAAAATCAAGATTTTGAGATTGAACTTAAGCGTTAAGCCCTAAACACATTACTGAAAATAGAAGGTATTAAATTACTAGTATCATACGGAATAAATCAACTATTGCGGTTCCTACAAGAAGCTTTTGGCTGAAGACCTTGTATCAGCAACGATCCACAGTCCAGATTTTATGTTAAATAAGTTGTGTTAAATTACCGAAACAATTAGATTGCTAAAAATGGCTGACATTAGTAAGCATTTTGGACATACAACTATTTGAAATTTCTGCAAGATGAAATTGTTCCTTTGTGATAGCTATCACCTCATATCTATAGCAGCCTAGTAGATAATCCTTTTAGTTAAAGGCGATTACCCAAACGTGAGTTAATAAATGACTTTACAGAATTGGAGACGAAAGCGTGGCGTTGCACTTACTACCAAGGGTTTACAAAAGATTAAGGAAGCCAAGCATCAATCAGAAGCAAAAGAAAATTTTGGAAACAGGTATACTCTGGAAGAAATGAGTGCCCGCTCAGGGTTATATTCTGCTACCATCTCGAAAGTCTTGAATCGAGAAGGAGGAGTTGATAAACAGACTATTGAAAAGCTTTTTTCAGCTTTCAATTTAAAAATAGATAAAAGTGACTATTTAAGGTCAACTAATCGTCTAGATTGGGGAGAAGCTATCTTTAACTCAGTTTTTTATGGGCGTACAGAAGAACTTACTACCCTAGAGCAATGGATTCTCAATGAACACTGCCGATTGATTGCACTATTAGGGATAGGAGGTATTGGGAAAACCACGCTGTCTATAAAGCTTGCTCAACAGATTCAGGAAAACTTTGAGTATGTGATCTGGCGATCGCTACGAGAAGCCCCACCTGTTAAAATTATTCTAAGTAACCTGCTCCAATTTTTATCTGACGAGCAGGAAACAGAAGGTAACTTACCAGAAAGCTTTAGCGATCGGGTATCAAGACTACTCTACTATTTGCAAAATCATCGCTGTTTGCTGATTCTTGATAATGCAGAGTCAATTCTCCGCAGTGGTAGCCGCGCTGGACTTTATCGAGAGGGATATGAGGGATATGGTGAACTTTTCAGACGAATAGGAGAAGCAACTCACCAAAGCTGTTTAATACTGACTAGTCGTGAAAAACCGAAAGAAGTAGCATTACTCGAAGGACAAGCAATACCTGTTCGCTCATTACCATTGAGTGGTTTGAAGGTAGCAGAAGGACAAGAAATCTTAAAACTCAAAGGGCTATCTGCGGTAGAGGATGAATGGAAAGTAATGATTGAGCGCTATGCAGGCAATCCCTTAGCCCTAAAGATAGTTGCTACAACCATTCAAGATATTTTTGATGGTAATGTCACTGAATTTTTGCAACAAGACACGGCTGTTTTTGGCGACATTCGCGATATTTTAGAGCAGCAGTTTGAGCGTTTGTCAGATTTAGAAAAGGATATTATGTACTGGCTAGCGATTAATCGCGAGTCGGTTACACTCTCAGAGTTGCGAGAAGATATTGTATCACCAGTACCACAAGCAAAATTACTAGAGGCTCTAGAATCTTTAGGCAGGCGATCGCTAATCGAGAAAGCTACGCCTACGCTAATTGGAAAAACTGGATTACTTTTTACCCTCCAGCCTGTGGTCATGGAGTATGTGACTAGTAGCTTGATAGAGCAGGTATGTGAAGAGATTCTCACTCAGAATATTCATTTATTCAGGAGTAAAGCTCTAACAAAAGCGACAGCAAAAGAATATGTTAGGGATACTCAAATTCGCTTTATCATCAAACCAGTTATAGATGGGCTGCTTACTGCCTTTAGAAGTAAAAAAAACTTAGAAAATCACTTAGCTCAAATTTTAACAACGCTACGAGAGATATCTCCTCTAGAACAAAGTTATACAGCAGGAAATGTCTTTAACTTGCTTTATCATTTAGAAACGGATCTCAGTAGTTATGATTTTTCTTATCTAACTATTTGGCAAGCCGACTTGCAGCATATAAAGTTACATAATGTAAATTTTGCTTATGCTCATCTAGCTAAATGTGTTTTTATTGAAACCTTTGGTGGTATTTTTTCGGTAGCTTTTAGTCCGAATGGTAAACTTTTAGCTACTGGTGATACCAATGGAGAAATTCGCTTATACGAAGTTGCTAATAGTCAGCAACTTATGACTTGTAAAGGTCATACTGGTTGGGTTTGGTCAGTCACATTTAGTCCCGACGGTCAGGTTCTTGCCAGTGGTAGTAATGATCAAACAATAAAACTGTGGGATATCAGTAATGGTCAGTGTCTAAAAACTTTGGAGGGTCATCGTGGTGGGGTTCGTTCAGTTACTTTTAGTCCCGACGGTCAGATTCTTTCTAGTGGTAGTGATGACCAAACAGTGAAGCTATGGAATATCAGTACAGGCAAATGTCTAAAAACCTTACAGGAAGTTGGTTGTAATGTATGGTCTGTTGCCTTCAGTCCAAAAGATTACATGTTGGCAACTGGAAATGATGATTATACGGTAAGGCTCTGGGATATTAACAGCAGTTCATGTATTCACACCTTAGAGGGTCACACTCAGAGGGTATACTCAGTCGCTTTTAGCCCTGACGGTAATACACTAGCTAGTGGGAGCCATGACCAAACAGTTAAACTTTGGGACACGACTAGTGGTAAATGTATTAAAACTTTACAGGGGCATACAGACTTAGTACATTCAGTTACCTTCAGTGTAGATGGTAGCGCTCTTGTTAGTTGCGGTGAAGAGCAAACAGTTAGGGTATGGGATTTTGTTACTGGTCAATGCCTTAAAACTCTAGAGGGACATAGAAGTAGAGTCTGGTCGCTAGCAATATGTATAAATAGTAGTACATGTGCTAGTAGCAGTGATGACCAAACGGTAAAATTATGGGATATCAACACTGGTAGATGTATTAAGACTTTACGGAGTTTCAACAATGGGATATGGTCAGTCGTTGTCAGCCCAGACGGTAAAACTATTGCTAGTGGCAGTTACGATCAAACAGTAACACTGTGGGATGTTACTACTGGTAAGTGTCTAAAAGTTTTGAGGGGACATACTAATCGAGTTACATCAGTAACTTTCAGTGCTGATAGTCAAATCCTTGCCAGTGGCAGCGAAGACCAAACCTTAAGGCTATGGGATTTTAATACTGGTAAGTGTCTAAAAGTTTTGAGGGGACATACTAATCGAGTTACATCAGTAACTTTCAGTGCTGATAGTCAAATTCTTGCCAGTGGTAGCGATGACCAAACAGTAATGGTCTGGGATATTGGCACTGGTAAATGTCTTAATACTTTACGAGAACATGGTGGTAGAACATGGTCAGTCACTTTCAGCCCTAACAGTAATACATTAGCCAGTGGTAGTCATGACCGAACAGTGAAACTTTGGGATGTTCGCACTGGTAGATGCCTTCATACTCTACAGGGTCATACCGAATGGGTTTGGGCAGTTGGTTTCAGTTCAGATGGTGGTATGCTAGCTAGCGGTAGCGAAGATCAAACGATTAAAATCTGGGATGTCAGCACTGGTAAGTATCTTAGAACTTTGCAAGACCATACAAATACTGTATATTCAGTCGCTTTCAGTTCGGATGGTCGCATACTAGCGAGTGGCAGTGGCGATCAAACAGTTAAGCTTTGGGACGTTAACACAGGTAGGTGTTTAAGAACTTTATTAGGACATACTAGATGGGTTTGGTCAGTTACCTTTAGTTCCGATGGTCAGACTGTTGTCAGTTGTAGTGAAGATGAGACAATTAAGATTTGGGATGTACAAACAGGTGAATGTTTGAAAACTTTGAGAAGTAAAAATCCTTACGAGGGAATGAATATCACTAGCATAAGCGGGTTAACTGAGTCTCAGAAGGATACTTTAAAAAGTTTAGGAGCAGTTGAGTATTAAAGGAGACTTAATATTAGAGTTATAATACAGAGTCAACCAGCTTGCGAACAAGTGCTAACTCAATTAGTTATTTTGCTTTTCAATAGCGAAACTGTACCTAAAATGCTGTATGCTAGCATTCCTAATCCAAGAGATGGTTCGGGTACTGGTAATGGCTTCAGTGCTGAAAATGCTAATTCTCCAATTAGCTTATGAGCAGTTGTTGTAGGATGCACTTCGTCCCAAAACAAAAATTCTTCAGGGTTACAGGAAACTTGTTGTGTGGGAACATCTATAGACACTACTGATAAGTCTTTGCTAATGCAAGAGTTAGTAACGTTTGTAAAACCGAATTCCTCTGGAGCAGCAATGATCCTATCAAATAGGGAATTAACATCAAATTCTATAATGTTGACATCGGGACTTAACTGTTGGTTCAAAAATTGGAGTGTTGTATTCAAGCTAGAGTTATGTTCACTGCTGAATGTGTTGAATAAATTGGAACGTTGACTATCAAAATTTGCAAAAGGCAATTTTCCCAAATCTGGCAAGTTGACCACCATAATATCTTTAGCACCATCAGCAACAAGCGATGTCAACGCTGCTGATAAATTTACCACTGTATTGGTAGGATTTGGCTCACCATCAAAAAAGTAACTTAGGTAGTCATTAGTACCAGCCCAAATAATATATAGAGCATTAGAATCAGCAGTTTGATTTTCTGCTACAAAGTTATTTATCTGTTGCTGCAATCCTGGTAAAGTAGCTAAACCAATATTCTCAGTTCCTGTAGTTGCGCCACCAAAAGCAAAGTTATTATTCAGATTTAATGTTAATCCTAAATCGGAGGCAAGATAATCAACCCAAATTGGGCCATTAGAAAAACGCCCATTAGAGTAGGTTGGACTTGGGGGAATAATTCCGTTAGTGGCATTAAATACATTACCAGTATCAGACAAACTGTCTCCAAAGACGTAAATGTTGTCATAATCTTTTGCTAATACTTTGAGTGGAAATATCAAAGATAACAGCAAAAATCCTGTTGTTATAATTTGTCTTTGCACAGTTAATTCCTTAATCTAATTTCAACCTTGTAAAGATGTCCTTAAAAAGAAACTTCGCTCTTTTGTTGAGAGCTTTCTTTTGCTGATTTAGAGCTTTCAAGAGGGTCGGAACTTAGCGCTACATTGCCCCAGCGCATAACGTTCGCAGCAATAGCACCGGCTGCACCGAAGCCATAGACGAGAACCAGATCATTTTCGCGAATCTTGCCCAATTTTGCAGCATAGTACATATTGGCGACAGTAAGTACTGGCCCAATGTTTGCGTATTTAGGATAGAGGTTGATCGTCCGCTCTGGGTCAATGCCCAGTACGCGCGTGCAGAAGCTGGCAAACCAAGCAGTAGATGTATTGAAAATAAAAAAATCGATTTGATCGAGTGTTACACCGGCCGCAGCGATCGCACCCTCACAGCATGTACGCAGAAACCTCACTGCTGTTTCACGAGTCACCTTGTTCGCTTCCTTGCATAGCTTCATGCGAATCTGTGGATTGCCTTGTGTGTCGGTCATAAGTTTGGGAAAAACGACATTACACAACTCACCAGCATGAATGGTCTTTGTGCTAAGGATTCCCTGATTCAATTCTAGTGAACCAACCACGAAAGCTCCGGCACCATCACTAAGGAACCATGACATGGTATCGTCCTCATCGACAAAGCGAGAGTATGTGCATGAAATAACTACCAACACATTGCGGTACTCTCCTGCTCGTACTAGGGCACAGGCGGTTTGAAGCGCAATAGGTGTACTCCCACATGTTGCATCAAGATTCCATGCAGCACCTTGCAGGCTAAGTTGACGGGCAAGGAAAGCTGCATTACCAAGTCCGATTTGTTCAGGCCATACAGAAGCGACAATCATGAGATCAACGTCTTTAACAGAAAGTTTAGCCGCTTCGAGGGCATCCCTTGCTGCACGCTCCTCTAGTATTAATGAAGACTCACCACTACCAAGTATCCATCGCTCAACAGTACCACGAAATGGGTCTGACAGATATGGCATCATTTCTAAGTCAAACTCGTTGCTGGGGGTTGAGCCTGCAAGCGAAAACATCCTCGCCAAGCTTTTTTGTTCTGCCTGAGCAATTAACTCCGGGTATTTTTCCCTGTAATAATCGTTACTACGTCTAACGCTGGGAAAGCTCACTGCGATCGCTCGAATACCTACTGGTTTCTGTACCATAACTAATCTCCTCTTAGTAATTCGTAGCGCCTTGCGAAATTAGACTGTCTAGACGGCTTCCTATTGGTGCAGGACAAGTAGGTTCAATGAGTACATCAACAACAAATGGGCTAGTCGACGCGATCGCTTTTTCTAGTGCTACTTGAACGTCAGCTTCCCTTTCCACCCGAATACCATCTGCTCCCATGCCCTGAGCAATCTTGACGAAATCTACCTGCGGAATTGTCGCATCTACGTTCTTGAATCCTAGATATGCTATTCCCTGTTCGCAGATGTTGTAGCGCCCATCGTTGAGTATAATCCAGACCGCAGGAACTTGATATTTTACAGCCGTGTTTACTTCGCTGTTCATCAGCATGGCACCATCTCCGACAATAGCAACAGCTTTGCCATTCCGTGCTAAAGCACCACCTACTACACCTGTGACAAAATGCCCCATAGAACCAAATCCGTTGCTTATCCGATAACGACTTGGTGTGGTAAATCGCAGCAGATGAATTACCCAAGCAAACGAGTTACCTGACTCTGCCATTACTAATGCATCGCTTCCATCAACAATCACTTGTTGAATTACATTCATAAGCAGTTCCGGTCGTACTAGACCGTCCACACGTAGCTTGATGAGATCGCGTTTCAATTGAGGCAGCATTATTGTCCTTGAGCGACCAGTAGTACTTTCTGGGAAGTTCTTCAGCAGGTTCTTTAGGAATATTGCTACGTCGGACTGAATGGCAAAAGTCTCGGCGGATGGATATGCAGTTCCTGGAACCTTTGTGTCAATGTCAACATGCAAAAAGCCGTGTCTGGGAATCATCTCAGGGTTCCAGAATGAGGTAAACTCACCAAGGCGTGTTCCCAGCACCAGCACACGTTTTGGACGTTGCTCTTTCATATACCTCAAAACCGACTCATGTCCACCGAAGCCGGTAACGCCTACAAACTGAGGATGATCTTCAGGAAAAATACCTTTGGCCCGTGGTGAACACATTACCGCAGCCCCTGTTCTCTCAGCAAGCTGGCGAATCTCTTTTGCAGTACCCCGTGCCCCAAAGCCCACCCAGATTGCAAATGGTCCCTCAGACAGTAACTGAACACATTCAGCGATTGTTTCTTCACTTGCTGTTGCCACGCTGTGAGACAGAGTTACTTGTGGCAAAGATGTTTTTACTGAACGTGTCTGGATATTTGTCGGAATACTGATATGAGCTACAAATCCTCCCGGTTGTGCTAAACCGAGGGTAAGCCTTCGAGCAACCTCTGGAAGTTCATCGCTGGATTCGAGGGTTGTTGCATAATGGAATATTGTCCCCGAAGTAAAAATATCTGTATTAGGCATTGTGTAGGTACTAGTTTCTTGACAAGCCCACCGACCACGTTGTGGTGAAGAGGTCGAAGCTGATACGAAAATTACCTTAGCTCCCTCCCAACGGGCAGCTAACAGCCCTGTTAAAGCGTTGGTTATCCCCGGCCCTGTAGTAGTGAATACCACAACCGGGCGATCGCTAACAAAGTGCGCCTCAATGGCCGCAAAAGCTGCTCCAGCTTCGTGGCGAAAGTGCAGCACCTGCATGGAACTTTGATGTAATGCAGCCCACACTGGGGCGATCGCACCTCCCGAAACCCCAAAGGCATACTCTACTCCCATATCTCCTAGCATTTTAACCACTGCCTCTGCTACCGAAGAAGGTCTAGATTGCTTGCTGTGAGATTGCTGTTCAGTGGAGTTTAATTGTTCAGTGGTATTCGCTTGTGTGTCCTGAAATTTAAGATGCATACAAACTATACTTATTAGGAATAATTTCCCCTGTGAAGTAGCATTATCCCACACGCTAAACTCAGCAATATTACTTTTTTTAGATAAGTACCATACAAATTTTTTAGTACTGCTTTTGTAAAGCAGTTGCTTAGAAAGCTTAAAACGACCCTCACACTTCGCCTTAGCAATTTTTTAGCAGTTGAAAATCTGATACAAGGAATGTCTAGAGAATTCAATATTATTTGGATGTAGCAATGCCTGTGGCGGGCTGCGCCAACGCAGATGGGTTAACCTGTTTTCCAGTTTATGAGAACTGAACACTATAGAATCAAGCTCTGGAGTATAAAAAGGTGATTAACTTCAATCAGTATAAAGCTTTAACTTTCGATTGTTATGGAACCCTGATTGATTGGGAGAACGGCATCTTAGGAGCGCTCAAGCCACTTTTGCTGGCACACAACACTGATTTAACTGATTTAGATGATGATCGAATTTTGGAACTTTTTGCTGAATTTGAAGCAGAACTGGAGAAGGGTAATTATATCAAATATCGGGAAGTTTTGAAGAGAGTCGTCGAGAAATTTGGTGAACGATTTGGCTTTGAGCCAACTGTCAAGGAACTAAATTCAATTGCTGATTCGATTCAGCATTGGCTACCTTTCCCCGATACAGTTGAGGCACTTAAAACTCTCAAGCAAAAGTTTCAACTGGTAATTATCTCCAATGTAGATGACGATCTATTTGCTTTTTCTGCAAAACACTTGGAGGTAGAATTTGACCAAATAATCACAGCAGAACAAGCAAAAAGTTACAAACCCTCCTTAAACAACTTCAGACTGGCTATTGAGAGAATTGATTTGCCGCTAGAGCAGATATTACATGTTGCTGCTAGTGTATATCACGATATCGTTACAGCCAAATCTCTGGGACTATCAACAGTCTGGGTAAACCGTCGAGCAGAGAAAAAAGGATCAAAGACCACAGAATCAGCATTAAGTCAACCTGACTTAGAAGTGCCTGATTTAAAGACTCTTGCTGCTTTGAGTTCCCAGCACTGTTTCGATGGGGATCTGTATCTGTAATGATTAGAACTCGAAGAGCTTTCACGCCAAGGAGTAGTCAAAAAACGAAACAGGGATTGCAACATAGATTGATTTTGCTTTACCCTGGAAAAACTACTATGCCAGTTTAACGATGCGTTCGACCTTCTTTTGAGGGCGACACGCAAAGCACGAGTAAATCTCGTAACAACGCTCTCTTTCTGGCTCTCCTTTCCTCAGCGCCCTGCCGATAAACTTGTTCAATAAAACACTTTGATAGCCTAAAACGATGAAAGCATCTGCTAATTTCGACTTTGAAGACGAGAAATTTAATGCACCGCCTTCTCAAGTCATCCCTTGGTGTCAGATGATTAATCCTCGGTATGGCACAGATGGTATGCAATCCCACGGTTTGGCGATTAAACTAGACAATGCCAATGCTGTCGGCTTTGTGCCAGATGATAATTGGCAGCAGGTAGAGCATGAATTTAGCTCTGGAGTCGAAACGGTCTTTATTAGCACTACTCCACACTTGGTTTTAGTGCGTCGGGGGCCTTTGTCTGTTAAGGATCGGGAAAGTGGTCTAAAACTGGGTACGCTCAAAGAAAATTATGATGCCTTTTTAGCAGATAAACTTAAATTTAAAACATTTACTCGTTATCTAATTTTTATAGTGGGTGAAAATAAAAAGTTTTTACACGAATCACCACTACAACTAACTCTTAATGGTGCTGCCGGAGCGAGTTTCAGCAAAACCTATTGCGAATATCAACAAGGTAAAGTAGTTAGTGGATTCGTGGCTGAACTAGAAAAAGCTTATGCTGTTTACCGCAAGCAACCTTTAACGCCAAAAGGCCCTTTGTTCCATGCTCACGGGATTTTTTGCCCGATAATTGAGTGTGAAGAAAGAGGTATTGAACCAAATACAGTTTTAGTCGCTTCAACTGTAGACTACAAACATCCCACGGTAGGGACTTTAACTCAATATTTAATAGCTTCGGATTCTCTGGAGTCTGCAATGATTTGCAAGACTTTTGAAGAATACAAAGATTTTGGCAAGGAACCTGTAAAATCAGAAACGCCTAAATTGGCAATGGCAGGAGTTTCTAACTCTTATGTTTATGCCGATGAAGATGATTTTGCTTATCCGCCGTATTAAGTGGGAATGGGGAATGGGGAATGGAGAGCAGGGAGCAGGGAGCAGGGAGCAGGGGGGACAAGGAGACAAGTGGAATAATTAATGCCCAATGCCCAATGCCCCATTCCCAATGCCCAATACTTATTCTTTGAGCAGCAAATAATATAGTGAACCATTACCGCCTGTGATGCCAGCGCGATCGCCTGCTAGTTTACCAGAACCCATAAAATAATCCACCCGGCCCGGGCCTTTGATGGCACTCCCTGTATCCTGGTCAAGCACAAAGCGGCTGACAGTACGTCTTTCTAGTTTGCCACCACTAATGGGATAGGGAAATGAGTTGTAAATCAGAGCTAGCGCTCCCGGAGGCATGAGAGACTTATCTGTGGCAATAGAACGTTCTGCTGTCACTGGCACATGAATACTACCAGTCGCCGATTTACCGTTTGTTTCTTGGAAGAAAATAAATCGTTCCCATCGGGGCAGATAATTGTTCAACTCCTGGGGTTTTTGCCGGAAATAACTAATTAGACGTGGCATTGTCAATCCATTTAGTGGAAGTTTGCCATCTTTAGCCAGTTCTTTGCCGATGCTAGTCCAGGGGTAATCAGTTCCACCTGCATAGCCAATAGATGTTGTCTGACCATTAGTTAACTTAATTTGGGCAGAACCTTGGATATGTACCATGTATGCGTCAAGGCGATCGCGGAACCAAAGCAGTTCTAAACCGCGCAATTTGCTCTTATTCCCTTGTAAACCATCCTTCCCTTCCAAATCAATTCGCTTGGGGTGGGGTTTCGGCCATTGGCTGAAATCAGGTGGTAGCCGATAAAGGGGATACTTATATATTTCAGTTTTGACACGGCTAGCGGTGTAAACAGGTTCGTAGTAAGCAGTGAATTTAACAGTACCCTTGCCATCATTGCCTACAGACTGGTAAAAGACAAACTCTCGGCGAACAGCAGCTTGTAATTGGTCTGCTGACTTAGAACTGACAACCAATTGGCGGAAACGTAACAAACTCCGGCGGACGCGATCGAGGGTAATTTCCTTGAGTGGATAATTTTGATATGCTGCGATCGCTTCACCTTTTGTTAGGTAAAGCAGACTATTGTCAATGGAAGCCAACAACGCATTGCGATCTCCTGTTTTACCTCTTTGACCCCAAATTTGATCGTCCCAACCCAAACAACTCTGCCGGAGCGTACAATCGCTTCCTATGGCGATTGGTTTTAATGGCGGCGCGATCTCTGGAGTGATTGGTATTGGTATAGGTGAGCGATCGGGAGCAGTTGGTACTGGCAACGGCAGTAAGTTAGGAACCTGAGCAACAGCAGACCAAAGAGGGTTTACAAGGACAACTCCCAGACTCAAGGAAAGTAAAGCAAGGGTTTTTCTCATCATTTAGTTGAATCTTTCAACACTGGAACTAAAAATAGGTTCTACCCGGATTGCCACAACCCGAGAAGGGCGTATTACCATATATTCCCCTTGAATATTTTTGATCGGCACACTAATAAAGTCATTGGAAGCAGATTTTGGCACAAGTTCGCCGCTATACCACTTCTGAAACTCTTGAATAGTAGGAAAACGTACTTCTTCCCGGTGGCCACTTTCCAGTAAGAGGTATACGGCATATTCATTTGGAGTTCTAGCCATAAGATTGAACCATTTAAAAAACATTCAACCCATTGTTAACCACGTAACCCCTGAATGAAAAGGGTAAGCATACGGGGGAGGTGGGGATGAGGGAAGAAGTAAGGGAGCAGGGGAGGCAGGGGGCGGGGGAGCAGGGGAGCAGGGGGCAGGGGAGCAGAGGAGTAGGCGGGCAGAGGAGCAGGGGAGCGGAGGAGTAGGCGGGCAGGGGAGGCATAACTATTAGTTATTAAATAATTCCCCATTCCCAATACCCAATTCCCAATTCCCAATTCCCAATTGTCTAATGACTCCTCACCTTAGACGGCTAATCCTTTGATCAGTTCCTTCAAAAGTGTAAGTTTACATTAGCTCCTGCATAACTCTCCAATCAACCTCTGATAAGTCATTGGCATTGTTGAACAACGTTATTCAGGAGGCAAAATTTATGAAACTTTACTATCGTGGTCTAGGCTACGAATACAATCCAAGCAAAGTCGCCAGCAAAAAAACAGAACAGCCCTTTCAACCAGTTCCTCAACTCGGGCCAGCTTATAATTTAATCTATCGTGGCGTTAATTATCGTGTTGATCCAAATTCAAAATCGGCAGAAGTTCCTCTATCACCAGTAGCTTATAAATTGAGCTTTAGGGGAATTACCTACTTTGTAAATAAAACTGCACAAGGAGACGTGACCGTAGTCTCTCAACCAGCAATAAATTCAAAAGTTGTGGCACTGCGGATTTCTGAAGAATTAAAACTTCAAGAATAATATGGTTACAAGTTAATCTGGAGTCTAAGGAGTTATGAAATTATAGGAAAATCCTCAGAAAATCTTTGAATTTCAACACTATCTACCTCAACAAATCTTGCCAAAACTGGTAGTTGTGCCAAGATGAATTTGAGGACTTAAGGCAAGTGAGACAATGCTAGGACAATTATTAGACGGACGTTACCAAGTCCTCCAAGTCTTAGGTGGAGGTGGATTCGGTCAAACCTATATAGCTCAAGATACCCATCGGCCAGGTTTCCCGAAATGCGTTGTCAAACACCTTAAGCCCGTCACTCGTAGCCCCGAATTTCTCGAAACTGCTAGACGGCTATTCACCAGTGAGGCAGAAACACTAGAACAACTGGGCAACCATGACCAAATCCCTCGGCTTTTAGCCTATTTTGAAGATAACCAAGAGTTCTTTTTGGTGCAAGAGTTCATTGAGGGGCATACTCTAAAAGCGGAACTCTTACCCAATCAACTTTGGACAGAAGATCAAGTTATTCAACTTCTCCAACAGATGTTGGGTATTCTGCAATTTATTCACAGCCATAACGTTATCCATCGAGATATCAAACCAGACAATATAATCAGGCGGCAAAAAGACGGGAAGTTAGTGCTGATTGACTTTGGCGCAGTTAAACAAGTCCAAACTCAATTGCTTACTCTTTCAGAGCGCACGGGGGCTACTATTATCATTGGCACTCCAGGATATATGTCTACAGAACAGGGGCAAGGTAAGCCCCGCCCCAACAGCGATATTTATTCTTTGGGTATTATTGGTATCCAATCGCTGACGGGGTTACATCCTATCAACTTTGAGGAAGATCCAGATACTGGTGAAATTTCTTGGCAACGTCAGGCTAATGTTAGTTCTGAGTTGGCATCTGTGCTATCTAAGATGGTGCTACATCACTTTAAACAGCGCTATCAATCTGCGGCTGAAGTTTTACAGGTGCTTAAGCATTTTGATACTAAAGTAGAAGCGCAATCACTTCAATCACCATCTTTTAGACAACTGCCTCAAGCTTCACTTTCTCAACAAAATTCAATTGGGTATCCGCCTGCTTCCATCCTGTCTGCGGAAAATTACAGCCGCTTGGAAAAAATTCTTTTGGAATTTGTCGGCCCTGTTGCCTCAAGATTACTCCAACAAGTTGCGGCATCAGCACCCAACTGCGAAGAATTAATTAATCAATTAGCCCTTCATCTTCGAGAAAATCAACAAATTGATTTTCAGAAGAAAACAATGTTTCTACTAGAGAAACCTACTCTACTACAGGAATTTACTATTAAATCTGAAATTCAGTCCAATAATTTACCAAGCCAAGAATCTCAAGGAATCAGCGATAGCTTTGTGTATCAGTGTGAGCGGGAATTGGCTAATTTAATTGGCCCAATAGCTAAGTTTCTAGTCCAAAAAGCTGTTAAGTCATCTGGGCAAATTTCTCGTGCAGAATTTGTACAACTTTTAGCATCACAAATTCCTGAACCTCAAAAAGCTTTACAATTCCAGCAACGCTTACTTTTTTGATATTTTAAATATTGTATTTTTTCTCCGTTAATTACGAATTATCAGCTTTGGTTATTCAACATATCTAGAGCTATTTTTAAGCTAGCTTTCATCCGATTAAATGCTTCTGCTAACCCACCAATCTCATCATTAGAGCTTTCTTCAAAATCAGCGCTCATATCACCAACACTAACTTTTTGGGCTATTTTTTCAATTCTTCGGATGCGCTGAATCACATATTTTTTGATTAAGAAGTTAATTAAAAAAACTGTGATCGCAAAGATAGTAATTAAAAGTCCCATGACCAATATCCAAGTCCGTTTGGCATTGGCAAAAATTTCTTGGGAAGGAACAGAGATTATTTGAGCAGAAACAATCTGATTAAGTTGCCAGCCAAAACCATTTTCCGAGCCATAAGTTGCCAACTGACTCTTAGGAGCCTGATCTGGTGTAGAATGACATCGCAGACATTTCTGTTGGGTAATCTTTAATGGTCGCGCTATGTAAAATACTTCGCCTTCTGACAATTTCCGAAAGCCTGTAATTTCTTGAGTTTTGGATTCATTGCGAAAACGTTCTACAAGTTGAGTTTCAAAATTATCAGCTTTATCCGCTAAATTTGTTGGATTAAGTGTTGCATCTTTATGAAAAAAGTTTTTATATTCAGGCTTTTTACGAAAATTCTCAAAGACTTCTTTAGAAGAAAAAGTTGGGACTACTTCAGGCATGAACGTTGGGTTAGTATCTAGTCTAGGTTCTAATAAGGGATCTATCCGATTTTGTGTATAATCTCTAACTGCGTTCACCATTTGAATGAGAATCTGCGCTTGAGAAGTTACTTCATTTTGCGCTCTCCCCTGAAGTACACTGGATAAGGCAATCCCACTTCCCACAATACTGACTATGAAAACTAATATTAAAAGTAAGTTAAATTTAGCACCGATTTTTAAGTTTTTTAATGTAATGTTGTTTAACATAACCTTACCAATGAAGGTGGTATTTGAGTTTGTCTAATATTTATTTATACCTGTTAGAAAGCATCTCAACAATATTTAAATAAATATTAATTTTTTGCCGCAATATAACCTATTTAGGCAGCAGTCAAACTTATCTAAATTATTTCTGAAAACCAAGTTACTTCCTTAACCAATAATTAGTGATGTTTTTGCGACTTCCCCGACGTTTATTTCTGTTTAATCTGCTAGGTTTGACATTTGCTGCTTGTCAATCACCAAATGATATTAATGGTACGTTAACTGTTGGTGTTCTCAACTATGGTGGAGGCGAACAGATAATTAATCAATATGCTAAATTTAATAGTTATTTGGGTGAAAAAACAAACTCATATATTCAGCTAGAACCGGTTTTTAATGAAAATAGAGCGGTTGAGCGCCTAGAAGCTCGTGCTTGGTCATTGGTGTTTGCTCCACCGGGTTTAGCGGCTATTGC
The DNA here is from genome assembly GCF_013343235.1 of Nostoc sp. TCL240-02. Classification (GTDB taxonomy): domain Bacteria; phylum Cyanobacteriota; class Cyanobacteriia; order Cyanobacteriales; family Nostocaceae; genus Nostoc. The sequence continues at coordinate 7,784,858 of NZ_CP040094.1, read as the reverse complement.
GATCGCACGTCACCAATATGCTCCCCTATTTCCTTTAATAGGTATTAATAATTTGCGCTCAATTTTCGTTGTTCGCAAAGACAATCCAATTACCGAATTGAAGCAACTGCAAGGTAAAACAGTGGCTTTAGGTCAATTAGGTTCAGCAACAGGATATTATTTTCCTCTTTACAATCTTTATGGTACAACACTAGCTGAGATCCTATTTGCACCCACACCTAAAGCCGCGCTGGAATTCGTGGCTCAAGGAAAAGCGATCGCCTGTGCTGTCTCAGAGGCGGAATTGGCTCTCTACGGTTCACAGTTCGCCCCCACGGAATTCCGCATACTATTTAAAGACCCTCACTATGTACCATTAGGCGTGGTCTTGATTGGCCCGAATGTGGAACGTAACCGTCAAGAGTTCATCCGCAAAGTGATGAGTGATGCGCCTTCTGGTTTAGCTCAAGAAGTGGGGTATGTACCCAATGGACAAGTACCAGATTACAAATACATGATTTCTGTGGTCGATCGGGTAAGCTCGATTACTTCTAAGCTGCAAAAGAAACCTGTCCAATTATTTTGATTTACTGAATTGCTCAAAAAAACAATTTGAATCGTGCTAGCTGGTTTTGAATTGTTCCTGTCAGAATTTTATTTAGTTCTGTAGTGTCTTGAAATTGCAAAATTTGCTGTGTGGGTAAGTCGAAGGGGAATTGTCCTTCAATATCTGGACGTTGCATTTGTGCTAGTACAATCTGTTCAGATCGCTTACTTTGGATCGCATAGCCAATCTCAATACAGACATTGGGACTAGGAATTAGTTGGGGGGTTTCTTTACCGTCAATACTAGCGATGGGTGTGGTGTCAGCGATAAATAACAAACTCTTACGGATTTTTCGCATGATCGTGCGGTTAATCCGTAGAGTAGCACCACTAGGGCGAGAGGATTCTACTAATGTTAAAGGAAGGCGCGATCGCAAGTTTAAACTTTCTAAACTTTTTCGCAGTTCTTCTCTGAGAGCATTCGTGGCAGCGACATACTCAGTTTGATAGGATAAAAAAATTGTTGGTTCTAACTGAGCCAACAGTGCCTGTTTGGTAAAATAAATTTCATGACTAATTAAGTCAATGTTGGCGACGCAATAGCCACCACTTCCTTCAATATAAAATTCAATATTTTCCCCTTCTAGATAGCGCCCAAACCAAGTTGATTTCTTAACTTCGTCGCTTTCTTCTAAAAAGTCTGCTCGCAATGCCGATCTCAGCAGGCTTTTTTTGCTCAAGCGAATGTCTGGCGGACGTTTTTCTAGTTCTGGAATCGGCTCGTAATCCTGTAGATACCACGCTCTGAGCGCAATAATTGACATAAGGCGCTATTTAAATTATTCTTCACTATTTAGCTTAGTATAATCTTACACCAAGAGGAGTCTCTATCTTAGACTTCTCTTTAAACACAACAACACCCAAGCATCTACTCGCTGAACTATTTTCTCTCCTTGTTTATCAGATGCAGGGATGTACTAACTCTCATCGCTTGTGTAAACAAGTTATGAAATCTAGTGACAGCGCCCCCTAATCTTCCACATTTGAGGAAATAGCAGTTTTCGCGTTGGGTGTTGCTGTGTTTTGACGAGACAGATGTAAGTTAAACAGCGTCTTTTACCTCTTACTTACGATTCCAAATGCAGCTGTTATATCTGCCAGGGAAGCTTATTTATGAGCTTCGATTATTAGATTATCACTCATAGATGAAAGGGAGTTTTTTTGCAACGAAACTTTACTTTTAAAGTATTGTGTAATCAAAGTCAATATCAATATATTGCAGATATGGGATAACTTCTAAATCTTTTCATTAGCCTATTTTTAAAAAATATCATCAACCTTTTGGATGATTGAAGAAGAATTCAGAAGTCAGAATCGGCTAAACGCCCCGCTACCGCTAACAGGAGTCAGCAATCTTGACGTTCTCTACGAGACGCTGCGCGTAGCTTGCTTCTCTGCAAGAGTACGCGGACTCACTTGCCGCCGGCGCTATCCAGAATACACAACTGAATTCTGACTCCTGACTCCTGAATTCTGTTTGATAAAGTAATTACTAATTCAAATTTTAAGTTTTGAAACAAACCTTCTGAAAATAAGGTAGAAAATCTATTCCTCTACCTTGAGTGAACTATTTTAGCTGGAGGCATGACGGGAATTTCAATCCAGAACTCTGTACCTTTGCCGGGTTCGGAAATGCACTCCATTATTCCACCATGTTTTTCGACAATAATCTGATAGCTGATTGCCAATCCTAATCCTGTACCTCTGCCCACAGGTTTGGTAGTATAAAATGGGTCAAAAATTCGCTTTTTTACCTCTGGAGTCATTCCAGACCCATTGTCACTAATACGAATCAATAGACGAGAGTTATCTGCTGAGATTCTAGTGGAAATGTGGATAGTAGGCATTGGGGATGGCTTATCCTCTTTGTCATCCTCCCCAGTCCCCATTTCCCACTTCCCTATTCCCCATTCTCCATTCCCCATTTCTAAAGCATCTATGGCATTACTGAAAATATTCATGAATACCTGATTCATTTGGCCGGCATAGCATTCTACCGTTGGGATGTTGCCATAGTCTTTGATTACCTGAATGCTTGGAAATTCATCATTTCCTTTCAGCTGATGTTGTAAAATTAACAAGGTGTTGTCAATGCCTTCATGCAAGTCAACGCGCTTGTTATCAGCCTCATCCAAGCGGGAAAAATTGCGTAACGACAGCACTATTGAACGGATGCGATCGCTTCCTACTTGCATTGAGGTGATGATTTTTGGGAGGTCTTCTACCAAAAATCCAAAATCTACTGCTTCGATGGCAGCGCTAATTTCACTATGAGGATCGGGATAGTGTAGCTGGTAGAGGCGTAAAATTTCTAGCAGTTGTTCGATGTAGTCACTGGCGTGGCACAGATTACCGTAGATAAAGTTAACGGGATTGTTGATTTCGTGAGCGATACCCGCCACCAACTGTCCTAAGCCAGACATTTTTTCGGTTTGAATCAATCTTGTCTGTGTTTCTTGGAGTTCATGTAAAGTCTTTCCTAACTGTCCAGCTTTATTTCTGGCTTCAGTTTCAGCCTTACAAGTTTGTTCATAGAGTTGTGCTTGTTGAATGGCGATCGCAGCCTGATCTCCTAGCTGTTGCAATAAATCAATTTCTGCATCTTGCCAATCTCTGGGAGCATTACATTCATGGACAATTAGTAAGCCCCATAGTTCCATACCTATATTAATCGGAACTATTAAGCTTGCTTGAATTTGCAGATTCTGCAAAAACTCTCGATGACAATCAGTTAAAGAATCAGTTGAAACGTTATTAATTGCCCGTACCCTACCCTGAGAGTATAAATACGTATGCTCATCAGGAAAGCATTCTAATGGTGCATTCATTCCCAAAACTGACTGCCAATTACCATTCATCTCCTCCACAATCACCGATTTACTGTTCAGTTGGAAAATTACTACCCGGTCTGAATTTAGCAGCGATCTAACTTCGGAGACGATAGTTTGCAGGGTTGTCTGCAAGTCCAATGTACTGCGGATCTGCTCTGTAATTTGCTTGATTACCTTGGTGAGGAGTAATGATTTTTCGAGTTCAGCAGTTTGTTCTTGCACCCGCAATTCTAAGTTGGCATTTAGGGCTTGTACCTCTTTATATACCTGCTGTTGCTGAATTGCCATTGAAAACTGATCGTACAAGGCTTGTGCCAATGTCATGTCTTCTGGTTTCCACTCAGGCGCTTGCCCCTTTTTTTGCTCTCGCCAAACCTCAAAGGAAAGCTGGGGTAGAAGTTGTCGCCGATTTTCTTCGCATCGTCCCGCCCACAAAATTTCCGTTTCAAATTCTGCGCGAAAAATGCTTAATACACCAATAAATTGTTCTCGGTAATGGAGGGGAATCACCATCATTCCCCGAATTTGAGTAGAACGAAATGCTAAAGCTAAAACTCGCAAATGCGGTTCTTTATAGAGGTCAGAGGTTGCCCAAATATTACCTGGTTTACACTCAGTCATCCAGTTTTGCCATGTCGGATGCTGTTCAATAATGCTGCTATCTAATTCGTAAGGTAGTGTGGGTTGATCGCCCCAGGTGTATAGTTCCCGACTCTCTTCAACATAAAGCCTGCCACCTACTGCACTGAATGCGGCAATAACTTCTTCAAGCGCCTCCTGTAATTGGATGGTTGGGAGTTTATGCAATAGTGTGGTGACTCGGTTAATAGTAGCTTCTTGCTTTTGCTGGTTAAGCGCTGTAGTAAGTAGATTACTTTGAGCGATCGCGATCGCAACCTGATCAGCAACTTGCTGCAATACTTTGATTTCCCGTTTCAAAATCTTTCGCGGTTCACTCTGGTGAACTACCAACAATCCCCACAATTTAGGCTTTACCGATTGTTCTTGTGGATCGCGATCTAAAATTGGCACTACTAAAGAAGATTGCACACCCATTGCCTTTAAGTATTGAATATGGCATGGGTCTACTTGCCGATAATAGATATTAGTTTGTAGGCGTTTGCCAGTTTCTGTTGATTGTAGAGGTGATAACCCGATTTTCTGGTTTGCTACATCGACAATCGAACGTTGCCCCGCCAACAAAAACATCTCTCTGGCCGCTTCGGGGATATCATGAACTGGAAAGCGCAACCCTAACAAGGATGGCAGACGCTCGTTATCAATAGATTCAGCAATGACTTCGCCACTACCACTAGTATCAAAACGATATACTTTGACTCGCTCTGCACGTAAAAATAACCGTACTTCAGTAACGGTAGTTGTTAATATTTCTTGAAGATCGAGCGATCGCCTAATTTGTTTGATCATCCGATTCAGTAAGCTTTCTTGGTCTAAGCTTTGCTGTAACCCATTTGGTTTATCGGTAGATGTCATTGCTTATATACACCATGACTGAAGTATAGTTTTTTTTATAAGTTGTCTCTAATGAGAAATTTAAATTTACAATGGCTTGATTTTTATTCCATTTCAATACATTTCTGCGACAAAGGCATTGCAAGGGCAGTACATCTGTTGCAAATTTTTTTAGAAATGGATTAGAGGATATTTGAAAAGTATTTAGATATTTTGCTTGATTCCTGTAGTCCTAAGAAAATTGATTTAGGGAGATATCAAACAACTTGGTGTATCATTAGGGACTTTTCAAACATCCTCTCAAGTCTAAAGTTCAGAAAATTTTAATCATTGACATTATTGATTTTATATTCTCAATCATTAAAATATTTCAGTAATTTTACTTAAATAATATCTTCATCATTGCATTACTCTTTTAAGATTTTTGCCCTAGAATCTCTCCAAAGGCGGTAGTAGCTCCCCTTAAAAAGCTATCCATTAGCCAGATATTCCTTAATATTTGTAAGAGCGATCGCTCTTACAAGTCCCAAAGCCTTAAACTACATTGTATATTCTCAATAGCAATAAGCTATTTTTGCAAAAATAATCACTAATTTGCCAATATAGCAAGAAAATTCAAGCATTGTAAGCCATGTAAAACAATGATTTGAATATTGCTAATACAAAATGTCAATAATAAAATGGTCTTGAATTTGCTCTTTATTAAGCAGCTTTAGCAGGTTTAAGCTTTAACTGAACTTGATCGAATTATTGGTAACTTTTTCAAATAGTTTTGACAAGATGATTTTAATATTTCCCATTTAATTACTATTTTTATGTTGAATATAACTATTTTGATGAAATTATTCGTAAATTATCGTTAAAGATAGTAAGTTACGAATTTCTTCACGCACACTCATGAGAGTTTTACCGAGATGGTTTTGACCTGCTTTATTAGCACCACAGCCCCAAAAAGAATCGGTTGGGGAGTTTTCAACCAAAAGCTCATCGCCTGTCTTCAGCAGAACTTCTCTAATATCAACATGAGTGAGAAACTTTTTGAGTACAGCTTCTCGCATAATTTGCGTTTTGACCAAATCCCAGTCTCGACGAAGTTGGCGCGTGCTACATCTTCCCAAAGCAGCAGCTTCTTCTGGGGTGGCGGCGGCATGAATTACGGGTATAATTGCCGCATCTTTGCTGCCAACAAATTTTTGCGCTTGATAATAATGCTCAACTGTTGCCCAGCAAGTGCCCTGAATGTGGATTTCGTGGGGAGAAAAGTTAGAAAAACAGCCATAAGGCTGCCAAACCTTATAAAAGTAAATGGTCATTTGAAAATTGCTCTTTCATATATAGCAATCCTATTTGATTTGTGAGAATTGCAAGCCAAAACCTAACTTATCTAAATTTTGCCACTTCTTCAAAGAAAGCAGTTACTGCAAAGGTCAAAAAGAGGCAGGGGGCAGGAGGGGGCAGGGGGCAGGGAGCAGGGGGCAGGGGAGAAAGCCCTCTATTTATGGATGGGCTTGAAACCATGAAGGTAGGGGAATTCTAGAATCTTTTCACCCTGCCCCCTGCTCCCTGCTCCCCTGCCTCCTCTATTGGTAAGGTGAGGGTAAAAGCTGTGTGACCAAAAGCTGTTGAGTCAAGGGTGAGGTCGCCATGATGTGCCCTGGCAATTTCACGGGCTAGGCTAAGTCCTAGTCCGATGCCTTCTATCTTGCGGGTTCGAGCCGGATCGCCGCGATAGAAGCGGTCAAAAATGCGTAGACGTTCACGTTCACGTGCGCCGTAGGCATCGCTCACTGGAATATCTTTGGATGCATTGGCAATGGTGACGTGGAGAGTTGTTTGAGTTTGATGAGTGCTAATTTTTATCCAGCCGCTGGGGAGATTGTATTTTATAGCATTACTGAACAGGTTTTGCAAAACTTGAATTAGAAGATCGCGATCGCCCTGTAAGCGCAATCCATCAGTAAATTTAGTTTCCACAGTCAAGTGGGGAGCCAGCATTTCCACATCTTCTAGCATCTCCATCAGCAACTCAGACATATCTACCTCAACTAGATACAAGCTCATTTTTCCAGCATCAGCTAGAGATAGCAGCAAGAGTTTCCGCATAATTCCACTCAGGCGGCGCACTTCATCCAATAGGTTACTTAAGCGCTGTTGTACTTCACTTCCCGGCTCAACCTGTTGCAGTGTTCGTTCCAGTTCACCTTGTAAAATAGTTAATGGGGTTTTCAGTTCGTGAGCCGCATCTCCACTAAAGCGGGAAGCTTGGGTAAAACTGCGTTCCAATCGTTCCAGCATCAGGTTAAATACCTGAATCAATTCGACAAATTCAACATCAGTTGTTCCAACAGGAATCCGTTGATCTAATCCTTTAACAGTTACTTGTTGAATAATGCCTGTTAATTGCCGGATAGGACGCAAAGCGCCACCAGAAACTAACCACGCACCAACCGCAACTAGTAGTAGCGATCCTGGAATTGAAACTAGGAAAATATTCCGAATCGTAGCCATTTCTTGATCGACAGCTTGCAGATTCACAGCAATGCCAACCTGACCATTAGGAAATTTAGTTGCTCCAATCCGCCAAGCTGCTTTTGCTGTCTGTTCAGTGACAAATGTCGGTGGACGCGGATGAAGAAAGGGCGGTGGCCCAACATTTCTATTAGAGGGTGGCGGTGGTTCTCTCTGCGGGGGTGGTGGTAAAGGTATCAACTGAAGACGCTTAAGCAGCAGACGATTTACCTCAACATCGGTAGATAGGGAGCTTGATTGATAAATTATGTTGCCGTTTGCATCAAGCACCAGTAGGGCAATAGGGGTTTTTGTATTGGTTCCGAAGGCATCAGATAATGAATCTTCGTAAAATTGCCATCGTGAGGGTCGGTTTTCTTTCTCCTGGATTTCAGCATGTTCCCCCCCTCGTGGCAAGTTCGGAGTTGCCCGCATCAAGTGATTTAACAGTTCTGCATCAAGACGGCTGATTTTAGCATTGTAAATCTGGAACCAGGAGACTGCACCAAACCCGACTAATGTGGTTCCAGCTAAAGCCGCAGACGATAGGGCAATTCGGAGGCGAAAGGAAGAGAGATTCATGAATTAGACTCTGGTTTGCGAAACCGATATCCAACCCCTCGAATACTTTCAATCCAGACTGTTTCATCAATGGGGTCAATTTTTTTACGAATTCGCTGGATACAAACATCTACGACATTAGTATTTGGGTTAAAGTCATAGCCCCAAACATGCTCTAGAATTTGGGTGCGGGTGAAAACCCTTCCAGGAGAGCGCATGAGATACTCCAGAAGATTAAACTCGCGGCTGGTGAGTTCTATCGCTTGGCGATCGCAAGTAACTTCTCTGGTGATGCGATCGAGTTTGATGGCCCCAACACTAAGGAGATTTTGGCGCTCGCTCACACTCCGACGAACAACGGCATGAATTCGAGCCGCTAACTCTTCCACAAAAAACGGTTTAGCGATGTAATCATCTGCTCCTAAATTTAGCCCTGCCAAGCGATCATCTAGTTCATTTCGAGCCGTCAACAAAATTACTGGTGCATTCCGACCTTGCCGCCGCAATAGTTTCAGAATCGATAATCCATCCTTCCCCGGCACCATAATGTCAAGTACAAGAACATCATATTCATTTTCTAATGCCCGCAGATATCCTTCATCACCGTTATCGCAGTAGTCTACAACAAATCCCTGCTCCTTCAGTCCAGCCCGGACGAAGTTAGCAATTTTCGCTTCATCTTCGACAAATAGAACGTTCACAAGTATTTATTTAGTTCATATATTATTGTTCCATTCTAGATTCATTACTTTTCTACTTAAATTACAAAACTGTAATTTAGAAAGCAGGTGGACTGTAATTTTGAGGTGTCTTAATCATAAATATGAACACCTTACCTTTTACAGGTTGATTTATAAAATTACAAAATTGTAATTTACAAGTAGGGCAAACTGTAATTTTGGTTCAGTTAAATCAGAAATGTAAACAATCTATCTTCAGGAAAACGATAATGAATATTCGTAGAATACTAGTTGTAACAGCGCTTCCCGTTCTGGTTGGCACATTTGGTTTTATTTCACTAAATCAGGCAAATGCCGCTAATCAATTCCCTCAGCTTGCACAGGCGCAACAACCACCTAACCAACCACCAGACGGAGAACGGCGACCTCCTCGACCTGATTTTGCGGCGGCTGCGGCAAAACTAGGAGTTAGTGAGCAACAGTTAAAGGATGCGTTGGGTGTCCCTGCTAATCCTCCAAGTGGCGATCGCAATCAACAACGCCCACCTCGTCCTGATTTGAAAGCAGCTGCGACCAAGTTAGGAGTTAGCGAACAACAGTTAAAGGATGCCTTGGGTGTTCCGCCTCATCCTCCTGGTGGCGATCGCAATCAGCGCCCACCCCGCCCTGATTTTAAGGCAGCTGCGACCAAGTTAGGAGTTAGCGAACAACAGTTAAAAGATGCCTTGGGTGTTCCTGCTAATCCTCCAAGTGGCGATCGCAATCAGCGCCCACCCCGCCCTGATTTTAAGGCGGCTGCAACCAAGTTAGGAGTTAGCGAACAACAGTTAAAAGATGCCTTGGGTGTTCCGCCTCATCCTCCAGGTGGCGATCGGCCAGCACCTCCTGCAAATCAGTAGTTTACTCACTGAAAGCTTGCTGTAGTTATTTACCAGTCTGCTCCATAACTGTGAGCTTAAGCTTTAGCGATAGGGTATAGGTTACAGGGTATCAAATTATTCCTAATCACCTGTTACCTCTCCCCTATACCCAATTCAAATTCCTGCTCTATGGTTAGGAATGCGACGGCTAGGCACTGAGAGCGCGATCATCCAAACACCCGTCAACAAAAAATTAATCCCTGCAAATAATCCCAGTACCCAAGCTGCACTGAAAGGCCATTTATACAAAATTAAAATTCCCAGAATAATGGCCATTATGCCACTAAAAAGTGTCCAACCCCAATTTGGCTCTGGACGTATTTGAAATGCTGTAATTACCTCAAATACACCCTCAGCCAAAAAGACAATTCCCAAGGCGAATGTGATGGAAAGTGCAGCACCAAAGATGTTGCCAATCAACATAATTCCAGCAAGTGCATATAGAATACCAACCACTAGCTTTAGCCAGAAGCCTTTTTGTCGTCGTGATTGCAATGCGTGGACAACTCGGACAATACCAGCGATCAATAAAAACCAAGAGATGACGATTGTGATGGCAATAGTGGCAACGAATGGTTCTGCGATCGCTGCCATGCCTAGCACAATCATTAGAATGCCTAGAACGATGAACCATCCTAAGTTTTGTCTCTCGTGACCGATGTTTTCAGAATTCATAATTAGGTTTACCAAATGAATTATAATTGGGTTTTATTCAAGCATTTATATTCATCTTGATTACTTCATTTCTTAACTACTTAAGTTGTGTAGACTCTGCTTGAGAATATATTTACTAAAGCTATTTTTTGTCTTGCATCTCTGCGGGATGGACGAGATGCCCATCTTTGTCTTTTTGGGCGGTCGTTATGCTCATTCCCCAAGAATAATTCTCGTTACTTTGCCCCTAAGTTTGTTTTAAGATATAAATACTCAATCTTAAACAGTCATAAAGATATTTAAAGCAATCTGTAGCACTTTTAATCTGCACAACTTTGGCGGTCAAGACTTTCCTGCGGAACGCTACGCGAACGGCATGAGCGCTCAGTCGAACGCTGCCTACCCCACAAGTAAGCTGTTAAGCATTTAATTTGCACATTGAAACCGCAGGGGAGCAGGGAGCAAGGAGCAAGGGAGAAGGCTTCCAGCTTTTATTGACAATAAAAATGGTGCAACTTGTAGGCGCGACAGCTTAATTTATTTTTTACGAATGCAAATTAAAAGATTTTTAGCCTATTAGTATGAGCATGGACAAACGGAATCGTAATCCGCATAAGTAAAGAATTTACAATATCTGAAGTTTTGACTTCCTCACTCCTTAGAGATAAAGCAAGTCCTAATAAATACTGATATTTAGCTTTGATTAATCTTTATACAGAGTGATGAAATAAAGTGATGAAGATGCTAATAGAGTACCAATACTTCTTGGTTAAGCATTTTTAATTCGGAATCGGATTTTGGGTAAAGGGTACTGGGTTTGGGTTAAAGGTTTTTTCTTTCCCCTTCTCCCTTCCCCTTTTCCCCTTAACCGAGAAGTATTGACTAGAGTACGGCGGAATTTAGCTAATATCTCAGTGAACAAGACTTGACTAAAATCCCCTTGTTAAAGAGACTTATTGTATCAGTTTAAATATTCGAGTATTTTCGATTGATTGTGAGTTGACTAACAGACTCTGTTAGTCAACTAAACCATTAAAAATCGAAGGTTGTACGAAGCACGCCCACATACTGCGTATCATTTCTACTATCGTTTTCCGGGTTGAGAATCACCCAAAAACCAGGAGTTACTGAGATATTCTCGTTGAGACGGTAGCGATAAAATGCTTCAATATGGTAGGCGGTGTCTCGGTCTTGACGGATATCACTGTTAGAGACACGAGGTGGTATCCCAAAGAGAATTCCTGGCAAATTGCCTTTACCGCCTACATCAGGAAACGACATACCAATCGCTCCAAACCAAGCATTGGCATTATCACCATTGTTTACGAAGAGAGAATCTGTTCCACCCCTACCATTAGAAATATCGCTGAAACCAGAGTTTTTTGCATTTGCCCAAACATATCCACCCCAAGAGTGAATCTGGAAATTTTGAGAAAAGCGATAGTATCCCTGTACACCGACAATGCTATTGGAAGTAGCAATGTTGTTTCCAAAGGGAGCATTGGACAGGGCGCTACCTCTCCCGGCGTTGATATCTACAGTGCCAGCAGGGTTATAACCATGAGAGTAAGCGACACTAATAGCTCCTTGTTTGCCGTAATATGCTAAGTGCGCCAGAGCATTGTAACCGCCATCAAATAAGCCATTTTGCGCTGATGAAACGTTTGGATTATTTGCTAAATAGCCCAAGGTGAGAATCAAGTTTTTGCTGATACTCAAGTTAGCGGCTGCGCCACCACCACCCCGCTCGAAGAGAGGGCTGTTTTTGCCAAATAGTGAGGGAATTCCATTACCATCATCGGCGATAGTGGCAGGAGTGATGTTGTTTGTGATGTCGTTGTAACCAATACCTGTGGGACCAACAACGAAAGAAAGGGAATCACCAACAGGGAAGTAGTAACGGATGTGGGGAATTATTAGTGTATTGTTATTGTCATTGTCGAAATTCAGGCGTGTCATTCCAGTGCCTGTGGCTGCGGCAATTTGACTTGCGCCACTAGAATTTGTAAAGTTGCCAAACTCCAGCCGGACTCGCAACAAATCTCTACCGGTGAAGCTACTCTCTAAGTTGAGACGACCCCGGTTTGCCAAGAAAAGACGGGATTCATCGCTTTGTCCACCGACTCTATTACCAAAGGTATCACTAATGGCGGTAATAATTTGAGCATTCAATTTGGTAGTGGTGGAAAATTGCTGCTGCTCCAGCGTTGCTGTATGTGCTTCCAGCGTATCCACCCGACCACGCAGAGTTGCCAATTCTGCCGCAAACTCTGTCTGCAAATTTTGCAGCACTGTCAAATCTTCTTTTTTGACTAAATCATTAGTACCCACAGCAATTAATTCATTCACCCGGTCTAAACAAGCATTTAAACCAGCAGCAAATTCATAACGACTCAAGGCACGATTACCGCCATAGGTGGCATCAGGATAACCTGCAATACAGCCATAGCGTTCGACTAGTGATTGCAGTACCTGGAATGCCCAATCGCTCGGCTTGATATCGGAAAGTTGAGAAACAGAATTTACTTGTCCCTGTAAATTTCTGTCAGCATTTGCTGTACTCGAATCTTCTTCTGGAGGTGCTGCCCAAACTGCTGGAACTGCGAAAAGTAGGATAAAAAAGCTATGAAGAAGAATTTTAATCATGGACTTATTCATGTGAAAATGGTTGAATTCTGACTTTTTAACTAAAGAAATTACAGTCGAACAAAAGCTTCTGGCTTAGAAGCTAGCCAGCATTAAAGTTAGATATTTTGAGTTGAAATTTTAGATTACTTAAAGCAACGCTATAACTTTTTGCTCATTACTGCTTTTAATAGCTGCTTCTATAATCCGCATGACATTAATTCCGTCTTCGGCAGTAACAGCAATTGGCTGATTATCAACAATAGATTTATATACCGCGTCGTAATAGCCTAAATAACTGCCCTGTGAGCTTTTTACTTTTTCCCGAATTATTTTTGTGTCTTTTTCTGTATGCAGCAAGCCATATTCACTTTCTGGCTCTGTATACCAATCAAGTGTATTAGGCTTAATACCTGCTACTAAATACTCTTCTTGGGCATCGGCTCTGCTTTTGAGAAAAGAACCCTTTGTGCCATGTATGATGTAGGCAGGTGTAGGCTCACGCACTAGGAAACCTGCTTTTAACTTAACGCGTAGCTTGTCGTAGTATAGTATCAACTCAAAATAATCATCTACCTGCGATCGCACTCTTGTGATTCGGATATCTGCAAAAATAGCATCAGGCATCCCAAATAAATGAAAAGCTTGGTCTATTAAGTGCGGTCCTAAATTGTTTAATATTCCTGCACCTGGACTTGGAACTTCTACATGTTGTTTGTGGCTGAGTGCTGGTTTATATTTTTGAAATTGAAATTCTGCTTCAATAATATCACCCAGCAAGCCTTCTTGGATCACTTTTTTTACTGTTTTAAAATCACTATCCCACCTGCGATTTTGATATATAGATAATTTCTTTCCCTGTTTTAATGCCAATTCATTCAGTTGTTCTGCTTCTTTCACTGTAGTAGTAAATGCTTTTTCTACCACTACATGTTTGTCTGCTAGCAAAGCCTGTTTAGTATAATCATAATGTGTATAAGTTGGTGTGTTTACTACTACCAACATTACTCGATCGTCGGCTAATAATGCTTCTAAAGAAGGATAGCTTTTTGCTCCTAGATAATCTTCCTGTATCAGCTTTTTACTTCTTTCCCAAGAGCCTGCTAATTGAAAACCGGGATGCAAATCAATGAACGGTGCATGAAAAACCCTACCGGACAAACCATAAGAACAAAGAGCCGTATTGAGAGTTTCCATCTTTTTACTGGTTGACTGAAGCGAAAGCTTGTATTTAGTTGTTGTCAGATGCTTTACATAAAGCTTGCATAATCAGGGCGGGCAAGATACCCACCCCACAAGATTTATAGCAATCGGATTTGGTTTGAAAAGTTGGAGATGTATCTTTTTGTGAATGATTTCAGAATTACGAATTACACCACAAAAGCATTAGGTGGATGCGAATTACATGTCTTCTAACTCAATTCCTTTGGTTTCTTTAATAAAAAAGAGAATGAAAAAGAATGAGGTAGCCGCCGCAATTGTATAAAGTCCATAGGCAGAACCTAGACCGAAATATTGCAGTATGGGAGGAAATGTTGTGGAAATAACGAAATTCGCAACCCATTGGATTGCTGCTGCAATTGAAAGTGCAGCCGCTCGAATCTTGTTATTAAACATTTCTCCCAACAATACCCAAACTACTGGCCCCCAGGAGAAACCGAAGCAAAATACATAGAGGTTGGCTGCAATCAGAGCCACAGTCCCAGCGCTTCCGGCGAGGGCGGGGTTTCCAGCAGCATCTAGGGGAGCGTTGCCAAAAATATAAGCCATTGTCCCCAAGGTCAAGGTCATGCCAATTGAACCTATTATGAGCAAAGGCTTGCGACCAAATTTATCTACGAAGGCGATCGCAATCAATGTTGTAATAATGTTGACTGCTCCTGTAATCACCGTGATGCTTAGGGAATCTTTTTCAGAAAACCCGACTGCCCGCCATAAAACACTGCTGTAGTAGAAAATTACATTAATCCCAACAAATTGCTGTAATACAGATAAGCCTATTCCTACCCAAACAATTGGGAGAAGTCCGCCACTTCTACTCAACAGGTCAGAAAATTTAGGCTGGCGTTCGCGAAGTACTGTCTGCCGAATTTCTTCAATTTTTGCCAGCACATCACCCCCCAAAATCTTGCTTAGAACGTTAGCAGCTTCTGGCTCCCGTCCTTTGGCAACTAAGTAACGGGGGGATTCAGGAATTGTTAAAGCCACCATCCCATAGAATATAGCAGGCGGAACTGCTGTCCAAAACATCCAGCGCCAGGCTGCAACCCCAAACAAAAACGGCGAGTCTGCTGAACCTGCTGAAACAGCGATAAAGTAGTCGCTTAATAAGGCGATGAAAATTCCCACTACGATCGCTAATTGTTGCAGAGATCCTAATCTTCCTCGCAAATGGGTAGGAGAACATTCCGCAATGTAAGCTGGTGCGATAACGCTAGCAACACCGATTCCAATCCCACCCAATACTCGCCAAAAAATAAAATCCCAGATAGTGAAGGCAAACCCAGAGCCAATGGCACTGATAGTAAACAACGCCGAAGCAACCACCATTGCCTTGACTCGACCATAACGGTCTGCAATCTGTCCGGCAAAGAAGGCTCCTACGGCAGATCCCAGCAACGCTAGGGACACTGCCAGCCCTGTCACCCAACTACTGGTGTTAAAAGCTTTTGCTAAAGATAAAACTGCGCCGTTGATTACTGCGGTGTCAAAACCGAAGAGAAAGCCGCCGAGAGCAGCAGCACCAGCAATCAAAATGACATAAAATGTGTTGGATTTACGACGAGTAGTAGTAGTCATAATATATTGGGAATGGGGAATTGGGAATGGGGAATTGGGAATGGGGAATTGGGAATGGGGAATTGGGCATTGGGCATTGGGCATTAATTTAGTTATTCTTTCTCCCCAGTCCCCTTTACCTTCTTGAACGTCTGCGGAGTCGGTCAATCATGACTGCCAAAATAATTACTAGTCCTTTGACGACTAGTTGCCAGAAGTAAGACAGGTTCAACAGAGTTAAACCATTGTTGAGAATAGCAATAATTAATGCACCTAAAAGAGTGCCACCAATGGTACCAATACCACCTGTAAAGCTGGTTCCACCAAGAATAACAGCTGCGATCGCATCTAATTCATAACCTTGACCTAAGATGCCACTGGCACTATATAGACGGCTGGCACTCATGATTCCTCCTAAGCCTGCCAGTAACCCGCTAATACCATAGACAAATAGCAATACTCGATTAACTTTAATCCCTGTTAATCTGGCTGCCCGTTCGTTACCACCTACCGCATATATCTGCACTCCTAAAACTGTTTGCCGCAATACAAACCAGCTAGCGATTACGGTGAGTAGCGCAATGATTACTAGCCACGGCAGAGGGCCGACATAACTATTACCCACCCAAGCAAAGTTGATGTCCCGGTTAATCAGCGTTGTCCCTTTGGCAATCAAAAAGGCCACACCCCGCAAAGCTGTAAGTGAACCCAGCGTGACAATAAAAGGTGGCACATCCAAAAAGGTGATGAGAGCGCCGTTAACTAAGCCTAAAAGCAATCCTGCTAGCAATGCAGCAGGTACAGCCGCCCAACTTAAAGCTGGGAGTAGCGATACCAGCAATCCAACTACGGCAGAAACGGCCAATATTGACCCAACTGATAGGTCAATACCTCCGGTGAGAATTACAAAGGTCATTCCTGTCGCCAGCACAATATTGATTGATGCCTGACGCAAGATATTAACGATGTTACCGCCTGTGAGAAAGTTGGGAGAAAGGAATGCAAATAAGATGCAGATAATTACTAAAATCGGCAGAATACCCGCAACTTCCAACAGAGTGCTGATTGATTTCCGGTTGCGGGATGCGGGATTGTTGGCTAATTTATTGGCCGGCGGTCTGACTGTCTGACTCATAATGCTGATACCTCCGATGCTCCAGTTGCATAATGCATAATCTTTTCTTGGGTGATTTCTTTGCCAAGACTGCCGTCCAGTTCGCCTACTAGTTGTCCCTCTCGCATCACCAAGACGCGATCGCTCATGCCGACAATCTCTGATAGTTCGCTGGAAACCATTAAAATAGCTACACCTTGTGCTGCCAATTCACTCATAATTCGGTAAATTTCGCTTTTAGCACCGATATCTACGCCGCGTGTCGGCTCATCTAACATCAGTACTCTCGGTTTAATGGCTAACCAACGCGCTAGCAGTAGCTTCTGTTGATTCCCACCGGAAAGATCCAACGCTCTAATTTCCAAATTAGCTAGGCGGATATTAAAGTTTTCTACTGCGTCTGTTGACAGCCGATTAACTGAAGGCCAGTTAACAATTCCAGCTTTAGCATCCTGCTTGAGTGTATTGATAGCAATATTCTTGCGGGCGCTCATCTCTAGAAATAAACCTTGGTCTTTGCGGTCTTCTGGGACGTAGCCAATTCCCGCAGCGATCGCATCACTGGGCGAATTAATTTCTAGTTTTTTGCCATTCAGGAATACTTCACCACTGGCTTTGCGGTCAGCACCAAAAATCAGTCGGGATAGTTCTGTGCGTCCTGCACCAACTAACCCCGCTAAACCGAGAATTTCCCCTGCATGAAGTTCAAAGCTAGCCGGCTCAATCTTCTGACGAGCATCACTCATATTTCTGACTGACAGCACCACAGGACCAGGATTCATTTGCCGTTGATGTTCGTAAAAGTCTTGCATGGAGCGACCAACCATCATCTGCACCAATCGCTGTGGAGAAATTTCGCTGCGTGTCAGACTACCAATATATTGACCATCGCGCAGTACGCTAATCCGGTCAGCTAAGGCATAGATTTCTTCCATCCGATGGCTGATGTAAATAATCGCAATACCATCATTCCGAAGTTTGCGAATTACTTCAAATAAATGGTCGCTCTCGCGGTCAGATAATGCTGCTGTTGGCTCATCCATCACCAAAACGCGGCTTTTATCTTTCAGTGCCCTGGCAATTTCCACTTGCTGCTGTTCTGCGATCGATAAAGTACCAACTATAGTCTGCGCTGTAAAATTGGCTCCCAGGCTTTCTAGTACTTGCTCTGCTTCTAGTTGCATGGCTTTGCGGTCTAAAAACTGACCCCGCCGCAACTCGCTACCCATAAACATATTTTCGGTAACGGTTAAATTAGGTGCAACGTTCAATTCTTGATAAATAAGATTAATTCCCGCCTTACGTGCTGTCGCCGGATCGGTAATTTTCAGAGGTTGACCATTGATGCGAATTTCTCCTTCATCGGCAATGTAAGCCCCAGCCAGGATTTTCATCAATGTGCTTTTGCCTGCTCCATTTTCACCCATGAGGGCGTGAACTTCTCCCAGATAAATCGTGAGATTAACATTTTGGAGCGCAGATACACCATGAAATCGTTTGGTAATCCCTTGCATTTCTAATACAGGGGTGGTGGTTGGTGCATCAGGAAATGAGGTTTCAATACTTGCTGTCATGAACATCTCCTGTTAAAAAAATTTAAAAGCCGCAATTGAAAGTTATAAATTCATCGCTGATGTGAAATTAAAATTATCACAAAATCATGTTTTAAAAAGCGATTGCTATCTTGGAAAGTTCTGAATATTGCCTCCCGATATTCAGAACTTTCTACTAATGCACATGTATACATCATGGGTATGTGCAAAAACTCTGTCAATGTATCAAAAGACTCAATTCAGATTAGACTTAATTTTTAATAATTGTAAATTTACAATTATTATTATTTCCAGCCTTTTTCTGTGCTGACATTATCTTTTGTGATCAGTTTAACTGGAATCAAAATTGTGGGATTGCTAGGTTTCTTGCCATTTAAAATGTCGTTTCCAACCTGAACTGCTTTTTCAGCCATCCCTCGCGGATTTTGAGTGGCGGTTGCAGCATATATACTATCTTTAGCTGCGATCGCAGTGATTGCTTCTGGCGCACCATCAACCCCGACAATAAAGAAATCTTTACGTTGTGCTTGGTTTGCTGCTAGTTCTGCACCAACTCCACTCGGATCGTTGATGGCAAAAACTGCATCAATTTTCGGGAAGGTGGTAAGCAAATCAGTCATAACTCTCAGTCCTCCATCCCGACTCCCTTCTGCATTCTGGTTTTTAGAAAGGATTTTAATATCGGGATATTTGGAAAGTACACTCTCGCAGCCACTAACTCGCTGAATTACTGAGTCCACTGGCGGTCCATTAACTATTACTACATTGCCTTTACCTTTGAGGCGATCGGCAATATATTTGCAACTAACTTCTCCAGCTTGAACATTATTAGTAGTGATGGTGGCATCCACGCCTCCTTCAGCACCTGTATCTACAGCAATGACAACTCTACCTGCTTGTTTTGCCTTTTCAATTGCTGGTTTAATGCCACTTTTATCAGCAGCATTGACGATAATTATGTCAGTATTAGAAGCAGTAAAATTTTCAATTTGATTAGATTGTTGATTCAGGTCATAAGCACTGGAAACTACAGTAACATTGACATCTTTACCGCCAATTTTCTTTGCTTCTGCCTCAGTTGCTTGTCCCATGAGGACAAAGAAAGGGTTACTTAAATCGCCAACTGTGAAGGCTACCGATCGCAATTTTGAATTCCCGGTGGCAGTTTTTGTCTCTGCACTAGTATTTGTAACGGGTTTTGTATCGGGGTTAGTGGCACTATTGCTATCAGGAGAACCATTTGTACAACCGACAAGACTACCACTGATGATACCTAGTATGCTAGCTGCGATTACGCGAAGCTTAACACTAGAAGTGAACGCAATCTTTTTCATAGTTATCTATTTCCTAAAGCTAATTAAATTTTTCTTACTTACCAGCCTTTGTAGCTGCTGAGGTTATCTCTAGTAACCAACTTGACTGGAATCAGAATGTCAGATGACTCAGGTTTTTTACCCTGGATGATATCGTTGCCAATCTGAACTGCTTTTTCGGCCATACCTGCGGGATTTTGCGCCGCAGTTGCAGCAAATACACCATCTTTGTCTTCCATTGCTTTGGTTGCATCTGGCGAACCGTCAACCCCAACAATAAAAAATTCTTTACGTCTTGCTTGTCTAGCTGCTAAGTCTGCACCCACACCGCTTTGATCGTTCGTGGCAAAAACGGCATCTATTTTAGGAAAGGTTGTAAGTAAATCACTCATCACTCTCAATCCTCCATCTCTTGTCCCTTCGGCGTTTTGGTCTTTAGAGATGAGTTTGATATTAGGATATTTAGATAATGATTTCTCGCAGCCACTAACTCGCTGATTGATTGAATCCATCGGCGTACCGTTGAGAATGACTACACTACCTTGACCTTTGAGGCGATCGGCAATATATTGACAAGCAACTTCACCAGCTTGGGTATTGTTAGAGCTAATCATTGCATCTACATCTGCATCAACGGCTGAATCTACTGCAATGACAACCTTACCTGCAAGCCTTGCTTGGTCAATTACTGGTTTAACTCCTTTTTTATCAACAGCACTGAGGATAATTAAATCAGTATTCGCAGCAGTAAAATTTTCAATTTGATTGCTTTGTTGGTTCAAATCAAAGCCACTGGAAACCGCATTAACTCTAATATTACCGCCAATTCTCTTAGCTTCTGTCTCCGCACCCTTTTGTACTGCATTATAGAAAGGGTTTCCCAAGTCACCCAAGGCGACACCGATTGTTTGTAATTTTCTACTTGGACTATTAACTGTAGTCTCTAAACTAGTGTTGGTAGCAGTATTAGTAGTAGAGCTATTATTTTGAGCGCTATTTGTACAACCAACAACAGTGAAACTTAATATGCCCATTATGAGCCAAATTGTCTTCATCTTTGTCTATTTTTAACAACGTATTTAAATTTGATAAAGCTCAATAGAATATTAAATATGTCTAAAAAGATCGGACACGATCTAATATTCCTATAAATTTTGGCATTTTCAACTCTTATTTAACATCTTGTAACTGATGTGATTTAATTGCTATTAATTCACTAAATAGATGTTTTATTTTCAAAGCAAAGCTATGACGGCTATGCTACGTCATAGAGTTTGTTTTTTAGGGAAAATGCTTTTTTAATATGCCTGATATAAAACTATCTTTTCAGCAAAGTTTCTGGAAAAGGATATTATTCAACTTGATAACTTATGCTTGTCTTTGCCTTATTTTATCCTTCCTTAGTACCAAAATGTGTTTTCTTTATTGAATTTTACAGAATTGAGAAAGATTTTTTAATCTATCTTTAGTTAAAACTCGTGGAATTCTAAAACTAGTGGAATTCTAGTATTTGGAAATGTTAAGTTTTTTAAAGTTTAAATGTACTTAATAAAACTTAATGTTGTTAGATCCAAATATCATAATTTAGCTTTGAGATTGCCAGTAATAGTTAGTTAGCGAGTGTTAGCAGTTTAAAACTTTAACGTCGCAGGTAAATATTTAGCCACTAAATCTTCGTAGTATGGTTTTAACTTTTGCCAATCAGGAGGAGTAGGGTTTTTTGAATACAAATCATAAGGATTAAATAATTTAACCCATTTAAACATTTCGCGATCGCGATTATCCATCAAATGGTTATATGCGTTTTCGCGGTGTTGAGGATAAAATGAGTGATAGCGAAGCATGTACAATGCAGGTTCAGGTAAATAGTTTTTCATCATCTGATAGAAATACTCATCATGACCCCATGACATATGTACATTAATCAATCCACAATTCGGTTCGTAAATACCATATTTAGTGTTGTAATTGGGATTATTGTAATCAGGGTTTTCTTTGAAAAATTCTGAAAAAACAATTTTATCTGAGAATGCACAACCAACAGGATAAGTATCACCTACAGTAGCCCATTGAGGCTCACCAAATAGACAAAGTACCTTCCCCATATCGTGAAAGAAGCCGGTAAGTACCATCCAATCAGGATGACCATCAGCGCGTATGGCTTCTGATGTTTGTAATAGATGCTGTAACTGATCCATATCTGTATCGGGATCTGAATCATCTACTAATTGATTTAAAAATTCAACTGCATCCCAAACAGACATTTCTTTTTTATCAAACTTGAGAAAATTCTTTTCTTTCTCAAGAACAAAATTATATGTTTGATTAATATGATTTAACCGATAAAATTCTTTTACCGTGTCTCTGGTAGAGGTTTCATAATTCCTATACTCTTGAGTGGTTTTACCTTCTTTAACTATGCTATCTGGATCGGGATAACGATTAAGTAAGTCTTTTTCCCACTCTTCTAGCGAATGTAATGGATTGTATTGATCTTGTTCGATGGAATTCTTGAGAATTTGAGACATATTCTTGTTACTCGTCGATATTGATTTTTTAAATCGGGTTTTCGCAATATTATGCACAGGTGTGCAAAAGCTGTTTTTGACTTATTTTTATTTTTGCACACGTGTGCAAAACCATGTGTTAAGTTTCTTTTCTATTTGTGCAGTTGTATACAAAACTCTTTGTTAAGTGTTTTTTACAATCTACTCGGAGCAGAATTAGTTAAAAAATTGATCAAGTACGCGAAATATATAACGCAGATTTAAGACTAAGTACTTATACTTATAGGACTCATACTTGATTTTTGCACGCTGCGCGAACAGAAATCAAGTATGAGTCCTATAGACCAATCAATACAGTTCAGTTAAGGTTAAAACTTTTTGCCAAAGTCAATTTTTTTAACGTAGACGCTTCTCTACGAGACGCTACGCGAACGGCTTGCCCCAGGCTAACGCCTTCGCGCAGCGTCTCGTTAGAGAAGGACGCAAAGGACGCTAAGGGAAGAAAGAAATACTTAACTGAACCGTATTGTCCTATAAACGATTCATCTGTAAAATAGATTTTTGAATAAATAACGTTATTTACACATTAGTAAAATATATGTTAATTTTCTGTCGGCTTTACTTTGAAAAATATTACGTTGTCAATTCTATGGGAGATGAATGCTTGACGATATTAGCTAACTCTTGAAGTTGTTTTACTGCTTCTGCACCCTCTAACTTCATTAATTCGCGATCGTCCCACAATTCCATCCAAGTAATACCATAATCAGACACGACAAAACGAATCAGATGCTTTTCTCGCAGGCTAACCATAAATGAAGCACTTTTCATTTGGTTGCCGCACGTGTAACATGACGCAGAATAACCACGCCGCTCAAGTATAATTGTTAAGGCTTGCAGGTTTATTACCAAGTCTTGGACGAATTCTTGATGTTGTTGCGCTAATCTTAGAAACACTAATTTTCTCCTATCACTATAGTTATGTGGTTCCTTTTAAAGATTCTTGAGACTTACACCCAACGTATTTAGTTGCCAAAAGTTGGGGTTTTAGTAAAGACGTAATTAATCTTAATCTTGCGATGCAACCAATAAGCTAAATCTTCAAAGCCGTTTTAATGTTCTGGACAATTATCTGGGGTGGTTGTGCAACCTCCATAGATATGGCATCTAATGGTTCTTCGAGAGTATCAAACTGGCTATTGAGGAGTTTTTCGCTCATGTAATGATTGCTACGCTCTTTCAACCGCGCTTGAATCAATTCATAATGCCCTTTCAGGTACACTAGTTTAGTAAGCTCCCTATCCGATACCAAAAATTGCCGATAGCTGTCTTTTAAAGCCGAACACGCCAGCACGATATTTTTATTTTCTTGCAGCCAATGTTTTATGGCTGTTTGCAAATCTTGCAACCAAGGCATCCTGTCAGCTTCAGTCAACGGGATACCGCGTCGCATTTTTTCAACATTCTCTGGCGAGTGGAAACTATCAGCATCACTAAACTCCCAGCCTAAAGAGTCTGCTAGCAGTTTTCCTATGGTGGTTTTGCCAGAACCGGATACACCCATGACGATAATAATCATATTAGTTGAGGTAGGGGACAGGGCGCAGGAGGTAAGACTACTAAGTTTTTTGTATGCAAATGTAAGTTGTATTCAATTCTTCTTGACAAATAACGATTATTTTCTATAATACATAATAAATGCACACGTGTGCATAAAATTTAAACTTATAAAATAAAAAATGAATAAACGAAGAATTTCAATTGAAGATATTGCTCGGAGAGCAGGTGTTTCTCATTCTACAGTTTCCCGTGCTTTGCGAGATAATGCTCTCATTAGCCCGAAAGTGCGAGAGGAAATTAAGCAACTGGCGCAGGAGATGAACTATGTGCCAAATGCTATTGCTCAAAGCTTGCAAAATAAACGTACTAATACCATTGGTGTAGTAGTCACTTCCATTGCAGATCCCTTTTTTGCCGAGGTAGTACACGGTATTGAACAGATAGCCAGACCAGCCGGCTTGAGTGTTTTGTTAAGTGCTTCACACCGAGATTTTGAGCAAGAAATGGCAGCTATTGATACTTTTCATCGCCGGAGAGTAGACGGAATATTAGTAGCCGACTCACGAATTAGCAAACAGCATACAAAGCAACTAACCCAAATTGCTATACCAACAGTTCTGATTAATAGCCAGACTGAAGATCAATCCGAAATATTTCACTCAGTGGCAATAGACGATCGCTTAGGTGCTAGATTAGCCACAGAGCATTTAATAAGTTTGGGACACACCACCATTGGTTATCTGGGTGTAGGCGATCGCAGCAGGTCAAACCGCGATCGCCTAGAAGGATATAAAATGGCTCTTGCTGAAGCTGGTTTACCACAAAATCCTGATTGGGTTTCAATTAGTGATGAATATAATACCAGAATCAGCGATGTCGCCACCGGACAAAATATGCTATCTAAACTATTGGCTGCTGAAGTAACAGGCATCTTTTGTTACAACGATATGGTGGCGGTTGGCGCTTTGTTAGCTTGTCAAGAACTAGGTATTTTAGTACCACGAAATTTAAGCCTGGTTGGATTTGATGGTATTGCTTTAGGTAATTACGTTACGCCAGCACTTACAACAGTTAGCCAGCCGATGTTAGAAATTGGTGGCTATGCCATGCAAATGTTACTCGATTTATTAGAAGAAAAAACTGTGGAGAACTGCGTTTTATCTCCTTTTTTAGTAGAGCGTGGTAGTAGTGCAACATTAATAAAGTAATTTGAAATCGTGTCTAGGTTGAAAACTGTAGTTTTTGTGTAATTAGACTAAACCTACAAGAGAAAATATACTCTCCTTAAAAACTTCAGCTTTTAAAATGGACAACTCTTACTCTGTGCGTAAGACAAATTCTTATTTACACTCAACAACACTAAAAATTCTAATCAAACAAAAATATGTTAACCAAAAAACCGAGTTTATCTCCCGATCGCTGTTTTTCTCCAGAACCAGTTCAAAGACGATTAGCCCATCAATTTTTTGACAGCATATCTGCGCTACCCCTGGTCTGCCCACACGGCCACGTAGATCCAGCCTTGTTAGCTAATCCAGCAGTTCGTTTTGGTTCCCCAACTGAATTATTTATTATCCCTGACCACTACATTTTGCGGATGCTTTATAGTCGGGGTGTGTCTCTACAAGCTTTAGGCATACCTACTTGTGATGGTTCACCAGCAGAAACTGACCATCGGAAAATCTGGCAATTGTTCGCCGAACATTTTTATCTATTCCAGGGTACTCCATCAGGGTTGTGGCTCAAAGACGAATTAACTAATGTTTTTGGGGTAGATGAAGCTTTAAATTCTCGTAATGCTGGACGTATCTATGATTATCTAGAAGGTTTATTAGCCTTACCTGAGTTTTCCCCTCGTGCTTTATTCAAACGCTTTAATATCGAAGTGCTTTGTACTACAGATGCAGCCAGTGATAACCTTGAGAATCAGCGATCGCTCCACGAAGAAGGTTTCACTCAAATTAGACCAACTTTTCGACCAGATGCAGTAGTTAACCTAGATGCTCCTGGTTGGCGAGAAAATCTGACCAAATTGGAAAGCAGTGTGGGTAGAGAAATTAGCACTTACGCTACTCTTATGCAAGCTTTAGAAGAACGTCGGGCTTTCTTTAAAAAAATGGGTGCAACAGCTACCGACCAAGGTGCGGCTACACCTTATACCACACGCCTTACTGAGCAGGAAGCAGAAGCTATCTTTGCAAGAGCATTAAACGGCAAATTGAATCCAGGAGATGTGGAGCAGTTTACCGGTCATATATTCATGGAAATGGCTCGGATGAGTGTAGAAGATGGCTTGGTAATGCAAATGCATTGTGGTGTTATGCGTAACCATAACCCGGCTGTGTTTGAGAGATTTGGATCTGATAAAGGTGGTGATATTCCGCTCAAAATAGAATGGACTCAAAATCTGCACCCGTTATTGTCAGCTTACGGAAACGAGCAACGCTTGAGCTTAATCATTTTTGGCATGGATGAAAGCACCTACAGCCGAGAGATGGCTCCTTTAGCTGGTCATTATCCTACTATATTGCTCGGGCCACCTTGGTGGTTTCACGACAGCGTAAATGGCATGGAACGCTACTTCAATCAGGTAATGGAAACTGCCGGAATTTACAATACTGCTGGCTTTAATGATGATACCCGCGCTTTCGTTTCTATTCCGGCTCGTCATAATGTTTGGCGGCGGGTAGCTTGTAACTGGTTAGCCGGATTGGTAACACGGGGATTAGTTGATGAAGAGGAAGGGTATGATATGGCTCGCGCTTTAGCTTACGACCTCGCAAAGAGTGCTTACAAACTGGACTAATACCAATTCTCCAAAATCAAGCTATTAAGATTGTTTTTCTCAGCCCTCTCTGTGCCTCTGCGGTTTAAAAGAAATTTATTTGACCACAGAGGCGCTGAGAACACAGAGTAAAGAGCTTAACCAAAATTTTACCCACCTTGAAAGGGCTAGTCCTAATATTGATTCTTTAATTACGAATTGAAACAAGATGTCAGATTTTATTTTAAATAAACTTTTTAGCCTAAAAGAGCAAGTAGCAGTAATCACAGGTGGTTCAGGCGTACTTGGTGGAGCTATGGCGCGAGGTTTAGCCCTTGCTGGAGCGCGAGTAGTAGTTCTGGGCCGCAATGAAGCACGGGCACAAGCAGTAGTGGCTGAGATTACCGCCAACGGTGGAGAAAGTATTGCTGTACTGGCAGATGTTAGCGATCGCTCCCAACTAGAAATAGCCAGAGATAAAATCATACAGGGCTGGGGTCAAATAGACATTCTGGTAAACTCGGCTGGTGGTAATATTCCGGCTGCCACAATTACCCCTGATGCAACTATTTTTGATATGCCACATACAGCTTTTGAGGAAGTAATTAGCCTCAACTTAGTCGGTACTCTACTGCCCAGCCAAGTTTTTGGTCAAGCAATGGTCGAAAAAAAACAGCCCCAAGGTTGTATTGTCAATATTTCTTCTATGTCTGCTATCCGAGTCATTAGCCGCGTGGTTGGCTACTCAGCTGCTAAAGCCGGGATAGATAACTTTACTCGTTGGTTAGCCGTCGAACTCGCCCAAAAGTATGGGGATAAAATGCGAGTAAATGCGATCGCGCCAGGTTTCTTTATTGGAGAACAAAATCGAGATTTACTCCTAAATGCAGATGGCAGTTTGACCGAGCGCGGGCAGAAAATCATCGAGCATACTCCCGCCGGACGTTTCGGAAAACCAGACGAATTACTCAGCACTTTGATTTGGTTATGTAGTCCTGGTTCTAGTTTCATCAATGGGGTAGTAGTGCCAGTAGACGGTGGATTTAGTATCTACAGTGGAGTTTAATTTATGTATTCACTGGCTGTAACTAACGGAACACTTTCCGACGAGCAAATTTCTGGGCTAGTTCATCAAGCTTTAGCAGATCATCAGTTAGGTGGACAGCGTATCCTAGTATTAATTCCAGATAGTACCCGCACTGCTCCCATCCCGCAAATGTTTCGATTGCTGCATCAGGAGTTGGGTAAAAGGGTAGCGGCTCTAGATTTTTTGATCGCTCTGGGTACACATAATCCTATGAGTGAAGAACAGATTAATCACCTAGTGGGGGTGACACCAAAAGAGCGAGAGACTACCTTTAAAAAAATTCGCATATTTAACCACCTGTGGAATGAGCCAGATACTTTTATTTCTTGTGGAGTAATTTCGACAGATGAGATAGCAGAAATTAGCAGGGGAATGCTACATCAGTCCGTTGAAGTCAGGGTTAACAAGCTTGTAACACAGTACGATTTAATAATGATTTGCGGTCCTGTCTTTCCCCACGAAGTTGTCGGTTTTTCTGGTGGAAATAAATACTTTTTTCCCGGTATTGGTGGTCAGGAAGTAATTGATATATCCCACTGGTTGGGTGCTTTAATCACCAGTTACGAAATCATTGGGACATCGGGAATAACACCAGTTCGGCGCTTAATTAATCGAGCCGCTAACCTGATTTCTACGCCGAAACTTTGCTTGGCGATGGTAGTTGCACCTAAAACAAATCAACTAGCTGGACTTTACATAGATAAACCAGAGTCAGCCTGGGAAGCCGCCGCAAAATTATCCGACAAACTGCATATTACTTATGTAGATAAGCCTTTTAAACAAGTGCTGTCAGTAATGCCCGAAATGTATGATGACATTTGGACAGCTGCTAAAGGTATGTACAAGCTAGAGCCAATAGTGGCTGACGGAGGTGAAGTAATTATATATGCCCCTCACATTACTGAGTTTAGCTACACACACGGTGAAACTCTGTCTCAAATTGGCTATCATGTGCGTGACTACTTCCTCAAACAGTGGGATAAATTTAAAGCCTATCCCGGTGGAGTGCTGGCTCATAGTACTCACTTAAAAGGTATGGGTACATTTGATCCTATAGAAGGCGAACAAGCTCGGATTCGCGTCACTTTAGCCACTGGAATTTCTGCTGAACGATGTGCTGCTCATAACTTAAACTATCGCGATCCAGCTACCATTCGACCCACAAAGTGGGCTAACCGTGAGGATGAAGGGATCTTGCTTGTGCCGAAAGCTGGCGAAATATTATACCGTCTAAATATCAAGTCAAGATAATTAGAACTACTTAATTCAATTTCAATAAACTAGTTCTTTTAAAACTGGTGCGATCACCATACTCAGGAACAGGACGTTCCAAAAATCATATCCTTTTACAGTGATCGCCTTAGCAGCCAACTCTATTTATTTGCAAGCATGAACGAGCAACAATAGTCCTAATGTCAGATGCTTCCATACAGTTACCTATTCTCAAATACAAAAAATATTAAGTATTTTTACTCTGTGACAGTTAGTAAAGAACTTTATTGTTTGCGTACAAAACCTACAGTTGATAAGAAGCCGTCAAAGCCACTGCCAAAGCATCAGCAGCATCATCTGGCTTGGGAATTTCATCTAAATCTAACTCCCGTGCTACCGCCTCTTGCACATCTAACTTATCTGCATTGCCATATCCTGTTAAAGCTTGCTTAATTTGAGCCGGAGTAAACTCTACATAAGGAAGACGACGCTGGCCCAACACCAAAATTAATACACCCCGCGCCTGTGCAACCAAAATTGTACTTGACATCCGATAGAAGAATAGTTTCTCGATCGCAACCAAATCTGGTTGAAATTCCTCCATCACAGTGTGTAAATCATCAAACAAGGTACATAGCCTCAGTCCCATTTCTACATCTGCTGACGTTTTAATTACCCCGAAATCCAGCATATTTACTGCAGTTTCTGGCATCTTTTTGGCAATTTGTGTGCAGGTAATTACCCCAAACCCTAAAGTTGCCAGTCCTGGATCTAATCCTAAAATTCGTTTTTCCATTCAATTCACTTTTACTAAACCGGGGTATTGTTTAACTAGGATTACTGGCAATCTTGACCACTTGCTCTTAGTCTAATGGAATTGACAAATATAATAGTTTCACGCCTAGTGTTAAAAACCAAGTGGTGTACATTTTCTGTTAATTATTGTTTGTAGCACTGCTGTAAATCAGGTATGTCAATTGGTTTTCTCAGACAAGCCCTCAACGCCCTGCAAAAGCAGTCGCGTTCTCGAACTTCCTATCGGGTTAACCAGTGGTTCAAATGGTTATCCCCTGGACTATCGGTAAAACGTTGGTTGTTGATAAGTATTGGGGGTGTACTGCTGGCGAGTTTGGGGTTAGCTATTTGGATCAAGCTGACCCCAATTTTTTGGATGATCGAGTTGTTTAGGGGTTTCCTTGGAGTAATCACCAACATATTACCCAACTATATCAGTGGGCCTTTGGTGCTGCTTGGGGGATTGCTGTTAGTGCTTTGGGGACAAACTCGCACTGTTGGCTCAATTACTAAGGTACTAAGGGCAGAAGGCGGAGAAGAACTCATTGATGTCTTGCTTGCGCATCATCGACTGTACCGAGGCCCGAAAATAGTAGTAATTGGTGGTGGTACGGGGCTTTCTACGTTGTTGAGGGGACTAAAAACCTACAGCGCTAATATTACTGCTATTGTCACTGTTGCCGATGATGGTGGATCTTCTGGGCGGTTGCGTCAAGAATTTGGAGTGTTACCACCAGGGGATATTCGCAATTGTTTGGCTGCACTAGCAGATGAAGAAAAGTTATTAACAGAATTGTTTCAATACCGTTTTCGGGCTGGAGATGGGTTAACAGGTCACAGTTTTGGCAATTTGTTTTTAACGGCAATGAGTGATATTACTGGAGATTTAGAACAAGCAGTTGCAGCCAGTTCTAAGGTGCTAGCGGTACGGGGACAAGTACTACCAGCAACTCTGAGTGATGTTCGCCTCTGGGCTGAATTAACCGATGGTCGCCGCATTGAGGGCGAGTCTAGTATTCCTAAAGCTGGTGGGAAAATTGTCAAAATTGGCTGTATTCCTGATAATCCTCCGGCAGTGCCAGCAGCGATTAAGGCAATTAAAGAAGCTGATTACATCATTATTGGGCCAGGTAGTCTTTATACAAGTCTCATTCCTAATTTATTAGTACCAGAAATTGCCGATGCGATCGCTCAAACAGATGCCCCCCGTATTTATATCTGCAATATAATGACTCAGCCAGGAGAAACTGAAGGCTACACTGTTGCAGACCACATTAGATCAATTGATGCTGCTTGTGGGGAAAGACAGCTATTTGATGCTGTGCTAATTCACAAAAAATCCCCATCAGAGCAATCACTTATCCGGTACGCCGAACAAAATTCCCATCCAGTTTTCCTAGATAGAGAAGCCGTAACTCAGCTAGGACGAAGGATTGTTGCAGCTAATGTTTTATATGAAGATGAAACGGGTTTTGTCCGTCACAATCCGCAGAAACTAGCACAAGTGTTGTTGCGGTGGTACGGTAGAGGTCATCATGGAAAAAGGAGAAATATCACGTCTTGACTCGGTTATGAAAATTTTTCTTGCAGATACAGAGGCGACGTTACGCTTAGGTATTACTCTCGGTCAATCCCTGACTGCTGGCAGTGTAATTTTACTAGAAGGTGATTTAGGCGCTGGTAAAACTACCTTAGTTCAAGGTATTGGTAAGGGTTTGGGAATTGCTGAATCTATTGTCAGTCCCACTTTCACCCTAATTAATGAGTACACAGAAGGACGGCTCCCCCTTTACCACCTAGATTTATATCGCTTAGAACCACAAGAAGTTGCAGCCCTAAATTTAGAAAGTTATTGGGAAGGTATTGAGGTCATATCAGGAATTGTGGCAGTTGAATGGGCAGAACGATTGCCCTACAAACCAGATAGTTATCTAAGTGTGAGTTTGACTTATGGGGATGGGGGTACTCGTCAAATCGAACTTATACCATTCAATTGCGCCCTTAGCGAAGCCATTGCTGCTATATAAGCTCATATCCCGACCGAAGTACAAGAGATTTCACTTTTTTAGATCGCAACACTAAAAAATTTTTGCTAATAGTTGAGGGAGAACTTCACACTCCTTCTATCTGCCACTACCACGCTCACCACTGTAAATCACTAACATTGTTATCTCAATCCAAAATAAGTGAAAAAATTTTGTAACAGCAGCTTTATTACTGCAATAATCAGTTAAAAAACTGATTTAGATAGTGTATGAATTAAGAAAAGGTAAACTGCTGTTGGGTTAAATGAGAGTTTTTGCAGCACTTAGTCAGCTTGATTTAACCTGATTAGTTCTCTACTCTCATTAAGAGAACAAATCTGGATTATTTAGCAGTCAAAGCTAGTAAAAAAAGTTAAAAAACATCAAGCTATCTAGAAGTTATCTAACTTTTCCTTATACTCAATATACCCGAATTAAAGTCACAATATATACACAATAATACTGATTTCTCTAATAGTTAAAAAATTAATTTAAGTAATTGTAAATACCAATAAATTCTTCGGTTGACATCTGTAATTATCACTGATAGCAGCTTTAAATAAAACATCTCGTATTTCTACGATATTTATGTAGAAATACGAGATGTTTTATCCTATGTTAGTTGACATTAATATATCTACGTGGATGTACTAGTTTTCTCTAATGAAAGAAGCGATCGCCTTTTTTATCGGTAAGCCAGAGTCATCTCTGGTATAGTACGTAAGACCTTGATCGATGAATGCTGAGGTAGTATCTATTAACTGCTGAATAATCTCTGGACTAGTATTATCTATTTCTTGAGTAACTTTTTTGCCTGTAAATCGGTTTTTTCGATCTTCTGGAGGTAATACAATCCGAGGATCTTTATAAGTTTCTTTTGGCTTGGGTTTAAATGTCTCATTTAATTCAAACTGAAGACGCAAGTAACGTTTAGACTCGTATCCACCCATTATTTGTCGGCAAATTGTGCTATCAATCTCAGATGTAGGTTCCATAAAAATATTAGTCAAATTTTGTACCCAGTCTAAGCCTTTCCATTTACTTATTTGCTTATATTGATATGGTTCACCAGTTTGACCTGTGCCAATAGAAAGGATAGAAATATCTTCCAATTGCAGATTATTTAGTTTATATTTTTGCTTAATCTCTGGAGATACTGAAGACTGGCTGATCCTCATAACTAAACTCAAAGCTGCGAGACAGGGATTGTTAGCAGAAACTCCTCCATCAATGTGTGGAAATTCCCAATCGCCAAATTTTTCTTTATCTACAGGTTCTAATTTATATGGCGGAAAAAAAGTAGGTGCAGAGGCAGAAGCAGTACATATCTCCCATAAATAACAGTCATCGTACCATCTGTCTCCTAAATCAGGATGACAGTTTGTAAAAAAGGTTGTATTGCGATATAGCGTATCGTAAGCCAAAATCAAGATAATAGGTTTTTCAACATCTTTTATTCTTGTATATTTATAAGCATCTTTGAGGACACTAATAATTCCATCATGAGAATATTTAGATGCTGAAAATACATCAAGAATTGATTTGATGACGGACGGCAAATTTTTATAGAGTTCTTTTCTATTCGCCGGAAAGATATCTTTACCTTTATCTATATACATTTTAATAAGTTCATCACTTGTCTTTCCTACAGCAATCCCCCCTGTCAATATTGAACCAGTAGAAGTGCCAGCAATGAGGTCAAAGTATTCGTGTAAGAAGTTCCCTTTACCCTGATTTCTAATTTCTTGTTCTATTTGTTTAAGCATTCGGGCTGCAACAACTCCCCGAATACCGCCACCATCTAAAGCTAAAATTTTGAATGACATAGCAATTCTCCTTAATTATTTCTCTGATTATCTTTTCGGGCATAGTTTATGAGAAATACATGACCTGGATAAAGACCATATATGTTTCATTTTGTTTACTCCTATCCAACTGTAAGATTTAACGAACCGCCTTCACAAAGAGACACTACGTATATCTTGCTTTCCCATAAAGGTACGCGCAACGTCTCGTTAAAGAAGGCACACCAAGTAGGGAAAATGAAGATTAAATAGGTAATCTTATAGCCGTAAGGAGCAAGTTATTGAAGATTTGACTTCAAACACTTATAAATAAATTC
This sequence comes from Nostoc sp. TCL240-02, assembly GCF_013343235.1. Classification (GTDB taxonomy): domain Bacteria; phylum Cyanobacteriota; class Cyanobacteriia; order Cyanobacteriales; family Nostocaceae; genus Nostoc. The sequence goes on along the minus strand of NZ_CP040094.1, from coordinate 7,751,192 downwards.
AGAGTTTCATGTTGCAATTTCTGATACAGCAACAAGTCAATACCCTTTGGTTAAAAGGGTAAAGAAGGAAAAACAAAGATTTTCATCTTTTAGCTTTAACCAAACCGCATTGGTCTAGTCTTGACTGTGGATAGATGAAAATCTTGCTTACTCAAGTATGGCTTTGATGGATAATTATCTGTCTACTACGTAAGCTTAAATAAATATTTGCTATAAGAAAGTTAAAGCTTGACCCCGTACTTGCGTATTTACTTGGCCTTTATCATAAACTATCTCACCGCCGACAATGGTAGTTGTAGCCCAGCCGGTGAGGTTCCAGCCTTCAAATGGACTCCAATGGCATTTGGTTAAAAGTTCCTCACGCCGCACTGGACGGTATGTATTTAAATCTACAAGCACTAAATCGGCATCATAACCAGGTGCGATCGCTCCTTTATTGGGAATACCATAAGCCACAGCTACATTCTTAGACATCCAGTTGACAACTTGGGAAACAGTACACTTTCCCTCCATTGCCGCAGTTAACATCAAAGCTAGGGAAGTTTCCACCCCAGGCATTCCTGAAGGAGTATTGGGGTATTCTTGAGCTTTTTCTTCTAAGGTGTGGGGTGCGTGATCTGTAGCGATGAAATCAATCACGCCATCGCGCAAAGCTTGCCAAAGGACTTCGTTATCGTGGGGCGATCGCAAAGGTGGATTCATCTGTGCTAAAGTACCAATCTTTTCATAAGCACTGGTGTTCAATACCAAATGCTGTGGCGTTACCTCTGCTGTCACCCAACTAGGTTTCTCTTGACGCAGCAAATCTGCTTCTTCGGCTGTTGACATGTGGAGAATATGCAGACGACGGTGATATTTTTGAGAAAGTTTTAAGGCCAGTTGGGTTGCCAATAAAGCCGCTTGATTATCTTGAATTTGTGAGTGAACAGCTGGATCGTGAATGTTGGCAAATTCTTGGCGACGTTGGTTGATTCTAGCTTGGTCTTCGGCATGAACAGCAATCAAGCGATCGCCTTTAGCAAATATCGTCTCCAGTGCTGTTTCACCATCAACTAGCAACTGACCGTGCATCGACCCCATAAAAATCTTAATTCCCGGTGTTGGCTTGGCCAAAAGTAAGTCTGGGAGATTCTCTGCTGTTGCCCCAATAAAAAAGCCATAATTAACCAAGGACTTTTGTGAGGCGCGTTGTAGTTTGTCGTCTAAAGCCTGCTGTGTCGTTGTCAAGGGGCGCGTATTAGGCATTTCTAAAAAAGAAGTGACTCCACCTTTAGCGCAAGCACAACTGGCGGTGAATAAATCTTCCTTGTGTTCTAGTCCAGGTTCCCGGAAATGCACCTGCGGATCGATAACTCCCGGCAACAAAGTTAACCCTTCTGCGTCAATTTCAGTGACTACTGCTGTTTGGGAAATTTCTGGCGCAACTTCAACTATTTGGCGATCGCGCGTTAACACATCCCCAATCATCAGTTCACCATTGGGTAAGACTATGCGAGCGCGACGGATCAGTAAAATTTGTGGAGATGACATAAGGCTAACTTTTTTAGGCAGGGAGCTATATATTACAGATAACTATGCTTTTAGGTTAAACTTAGTCGCGCTCTGAGTGTTAATTTTTTTGCTGACCCTTAAAAAAAAGTTTATTTTTAATCTATGAAGAACCCCATTTATCAATAATCTAAAATTGGTAGTCAAGATGCGAACATCACCAGGAAATTAAAATTTTCCCGTTAAGATTAACAGATAAAGTCTTACTAGGCGAGTTAATTACCTACATCTTTCCTTCAGTTAAGTAATTTCATGCAAAATCAAGTGTCTGATAACAACTCTAGTCAACAACCCGATAATTCCTGGATCGCAGAGCTAGGTAGAACAATTGTATTGAGTATTGTTCTAGCTCTGGGAATTCGTACCTTTGTTGCTGAAGCACGCTGGATTCCTTCTGGGTCAATGGAACCCACTCTGCATGGTACGCCAAACCAGTGGGAAGCAGACAAAATCATTGTCGATAAGTTGAAATATAAATTTGCTGACCCGCAGCGTGGAGATATCGTAGTATTTTCACCCACAAAAGAGTTGCAAAAAGAACAATACCAGGATGCTTTTATTAAAAGAGTAATTGGCTTACCTGGAGAACAAGTACAGCTTAGAGATGGCAAGGTCTATATTAACAACAAACCCCTTCCAGAAACTAATTATCTCAGTTCTGGTCAAAGCACAGTTATTAATGTTTGCCAATCAGGGCCACAGCCACCTTTTTTGGAAAAACCCCAGACCATACCAGATGATTCATATTTAGTACTAGGTGATAATCGTAACAATAGTTATGATGGACGCTGCTGGGGTGTTGTCCCTCGCCAGAATATTATTGGACGGGCTGTAGTTCGTTTTTGGCCTCTAAATCATGTTGGAGGAATAGATAAAGTACCACCATATCCACAAACAACTCCATAACGGATAATCTAGCTTGATGCTTTTGCTCAAGAAGAATTTAGGACTATTACATTCTTTGCTTGAGCAATCAGCTAGCTTGCAGAAGAAAATAAAAGAAAACTTTAAATCATGTTGGAGGAATAGATAAATCGCCACTGTATCCATAAATTAACAAAATTAGTAAGGTGCATAAATCACAAAATAATTTTAGATTGGTGATTTAGCAGCCCCTAATCTAAAATTGCTATGATGCCTTACCTAGCCAAGATTTTACTGTATCCAGTTAAATCACTGGATGGTGTTGAAGTTGAAAAGGTTGGAGTTCTTGCCAGTGGCGCACTACAGCATGACCGCGAGTTTGCCATTTTTGACGAGCGGGATAAATTTGTCAATGGCAAGCGTTATGCTAAAATCCATTTACTAAGGGTGCAATTTACACTTTTCAATAGAACTATTTCGCTACAAATCCCAGGCGGCGATTCACAACAAGTTTTTCATCTAGATGACGAACGGCAAGCACTAGAAGCAACTTTGAGTAATTATTTTGAGTTTGCTGTTACATTCAGGAAAAACTCTCTGATGGGCTTTCCTGACGATACACACTCGCCAGGCCCAACGGTAATTAGTACAGCAACTTTGACAGAAGTAGCTTCTTGGTTTCCCGGTTTAAGTGTAGATGAAATGCGCCGTCGAATACGTGCCAATATCGAGATTGATGGTGTACCAGCATTTTGGGAAGATCGGCTATTTAGCGAACAAGGTGATTTAGTCTCCTTTCGAGTGGGAGATGTAGATTTTTTTGGGGTTAATCCATGCCAGCGTTGTATAGTTCCAACACGCGATTCTTACTTAGGCGAAGCTTACCCAAATTTTCAAAAAATCTTTGCAACCCAGAGGCAAGCAACTCTGCCTAATTGGGTTGCTTCATCGCCTTTTAATCACTTTTACAGATTGAGCGTTAATACTCAATTGCCCATATCCTCAGCCGGAAAAATTTTACAAATCGGTGATAAAGTTGACATACCTCTATATTAAAATTAATATTTATTTACAATAAAAAACACTAAGTAAATTTTCTTGGATTTTTTTGTTATTACTATGTATTTGCATGACAATTTTAAAATTGTTGTAGTTAAATACAGGTTTTTGTGTAAGTCCAGAGGTTTCGAGGCTGGAAAATCAAGACCTCAGGAATTAGAAATTAAATTTAGGATTAGGTGCTAATGGCAACCTGAATTTTAGAATGGCATACTGTAGCTTATCGGTTAAATTTCAGTTGTTCTGAGGAAATGTACTGATACATTGCCAGATAGATAAAACTGAGCGAATTAAGTTGCGATGTCTACGATGATCTATGCCTACGCAAAATTTTAAAATTGGAGGTTGGAGAAACTTAACTAGTCAGACAAGTATCCAAACAAAATTTTTAATGCTTTTTTATACTCAATTTTCTCAGAAATGTCATGATCGAAGTGATGACACACCGTAATTTTTTTGGTATTAAATGTAACTGGCATAGCAAAATGCCCCAAGTATATGCTGGGGAAAAATCAAACAACAATGTTATCCAAACTTCAGTCCGTCAAATCTCTTAATTACTTGGTTGGCAAAGTTTACGCCAGGATGCCCTTAAAGTATGTTCTGATTGTCCCCTTTATATTGCAAATTTGCGGGGCGGTGGGGCTTGTGGGCTATCTTTCGTATCAAAATGGACAAAAAGCTGTAAGAGAGCTTGCTAGCCAATTAGAAAATGAAATCTGCGATCGCATTGAACAGCATCTTAATAACTATTTAACAACTCCGAAGCAAATAAATCAAATTAACTTAGATGCGGTTGAGCTAGGTATGCTCAACCTTTTTGACTTTAAAACTACCGGAAATTACTTTTGGAAACAAATGCAAGTTTTCAATGTTGGCTACAACAGCTTTGCCAACCCCAAAGGGGAATTTATCGGTATTGAACGTTTAGATAATGGCAAGCTGTTGATTAATGAAGTTAGTCAAAAGCATGGTATTGGGAAACTTTATATTTATGATTCAGACTTGAAGGGAAATCGTCGCCAGCTTCAGCAAGTTAAAGATTACGATCCTCGTGTAGAAGCGTGGTATGCAGATGCAGTCAAGGCAGGCAAACCCGTTTGGAGTCAAATTTATCAATGGGAAGATAAACCAGAAGTTTTATCTATATCTTCCAGCTATCCTGTTTACGATAAGACTCGCAAGCTTATTGGGGTAATTAGTGTTGATTTAATTTTGTCACAAATCAGCAACTTTTTAACCAAATTAAACAGCGAACAATCGGGTAAAACTTTTATTCTAGAGCGTTCTGGGTTAATAGTGGCTTCTTCTACCGAACCACCATATAGCATCATTAATGGTCAAATAAAACGTCGAACAGCATTAGAAAGTCGAAATTCTTTAATTAGGCTCACAACCCAGTCTTTGATCAAACGCTTTGGTAGTCTTGGGTTTGTTGTGGGGAAGCAACAGCTAACTTTTAGCGCCGATGGAATGCGTTATTTTGTACAAGTAAAAAGTTGGAAGGATGAACTGGGTTTAGATTGGCTAATTGTGGCGGTGATTCCTGAAGGCGAATTTATGGAGCAAATTAATGAAAACACCCGCATCACCGTTTTGCTGTGCATGGTTGCTTTTTTAGTGGCTACAAGAATCGGGATTTTAACTGCTCGCTGGGTAATTAAGCCGATTTTACAATTAAACACATCAGCGAAAAAAATTGCTCAAGGTGAATGGGAGCAAACACCAGAAATTCAGCGCTCCGATGAGTTGGGAGAACTAGCCAAGTCATTTGAAACTATGGCAAAGCAGCTGCAAGCATCCTTCAGTGTTTTGGAGGCAAAGAATGCTCAAATGCAAGTTTTAAATGAAGCTTTATCTGAAAGTCAGAGTCGGCTAACTCAATTTTTAGAAGCTATGCCAGTAGGTGTATTTATCATAGATGCTGAAAGTAAACCTTATTACACAAATCATATTGGGCAGCAAATTCTTGGTCAAGAAGCGATGTCTAACGACAAGCCGCTATGTGTCTACGCAGAAGTTAGGGGCGAACAATTGTCAGAGGTATATCAAGCTTACCTTGCCGGGACAGATGAACTTTACCCCAGCGATCGCCTACCAATTTTGAGAGCATTGCTTGGAGAAAGTACCAGGATTGATGATATGGAAGTTCGCCATGTTGACAAGATTATTCCCATTGAAGTTTTGGGTAATCCCATCTATGATGAATCGGGAAATTTGGCTTTTGCGATGGCTACCTTTTTTGATATCACCCAACGCAAACAAGCAGAAAACTTATTAGCAGAATATAATCGCACCTTAGAAGCTCAAGTCAAAAAACGTACTGAAGAGTTCCAGCAAGTGATTGAGCAACTGCAAACCACCCAAGAAGAACTAATTCAATCGCAAAAAATTGCCGCCCAGGAACAACAAGCAGCCATTCGGGAAGCAGCGCGAAGCGCCGCCGCCAACCTCGCCAAAAGCGAATTCCTTGCGAACATGAGCCACGAACTGCGTACCCCACTCAACGCCATTCTTGGTTTCACCCAAGTTATGAGCCAAGATTATTCGCTATCTAGCGAACATCAAGAAAACTTGGCAATTATTAATCGTGCTGGCGAACATCTACTTAACTTAATTAACGACATTCTCGAAATGTCTAAAATCGAAGCTGGGAGGATCACATTAAATCGCAGTAGCTTTGACTTAATTCATCTATTGAATAACTTAGAAGAGATGCTGTATTTGCGTGCTGCATCTAAGAGCTTACAAATAGTATTTGAGTATGCACACGACATTCCTCAGTACATAGAAACCGATGAAAATAAACTATTTCAAGTCTTGCTCAACCTCTTGGGGAATGCCATCAAATTTACTGATATTGGCAGAGTAACTCTACGGCTGAGATGGGAGCAGGAGGAAGAAAATCTTTCTTATAACCCTCGCCTCTTCTTCGAGGTACAAGACACTGGTTGCGGTATAACTCCACAAGAAATTGGTTTGCTGTTTGAGGCTTTTGAGCAAACTGAAATCGGTAGAAAATCTCAACAAGGAACAGGACTAGGTTTAGCAATTAGCCGTAAATACGTGCAACTGATGGGGGGAGATATTACAGTCAGCAGTACTCCTGGTATAGGTAGTACATTTGCCTTTGATATTCAAATTGCTTTAGCTTGTCCTAGAGAAATGCCGATAAACCAAATTAAATCTCAAATTCTATCTTTAGCGCCGACTGAAAAGGCATACCGCATCTTAGTGGTTGATGATGCCAAAGAAAGCCGTCTACTGCTAGTTAAAATTCTGACATCTCTGGGCTTTGAAGTTAGGGAAGCTACAAATGGTGTGGAAGCAGTTAGTAATTGGGAATCTTGGCAACCAAACTTGATTTTTATGGATATGCGAATGCCGATCATGGATGGCTACGAAGCTACAAGAATAATTAAAGGTAAACAAGTAGGGTATGGGACAGCCAATAGATTACGGAGGTTCCCAAAATTTAAACGACTGACATCATCGGGGAGCCAGTATCTGAACGGAGGGTTAACCGATTCAGGTGAGGAGGAAGTTCTAAAAACTATATACAATGCTTCTTCCACACCAGAAATAGCTGGTGTTATAGAACAGAATCGTGATGCTTCTGGTGCAGCCATTTTGCGATCGCCAAAAGCCCTAGTTTCCTGTTTCGACTTCTTGGAGACAGCGCAGGGTTGTTTGAATAAACACACAATCGTTATTGCTCTAACTGCTAGCGCCTTTGAGGAAGAACGCCAGAAGATTTTATCTATTGGCTGCGATGATTTTATTCGCAAGCCATTCACACAGGAAGTATTATTGGAAAAACTGAGCCAACATCTGGGTGTAAAGTATACCAATCAAGTAGAAAACCTAAATACAGCAGTTGCCGAGCAAGCTACACAGATATTTGTTAGTGTTGCTGAACTCCTGAGTTATTTATCACAAATGCCACCTGAGTGGCTGCAAAAGATCCACTATGCCGCAGCCAGCTGTAGCGATGAATTGATTTTAGAGTTAATCAAGCAAATTCCCTCAGATAATGTCCAGGTATCGCAAGTTCTCAGGGATTTAGCAAATAACTACCAGTTTGAGAAAATTATGGAATTGACTAGAACAAACGTAGAATGAATTACGAGCATTTAGACCCTAATAAAAAAGATATTTTGATCGTTGACGATATGGCGGACAACCTGCGGGTTTTATCCTCAATATTGACAAGGGAAGGGTATAACGTTCGTAAAGCCTTGAATTGGCAAATGGCACTGACAGCAACTCAAACAGTATTGCCGGATCTGATTTTGCTCGATATTATGATGCCAGAAGTAGATGGCTATGAAATTTGTCAGGCATTTAAAGCTTGGGAGCTAACAGCCGATATTCCGGTAATTTTTATTAGCGCTTTAGATGATGTTTTTGACAAAGTTAAAGCCTTTAAGGTAGGCGGTGTAGACTACATCACTAAACCTTTTGAGTTTCAAGAAGTTTTAGTCCGCGTGAAAAATCAACTGGCATTGAGGTCAGCGCGATTAGAAATATTGAAACTAAATGTAGAATTGGAACATCGGGTAACACAGCGAACTGAGGAGCTAGAAAAAGCTCTCCAAAAACTTCAAAAAGAAATAAATTCCCGCCAGAAATTGCAAAGTAAACTATTAGATATAGCGCTGCATGATTCCCTGACTGGATTACCAAACCGAGTGTTGTTTATGAGAAAACTAGATAATGCTCTCAATCGAGCAAAACAAGAATCTAGTTATCAGTTTGCAGTACTTTTTTTAGACTGCGATCGCTTCAAAGTTGTCAATGATTCGCTTGGTCATTTGGTAGGAGATGAATTGCTGATTTCTATCGCTCGTCGCCTGCAAGCGTGTCTCATACCTATTGATACTCTAGCCCGATTGGGTGGTGATGAATTTGGAATTCTCTTAGAAAATATTACGGATATCAATATAGCAATCCAAGTTGCTGATAGGATTCTAAAACAGCTATCACTTGCTTTTAAACTATCAAGATATGAAGTCTTTATGAATGCCAGTATTGGCATTAGTTGGGGCAATAAAGATTACGATCGGCCAGAGTATTTGCTGCGGGATGCTGATACGGCAATGTATCGGGCTAAGGCTCAAGGAAGAGCCAAATATCATGTTTTTAATCCAGCGATGCATCAGGAAGCTATTCAGCTTTTAGAGTTAGAAAATGATCTACGAAGGGCTGTTGAAAGGCAAGAATTCCTCGTTTATTATCAGCCAATTGTTTCTCTAATTACAGGTAGAATTTCTGGATTTGAAGCCTTGGTGCGCTGGCAACATCCAATTCGTGGTCTAGTTCCTCCTACAGAATTTATTCCTGTAGCAGAAGAAACAGGTTTAATTAATGCCATCAATACTTGGGTATTACAGTCAGCTTGTAATCAACTAAGCGTCTGGCAACATCAATCAGTGACACCAGAACCTCTAACTATTAGTGTTAATTTGAGCGCTAGGTTATTTTTACAACCCAATTTTGTAGAACAAATTGATAGAATTATTTATGAAACTAAAATAAATCCTACATATTTAGAATTAGAAATAACAGAAAGTGTAATTATGGAAAATACTAATGCAATTAAGATAATTTTTCAACAACTAAAACAGCGAAACATAAAGTTAGTTATGGATGACTTTGGTACAGGATATTCCTCTTTAAGTTACCTGCACAGCTTTCCTTTAAATGCCCTCAAAATTGATAAATCTTTCGTCAAACGTATGCAGGATAACAAAGAAAATATGGGGTTAGTACCAGCAATGATTGGCATTGCCAACTCAATGGGCATGAGTGCGATCGCTGAAGGTGTCGAAACAGAAGAACAGTTAGCCCAGTTGAGAAGTCTAAATTGTAATTTTGCTCAAGGATTTCTGTTTTCTGAACCCATAGAACAACAATTGGTTGTTAAGTTGCTTATCGCCTCACCTCAATGGTAGCTATCCACTAAGCACTTGGGAAAAATTTCATTGTTGGCGTTCGACTAGATTATCTGTGTGGGCTATCTAGATAAGCTGCTATAAGCAGGCTATCAGATTCCCACGCTCATAATTGGCCAATAGTTTGGTAGTTTATAAAACTCTCTAGCCACTGTGGGAGTTAAACTATAAATATAAATATTTTGGTGAAATTGAGCAAAAAAATCAGGGTAATTTTAAATAATCATTTACTATCCTCAATCATTACAAGCATAGCTTTTGATACATAATGCATTTCAATCAAACTAACCATCATAAAAAAAATATTTTGGTGGTCGATGATACCCCAGATAATTTGAGGCTTTTATCGGCAATGTTGACTGCACAAGGTTTTGAAGTTCGCAAAGCTTTAAACGGTAAAATGGCACTAACTGCGTGTCAAATGGTTTTGCCGGATGTGATTTTGCTGGATATCAACATGCCAGGTATGGATGGATATCAAGTTTGTCAACAACTAAAGGCTGACGATAAAACTTGTGAAGTCCCAGTAATTTTTATCAGCGCCCTGGATGATGTTGTGGATAAAGTAAAAGCTTTTGATGTTGGTGGTGTAGATTATATTGCCAAACCTTTTCACGGGGCAGAGGTTGTGTTGCGAATTGAAAATCAGATTAATTTACGTTTGCTTCAAGTTAGACTGCAAGAAAAAAACTTTTTATTACAAGAGGCTCTTGACAACTTAAAATCCGCTCAAGTTCAACAGATTCAAAACGAAAAAATGGTGGCGCTGGGGCAGCTAGTGGCTGGGCTGGCTCATGAAATTAATAATCCCATCAGTTTTATTTATGGTAATCTCCAATATGCTGGTCAATATGTGCAAGACCTAGTGAATCTGATTGAAGTTTATCAACAAGAATACCCAAAACCTACATTCAAAATTCAGCAAATAGCCAAAGATATAGACCTGAATTTTGTGATTAACGATCTACAAAACCTCATAGGTGCAATGTATAGAGGCTCCGATCGCATTCGGGAAATTGTCATGGCGCTACAACACTTTTCTCGACATGATGAAGCAGAGATAAAACGGGTAAATATCCATGAAGACATCGAAAACACTCTGGTGATGTTACAACATCGACTCAGAGAAGCAGTAGACCGTCCCGCAATTATTGTAGTGAAAGATTATGGTAACTTGCCCCTAGTTACTTGCTATGCGAGTGAACTAAACCAAGTATTTATGCATTTATTGAATAATGCTATTGATGCAATAGAAGAGGGAATGGGGAAGGTGGGGCCCCCTCTGGGAATAAGGGGTAATGGGGAGTGGGGAGCGGGGAATCAATCTTTTAATCGTTACTCTCAAATGCCACTTGACGGGAGTCACTCTAATTGGGGAGACACACCAGTTCCTGCACTTGGAGAAACCTCAAACCCGCAGTGGCTCTTCCCTACTCCCCAAATTAGGATTCACACAGAGGTGACAGACTTAAATACGATCAAAATTGTGATCGCAGATAATGGTCCTGGTATAGAAGAGTCGGTGCGATCGCGTTTATTTGACCCATTTTTTACCACAAAACCTGTGGGTAAAGGTAGCGGGCTAGGATTATCTATTAGCTATCAGATTATCGTCCAAAAACACCGAGGAAATATTACCTGCACTTCTTCTGTTGGGCAAGGAGCAGAGTTTGCGATCGAAATTCCCATCGAGCAACCTGAGCTTTAGCCAACAGTAAACTCGGTCAATGAAGAGGATAACCCGAATTTCTCACTCATAGGGTCTACGGTGTACACACAAGTCTTGAAATCCCACCTAAAACTTGGTTTCGTTGCCCTAACCTTAAAATTAGCGGGGTAAATGGAATTTCTAGTTGCCCAAAATTCGGGTATTTACGGGGCTAAAAGGGTTGAAACCTTTGCGGACTATACTTGTGTGTACACCGTAGCTCATAGGGTGGGGAGTGTGGGAGGTGTGGGAGGTGTGGGAGGTGTGGGAGGTGTGGGAGGTGTGGAAATTTAGTCAAGTAACCAATCATCTGGATGGGTAATCATCTTGACTAACCCACTAAGGACTTGATTGTAAGGAGCGTAGAGTTCTCTTCCTTGTTCGACCGTAAGATATTGACATTTCACAGCAAACTTTAACCAAACTTGAGTTTCTGCTGCCTCCGCCTGTCTACGACACGCTCCGCGAACACAATCATTCAGTTTAGCGACAAAAGCGGCTTTATATCGCCGTTTTCTCCAAGCCTATGCCATATTTGCACAGACAGAGCGAGATAGCGAAGCGGTAGCGAGTCTTCGAGCGTCGGAGCGACGAATTTGGTCAGTTAATGAATATTTTTCTTCAACTGGGAACTTTTTAGAATATTCAAAAATTTGCATTGCTGTTTCAAATGCTAATTGATAAATGGCTAAATCCTCATGAGTTCTAAAATACTTCTTCCCTTTTTCTTCCATCTTCTTTAATTTCGACCGTTCCATTCTTCATCTTCCCACACTCCCCATACCTCCCACCCTCCCCGCACCCTGCCTCTCTAGTCACAGGCTTAACGGCAGTTGAACTATGAACGTTGCCCAGCCATGAGAACTAGTAACTTCAATTTTGCCTTGGAGATATTCTACTAACTTCTTTACTAATGCTAAACCTAATCCTGTGCCGCCATGTTGCCAGCGATCGCTCTGAGGAATTCGGTAAAATGGCTCAAAGATTCGAGATTGTTCTATTGTGGGGATTATTACCCCAGAATTACTAATTATAATTTGAAAGTAGGGGACTTGAGGGTTATCTAATATACCAGATTCAGCATCCTCATTTATGAGACTTTTTGTGGTGTCGATTATCCGAACATCCATTCTAATCTGTCCTTCAGGCGGGGTATATTTACAAGCATTGTTGAGTAATTCTGAGACAATTTCGGTCAGGCTAGCCGAGTCTGAAACTAAAGGTGGTAAATTTGGCTCAATATTAACTTCCAAAGTCTGTTCCCTAGCTTTCGCACTTTCTTCAAAATACTCGGCGACGTGAGGCAGCCAATGTTGAAGTTGAATTGAAGTTAATTCCAATGGATAGACATCTGCATCAATCATTCGAATATGCAGCAAATTGTCTACTAGATTCAGTTCTTGTTCGCACTGCTCACGCAGGACAGTTAAGTAGCGGGCTACAGATTCCGATGGAGAAAGTGGGTTTGAATTTAAGCTACCCTGCCGATCGAGAATATTTTCTAGGGCGGAGATGGCCATTTTAATATTTGACAACGGCGTTCGCATTTCATGAGAAGTGGTTGCGAGAAAATCCTCTTTCAACTTGTTCAGACGTTGGAGTTCTGCCACTTGAATTTCTAGTTGTTGGGCACGTTCGGTTGCGAGATTGCGTTCTTCGGTGAGCCGTCGTTGTGTGTCATCTCGAAAAACTAATACTGCTCCTGTAATGATGCCACTGTTGTCTCTGAGGGGAGTAGCACTATCAGCGACTGGTATAGTTGTCCCGTCTCTGGTAATTAGTAAAATTTCACTGCCTAGATAGATAGTAGTTTCTTGTTGGAGGGCTGCGAGAATTGGATTTTGGGCAGGGATCTGAGTTTGTTCGTCAATAAGTCGGAACACCTCTGTTAAGATCCGTCCTTTGGCTTCATCCCATCGCCACCCTGTTAATGCTTCACCTGCCTGATTTAGGTACTTTACACGCAACTCAGGATCAACTACAATCACACCGTCCCCCATTCCTCTAAGGACAGAACTCAAAAATTGCTCGCGATCGTAGCGATTGAGTGCTGTTTGAATGGCAACGTAAAGTTCTTGTTCCTTGATGGGTTTGAGAATATACCCAAAGGGTGATGTTAGTGTTGCCCGCTCCACGGTACTTTTATCCGAGTGGCCTGTAAGATATATAATAGGAATTTGCAAATTACGCCAAATTTGCTCAGATGCTTGAATCCCGTCCATTTCGCCGCGTAACCTGATATCCATTAAAATCAAGTTTGGGCGTGACTCAGTTGCTTTTTCAATTGCCTCTTCTGCAGAATCGGCGATGCCTAAAACAGTGTATCCCAGAGACTCTAAACTTTCTTGTAAGTTGATGGCAAGAATATATTCATCTTCAACAACTAGGATTTGAACTGTCTCCTTTTTATGTGTGTTTGATGGAATGCCAATCATTTTTATATCCGGCTGTTTGTAAAAGTAATTTTGAACTGTGTTCCCTGGTGAGATTCAATTTCGAGTTTTCCTCTTAACTGTTTGACTAAGCCTTGGACAAGGGTTATGCCCAGTGTTTTAGCTTTCTTGCTATCAAAATTTTCAGGTAAACCAATGCCATTATCTCGAATAATTAGTATCAAATTAGACTCTGCTTTTTGATAAAACTTAACTTCAATTTCTCCTCTAATTTTACCAACAAAGGCATATTTCAAAGCATTGGAAACCAGTTCGTTGATAATCAAGCCGCAAGGAATAGCGGTTTCGATGTCAAGGCTAGCATCATCAACTTGAATCTTTAGTTGAATTTGGCTGGAACTAACGTTATATGAATCGAATAAATGAGTTGTTAAATCTGGGATGTATTGAGCAAAATCAATATCAGAGAGGTCTTCAGAACGGTATAGTTTTTCATGAACTAGGGCAATGGAGGCAATGCGGTTTTGGCTATCGCGTAAAATAGCTGTCACGACAGGATCTTGTGTACGTCTGCACTGCATTTGCAGCAAACTGCTGACAATTCCTAAATTGTTCTTCACCCGATGGTGAATTTCTTTAAGTAATACTTCTTTTTCTTTAAGAGAGGCTATGAGTTTTTCCTCTGCTTGCTTATGCTCGGTGATATCTTGGTGGACAGCGACAATGACGCTTCCATACTCAGGATGCCTAAAGATGGAAGCGTTTGACCTACACCAGAATGGGGTGCCATCTTTCTTAACATTATGAACTTCATAAGTAGCTTCACCATGTTGCAAGATAGCAGTCCTAATTGCCTGATTCACTTCTTCAGGTGTAGTATCTTCATCTCCATAGTTCACAATCGACACATGCTGACCAGTTAATTCATCGGGTTCATAGCCAAACATCTGCTCAAATTTAGGATTGGTGTAGACGAACACACCATCTGTAGCACGAACTAGGCAAATTCCTTCTGCCATGTTGCGGGTAATTACCGCTTGCAACTCTAACATTTGCTCGGCACGTTTGCGATCGCTGATTTCAACTACAACAATGCCCATACTAATGGGTTGATCGGCTTCAGACTGAATCGGAAAATAAGAGGCTAGCCAAGTCCTGATGACACCTGGAAGTTTTGGGGTTTCTCCAGTGATTTCCAAATCCAGAATCGGTTCACCCGTTGTCGAAACATGGTGCAACACCTGCTCCAGCTTTGGTGTCAAATCGGGGACAATCTCCCCCAGTGTTTTGCCAATATGCGCTGCTGCGGGAATGCCATTAATTTCTGCTAATGCTTCATTAATCAATAAGAAACGCAGATCCAGATCTATAATGGTTATCCCAACGGGTGCGCTATTGATGAAGGTATCCAGTAACTTTTGCTTGTGAGCTAGTTCTCGCTCCAAAATTTTGCGATCGCTAATATCAATAATAACGCCCAGCATCCGCACAGGGTCGCCTGCTTCGTTGTGAATGCCGCGTCCTTTGCCGATGAGCCAGTGAACACTGCCATCGGGGTAAATTACTCGATATTCATCTTCAAAATTAGTATGTTCTGCCAACGCATTTAATACAGCCTGTTCAATTCGGTCAACATCCTCTAGATGAACACAATTGCGCCATCGCTGATAGCTTGCTGATGTTTCTGGCTCTAAACCTAACAAACGAAAATGGTTGTCGTTCCAGATAACTTCGCCTGTTTCAACATTCCAATCCCAAATACCGATGTGGTTAAATTCTAAGGTTAGCCTGAGTTGTTCTTCACTTCTAGTTAAGGCAGCTTCGGTTTGTTTGCGTAAGCGAAGCTCGTCGTAGACATGGCTAATATCCCGATGAGTACCACTTATCCGCAAAGGATTACCCTCTTCATCTCGGATGACAACCTTACCGTAGTTGGCAATCCATTTCCATTCGCCAGACTTAGTTCTGAGTCGATAGTCAAATTTGTAGGGTACTGAACTATCATTGAGGTGGGCTGCTAAAATTTCCTCAACCCAAGGTAGATCGTCTAGATGAACTAGTCGCTTCCAAGTACTCCAATCTTGTGGAAGTTCATCAAAGCTGTATCCGAGCATTTCTAAATAGCGGCGGCTGTAATACACTTCTCTAGTGAGAATATTCCAGTCCCACAAACCATCCCCAGAAGCTTCAAGTGCTAATTGTAGTCTTTCTTCACTTTGGCGCAGAGTTTCTTCCGCTTTTTGGCGATCGCGTAGCGCAATTTCTCGTTCGGTGACATCTTGGGCAGTACCATAAAGGCGAATCACTTCTCCATCGGCGTTGAATTCTGCATATCCAATGCCCTCAAAATAGCGATTAGAGCCATTCTGGGGGACACGGAGAATTTGTTTGTAGGACTCACCAGTGGCGATCGCCCGCTCAACAGCTTGGTGCAATTTCTGCCCATCTTCAGGGTGATACAATTGCAGATTTTCTTCATAGCTTGGTTCAAGAAGTGCGGGTTCTCGATTGAAGAGATCAAAAAGCCCCTTTGACCAGGTAATTTTGCCACTGCTAAGGTCAAACTCCCAATTACCAAGGCGAGCAACTCGCTGTGATTCTTCTAGCAGAGCTTGACTTTTGCGTAAGGTTTCTTCACTGTTTTTGAGGTCGGTGACATCCACCACTAGTCCATCCCAAGCCACGCGCCCATCCTGCAACTGGCGTGGTGTAGAACGAAAATGGAACCATTTGAGTTGACCGCTAGCCGTTCGGATTCGTAGTTGAATATCAAACACAGAGAGATTTAGCCGAGACTCTTCAACGGCTTCCTCTAGACGGGGAATATCCTCTGGGATAAACTGCCGATAAAGCAGAGATGAATCTCTAAGTGCATCTTCTACTTTGACTTCCATTAGTCTTTCAATCCCCCCACTGAGGTAGGAAAAGCGATCGCTCCCATCCAGTTCGCGGATCACCCGATAAACTGCACCATTGGACAAATTATCTCCAATCAAGTGCAACATCACTTTACGCTCATGCAGGGCAAGTTCTGTTTGTTTGCGTTCAGTAATATCTCGCCCTTCTGGAATCAACAAAACGACTTTACCTGTCTCATCTTGTAGCGGACGCAATGAAAAATCGATTGTTGCTACTCGGTTATTTGCACCTAGAACATCAACTTCATAGCGGACAAACTTTCCTTTTGCAGCATGAGCGATCGCTTGTTTTAATTCTTCTTGAGTTTGTGGTGAAATTGTCCACCAGTGTGCTTCCCAAAAAGGGCGATTGATCACATCTTCAAGCTGAAGTCCGCCAAAACTTAGCGCCGTCTGGTTAGTCTCTAGTAAAATGCCAGATGGCGTTAGCAGTCCTGTGAATTGAAAAGTGTTGTTAAAGATAGCGCGGAATCGGCGATCGCTTTCTTGCAATTTGGCAGTGCGTTCTTGTACTTTTGCTTCTAACTCAGTGTTGAAGATTTGGAGGTTGTGATAAAGTTCGGCTTGTTGAATGGCGATCGCTAGTTGTACCGTCAGTTGGTTGAGCAATTCCACCTCAAATGCCTGCCATTGCCGGGGAGCAGAACATTGATGCACAATAAATAGCCCCCAGAGTTCAACTGCTGAAGTCGCTATGTTTTCTACCAGAATGGGGACAATTAAATTCGCCTTTACCTGAAATTGTTCTAATAATTGCAGATGGCACTCACTTAAACCCGCTTCGTAGATGTTCGTAGTTGTCCAAATTTTTCCTTGGCGATATTTTTCCCCCTGGCTTTCTTGAAAACAAGTATCTTCAATCTCTAGTCCCAAGCTTGATTTCCATTCAGGTAAGACTGACTCTGATACGATACAACCCTGCATAAGGGGAGTGAATTGATACACCAGTACCCGATCAGCACCCAATAACTGGCGAACTTGTTGAACACTAGTAGTAAGAATGTCTTGAAGGTGCAAAGATTTGCGGATATGCAGAGCGATCGCTCCTACTAGGTGTTGTTGTTCCTGCTGCTGTTTTAGCTGCTTGTGCTTGATCGCCCCATGAATCATTCGGCAAAAATTTTCTTGGGTCAGTTTTCCTTTAACTAGATAATCATGAACCCCACTCTTTATAGCTTGGACTGCGATCGTTTCGTTTCCCTGTCCAGTCACCATGATTACTGAAATTTGGCTGCTGGAAGTTTGCCTTTGTAGCTTAGTGAAAAATTCCAGCCCATCTAAATCTGGTAATCGGTAGTCCAACAAAATTACATCCGGTATTTTCCCTTGGCAAGCTTGTAGCGCCTTATTTCCCAACTCAAACTCATAAATATTATAAGTGTAGCGATCGTCCCGCTCTAGGAAGCGTCGATACAAAGCCCTGTCTTCAGCAGAGTCTTCTACAAAACATATAGTTATTGCATTGACTGCCATGTATCTCAGCCTCCTAAAAAGCTGCGGGAGTGGGTGAAAAAGAATTAATAACCAATAATACCCAATCCCCAGTCCCCAGTCCCTAATCCCCAATCCCTAATCCCAAATTCAAGAAATCCGTACTTTTTCTTGATCGCAAACGACTATTTTTAGTCGCATAAACGCATAATAGAAATGTGACTGATCTGTTCGTCCCTTTACAATCCCTCAAACAAGGTAACTGGTTCAAGCTGATCTGCGGAGCCAGCTTTCAGCATTTGCCGGCAGTCAGAAATTTAACCTTAGCCTATACTTTGGCGGGCGCTGACTGCATAGATGTTGCAGCTGATCCAGCAGTGATTGCAGCAGCGCAAGCAGGGCTACAAGTAGCTAAAACTCTAGCTAAAGATGCCCAACAGCGAGGCTTTGACTACAAAGGCAACTTACCCTTTTTAATGGTCAGCCTAAACGATGGAGAAGACCCCCATTTTCGCAAAGCAGAATTTAATCCTCATGAGTGTCCTAGAGACTGCCCTAGACCCTGTGAACGGATTTGTCCGGCACAAGCAATCGTATTTGACAATATCAAAGAAGATTTTTCAGGAGTAGTATCCGAAAAATGTTATGGCTGCGGTCGTTGCATCCCAATTTGTCCTTATGGTATAATTTATACAGCTTCATACGTGACAACGCCAGGAGCGATCGCGCCATTAGTAATGTCAACAGGAGTAGATGCCGTAGAAATCCATACACAAGTAGGGCGGTTGGCAGAATTTCAGCGATTATGGCAGGCAATTTCACCGTGGGCCGATCAATTAAAAGTACTAGCTATCAGCTGTCCCGATGGCGAGGGGATGACTGATTACCTAAGAGCAGTATATGACCTGATTGCCCCACTCAAAAGTGCTTTAATTTGGCAAACAGACGGTCGTTCTATGAGTGGCGATATTGGCGATGGCACGACAATAGCCGCAGTGAAATTAGGGCAAAAAGTTTTGGCAGCGAAATTACCGGGATATGTGCAGTTAGCAGGCGGCACAAATAGCTATACCGTTGCTAAGTTAAAGACAATGGGACTACTCAAAGAGGCAGAGGGGCAGGGAGTAAAGAGCAGGGGGAAAATTTCTTCTCCTCTGCCCCCCGCCCCCTGCCTCCCCTCCTCCATTTCCGGGGTCGCCTACGGTAGCTATGCCCGTGTACTGCTGTCAGCAATTCTCGAAAAGTTAGAGAATAAGGAGGTAACTAACACCAATGTGAGAGCAACTATTCGCCTAGAAGAAGATGAAGTATTACTTTGGCAAGCTGTAGAACTTGCCCATTCTCTCGTTTCCCAGATTAAGTCACGGCAGAGAAGGGAAAGTGAGCATTAGTTAAGCATAATTACTTAGTCCTAGATAGTACTGTAATTCATGTTTAATTTATGTTTGTATAGTCAAGGTAGGAGGTTTGAGCATTGAATGAGCGCTTGAGAACAGTTAGAAGCTGAAAGTATCGATTTACTGTTGTTTCCGTCACCATAGAAAGCATGACGATTACAGACGATCTCCAAAAGTTATTAGACATTTTGCCCCAAGACCTGCAACAAGTACTAGAGAATCATCCCAAACGAGATAGTTTAGTAGAAGTGGTCTTGGATTTGGGTCGTCGCCCAGAGGCTCGCTTTCCTAATCAAGCTGAGTATCTGAGCGAAATACCCGTTACTCAAGAACAGATAGATGATTGCATTCAACGAGTCGGAATTTTTGGCGGAGATAATCGAGCAGGAATTGAGCAAACTTTGCATCGGATCAGTGCGATCCGCAACCGTACTGGTAAGATTATTGGCTTGACCTGTCGCGTTGGTCGGGCGGTATTCGGAACCATTGGCATGATCCGCGATTTGGTAGAAACTGGTAAATCGATTCTCATGCTCGGTCGTCCAGGTGTGGGCAAAACTACCGCCTTACGGGAAATTGCCCGTGTTTTGGCAGATGACCTGCATAAGCGAGTGGTGATTATTGACACCTCCAACGAAATCGCTGGAGATGGTGATGTTGCCCACCCCGCCATTGGTCGCGCTCGGCGGATGCAAGTGGCTCATCCAGAACAACAGCATCAGGTGATGATTGAGGCAGTGGAAAACCACATGCCAGAAGTCATTGTCATTGATGAAATTGGCACGGAACTGGAAGCTTTAGCGGCTCGTACTATTGCTGAACGGGGCGTACAGTTGGTAGGTACTGCCCACGGGAATCAGATCGAAAATCTGATTAAAAACCCTACCTTGGCTGATTTAGTTGGGGGTATCCAAGCTGTGACGCTGGGAGACGACGAAGCCAGACGGCGAGGCTCTCAAAAGACTGTTTTGGAGCGGAAAGCCCCTCCTACCTTTGAAATTGCTGTGGAAATGTTGGAACGCCAACGCTGGGTAGTACACGAAAGTGTTGCTGACACAGTAGATAATCTGCTGCGTGGTCGTCAGGCTACCCCACAAACGAGAACCGTTGATGACCACGGCAAAGTTGCGGTAACAAGGCAGTTAGCTGTTGTCAACGGTCGCGGTGGACAGTTAGGGACAGTGGAAGAATCTTTCCCACCGGCGCGACCGTCTAATGGCTGGCGTTCTTCTGGACAAATGATTGCACTGCCGCAATTGCCTGTAGAACGGGTGACTGGACGTAGTGAGTTTGATCGATTGCTAGATGAATCCTTCAATTATTCTGAGAGCATTGATTTAGATGCTGCTACAAGAGTGCCAGGGCCAAATGGTGAAGATTTGCCACTGCACGTTTACCCTTATGGCGTTAGCCGCCACCAACTAGAACAGGTAATTAGCGTGCTAACGTTACCCGTAGTATTGACAAAAGATATAGATAGTGCAGATGCAATTTTAGCACTGCGATCGCACGTCAAGAACCACGCCAAATTACGCCAAATGGCCAAAGCTCGTCATGTCCCCATCCACATGATTAAATCCAGCACCATTCCGCAAATTACCCGTGGCTTGCGGCGGTTGCTGAACATGGATGATCCAGAAATGACCGATGATTTAGAACTGCAACTGTTTTTGCACAGTGGTAGCGATGATGAGATGGATGCCTTGGAAGAAGCTAGACTTGCTGTCGAGCAAATTGTGATTCCGAAAGGACAGCCAGTGGAGTTATTACCACGTTCTCCGCAAGTCCGCAAAATGCAACATGAGTTGGTAGAACATTATCGCCTCAAGTCGCATAGTTTTGGCGAAGAACCAAATAGAAGATTGCGGATTTATCCAGCGTAATCTCGCCCCCAACCCCTCTTTACAGTGCAAAGAGGGGTAAAGGAACGAACCGCATAGACGCGGAGCGGCTACTCTTACGAGAACGCTTTCAGCGAACCCGCAGGGTAGGGCGCAAAGAGCGCAAATGAAGAAGGAAAAGAGAGAAATAAAAATTTGTGTTACCAAGCATTGTTGGCTTGCTTGATGGAATACGAGGAAAGCACTGTTACTATTGATTTAACTGAATACTTAATCCCCCCAGTAGAACAAATCTTAGGTATTTTGGTGTGGATGATTCGGTCACAAGCAACTTAAAGTTTGGTTTTGCTTCTGATTGTCATTAACTTATCTATGCCAAAAAACCCGATCGCGAAGACCAGGTTTTTTTGGGGTCATATTCCCCCAAGGCTAGTTATAGAAGTTATTTATAAATTAGTGTTCTGGTAATTACTACCAAACTTAGATTATCAATTTCGGAAAACTATCGCCCAATTCTCAAAATTTTATTGCACTTACATAAGTGGCGCTTACGCTCATATCTGCTAGTAACTTGATACCAGTGCGTAGGCGTAGCCCGCCGCAGGCATCGCTCCCTACTGATTGAAATTCAGATCACAGCGTCGCTCCGAGAATTTTGCTATTATTTGCTACTTTAAAATATATGCAAATAATTGAAATTTCTCCATTCCAAGCATTTCGCCGCAGTGTAATAACGGTGATGCAAGTAGTTCCAAAGGAGCTACGCTATGTGGCAATTTTGACATTACTGGGTGGTGCAGGCCCAGCGATCGCTATTTGGCTCAACAAGACGATCATTGATGAAATTACTCGGATCGCCTTGATACTTTCTCAACCTCTGCTACTCTCCAGTATTGCAGGTTCATTGCTGGTGAATTTGGTAAGTGATGCGATCGCTAACATCAATAGTTTTGTATATACTTCCCTGCGCGTAGGCGTAGCCCGCCGAAGGCATCGCTCCCGTTAGAAGATTTGCGATCGCGGATTGATGTAGTTATGCAAGATTACGCTCGTTTTCCGACTACCGTGCGCGAAAATGTTGCCTTTGGGAATTTACCTAAAATGCAGGATGATGAGGCAACTAGGGAAGCGATCGCTGAGGCTGGTTTAGCTAGAGTAATTGAGAAGCTAGATGGTGGTTTGGAAACCCTTTTAGGCAAACAAGAGGGTGGTATCGATCTATCAAGGGGACAAGGGGGAATTATTTAACAGGTTTCTTCCTTGTCTCCCCCCTCTCCCTTGTCTCTTCCCAATTCCCAATTCCCAACTTTTATTCTGGTAACTTATATTGCCCAACAATACGCTTGGCAAACTCTGGAACGTGCGCTTCTAATTTCTCTGGATGATTTCGCTTTACATATAAATAATTCCGAGTAAAGTGAGAATCAATCGAAAACCGCGCATATTCTAAACCCTTGGGGCCGATTTTTTCGATAACTACACCCATAAGTTTCGCCGCCCACATGGGGAGAGTCACGCCTTTATCGTAAGCGGGAATACTTTGCTGTACAGCTTCCTTGCGATCGCCTTTAGACGTAACTGGTTGAGTATCTAACTGGTCTTTCACCAAATCCAGCATTTCCTTACCTGTGTCATTTCTAACGACAATCCATTGCCAGCCGAAGGGTGCGCCCATGTAGCCAACAACTAAATCAGCTAGGGAATTGACGTAATCAAAGCAACTCATACAGGATGGGGCAAAGACATCTTTAAGTTTGTTGGTCTTCAAACCAAAGAAAGGCACTGTTTCTGATGAGCCATCCTCATGTTTGAAGTGAACCCGGAAGTCTTGCATGAATTCGTAATGGACAACTGTCTCTGGCGATCGGCTGGTGGTTTCTAAGAATTTTTGTAGTCCAGCGCGGTTAACATTATCTACGCAGGGTGTACCCAAAACATAAAGCTTTTCTAAACCCAGTTGTCTTTCTACGGCTCGTAATGCCTGGATTTGGCAACCAACACCAATTACCAACAGCCGCTTCATCCCCGATTTTTCTATCTGTTCCAATACGGAAAGGTTAGGGGAAAGTGTTGGTTTATTTACCCGCGCTGCTAGTATTTCTTCTGGAGTTCGGGCGATGATGGGCATGGGTTGAAAGCGGTCTTCTTTGGTGTTTTGCACACAGACGACACCTTCAACTAAGCCGCGATTAAGCATTTCAATGGCAATGCTGCTAACAATACCCGTCCATTGTGCGCCTTCGATGGGCTGCTGTTTCCGCGCTGCCATCATGTCTTGATGGACACCAAAGTATAGCTCATCAGGGTTGTCGAGATGGCGCGATCGCGTGTGCGTTTCAACTTCTAGTTCGCCTATTTGCTGATTAATAAAAGCGCAGGCTTCCTTGACATAATGAATATAGTATGTATCGCATAGTCCGCACTCGCTACAAAGTTCTTTAGCAGGGCGGCGGCTGGTAGGTTTTAAGGCTTTGGCTTTTTTGTGAGGAGAAACTGAGGTCATATAAATTTTTTGTTTTATCCAGTAATCGCTTTTATTACAATACCTTTACTGGCTATGAATTCTTTCAACTCTCCTCCGCAAAAAGAAAGCACTCAGAAAGGGAAGAACTGGAGCAAGACTGAGCCGAGGCTTCCCAAAAAGTCAACGAAACTAGGTTTACCAGCGCTTACCTTCTCATTTACCGGTGTTTGCAGTTCTTTAATAAAGGCTTGGGCTGTTTGTGTTCCAGGGGCATTGTTTTGGGATGTAAACAATTTTTCAGCAATTTGGGCATCTTGGAATGCACCTTGTCTATCTAGTATTTGGTAACGGGCGACACCACGAGCTAAATAAGCACCAGCATATTCTGGTTTAATAGCGATCGCTTGATTAAAATAACTGATTGCTTGCTGTTGGTTGCCTTTTTGACCTTCCGCTACACCCAAAGCATAAAATTCTTCTGGTGAAGCAATTTGTGATGGTATACCAACTGCACCTTGGAAGTTAGCACCATTCAAGTAAGCACCCTTCATTTCTGCATTTGCTAGATAAGTATTTCTCAAATCAGCACCCGCCAAATTTGCACCGCTAAATTTAGCTTCGCTCAAGTTAACACCAAATAAACTAGCGCCACTCAAGTTTGCACCCCGTAAATCTGCACCGCTCAAATTTGCACGGCTAAGGTTAGCACCTGTGAGATTAGCCCCGCTTAAATTAGCTCCAGATAAGTCAGCCATTACTAAACCTGCATTAGCCAAATCACAGTTTTGACATTGCTTGGTTGCCAATAATTGGCTAATATGTGCAGAATTTGCTGCTTGTACGCTTGTTGTTA
Source organism: Nostoc sp. TCL240-02 (assembly GCF_013343235.1). GTDB lineage: Bacteria > Cyanobacteriota > Cyanobacteriia > Cyanobacteriales > Nostocaceae > Nostoc. Next base: position 7,726,762 of record NZ_CP040094.1, on the reverse strand, counting down.
AACTAATCGTGGTTAAAAATGCGGCTGCACCTAGAATTCGGTTCTTCATATTCGCGTAATATTTCTTACTCAATATTCAACCTTGACTGAGATGGATTTATACCTCAGCATTATGATATGAGCAATCTTTACAATTTGACCTCTGTAGTTACCTATATCACTTGTAAATCTGGGTATAAGGGTTATAGGTTAGGTTTAATACACCGTGTTTGCCAGGATATACCTTTTGTTGCGTCTGGCATACGATCGCATTTCTCTATTTTATAAACAAGCGATCGCATTATAGAAAAATAACCTAGCTATGACTATCAAGCAAAATGATGTACCTTCACAATAGTCAAAAATGAGCTAACAACCTTAAACTCAGTGCAAAACATCTCTTTAAATCAAGCATCTGCGACATCCAAATAGTTATGATTTCCTTTCTTGAAGGAAATCAGTGGAGCCGCATATAAGTCAAGGGGCAAAAAGAAAGATTTGCTTTTGTATTCCCCGATTTTAAATAAATATGAGACTATAGAAACATTAAAGCAGTCAGAAAAACGTGAGTCAGCAAGACAAACTCTTAGACAAAATTCTCTCTGGGACTTCTGATACAGACATCCCTTTTGCCCAACTGTGGCAACTCTTATATACACTAGGATTTCAAGAACGTATTCGTGGCGATCATCGTATTTTTGTCAAAGCCGATGTTGAAGAAATATTGAACCTGCAACATAAAAAAGGCAAAGCTAAAAGCTATCAAATTAAACAAGTTCGGGCAGTGATTCTCAAGTATAAGCTAGGAACTAAAAATGATGTTTCGGTATGAAATTATTCTCTACTGGAGTGAATTAGATCAAGCCTTTATTGCTGAAGTACCAGAATTATCAGGCTGTGCTGCTGACGGTGATACTTATCAAGAAGCCCTACATAATGTAGAATTAGTTATGCAGCAATGGATAGCAACGGCTAAAGATTTAGGGCGTTCAGTTCCTCAACCTAGACCACGTTTGATGTATATTTAATTGATGCAAAAACCAAGTCAAACTGATTTTTTAGTGTCATCAGAAATATTTGATACCATCTGCCATAATCGGATCTATAGCAGTCGTAAATCATTCGTGAAAAGTTAGATTCCCGACTTCTCAAAAAAGTCGGGAATCTAGACACCGCAAAGTGTAATTGAAAAGGTTAGTTACTGGCAACCTTACAAATTACCATGATATGTGATTTGTACTTGTCAGTACTATATTGAATAAGTTGCAATCCAGAACGTTCTAGTTCTTGCAAAAGTTTAGGCATTTCATATTTATGATGTCGCCAAATAGTAATTTCTTCACCTTCAGAGATTTCAACCTTTTTATCTATACCTATCCAACTGAAATTTATAGTGTAATCATGATTGAATCTCATATTAGCAACTATACTATCGGTTTTTAAATCATACTTTCTCACCAATTCACAATCTTCAGATTCAATCCCAATCTTGTTTTTAACCCATCCATATATTTCTTCTACGTGATACTTACAGCCACCTCTGACGTTTCCATCCCATTTAGAGTTAGAGCCAATTTCATTAGTGAACACTAAGAAATCATTTTTGCCCATGCTCTCTCTAAAGTTTTTAAATACCTCATCTCTATTTTGATGATTTCCAATAGTAACGCCTAAGTGTAAAAATATTTTTGCTGTATTGTCAATTTCAAGATCAGCTTTATTTTGAAATAAGGTTTGTGGGACAAAATTATTTTCTATATCAATTGTGGAACTGATAAATTCAACTTTAGGAAACCATTTCTTAAAATTATTTTTTGATAATTTCAGTAATTCTTCACTAATATCTAAGGCAACATATTTATTGACTTTATCCAACTTATTAAGTCTTTGAACAAAGTCTTTAACTGGATAGGAATTTCCTGCACCAACATCTACTATATTGATTTTATTACCATTTTGAATTTTGTCATTAAAGTATTTAAAGTTATTCTTTAAAAGCTCAATTTCTACATTAGATGTTCGATACCATCTAGGAATGATATATTTTTGGTAAAAATCATCCCATATTTTTGCGCCTCTCCCTTTATAAGAATACTTTAATGGGATTTCTCGTCTGATTTCTAAAGCAAAGATGATTCCTAAAATTTCTTCTTCCGAAAAAATAGAGTAGAACTCAGAACTTGGCTTTGCTGTACGACTGATAGCAGTTGACATCTCTGAGGAAACTTGGGAATTGTCATGAAAGTTTTGAGCCATTATTCTTGTTCTTTGCTTTTCTTCGGTATTTAAATGGATTAGCCGCAATGCTTGCCAAGGATGTATCTTCTCATACCGTTGTCCCCAAATTTGAACCGAAATTTAAACTTTTCATCATAAATAGATCCCATTCGACTTCACATTTCCAACCCCAGGTTTCGGTTCTGGAATCATCTCACTAGGAAATTCATATTGGGTGCGGATCAGATTACTGGGGTATGCTTTACTCATGTTGCTCTCTTGGTGCTGTATATTACAGCACTTCCGGCGGTTATGAGGTACATCATCAAAGCTGAAAGCTATGATAGGAGAGGGGCAAGAGGAAAACTGTATTGTATAATAGCCGGAAGCGCTGTATCTATTCACAGCTTATACTGAGAGAGCTTTTTTACAACCTGTTAGACTTTTCAAACAACCTTTAATTTACGCATCCAGTGTTTATCGCGTTAGGTGCAATATCTAAGATATCTAAAATAACCCTTACTTAATTTCCTCAAAGTGTTGACATGGAAATAAACAATAAATTACTCGACCTTTAATATAATCTTGATCAACGGTGATTAAAGAAGGTTCAGAGCTATTATAATTAGGATTATCGGCTATCACCATATAGGTATTTTTGGGAAGTTTGATAAATTCTTTTCTATCTTTAGCAATTTTAAAAGTTTTTAGTTCTTTGTTATCAATATAAACTTTACCATCCTTCACTCTAACTAATTCCCTCGGAAGTCCAAGCACTCGGCGATAAAATTCACCATAACTATGATGGCCATTTTTTATCATACCAGGAGTTTCATTGAAAATAACCACATCTCCTCTTTGAGGTGGCTTAAATTTATAAGAAAGACGATCTGTAATAATTAATTCATCATATTGAAATGTCGGGGACATTGCTCCGACTGGATCTGATTCAAGAATAACAGGGGTAAAGAACACAATAAAAAAGACATAGATAGCAGTTAAGATAACCATTAAAAATGGGATAATTTTTGCCCAAGGAATCGAAGAAGATTGAGTTTTAATAGTTGATGATATGGTAATTTGCTCTGCTATAGGAGCAATTTGCCAAATCCGAATTGTTTTATCGTCACTACCACTCACTAATCTTTGACCATCGGGACTAAACATTAAACTTTCTACTGAATCTGTATGTCCTTGCAGACTAGCTAATAATTTGCCAGTTTTTATATGCCATAATTCAATCGCTCCTTCTCCTGTTCCACCTGCTAACATTTCTCCATCAGGACTCACTACAAGGGAATTGATCCAATTGGATTGTCCGATTAATTGTTTTAATTTTTGTCTCGTTTCAGGATGCCAAAATTCAATCCCATTTCCGGCACTTCCAGTAATTAAAGTATCACCATCGGGTGTAAAAGTAACAGCATATATTGTTCCTGACCTAGAAATACTGATTTTATTAAGCCAAGGACGCAGAGTTTGTAAAATAGAGCGTCCTAAGTTACCTCGTAAAGTATATTTCAATTTACCTGTTGTGATGTCCCAAATTTTTATATTAATCCCTGAAAGATAACCACTAATAAGAAGACTTCCATCTGGGCTAAATGCTAAAAATGTAATAGCTTTATTATGTCCAGATAAAGTATGTATAAGCTCTCGTTGTGCTAAATTATAAATAAATATTTTTCCATCTTCAGCCCCCACCGCTAAAATTCTTCCGTTTGAGCTAGTGGCTACTCTCCAAATACAGTCAGAATATTTGGGAAAAGAATATATTAATTCTAAACTGTTTAAATCTCGAATATTAATAATACCATCATTACGGCAGCTAATCAGTTGTTGTAATTGAAAACTGATTGCTATTCTTGTTAATCCGGTATCATCCGGATTATCCATTAAATGTTGTTTAGTTAAATTATAGCATAGTTTTCCAGTTGCTAAATCCCAAACTTTTATAGTTCCATCATAACTAGCACTAACAAAAAAATCACCATTTGAATCAATAATAATTTTTTGGATTGGTTGAGTATGTTGGTTAAGAGTATATAAACATTTATTATTTGACCAATTACCAGCAAAATATTCTCGTAAAAGGTCATGCATAAACCGATAGCGTCCACCAATTCTTTGTAAAAAGAGACGAGTAGTTGCATAATCTAAAAACCTAGCATAGTTATAGGGGATATACCCTCCTTGCGATAAAATTAAACGTAACAAGCTATGTTTAATGACTGCATATAAACCGAAACAATCTGCAGCAAATATTCCTAGTGATAAGCTTGTTACTACATATCCCATCATATTGTAGTTATTACCTAAAAATACCCACAATAGAGTATATAAAAAGCAAGTTATTATGAAAACTAAAATAGAATTTTTTAATGATTGATAAATCCCTTGATTAGCGGTTTGCATTCCAGTAGATGTAATTTGTGCTTCTGAAGTAAAAGTATAAAAAGCAATACATGATATAGCTCCTATTATCACCGTATTTCTTAGGCCTAGCCATCCATCCATTAAATATCCGAAAACTCCTAAAAATATTAATGTTACTAATATTGTATGATCAATTATTCCTTTTAAAGAAAACTTAATAGGAGAGGCAACTTTAACTTCTTGATAATTAAAATAAGTGGATAAAGCGAAAATAATTCCCACAATAATTGAGATAGTAGTTGCTAAAAAATTTTGTTGTTTAAATAAAACAAAAATAATTCCATTTATAATGCATCCGAGAAAAGTTCCCACAAAAGCACCTTGAGTCAAATACAGTCCTAATGAATAAATTTTTTTTTGATTTTCATTAATTAACCAATTTGGCTGGATATTTTCAATTAAAAATTCTGTTCGCGCTTCTTGTTTTAAAATTTGTGCTAAAAAAGCTAAATACTCTTTAGTCTGCCGTTGACTATAGGATTTATACTGCCACCTTTTACCCAAATCTCTATTCAACATCCGCTCAGTATAAGCATCAAACAAATAGTTTAATCGTGCCTGTGAAGTTTCACATCTACGCCAATCTGCAAAAGAAATATTCCGATAAGCTAAAGCTATCATCCTTAATAATAAAGGAGACTTAGCTAAAGCTAATAGACTATCATCACCTTGAATATCTTGCCAAAGAAATTCAAAGTTTAATTCAGCTAAATAATTCTCTATTTGTTGATTAGTTAACTCCTGTAAACTTACTGCACTATTTAAGGTTAATTTCTGATGATAACTCTCATATTCTTCCTGGCGACAACAAATAACACCTCGATTATTTATCGAAAAAAACTGATTTAATGCTAAAATACACTTTTCCTGTCTTTTAAGTTCTAACTCATCCAAACCATCCAAAAGAAAAACTAAATTATTCGTTGTCTTTAGAAATTCTACCCCAATTTTACGAGGAACAAGATACTTTTGTTGAAGTTGTTCAATCAGCCAGTCTTGAATGTTAATATCTTCTTGTATTTTTGAGAGTTTGAACCAGGGAATAAACTGAAACCTTTTTTGTAAGATAGATATAAAAATATTAATATCTTGTGTTTCTGGTTTCCAATCTGCTAAGTTAAAAATAACTGGAATAAGATTTTGTTCGTTTTCTTTTGCTAAAGTCAGAAGTTTTCTTGCTAAATCTAATAAAGTTGTAGTTTTCCCAGAACCAGGGTTTCCTAAAATTAATAATCTGCCATTAACTCTTTCTTCGTTAAATATATCTAAAATATCAATATTAGGAGATAAGGAATGATTGCTAAGATTAGCTCCTTTGATTTCAACATAATAAGTCCTTTTGACTTGAAGCGGTTGTTCTTCTTTTCTTAAATTGATGGGATTAATACTATCGAGAGAATATTGAAACCGAGCTATTAATTCACTATTAACATTTTCGATTAATTGTTCTCGATCATTTAATTGTTGCTTATGAGATTTTTTGGTAAGAGGATTTAATTTTTTTAACAATTCTTCAGCAGTTTTTTGTAACTCAAAATTTTCAGGACGATCTTGACAAATTGCTTCCAGTAAAATTTTTAATTTTCCTCTAGCTTCCGCCCAAGTAATCAGATTAAAAATAATCTCTCTAGTTGTTTGACCTGCGGCAATTTCATCTAAAGATTCACTTAACTCAAATCTTACTATTTGCTCCAAATCACTTTTACTTGGATAAGCTTGGAGCATAGCTTTTACTAATTTTTGACAATCATCACCCGATAACTTCATAATTTAATTTCCAGATAAAACTAATTGTTTAATAATCCTAAACTTATAAATTTTTCTCCCAATATTCGATTCTTCTGAAGAATCATTAATAATGCTTTCTAATAATTTATTAGATAATAGTTAGGAAAGTTGTAATAACAATTTTCATTCTGCATCATTTTTAGCTTTTTAGTACATTTACTCCTAATTTTTGTGACTACGAAATACTATTTTTTTTGCCATTTTCAACAGGATTAATTAAAGGAATAGTTAAATTATACAAAATCAACAGAATTGACCCATAGACAGGATTATAAAAACTTAAAGAATCAAAAGGTTCTCCTAAAGCAAATACCCAAACTATAAAAGCAATAGTAGAAATGCCAGTTTGTTTAAGAGCTAAGGGCTTTTTCGGCTCAGAGGTTTGCTTAAGAATATAAAGAGCGGTCAGTCCAGTAAAGATAACCAATAAAATCCATAAAATAGTATTTATTGGTATGTTAATAGCACCTTTAATCAGTCCAGTAGTCGCAATCCAACCACCTACAATTTCGGTTGGAACATACTTAATTAATTTCTCAAAGTAGCTATCTAATTTTCCTTCTTCGCCCTTTGCTTCTAGCTGACTTGTGATAATTCTCCGTCCCATATTAGCTCCTTTAATTAATTTAAAAAATCTTTAATTTCTTGATAAATAGAAACAAATAAAATTCCTTCTCTAATTGAGCCAAAAGTCTTTGCTCTTTGAGCATGATGTAAGGCTACTAAATACCAATTTTCATCAAAACAGGGGGAACCACTTGAACCTAAAGCGGTTTTATTGACATATTGAACTAAACCACTATTTTGATAAACTCCTGTAATACCATCTTGACTGACTGATAATTTCATTGAGTCGCCTTCAGGATGTTGTAACACACTAAGTCTCATTTTTTCAAGAGGTAATTTATGACTATCCCAACGAGCAGGTTTTATGTCGGTTGCTTGAGTAATTTTTGCCTCAACTTGTAATAAAATATAATCTAAATCTTCAGTTTTGCTAAAGCATAAAATCGGCTTTTGTCTATCTAATTTAAAAGATTTTCCTTGAGTTTCTAGACCATTATCAGAAGTCAAACAACCAAATTTTAAGACAGCATTTAAAACATTAGTTTCTAAATTATCTTCTTCACTATACTTTACAATATGATAATTAGTTAACACTTTATTAGGGGTAATTAAAACTCCTGTTCCCATAATCTTACGAGAGGGAATTTCAAGGCGACAGACGGATGCCGATTGTTCAATTGCTCGTTTTAAAAATCCCACATCCCAATAATCTGGTTCAGGTTGTAACCAACTTTGCAGTTGAATTTCATCGCTTTCTCCACGCCAGCTAATATCGGGCCCAAAATCCTGAGTTTTGACAGAAGAATCCACAATAAACCGTTTCTTGAAAACCACAGACTCATAAAATTCTTTGAGTTCAGGATTACCAGGATTAGTTTCGTAGGCGGCTATAATTAGACGAGAGATTTTACCTCTAGGAATTGCCCATTTTGTCACTAGATTAAATACTAACTGAGTGAGATTACCACCTCCTGCGATCGCATCTACATTTTCTTCTAATTCAAACTGAACCATCATTGCCAAATCCGCTTGAGTGGGATAAGCACTAAGAATGGCATTTACTATCCTTCTTAATTCGCTACCAGAGAGATTCATATGATTTCTCTTAAGAGGTTATTTGAAAAGTTGGAGAGATGGCAAAAAAGCTCTTTCAGTATAGTCTGTAAATAGATAATAGACAGCACCGAGAAAGGGACATCAGTAAGCTAATCGGTACTTAAGTTGCATAATAAGAAGATGAAGCCGTTTCAAAGCACCTATGCCGCCACCAGCCAAGAACTTTTTAACACAGGAGCAAGTCAGCAAGCTACAGGAAGCTCTAAAAGAGAGCAACCTACCGCATATTAGGGAAAGAATTCTAATTATTCTTCTGCAAAATGATGGGAAGCCACAACACGAAATTGCAAAATTTTTAGGCTGTTCGCATAGAACAGTGGCATATTGGTGTATGCATGGAGATCCAGATAATTTAGAAACCTTACATAATAAAAGAGAGTACGAACATTGGCGAAAAGCCACTCCTGAATATATTGAACTTTTATTAAAAACTGTTGCTCAAGAACCCTCATCATTAGGTTACGAATTTGGGAAATGGACAGCAGAAAGATTAGCTACTTATTTAACCGAGAAAACAGGTATTGATTTAAGTAGCTCTCAAGTGAGGAGGATATTAAAGCGAAAAAAAAGTATAGTTATATTTGGGCTAAATATGATCTAAAGGATAAACAAAATCCAGTAGATAGAGCAAAATTTAAAGAAAAACTTACCCAATATTTATTGATTGCACGAGAACAGCCAGAGCGTCTACAGGTATGGTTTTGGGACGAGAGCGGGTTTAGTTTACGTGTAATTCGACGCAAGAATTGGAGTAAAAAAGGAAAACGTAAAAATGTTCCAGGGCAACGGCGTTGTGGTCGGGTTAATGTGATGGGAGCAATCCGAGAATTAGACCGAAAGCGGGTATGCTTTTTCGTGAAAAAAGGTAATGCAGATATTTTTTACGAGCAATTACAACTATTATTTGAATTAATTAAACAGGAGTGGATAAGTAAAGGAAACCTTGGCGAAGATTTTGTAAAATCTGGGCCGAAGATTATTTTAGTTTTAGATAATGCTAGTTTTCATAAACGCAAAGACATTATAGCTAAAATATCTGAAGAGTTCCCAAATTTTGTTTTAGAGTTTTTACCCCCTTACAGCCCTGATTACAATATTATTGAGTTAGTCTGGCACTCATGTAAAGAATATATTGCTCATCGCTTATTTAAATCAGTAGATGAATTAAAATCACTGCTAGATAAGCTTTTGAATCAAGGCGAGTTAGTGATTAAGTGGCATCGCCAAATCAAAAACAAAGGCAATCTCAGCTATATTGCAGCTTGAATGCCGATTAGCTTAAAGCATACCCCAGCAATCTGACCCGCATCCAATATGAATTTCTGGCGTTGCATAAATGCGGGATATTCAGAAATATAGAGTATATTTTTATACTTAGATTTCAAAATAACAATACTGGACACAGATGAAATTCTACTTAACTCGTCGCTTTCAGTTTTTTCTAATCTCTGTAGATTCAGAGTATGGGCACTGCACAGTAGAACACTTCAATTCATCCTTTTATTATGCAACGCCTATTTACCTTGCCACGATCCGGATCATGGGCGATTAGCATAAAATTTAACCCCTCAAAACTTTTCAAACAACCTCTTACAATCAAAGTGCGAGATAATTTTCCAAAGATAGAGGGGTGAATTCTAGTGGTTCAGCAACCAAAACTCCAGGAAACTTCGTCGATACAGTCAATGCAGCGTGTGCTGAAAAGTTTAAGCACTTACCGATGGACTTCGCTAGGGGCATTGGTCAGCCTGTTGCTGTTGACGATCGCAAATGCGGTGACTCCACAACTATTTAGATGGGGAATCGATCAGGGTATTACCCAACAAAACCTCCAAGTTGTGCTATACAGCGCCGCCTGGATGGTACTTGCCGCGATCGCTCGTGGTTTATTTAACTTTGGGCAAAGCTATTTAGCAGAAGCAGCCTCTCAGGGTGTAGCTTATGACCTGCGAAACAAGATTTTCAGCAAAATTCAAAATCTCAGTTTCAGCTATCATGACCAAGCGCAGACTTCCCAACTATTGACTCGTGTCACCAGTGATATTGAGCAGATCCGTACCTTTGTTGGTACTAGCTTAATTCAGGTCATTGGTGGAATTGTCACACTAGTAACTATTGCAGTAATTTTGCTGGTGATGAACTGGGAACTAGCACTGATTACCCTAACAGCAGTGCCCATATCAGCATGGTTGATGGCAAGATTTGTCGGTCGAAATAACAAACTTTTTCGGCAAGTACAAGAGCAATTAAGCGACCTCAATGCTGTATTGCAAGAGAACTTGTTAGGAATACGGGTAGTGAAAGCCTTTGTCCGAGAATCAGCCGAAAGGTCGCGTTACACAACCCTAAATGATGGTCTAGTGAAGGCAAACATGAAGACCATTAGCGCCATCCATAATACCTTTCCCTTTATCTTTTTGTTGAGTAACTTTGTCACACTGGCAGTTTTCGGCTACGGGGGAGCGCAGGTAATTGGGCGTAGATTTTCCATTGGCGAACTGGTGGCGTTTAACTCCTATTTGGCGTTGATTCTCCAACCAATTTTGTTGATTGGATTTGCTGCACCTGCGATCGCTCAATCATCGGCTTCTGCTGAACGAGTCTATGAAGTTGTCGATGCAGAAATCGAAATTCGCGATCGCCCTGGTGCTGTTCCATTTGACACCTGCGTTGGTAGAATAACCTTTGAAAATGTTTCCTTTCGCTATCCAGGAGCCAGTACCGAAACTCTCAAAGAAGTTTCCTTTGAAACAAAACCCAAAGAGCTAATCGCCGTTCTCGGCATGACTGGTTCCGGGAAAAGCACAATTATGAACTTGCTTGCCCGCTTTTATGATGTCACAGGGGGAGCAGTTCGCATTGACGGAAGAGATGTCAAAGATTTCACGCTCAAAAGCCTGCGATCGCGAATTGGCATTGTATTTCAAGAAACCACCCTTTTCTCTGGCACAATCCGCGACAATATTGCCTACGCTAAACCCGATGCAACCCTAGAGCAAGTGATTGAGGTTGCAAAAACCGCCCAAATGCACGATTTTATTATCAGTTTACCCGATGGCTACGAGACGATTGTGGGTGAACGGGGCGTAGGCTTATCTGGTGGACAAAAACAAAGAATTGCGATCGCTCGAACCTTGCTAACCGATTACAGCATTCTGATTTTGGATGATAGCACCTCAGCCGTGGATGCCAAAACTGCTGCCCATATTCAAGCCGAACTAGATGGCTTAATGCGCCAAAAAGCTTGTACAACTTTTGTAGTAGCTCAACGCATTAGCACCGTCAAGAATGCCGATCGCATTTTTCTCATGGATAAAGGTCGATTAGTCGCCCAAGGCACTCACGAAGAATTGATGGAAACCAGCCCCCTCTACGGTGCAATTTTGGAATCTCAGGTAAAGGCTAAAGAAAAAAATGATACAAAACTAACATAAATAACTAATCCACTTCAGTTAAGTATTCTTCCTTCTCCTTCTTCTTTTACTTTGCGTCCTTTGCGTCCTTGGCGGTTCGTTAAAAAAATTGACCTTGACAAAGAGTTAAGCCTTAACTGAACCGTATTAATAAATAGTCTTGTTCGAGACTTTTATAACAACCTAATTAAAAGCAAAAACCCTTAATCCAAAATTGCTATGAGAGGCACTATTCCCGTTGTTGCATTTGAGCAGTCAAGTAAGCAACTCTCCACCCTACGGCGCTTTTTGCAATACCTGCTACTTTATCGCAAAGAAATTCCCATCGCCCTGACATTAGTATTTATTGGTGCTGTAACCCAGGCAATTGGGCCATTTTTCCTCGGTTGGTCAATCGATCGCCTAATTGAAAAAGGTAATTTACAGGGACTCCTACTGTTATTAGGTCTACTAGCCCTCAACTACGGACTTGGCGTTTTAGCAATCCGGGGTCAAATTATTCGAGTCGGATGGATTATGCAGCGATTGCTGGCTCAACTGAGGCAAGATATTTTTCTCAAAATCCAAAGTCTGCCCCTCAGCTTTTTCGATCGCAGCGAAGTGGGCGATTTAATGAGCCGTCTGCTGAATGATGTCAATACTGTGAATCAGGCATTTGGACTGACGATCGCCCAAATGCTGGGCAACATTTTCAGTTTGGTCGGTATAGTCATTGCCATGCTCTCAATCAACCTACAACTCGGTTTGTTGAGCAACCTGGTTGTGCCACTGATGATTTTGACCACAAGTTTGTTTGCACGTTGGGCAAGAGCCAGGTTTCGCGTTACCCGACAGACCATCGGTGAGCTTTCCGCCAAGTTGGAAGAAGACATTGGCAGTGTCAGAGAAGCACAGGCATTTAATCGGGTACAGACAAACATCGCCCAATTTGACGTTCTTAACGCCGCCAATCGTGATGCCAACGTCGAGGCTGTAGCAATTACTTCAGCCTTTTTGCCCTCCATCGATTTTCTCAACACACTTGCAACCGCAGGTGTTCTGGCTTATGGTGGCTATCTTGCCGTCACTGGGGCTGTAACAGTGGGTGTGGTGACATCCTTTTTACTTTACGTTCAGCAGTTTTTCCGCCCGATTCAGATTCTCAGCCAGTTTTACACCCAAGCTCAATCTGCCTTCGCCGGATTAGAGCGAATCTTTCTATTACTAGATGAACCGTCAGAACTCAAAGATGCACCCGATGCGACAGAAATGCCGCCGATTCAGGGGGAAGTGAGATTTGAGAATGTCAAGTTTGGCTATAACCCAGATCAATTGGTTCTCAAAGGGGTGAATTTACACGCCTATCCAGGGCAGATGATTGCATTAGTCGGGCCGACCGGTTCGGGAAAAAGTACAATTATTAACTTGATTTTGCGTTTCTACGATGTATCTGGTGGTGCAGTAAAAATTGATGATATTGATGTGCGTAGTGTTACTCAAGCAAGTCTGCGCCGTCAAATTGGCATTGTTTTACAAGATAATATTCTGTTCAGTGGTACTGTCGCCGAAAATATTGCCTTTGGCGCTCCCTATACTACCCAAGCTGACATTGAAGCGGCTGCACAACTGGCAAATGTACATGAGTTCATTACCTCACTACCACAAGGCTATACAACCCAATTGGGTGAACGAGGAGCGCCCTTGAGCCAGGGACAACGACAACTGATCAGTATTGCCCGTGCGGTATTAATTAACCCACGCATTCTGATTCTTGATGAAGCCACCAGCAGCATTGACACGCGCACAGAAGCGCTAGTACAAAGTGCGATCGCACGTTTGCTGCAAGGTCGTACCAGTTTTGTAATTGCCCACCGCCTCAGCACAGTTACTCAGGCAGATCAGGTATTAGTAATTCAGCAGGGACAAATTGTAGAGCAAGGTACTCACGCCGAACTCATAGATCGGCAAGGTGTATACGCCAACCTCTATGGTCTACAACTGGGTGCAGCAGACACAACGCTTCTTCAAAATGAAAAGTAAAATGTATATAGCTCGAATTTACCAATTGTTAGAAAAGGAATGAAGCTACCTAACCTCGATTCAGAAACTATAAATCGCATTATTGAGATGGCATGGGAAGATAGAACATCTTTTGATGCGATCGAGGCTCAGTTTGGGCTACTGGAGAAACAGGTAATTGCCCTAATGAGGCGTGAAATGAAAGAATCTAGTTTCCAGATGTGGCGAAAGCGAGTTACCAAACGCAATACAAAACATTTATCTAAGCGAGAATTTATTGCAGGTCGGTTTAAATCGCACAATCAAAAAACGTAACTAATTGAAAGTAAAATGACGAAAGTTACGCTCTATATTGCAGCTAGTTTGGATGGCTACATTGCTCGCAGTGATGGCGGAATTGATTGGCTATCAATCCTTGATACAGAGGAGGAAGACTACGGTTATGGTGCTTTCTACGAATCCATTGATGCTATTGTTTTGGGCGGCAATACTTATGAAGTAGGGCTTGGTTTTGATAAATGGCCTTATCCGGGGAAGAAATCATTTGTTTTCACCAAACGCCATTTCCAATCTGACCGGAAGGATGTTGTGTTTGTTTCTGATACAGTAAAGAATGCCCTAGCATATATAGAGGCTCAAGGTTTTGAAAATATCTGGCTAGTTGGTGGCGGAGCATTAATCAATTCATTTCTCCAGCACAGCTTGATTGACGAATATATTATTTCAACGATTCCAACTATTTTAGGTAGTGGTATACAGCTTTTCCCACCGCCTACCCCTGAAGAAAAATTGGAGCTTATTAGCTCAAAACAATATTCTAGTGGTTTACTGCAATCACATTATAGGCGAATAGGGAAACCTTAAAAACTTATAATTCATAATTATGTTTCAAGTGGTGAGAAGTCTGATGTTCAAAACTTCGGAAAATTTAAACACCATCTGAAACATGAATGCCTTTATAAAAAAGCCAGATTGGAGAAATTCAGAACTTCACTGGTATTGATATCCTTATGAAATACCACTCCGTCTTGAAGTCAAATGCAAAACTAACCAATAAACCGTTTGCGAAAGTGCAAATAGGGTTTTAGAAAAGCTGAGAGAGTTTGGTTATATAGTTATAAATGTTAATGAATTATGAGTTAAAGGAATTTTTTAACTCATAACTCTTACTACGATGCCAATAATTGCCGAATCAATCTAGCTACAGCTTTTTGCGTGAAGCGATTGGCAATTTGTTGACCTAAACGTTGTACATCTGAATTTACCAATAACTGAGAAATTTGAGTCGCAAGTTGCAGTGGGTCAAAGCCTCGTGTTTCTCGGAGAATACCTAATATATGTTTGATATGCTCTAAGGTTTGTTGTTGCTCAACCGTCGCTGCTGGAGTTTCATTAACTGCTGTCAATCCAACTCGTTCCCGTAAGAGGGTGGTGAAGTTGTGCAAAACGTTTTTACTTAAAGCATCGAGTCCATTAACAGATTCATCTACTAGCTTGTCAAGGATGAAAGCACCACGTTCAGATGACAGAAATTCTATTCCCTGATTCAGCACTAAGTTGAAGTCGTAGTCTTGACTGTTACGTGCATTACGTAACAAGTTCTCTAAGCGATTCCAGCGAAATCTGCCATCTTTAAATAGCAAGTCTTGCAATGATGCTCTTAATTGCGGTGCTTGGTCTGTTAACAGGCGTTTAGAAACGTAGGGATAAGCTTCGCTGAGGACTTTAAAGTTGGGGTCTATAAATATTGCAATCCCTTCAAGAGTAACAAGGGAACGAATAATTAAGGCGTAGTAGGGCGGTACGCGGAAAGGATATTCATACATCAAAGCCGATAGTTCATCGGTGATGCTTTTAATGTTAAGGTCGGCAACGCTGGCTCCTTGGGCATCAGCAAAGACTCTGGCAAAAGCTGGGATAATTGGTGTTAAATCAGTTTCTGGCGATAAGAAGTCTAATTTAACGTAGTCTTTTGCTAGTCCTTCAAAGTCGCGGTTGACGACATGGACGATCGCTTCAATTAAACCATAACGCTGTGGTGGCTTAATTTCGCTCATCATTCCGAAGTCAAGATAAGCCAATTTGCCATCTGGTGTTGCTAATAAATTACCAGGGTGGGGATCGGCGTGGAAAAATCCATGTTCTAGCAACTGGCGCAAGGAACACTGGACACCCACTTCAATTAGATAACGAGCATCTATGCCTTGGGCGCTAATTTCTGCTGTCTGGGTTAATTTAATACCGTTAATCCATTCCATCGTCAAAACGCGACGATTGGTATATTCCCAGTAGATTTTCGGTACGTAAATGTCTTTTATATGACCGTATAATTCAAAAAATCTTTCGGCATTTTCACCTTCATGGATGTAGTCCATCTCTTCAAAGATGCGATCGCCTAATTCATCGAGAATCCCAACTAAGTCACTTCTTACCCGTTTGACTTTTTTCTGTACCCAGGCGGCGAGGTTACGCAAGATATACAAGTCGATGGTGATCCGCTCTCTTAAGTCGGGGCGTTGGACTTTTACCGCGACTTCTTCACCAGTTTTTAGCTTACCTTTATATACTTGTCCCAAGGAAGCCGCAGCAATTGGCTGGGCTGAAAGTTCGGCGTAAACCTCTTCTGGAGGTGCGCCTAGTTCTTCTTTGATAAACTGGTAAGCAAGTTCGTTGGGAAAAGGTGGTAACTGGTCTTGTAGCTTGGTTAATTCTTCTAGATATACGGTAGGTACGAGATCCGGTCTAGTGGACAAAGCTTGTCCAATTTTGATGTAAGCAGGCCCCAGTTGAGTCAGCAATACTCGAAGCTGAGTAGCTCGGCGGCGGTCATTTTTGACGACAATTCCCCGTTTACTATCCGACCACAACCCAAAAGCAAAGGAAAAAGTCGGCCCCAACACGGCGAAAATCCGCCGTAAAACTTGCAGGGGTCTGTTTTGGTAATGCGCCGCTATGCTCACAGGATCGTAAAGCGTCTCAGGTTCGGCTGTTGCCCCGATCTTTTGGGCTGCTAAGAGTCTTGGCGAACGCACAACTAAGTTTGGTGTACCATTTTCTTCTGGCACTATATCTATAACGTCCAGTTCACCTCGGCTATCTGTGCCGTTGCGACTGTCCTCCTGAATCGGTCGGGAACTAGGGGGAAGTGTCTTAACAATCATGAAAAAGGCCACCAGTCAGAACGATCACATTAAGTATTGTAACAATATCTTTACGAATTTGAAATGGGGCATTGGGCATTGAGCATTGGGAATTGGGAATTGGGAATTGAGCGATAATCAATAGAACTCTTACCCATCTTCCTCCCAGTCCCCAGTCCCCAGTCCCCATTCCCCATTCCCAAAAGGTTTGTTACACTTAAACGGGCATACTAGTTCAATAGTATTAGGTATTGCTAGTTGCGGAAAAATCATACTTATTGTCCTGTAAATTAGAAGTATCCGGCATCTGCCCTTATGGAGAATTTGGCTTGATGTTGCTTTGCCTGCGAATTGAAAACTTTGCCTTAATTGACCAACTGGAATTGGAATTTGGCGCGGGACTAAATGTGCTGACAGGTGAAACCGGCGCTGGAAAATCGATTATTTTGGATGCCATTGATGCCGCTTTGGGCGGTAAAGTCTCTAGTCGAGTCATTCGCACGGGGACAAGTCGGGCGATGGTAGAAGCAACTTTCACCTCAAATGCCCCCCTAGCGGCTTGGTTGACTGAACAAGAGATAGATTTGCTTGATGAAAATTGCGTAGTTATTAGCCGAGAAATCACAGCCACTGCTAGTAATATCCGCAGTCGATCGCGGGTAAATGGTGTGTTGGTAAATCGGCAGATTATGGGAGGAATGCGCGATCGCTTAGTAGAAATCACAGCCCAAGGTCAAACGGTACAAGTAGGACAATCTGCTCAAGTCCGCGACTGGTTAGATTTATATGGTGGCGACTCTTTAATGCAGCAGCGTCATAAAGTCGCTACGAGTTTTAATACTTACCAACAGGCGCATTTAGCATTAGAAAAACGCCGGACATCAGAACGGGAACGTTTGCAACAACTCGACTTGCTCACTTATCAAGTGCAGGAATTGGGAGCAGCTAATCTGGGCGAACCAAATGAATTGGAACAGTTGGGACAAGAACGAGAACGCCTGAATCATGTCGTCGATTTACAACAGATGAGTTACAAAGTCTATCAGGGTTTGTATCAAAACGATCATGAAACCCCAGCCGCAGGAGATTTGCTGGGAGATAGTGAGGCGATATTAAATGACATGGTGGAGTACGATACCCAACTGCAACACCTGTTGGAATTGGTTAGGGACGCGCAAGCTGCGGTAATGGAAGTGGGAAGACAAATTAATGCTTATGGGGATAGTTTAGAAGCCGATCCGCAGCGATTGGAAGAGGTGGAAGAACGGATTCAGGAATTAAAGCAAATTTGCCGTAAGTATGGGCCGACAATTACAGAAGCGATCACTTATTACCAACGCATCCAAGGGGAATTAGCTTTACTTAACGATAGCGAACAGTCTATTGAAAAGCTAGAACAGCAAGAAAAGGCGTGTTTTGAAAAACTTACCCAAGCAAGTAATCAGTTAACTCAATTGCGGAGTAAGGCGGCTGCTAATTTAGAATCACGTTTGATAGCTGAACTCAAGCCCCTAGCGATGGAAAAGGTGAAGTTTCTGGTTGAGATAATGCCTGCTTTCCCAACTGCTATGGGAGCAGATAAAATTACCTTTATGTTTAGTTCCAACCCTGGAGAACCACTGCAACCTTTAACAGAAGTTGCTTCTGGTGGGGAAATGAGCCGCTTTTTACTGGCGCTGAAAGCTTGTTTTTCTCAGGTTGATGCGGCTGGGACAATGGTTTTTGATGAAATTGATGTCGGGGTTTCGGGAAGAGTCGCCCAAGCGATCGCGGAAAAATTACACCAGCTAAGTCAACGCAATCAAGTATTATGTGTTACCCACCAACCTTTAGTTGCAGCAATGGCCGATCAGCATTTTCGCGTCGATAAGCAAACTATCAATCAAGGCAAAGGTAAAAAAGCCAATAATGACAATGCCGAACAGCGTACCGTTGTCAGAGTTACTACCTTGGATAATTTAACTACTCGCCGGGAAGAATTAGCGCAGTTAGCTGGTGGTAAATCAGCAAGTGATGCGATCGCATTTGCCGAATCTCTTTTACTACAAGCTGCTAACCACCGTCAAAAAATTAAAAATTAAAGATAAATCACTGGTTTTTCAACTTAGTTTTGAGCGGTAAAAGATGTTGTAAGGACAATTTGTCAAGTCTGATTTATACCAATTTAAATGAGTTTAACCTGCAAATTGCAGTAGAAAAAGTATCTAAATATTTGACACAAACATCTAAAGATTTTTCATTGTGAAAATCAGTTATTTTTTATATATTTTTTCAAGTAATTAGCGTTAATTAAAGGTTTTTTGGAAAGTAAATTTCATGAAACCACTATGCAATACATTCCAAAAATCTCAAGATTAGCAATAAAAAAACAAAACAAAAGTTACTAAGAAAGCTTAATTGCGCTTCCTTGGCATTTCTTGATTACACAAAATTTATGTACTAATGGGAGGATTGACTCTAATGGCATTTGATGCAAATTCTTTTCCTGGTAACGCCTTGGATAGTCTTTATCCTGGCAATCTCAGCGATCCGTTTGCACCTGGAGGAGCATTCGGAATACCAACGGCTGCTAGCTTCGACCTTGCTAAATATGGTATTCCAACTGATGGCAACTTTAATTTGAGTAGCTTTGGTATTCCAACTGAGGGCGGCTTTAATTTGGGTAGTTTTGGTATTCCAACTGAGGGCGGCTTTAATTTGGGTAGTTTTGGTATTCCAACTGAGAGCGGCTTTAATTTGAGTAGTTTTGGTATTCCAACTGAGGGCAGTATCCCAAATTTTGGTGGTAATATCGGCGGGAGCGGTTTCCCGATTGTTTAGTGCCAATTGTATAACTTTTAGGGCGAATTGAAGTTAGATATATCTCAAAAGTTGGGATTTATCTACCTTTTAATTACGCGATATGCAACTTTCACTAAACAAAAATCCCACCCTATGCAAAAGTTATAAGATTGTAATTATTATCTCTTGCTGGGGTGGGATAAATATTATCTATGAAAAATAGATAAGTATTTCTATTTATATTCCTGCAAAGCTCCTAATTTACGGATTCCTGGCCAAATAATAGCTGTAGCAATCACTACTACAATTGTGCCAATTCCACCACCCACAACGGAAATCACCGGGCCAAATAAAGCAGCAGTTAAGCCTGATTCAAAGCCCCCTAATTCATTCGAGGCACTAATAAACACGCTATTAATAGCAGCAACTCGACCACGCAAATGATCCGGTGTTCTGATTTGAACTAATGTGTGGCGAATCACAACGCTAATACTATCTAGTGCGCCACCAAGGATCAGCATCAACATAGACAGCCAAAAGGAACGAGAAAGTCCAAAGATAATTGTGACAACCCCAAAGCCAACTACTGACCACAATAAGGCTGGGCCTGCTTTGCGTAACGGTGGTAAATACGCCAGGGTAATGGCCATAGTTAAAGCACCAATGGAGTGGGCTGCTTGGAGATATCCCAATTCCACTGGCCCCACGTGTAAAATATCTTTGGCAAAGATGGGTAGCAATGCGATCGCACCACCCAACAATACTGCAAACATATCTAATGTGATCGCAGCTAAAATCAACTGATTCTGCCAAACAAATTTAGCGCCAGCAGCAAGTGCTTTGAGTGAGATTGGTTCGGTTGAGCGAATAACTTTTTGCTCTTTAATCGCCAGCGTTAAAATAAAACACAGTAATGCTGCGATCGCTGCTAATACATAAACTCCTGTAGCACTTCCTAGTAGCGCAATGCCAAATCCTCCAAAGGCTGGGCCGATGACTGCGGCTAACTGAAAGCTACTACTATTCCAGGTGGCTGCATTGGTAAAAGCATTAACAGGTATCAATTGCCACATTAGAGCATCACTGGCTGGTTTGAGAAATGCCCTCGCTACACCTGTTAATACCAAGCAAGCGTAAATTAGAAAAATTGCACCCTGAGTATAGGAAAGTACCCCTAAAGCTAAGGAGCAGAGGGCTAGCAGCATTACCGAGAGTAACATGGTCACTTTGCGATCGCGGCGATCGGCAACATCTCCGGCAATTAAGGTGAGAATAATCATCGGTAAGACTTGCGCTAGCCCCACACCACCTAAAGCGATCGCTGAGTTAGTCCGCTCATAGAGTTCCCAGCCAATCGCTACAGTTTGCATTTGCGACCCCACGAACAGCACCAGCCGTCCGATAGTAAATAGCCGATAGTCTCGAAACTTAAAGGCTGCAAAGGGATCGTGTTGTGCAACCTCAAAGTTATGGGGCTTTGAGTTCTGTTTTCTCGAAGACATTTTTTAGTAGAGTTAAGCCTTCTTCAATGTTGGAAATTTGGTCTTCTGAAAGACCTTTTAGCAGATCGGTAATATGAGCGCGAGTCTGATCTTGGGATTGCTTGAGATGGTGTTTTCCATCTTCAGTTAAATTGAGCAGCACCCGCCGCCGCTCTTGAGGATGAGCAATCCGTTTCACAAAGTCGCGTTGTACCAAGCGTTCTATGGTTGCTGATGCCGTAGCAGAGGTGACACCTAAATGCTCTGCCAGATCAGATAATGAAGCCCCAGGATTCCGGTTGATAAATGCTAGCGATCGCAACTGAGGTATAGATAAAAAAGCGGCACTATGGGCACGCATATCCGCTCGGATAAACCGCATCACTAATGGAACTGTCTCCATTACTCTAGCGGCACATTCTTCGGAAGTTGCACCTTGATTAGGTTTATCCACGGTCATGGGCTTGTTGTTCTCCTAGTTACATGGCCACCCGTGGATAAAGTTTTCCACCAAGGATGGCCAAAATTATTAATGTGAATAAGAGAATTGTACAATCCAGACCAAAGCCATAGATGCTAGTGCCATTCAACAGCATAGTGCTGCGTAACCCGTCAACCAGATAAGTCAACGGATTTAAATGGGAAATGAACTTTAACCAACTGGGCATCAACGAGATCGGATAGATGGCATTGCTCGCAAAAAATAACGGCATGGTTAACAATTGTCCAATACCCGTCATCCTTTCTCGGCTTTTCACCAAACAGCCAATAATTAATGAAAAAATACAAAATGTTCCCGCCCCCATTATGACTAGCAGCAGTACTTGGAGAATAGCTAGGGGATGAAGATTTAGTTTGACACCTAATAAAAATGCTAATCCGTAAATGAATATTACCTGAGATAAGCACCGTACCCCACATGCTAGACCTTTGCCCAATACCATCGCCACACGAGGCGTAGGACTAGCTAAAAATTTATGGACAATGCCTAAATCTCGCTCCCAGATTAGCGTCATCCCACCACTAAAAATTGCCACAAACAGAATACTCTGAGCCAAGATGCCAGCAGAAATAAAGTCCAAATAGGGTAAGTTCCCTGTAGGAATCGCGCGAGTTCGGGTGAAAACTTGCCCAAAGATTAGCAGCCATAAGGTTGGTTGCACAGCTCGAACGACTAAATCAGTGGGATCGTGGCGAAGTTTACGTATTTCTAATTCTGCGATCGCCAGGGTTTTCGTAACTAGCTCTTTAATTGCAGAGATCAAATTTACTCGGACAGTGGGTGGTGCTTTAACCCAACCGTTGAGCAGTACGTCTGGTTCTTGCTGTGTCACGGTAGTTCACTCCTGATGTTAACTGGTCGCCTGTATAGTGAATAAAGACATCATCCAAAGTTGCGTTTGGGTTATCTAAAGAAGCTTTTAAGTCGCTTGGTGTACCTGTAGTAACGACTTCACCTTGCTGCATAATCGCTACTCGGTTACATAAGCTATCCGCTTCTTCTAAAAAGTGGGTTGTTAAAAATATAGTTGTGCCGTAATCAGCACAGAGTTGTAGTACAAGTTGCCATACTTGAGTTCGAGCGATGGGATCTAGTCCGACAGTCGGCTCATCAAGAAACAAAATTTGGGGTTGATGTAGAACTGATATGCCAATTTCCAGCTTGCGGATCATCCCACCAGAGTAGTTTCGTACCAAGCGTTTCGCTGCATCTTGCAAACCCATGTACTCTAGAATTTCATAGATGCGGCGATCGCGTCCTTTGGCAGGTATTCCATACAGCTTGGCGAAAATTAAGAGATTTTCGTAACCCGTGAGACTACCATCAGCAGACAGCGCTTGGGGTACATAGCCGATAGCCCGTCTCACAGGATTAGATTCACGAGCCACATCATAGCCAGCTAAGGTTGCTTTCCCTGCACTGATAGGCAACAAGGTTGTCAACATCTTAATAACTGTACTTTTCCCTGCGCCATTGGGGCCAAGCAGTCCAAACACTTCGCCTTCTTCTACAGATATGCTCAGGTTATTAACTGCGGTTAACTTGCCAAAACGGCGTGTGAGTCCCTGAGTTTCCAGAATCAACGGTTTTGGTTCGTTAGCAGGTTGCGATCGATTTATCTTTCCCGTCAGTATTGTCACAAGTTTGATGCACCTACATTGTTTAGTTAAACTAACTATTAGCTTCTCAATACAATTGCCTAAAGTCAATAGACTTGTTACATAAATCTGAATCGGAGTAAAACGAAACTCAGTATTTAAGGCATCAGCAGGGTAAGTGTAGCCTTTTTGATCTACTGCTACGGCTAAAATCATTTTCCGTTTGCCAGTAAGTACCTTGGCAGCAGCTCGTACTAATCCGTCGAAACCATACTCCAATGCGGATTGTTTTGTTAGCTTGTTCTGAATTCATAGCCAATTTGCGGAGTTGAGTTGACAGCTTTTAGTATTTAGTGTCTTTCTTGATAGCTATCAAGTTTAATTACGCCGTATTTTTCTGGGTTCTGAGGCTGATAAATGCCTTTTTTATCAAAAAGTGGTTACGCACTTGTTCTAATAGTACTTTTAAGGTTATCTTGGGATATTCGTGTTGATTGGGATTGTCAGTGTAATAATTACGCTCAACCATGACTAATTACATAGAAGCTACGTGTTCACTATTAAATACATAAAGAAAAATTAAGAAGATAAAGTCGTGCAGAACTGCTCATATTGTAATGTTCCAATTAATGAGGCGTATAACTTCTGTGTTAGTTGTGAGCAGCAAGTAAAGTGCCTAAATCTAGAATGTGGTGCTTATCTACTTAAGGGTAAAAGTAAGTGCCTCAGTTGTGGAACTCTCATGAATATACCTCAACCTAGTTCTGCTTCTATGAATAATTTTTCTCTGGAAGAAGAACAATCGGATAGCCATTATTCAAGGAAAGTCAGCTTATCTTTTACTGATACTTCAATTGATAAAGTTGCATCTGTTATGGGAGGTTACGTACCTTTAACTCAAGTGACAAATTCTCAGCGTGTTGTAACTCGCGAACAACAGCCGGTCTTACCTCCTTTTCAGAAACCACTAGAAGAAGCACAGTCTAGCTATGATAAACCTTTGCAGGAAGGAATTATTAATACTACGGTTCAAAGTAATATTGAAACTAATGCCCCTTCAAATTACTTTGAAAAAGATGGACAGGGTATTCTTATTTCAATTAACCCTGATTACAAGGGCAAGAACAAAAAGGCTCAACAACAAAGATTTAGTTTACTTTATGTTTGGGCTTATAACTTCCTTCACGAAGAACCAGTTCCTAATAAGGAACATTTGAATCAAGCTGCTAAAACAAATGGAGTATACGATCAAAATTATTCAACACATCTTAATGATATTGCAAGCCGTTTCTTTATTAAATCTGATGGAACTTTTAAAGTTAATCCTAGTGGACGTGCAGAAGTAAATAAAATTCTTGTAGAAATGCAAAACCAAGATATTACTGGTTTTGAGTATTCAAAGTCAACTAGGAAGAATTCTAGTCGAAGTTCTCGGATAACAAAAGAAGAAACTCAAAAAATCGAAGAGTGGCTTCAATTACCATCAAGGTTTGACAGCTTCGATGTAAGAAAATTAGATACTGGTGTTAAGTATGCCCTTCTTGCCTTATACGACATTATCAAAGAATTAAAAACTCAAGACGCTGTGAAACCAGGATTAGCATACGAGTACCTCACCAAAAGATATCAAACTGTTTCAGTGAAAAAAGATAATTTTACGAAAGCCTTGACTAACACCAAAGACTACAGCAAATACTTTGGTCGTACTCATGAAAATTTATATTATCTTACATCTGAAGCTGAAAGTCTTGTAGAAGAATGGCTTAACGAAGATACTGTTCAGTAACTATAGAAATTGTGAGTATTCAAAGATCCAATATTGAAACAGCTTTATCTTCTAAGCTGCCAAAAGATATTCTTATTATATTGCTTAATGAGTATCAAAATATTAAACAAAACTTTTTTCTAAAAAAGTTTCGTCCAACTGAATTAAATGCTGCTCGTTTTAGTGAATGCATTCTACGTTTAATTGAATTTCTAGATACGGGTAGTTTTACACCATTTGGAAAACAATTAGATACTCAGAAAATAATCAATCGTGTTACTTCCAACACGAATTTACCAGAGGGTATCCGGTTTTTTATTCCTCAATTAACAAGAGTTCTTCTTGATATTAGAAATAAAAGGAATGTTGCTCATGTGGGCGGGGAAGTAGATCCAAATTACTCTGATTCTCTACTTGTAGCACATTCAGCAGACTGGATTTTAATTGAACTTATACGTAATTATCATACTAATAGTATTGATGAAGCAAGAAAAATTGTTGCAAGCATTAACGAAACAAAAATACCTTTGATAACAGAAGTTGATGGTTTTATACGAATTCAAAATACAAAACTAAATTCTGAAGATAAAACTTTAATTATTCTGTACTATAAACAGCCAGATAAAATTAGTGATTCAGATTTGACGAAATGGATTAAATATACAAATATAAGTAGATATAGAACGCAAATTTTGAAAGCATTAGATGATGAAGCACTTATCCATTATGAGAATCGTTTCTGTGTAATTCTCCCCAAAGGTATTGCCTGGATTGAAAAAAATATTAATCTAGAATTAATTGTGTAATTATTGTGGTGTTAAAGCAGGTTAGAGATCACCTGCTGTAATGTAAACAGTCATGTCTAGTTTAGGTTACGCCTAAGCATATTACACATATAGCTAAAAGCGCGATCGCATCTAGTGGTTTGGAGAGCGATCGCTTTGCCAAAATTTTCTTGAATTATTTGATTTATATTTTTAAATATCCTCGGATTAATAAAAATTGTTGAGTTGCATATCTAATTTTAGTCCAGATTTAGCTCATGTCTATCTGTAAAAAATTGCTCATTTCCCTTTACTCAATCTCATTGCCTAGTAAAAAAAGTGGAAGCTATCATTAGCATCCACTTTTCGCTTTCATTTCATTGATTTCATAATTTCGGAAAACATTAAAGACTACTACAACTCTCTCAAAAACTAATTTATATAGAGTGAATTATATCAGTCTTATTTCCGTATGAATTGCAAAGCTTTAGCTCTGCTATCTCTAGTCATAGGTTACTATTGGTCAAGCCTAAAACCTAAAACTAGGATGGGAATTTGATCCCCATTAGCAGTAGTCAAATTCCCGGTGATTCTAATATCAGGATTACCTCGCATATCGCTATTACGTCGCCTTCTTGAAAAGAATTGTCCTCCAGACAGATGTTGCTGTTGGTCTGAAGGTATCTCCACAAATAACTCTTGTTGTTTGGCTATAATTGACATAATTACCTCACTTACGTACATAGGCATTCAATACCTATATGATTCTTTATAAGGATATTTATTTGAAATTAAATTATCCGAAAGTAATAATTTTGAAACTTATATATACCTTTATTTTTTCATCTAAAAGCATTAGGGCGCATCTAGCGCTTAGGGGATGGCAAAGTAGAATCTGGAAATAAGTTATCAAAAGCGTCCATTTACCCAAGCTAGTCGTAAATATAATAAATGATTAAAACCGGACTCACTCCACCACATTCCAACACCTTTAAATCTTGGCGTTCATCAACCATTTACAAGCCCTTTCAACTCATGCCACTTCCCAACAGCAAATTCTACTCAGTAGAAGAACAACTGATGCAGGTATCTGTTGTAACGTTCATTAAGTGACTCTGCAAGAGTATCGCTCATCGCAGCAAAGTATACTGACCATGAATGCAACTTGGTAACAGCGACACTGATGTCCATTCCTGGTAGAAATGCTACATAATAACGCTGATTGTAGTGATCGGTGCGATCGCATTAAAAATTATTGAATCATTGACCGCTTGTAAAAAAATCCTTCTTGGTAATCAGAATGTAATTACTGAAAATTACGAATTATGAATTTTCTAAACATCTCTGGTTATCTTCAACATTTTATTCCCACCAGGCTGTAGCTCATATTCAACATTTTCAATATCAATCTTGTAACCCATTGAAGTGTAATGTTTGACTATTTCATCTAAATGTTGAGAATGGTTCCACATTAAAGTTACCAGGGGAAATATTCTGATTTCTTTAGCAATTCGTAGCATCTCACCTACAGAATCTAGGTGAAAGTTGTAATCGAGATGGTCTGAATATAAAAACAATAAATGTGAACACAGGGCTATATCAAACTCTTGATCTTTAAATTTTAATTTTGGAAACTCATCGACTATGTATCTGTTGCTTTTTTTGCCATTTTCATAATCAGACAGAAATTCTCTAATAACTTTGACTCGATTGTGTCGCAAATCATCTGGAGATTTATGATAGCCCCATACCCAATCTTTCGATGTAGCCTTGACTTGGTTAATGATATTATCTACCACTTCATTAAATCGTTGCAATATCTCATCACCAGAAAATTGGTATAGTGGGTCAACAGAAACTACACTTTTACCTTGACGTGTCATTTCTGCATTAAAGCTTGCCGGGCCGTCCCCAATTCCAAGGATTTTTTTATTTAAATCTACGTCTGTTAAATTGAATATTTTTATATATTCATCCATTGATCTCCCAAAAGGAACTACTTTATCTAGAACCATTGCCATAGAATTTACCTCGCCAAGAGACTGATTAAACAGGTTGATAGCAAAATCAAAAAACTTTATGTATTGCTAGACGGCAATCATTTAGAAGCAAGTCAAGTTCTGTTACAACTTTCAACGGATTTCTACCTATAAACACAGCAGCTAATGCAGCTTCATAAGGATTTCTACCTGTTTTCTTGACAGCAGCAATCGCAGCTTGATTTGATAATCCTCGGACACTAACTAGCCATGCTGCTAATATATGTCCAGTACGTCCAATTCCACCAGAGCAGTGTACAACTACCTTCTGATTTTGTTTATCTGCTTCTATTAAGAAAGGAAGTATTTTCTGTGTGAGAGTTTCTAAATCAGATAGATGGAAATCTACAATTGGTGCCCAACATACTAGCTGATTACCAAATTCTTGTTTGTAGCTATCCAGAAGATTAGAGTAATGAGCTAGTTATTGATTGGGAAGAAGGCAACAAACTCGCTTAATATTTTGGGACTTCATGAATTGTATCCAATCCTGAACCTGCTTATTAGTGTATCCAGGTCGCGCAGCACCAAATACTATTTGCTCGTTCTCCCAAGCCGGGGCAAACTTATACATCTTTAAATAAGTAGGCACAAATAATTAATCTGATAACACCATATCTTTACGCAATTTGAGATTTTGAATGCGAGTATCTTCTGCGGGTGGCACATCCCCTTAAGAAAAGGGAATCTGCTTAAAGTTAGCAGCTAGATATTCGGCTAATGTATCTTGCTCCGAACCATCAGCAGCAAAGGTGGCTAAACCTGTGCGTTTGCTCTTATCAGCATCTTTTGATGTCAAATCAACCTGTTCTGTTTTCGGAAAAGAATAGCCATCGCCACCAGTTGCAAGGAAATTGAGGGTAACAGTGCGGAAGATCCGATGAGGATCACCCACTAACTCTGCATTTTTAACTACTACATCAATAATTTTGCCCTGAACATCTTTGATAGCAAGGGATTTAACGCGCTTACCTGCTGGCAAATCTGGGTCAAAGCTAAAGGTTAATCCCGCTACTTGGGGAAAACTGCCAGGGGTAGCGCTGGGTGCGATCGCTGCTACGCTATGTTCAATCACTGCCAGTAATTCTGTTGCACTCAGAGTAACTAAAGTCAAGCCATTGTTGAATCGTAGCGCATTGGTGATATCAAGTTGGGAAATTTCTTTTGCTTTCTTACCTGCTACAGGATTTGCTTGAGGTGGTAGTTTGATAACATCTTGTGAGCGAGTCGAACCTGGGGGAAAGGTGTAGATACCGATATTGTCACGGATACCACCCCCATTTTTGATGGAAATGACTGTCTTAGGATCGTACCGCTTGGCGATCGCTAAATTAGCTTCGGCTGTCAAATTCCCTAAATTGGTTTCTTGTGTACGGACATCACCACGCCAGCCATTGAGGAAGACGTTGGTTTTCCCAAAAATTTTACCATCTTGGGCAATAATCACTTTTTGAAGTGCCTCTGTAATGGCGACAATTTTAGGATCAGGTTTCCCACCGACAGTTGCTACACCTTGGGAGTCAGTCGCATAAGCACCACTGATTTTGGAGTCAATACTCAACGGAATAATCACTCCATTGGCATCAAAGTTAACTACTAGACGACCAACATAACGATAGTTTCCATCCGTATTAACTACGGCTATCAGATTACCATCTGCTGCTTTTGTGAGGATTGGATAAGTTCCAGCAGATTTATCACCGACTCGTAGACGGTCTGTTTTGTCGGCTAGTAAGGTATTAGAACCACCAGCAACAACAATATCTACTCCTTTAAGTAATTTTGCTAGCTTTTGCTCAATAGCAATTTGCTGCATGTGTGCCAACAGAATAACTTTATTAATATCTGGGTTTTTTGTCAGCAGTGCATCGACATAAGTTTGAATTTCAGCAGCTAAGGCGGCGATGTCTGCGGCATTACGATCATTAAATTCTTTAGGCAACACAGTCACACCACCGGGAGAAGAAATCGTCCGTAGAGTGGGGGTTGTCGCCCCAACTACACCAATCTTTTCACCATTGAGGGTAATGATGGTACTACGGGCAATTTTATTAGGAATTTTACTTGCTTCTTGTCCATCAGCAGTAACTAATTTTGCCAGGTCTTTATCAGTGCTGAAATCTAGATTTGTGCTGAGATAGGGAAAATTTGTACCTGGGTAATCTTTTTTAGCACCGAGTAAATCGGCAACAACACCCGTACCTAAGTCAAATTCGTGATTACCAAAGGCGATCGCACCAAACCCTAGAGCATTTAAAATTAAAATATCTCCTCTTCCCTGTCCACCAAAAACTGTATCACTAGCAAATAAGAAGGGACTGGGAATATAGGCATCTCCAGATGAAAGGATTAAGGTATTAGGATAATCAGGCTTACCGTCACGATTAGCATCCTGATTTTTAAGTGCATTCAACACTGCCGAAAAGTTTGGTGCATCCTCCAGTGCTGGAACACCTGCTTCTTGGTCGGAAGTATGTAAAAGTTGCAGTGTGAATCCCGGTTTAGGTGTTGTTTTGACTTGTGCTACACCAATACTAGTTCCCAGAGAGAATAATATACCAAATATAACTAACGAACTTAACTGGTTAGTACTTAAATTTAGGCTATTAAGCTTACCGAAAAATCTATTTTTGGAATTTAACAAAGGCATAATATAGCGGTTATCAGTCTTGTGAGGTACAGTAGCAGCAGTGAGTAAACCAACCCAGCAAATTCTCTATTGTCACTTCTGCGAATGCCGTATCTAATGCCTGGAGTAAATCAGGGTATGTCCTTGCACCGATGCGACGGAGAATGTTCTTAATCTTGGACCAACAATTCTCAATCGGTGAAAAATCGGGAGAATAGGGGGGGAGATAAATGAGATGAGCGCCAGCAGCGATGAGCAAAGCTTCAAGTTCATCACTTTTATGGATTGAGCAGTTATCCATGATCACCACTGCACCAGGCCAAAGTTTGGGTACGAGCTTTTGGGCGATGAAGGCATCAAAAGTCAAAGCATCGATAGAACCTAAGCCACTCCATTGGGTGAGCAGTCCTTTCAAGCTAATTGCACCAATTACCGAGACATTTTTCCCTTTGCGGTTGGGCTTTTGAGCATAGGCCCGAAGGCCAGGCAAGGCGCGGGCACATTTGCGGATGAAGGACAGATTAACTCCCGATTCATCTAAGAAAATCAGCTCTTCGACGGGTATCCCCCTCAAGAGTTTCCAGTACTCAAATCGGGCTAGTTGGACTTCATCACTACCTTTTTTTGTGAGGTGGAGACTTTTTTTTTGAGGTTGAGGTGAAGTTTCCAGCGAACCATCCGATTCACCGTAGCTACCCCAATTAAGACCTCTGTTTTCTCGTAAAGTCGTTCCCGCAATTCGCTTAACGTCGCATCGGGCTGTGCTATGACGAGTTGGCGCAGGATTTCTAACTGTTCAGCATTCAACTTTGTTGCTGTCTGCTCAGTCCGCACCTTGGGGCCTATCATCCCCAATTCTCGATGGCGTTTGAGTAAATTTTGCACAAAACTTAAGGTGACACCAAAGTTTTTAGCCAGTTTTCGTTGGGAAATGTCACCGCAGGCATAAGCATCAACTATTTTTTGACGCAAGTCGAGAGAGTAGGCTTTCATCACCACCAATTATCAGTAGAATTGCTCTCTCCTACTGTACTGAAGTAGACTGATAACCGCTATAACTTTTCAACGTGTTATGTTAACTTGTAACATTATTCGGAATTCAAAAATCATTATTTATTAATTATTCACTTTTCCTTGCCAAACAATTTCCTTAACTTTGATTTCTTTCGGGATCAACTTAATTTTGTAGAAGGTATCTGCAATCTCTTGTTGTTTAGTAATCACTTCATCTGTGAGCGGAAGTACATCATATTCACGTCGCTTTTCTGCTATTTCCAATACAGGAGCATCTATACCCAAAGCAGGGGAAAGAAGTTTAGCAACTTCACTAGGATTATTTTTTGCCCAGCCACTAACTTTTTTCACCCTATCTAAAACTATTTTCAAAACATCAGGTTTGGCATCAACAAAAGATTTTGCAGCTAGATAATAACCACGATTGGGAGCTAATTCCGTTGCGTCTGCTAAAATACGTGCGCCTGTTGCTGCTTCTGCTGCGGCTAAATATGGGTCCCAAATTGCCCAAGCATCAACCTTTTTTCCTTCAAAGGCAGCACGAGCATCGGCGGGTGGGAGAGTTGCTGGCTGGATTTCACTGTACTGTACCCCTGCTTTTTCGAGCGCTTTCACCAATAGGTAGTTAGCATTAGAACCTTTGGCAAAAGCAACTTTTTTGCCCTTGAGTTCAGCCACACTTTTAATAGGTGAATCCTTGGGTACTACGATGGCTTCAGCTTTCGGACTCCAAGGATCGTAGGCAACATAAACTAGAGGAATACCCCCAGCTTGGGCAAATATTGGTGGTGATTCTCCGGTATAGCCAAAATCAATGCTACCTGCATTCAATGCTTCTAGCATTGGAGGCCCAGCCGGAAATTCTGACCAAGTTACGGAAGATCCTGAAGTTGCAAAGGCTTTTTCTAATTCTTCTCTCGCTTTCAGTGCATAGAGGACAGTTGACGCTTTCTGGTAGCCTATACGAATTGTAGTGCCGCTAGCTACAGCGCTGGGGGTAGCTGTCTGAGTTGTTCCATTGTTACTTGCGCTTGGAGAACAAGCAGAGATAGCCAAAGTTAAGCTAAGTCCCAATGCAAATAATAGGGAAAAGGTGTGGATTCTTTGCTGTTTGAACCTTTGGAGGAAGGCAAAAGCCATACCCAAAAATCGACTTGAAGAGAACTTAGTAAACATCTTCATTCTGCTTTCAGGGGTAAATAAATATCAGATTTTAGCGACTAAACGGTAAATATACGGTAAGTTTATTGATTCACCGTATTATTATGGAATGATAAAAATATCACATAATTACAGATGAAATGCAAGTTTATTCGCGGAAGAAAAAAATCTTACTGAAAGTCATAGCAGTGTCAAATATAAATTCAATCGGATCAGAAAGGACGCGATGATAGATAATATTCTTCAACAACAGATTGAGTACTATCGCGCTAGAGCCAATGAATATGATGAGTGGTTCTATAGGAAAGGACGCTACGATCACAGTCCCAAAATAAACCAGCGCTGGTTTAATGAAGTAGCGGTGATAAAAAATACATTACACCAAATTGGTTTGATGGATGATATTTTGGAGTTAGCATCTGGAACAGGTATCTGGACGCAAGAGCTTTTAAGGATCGGTAAAAAGATTACTGTGATCGATGCCTCTGAAGAAATGATTGCAATTAATCGCTCGAAGTTAAATTCACTGAGTGTTGAATATCACCTAATTGATTTATTTACTTGGCAACCTGACACTGAATATGATTTGGTGTTTTTCGCCTTTTGGCTATCTCATGTGCCGCCAAAATTACTCGATTCTTTTTTGACGAAAGTCTACCAATCTGTTCGCCTTGGTGGGGAAGTATTTATCATTGACTCTTCCTTTGAACCGACATCCACAGCTAACAATCATATCCTTGAAGACGACGGAAACATATATAAAACCCGTAAATTAAATAATGGTCAAGAATTTCAGATTGTCAAAATTTTTTATCAGCCAGATGAACTTAAGGATAAGCTAAAAAAAGCAGGCTTTCAGGCTGAGGTAAAAGTGACAGATAATTATTTTATCTACGCACAGGGGAAAAAATTTAAAACAATTCGTAATTCGGAATCTGTAATTATTTAAACTACACCTGATGTATTACTAATTAAATAGTATGGGAATATCAGACGTATTTTTTCTTGTAGAGACATTAATTCAAGATGGCATCAGAAAACATCTTCCTGCTATTTTCTCTGACATACTCCTAAAACTAGGTACTGTTGCAAAATCTATGTATATATATTGGTTATAGCTATACAGATGACTTATGTGGGGCTAAAGGAGTAGAAATGAAATGTATTTTGATTGACTGCGAACAACATTATCAAGAGCTAGGTGAACAGAGAGTTGAAGACCTTTTCAAGTTGAAGATAGACTATTTCTTGATCGATCTTAGTTAACTATGATTGCTGAGTAAGCAAAACAAAATCCATTAGCTGCCTAATAGACAGTTTGCAATGCAAATTCTTAAAGTATTAACCAGAGTCTATCTTAGTCCGGTAGACTTGGATGAGGCGATCGCTTTCTATGAGAACCTTTTTACAGAAAAATGTTGGTTGTGGTTTCAATATTCCGAGTCTGAGTTGGAACTCGCAAGTGTGGGTTCTATTCTTTTAATTGCTGGTTCGGCAGAAGCACTCTCTCCATTCAAGAGTACACACGCAACATTTCTTGTGGACTCACTCAATGATTTTAAAGAAGCACTTATTCAGCAGGGTGCTGTGATTCTGGCGGAACCGAACAAAGTTACCACTGGAGCGAATATGCGAGCGATGCATCCTGATGGAACCATTATTGAGTATCTTGAGTTTGGATAATGGAATGCACGATTTCTAGTTGATGTGATATGAAGTACGCTGGAGGATACGAACTACCAAGACGCAGAGAAAGAAACTGAAGATATGTTAGTGAAGTGATGAGTTTAGCAAACTAAAAATTTGTACTAATAGTTTAAACTTCATAAATAAACTGGTGGATTTGAGGATTTTGGCTTTTTTCTGCTTTGCGGAAATTTATGATGTCGTTGTAGGTTTTGTTTTTTAAGCTGGGGTAGATTGCTTCTGTGATTTATCAAAATTAAATTAAGACAAAAAATCCCATGCAACCTTTATTTCAAAGCGCTAAAAGACTAATTTCGATGTGCATAGTTATGCTGCTTATAGTAATTAGCGCCTTGACAATTTTACCTGCTCCAGCTATGGCAGATATTGCAATTATTAAATGTGAGCAGGATAGTGACTGTGGAAATCTTGCGGCATTTGCTGCGGGAGTGGCTTCGGGCAGCGTGGTGACGCTGATGGCTACGGGACACACGGCAGTTCTAGCAGGAGCAGGGGCTGCGGTTGGTTCAGCCGTAGCGGCTCCGGTATTACTTCCAGTAGCCGCAACAGCAGCAGTTGGCTATGTTGGATACGGCGCATGGAAAGCTCTTAACCACAGTGAGTCAAACCCTTGAATTTAGTTGATTACAAGATTTGTGCAAGATTAAATTTAAACTTTGCACAGCACCTCTGGTACAAATATTATTTTTAGCCCTCAGTGAACTTGCTGAAGGGCTTTCACTATTTCACAAATCTCTCTTCCTCTGATTTCTCTGCGCCTCTGCGGTTTATTTTTATTAAAAACTATTGTTAGAACTACTCTTATAAACACTCCATGTCATCTGTCAGTAGGGTAAAATATTTAACTCTTGAGAAGTATTGACATTTGAAATTTTTCAAGAACTCATCTTGCATATTCTGAAGAAAAGTTATAAATTATTAGTTTATAGGGGAATAATCTGACCTCTTAGTGTCAAAAACTAATCCTACTCAAGTAAATATACTGCAACCAGTTTTAACTTCACACAAACCCTAAACAGCACTGAAAATATATTTTTGTTTGGTAAAGCAAAGCTTCTGGACATGAAACAGAACAATAAATAATCCAAAAATATATCTTGTGTGACTGTTTGAAGAATTACATTACTACTCTGGGTGAATAAAAACAACTATAGTTCACTAATGTAGTAATCGATTATAGGGCAATTAACTAATAATAAGGCTGCAAAAATTTCAGCAGATTTATTTCTTGTTAGTTGATTAACTTTCTCCAAATTATGCTATTCAAAGAATCCTTTTTGTTATGCTGAGAATAGCAAAAATCATGAATGAAGACGCATCTACCACAAATTCACAACCCGAATGGAGTTATTCTGGCGATGCACCTAAACGAATTGGAAACTACTGAAAATTTCAAAGAAGTGGAAGAAGCGTGGCTAACACTAGAAAAATCAATTCTCTATTATCAAGGCCGCCCCGTTGGTACTGTAGCCGCTTATGATGCATCTGTAGAGGCTCTCAATTATGACCAGTGCTTTGTTCGGGATTTTGTCTCTTCAGCTCTAATTTTTCTGATCAAAGGTAGAACAGATATTGTTCGTAATTTCTTAGAAGAAACCTTAAAGTTACAGCCTAAAGAAAAGGCATTAGATGCTTATAAGCCTGGAAGAGGATTAATACCAGCTAGCTTCAAAGTTGTATCAGACAATGGGCAAGAATATCTAGAAGCAGACTTTGGCGAACATGCGATCGCTAGAGTTACACCTGTTGATTCTTGTTTATGGTGGATTATTTTGTTACGTGCCTATGTAGTCGCCACTGAAGATTTTTCTCTAGCTTATCAACCTGAATTCCAAAATGGGATCAGGTTAATCATGGAAATCTGTTTGGCGAATCGCTTTGATATGTATCCAACGCTATTGGTTCCAGATGGTGCTTGTATGATTGACCGTCGTATGGGCATTTATGGGCATCCTTTAGAATTGCAAGTTCTTTTTTACACGGCATTGCGTGCATCTCGTGAACTGCTAATTTGTCAAGGGAATTCCGATATTGTTGCAGCCATTGATAACAGGTTGCCTCTTTTATGCGCTCATATTCGCCAGCATTATTGGATAGATATTAATCGGCTGAATGAAATTTATCGCTTCAAAAGTGAAGAATATGGTAAAGGTGCTGTGAATTTGTTCAACATATATGTAGATTCTGTTCCCTATTATGAATTAGATAAATGGTTGCCAAAAAAAGGTGGTTATTTAGCGGGTAATGTCGGGCCGTCGCAGCTAGATACTCGCTTCTTTTCACTCGGAAACTTAATGGCGATTATTTCAGACTTAGCCACCGAAGAACAGTCACAAGCAATTATGACTCTCATTGAGGAACGATGGGATGATTTGGTGGGAGATATGCCGATGAAAATTTGTTTCCCAGCTTTAGAACATGAAGAATACAGAATTGTAACTGGATGTGACCCCAAAAATATCCCTTGGTCGTATCATAATGCTGGTAGTTGGCCAGTTTTAATGTGGATGTTGGCAGCTGCGGCTGTGAAAACTAACAAAATAAGTCTTGCACAAAAGGCTATTCAAACTGCTCAAGGACGGCTCAGTACAGATCAATGGCCAGAATATTATGACGGTAAGAAAGGGCGACTGATTGGGAAACAAGCTAGGAAATATCAAACTTGGACAATTACTGGGTTCTTATTGGCGAAAGAACTGATGGCAAACCCCACTTATTTGCCATTAATCAGCTTTGGTAAATTACCAGCAGAACAGGTTTCTAGAGCATGTGAGTTTGAAATCGCTAGTGTAGACCCGTATATGCCTAGATAGGGAAGTTAGAAGAGACGCGATTAATAGCGTCTGTACAGGAGTTGGGAGTTAGAATACAAAAGCCTCCTGACTCCTGATTCATGTTTCCATGACAAACCCCCGTCAACTAGCTTTTATCGCCCTGCGAGATGTTCATAAGGGGGCTTATGCTGATGTTGCCCTAGATAGAGTACTGCAAAAAGTTAATTTGCCTGATAGCGATCGCCGATTGGTGACAGAATTGGTTTATGGAAGCGTCAGAAGGCAGCGCACTCTAGATACTCTCATAGATCAATTCGCCAAAAAGAAATCTCACCAACAACCACAAGACCTCCGCACCATCTTGCATTTGGGTTTCTACCAGCTGCGCTATCAAGAGCGTATTCCCGCCTCTGCTGCTGTTAATACCACCGTCCAACTCGCTAAAGAAAATGGTTTTTCTGGACTTACGGGTTTTGTTAACGGTCTATTACGCCAGTATCTCAGAAAAGCAGAGGGGCAGGGGAGCAGGGGAGTAGGGGAGATAAGGGGACAAGGGGACAAGGAGACAAGGCAAATAATCAATCCCCAGTCCCCAGTCCCCAGTCCCCAGTCCCCAGTTCCCCATTTTGATCCGTTACAACTTCCAGAAAACCCAGTGGAACGCTTGGGTATTTTACACAGTTTTCCTGACTGGATTATTCAAGTCTGGTTAGAACAACTGGGTTTGACCGAGACAGAGCAACTGTGTGAATGGATGAACCAATCACCAACAATTGACTTGCGTATCAACCCACTTTGCACTTCAATCGAAGAAGTTGAGGCGGCTTTGCAATCTGTTGGTCTTTTGGTAAGACGGATTCCTGATTTACCCCAAGCTTTACGATTTATTGGTAATACTGGATCAATTCAAAAACTACCTGGTTTTAGAGAAGGTTGGTGGACTGTACAAGATGCTAGTGCCCAATTGGTAAGTCATTTGCTCGACCCCCAACCAGGTGAGGTGGTAATTGATGCCTGTGCTGCACCAGGGGGTAAAACAACCCACATTGCTGAGTTAATGGCAGATAGTGGGAAAATTTGGGCTTGCGATCGCACCGCTTCTCGTCTTCGCAAACTTCAAGAAAATTCTCAACGCCTAGATTTACAATCTATCCAAATTTACACTGGCGACAGCCGCCATTCCAACCAATTTCAAAACACCGCAGACCGCGTATTACTTGATGCTCCATGTTCGGGGTTAGGAACCATGCACCGTCATGCTGATGCTCGTTGGCGGCAGACACCAGAATCTGTCCTGGAACTTTCGGTGCTGCAAAAAGAATTATTAACACATACATCAACTTTTGTCAAAGCTGGTGGTGTACTAGTTTATGCCACCTGTACATTGCATCCAGCAGAAAACGAAGAAGTGATTTCGGCATTTTTAGCTGCGTCTCCTCATTGGCAAATTGAGCCTCCAAGGGGCATTGAGTTGGCTGCTTCTGCATATAGCACCCCTCAAGGTTGGTTTAAAGTCTGGCCCCACCGACAGGACATGGATGGCTTTTTTATGGTTCGCTTAAGAAAAACCAATAATTCCGAGTGAATACTGTTTGGGATTGTACGATTTGATGGTGGCCTGAATCTACCAGAGGAGGCAGCAATGGTTACCCCTTCCAATGTCAAAAACTTAGTTAAAATCCTGATTGGAGCAGCCTGGATTGATGGCAGAATCCAGCCAGAAGAACGGCAATATCTCCGCGAAATAGCTCAAGCAAAAGGTTTGGCTAACGATCCAGAAATTAAGCCTTGGCTATATGAATTAGTTCCTGTACAGCCAAAAGAATGTTATGACTGGGTGCGGGAGTATTTAGGCGATCGCCCCAGCCTTGAAGATTGTGAAAATCTGATTGAAGCCATCAGTGGCTTAATTTATAGCGATGGCGAAGTCGCCGTCGAAGAAGCTAGACTCTTGACAGAATTGCAAGATATAGCAAAGCCAAATGATTCAACTCAACCGATTCAGACTAAACTTCTCAAACAAATTCAAAAGCTTTACCGTCGTTGGGTTGACGTACAAACCTAATCATAGTCAAAAGTTCATAGTCTAATGACTAATGACTAATGACTAATGACTAAATTATTACTTCGGTTTCCCCACACCCGGAGTTTCTTCTTTATCAACTTTAGGCACAAAATCAGGACGCTCTTTGCTTTCCCAACCTGCGGGGCGTTTCGAGTTGTACCAAGCTATTGAACCAATGCTTACAGCAGCAATAAAACCAACGACATACACCAAGGTGAAAGCAAAGGGAAAATGACCACCACCTGTTGCAACTGAATCTGCTGCCTGCATCAATATATGCATGAGTATATTCTCCAATGTTAAGTAACACTACTTGACAGACTATAGAATGAGCGTATCACTTAACATCCTCCCCTAGTTTAGTTTGAGCAACTTCATATTGTACAGAAAAGGAAGGGAGCAGGGAGGAGGGGGCAGGGGAGGCAGGGGAGGCAGAGGGAGACAAGGGAGACAAGGGCGAATTATTGAACAAATCTTTCCCTTGTCTCCCCCCTCTTCCTTGTCTACCTTGTCTCTTATTCATGCCCAATGCCCAATGCCCAATTCCCAATTCCCACTCATCATTAATTAGAAGGTCTAAGTCTCTCGCGCCAGGATGGTTGTGGCGATGAAGAACCGGAAGAACCGGAACTATTGTCGGGAGAGGAAGATCGGCGAGTTCTGGGAGACGGGGGAGAATCAGATTCTACTCTTCTAGAGCGCCGCCGGGGAGTAGATGATTCTGAAGAAGAGTTACTAGAATTTGATTCTTCGCTGCGATCGCGTCTTCTCCGTCTTGGGGTATAATCGCTCGATTGCTGTTCTTCTTGAGAATAGCTCCTTCTCCTCCGTCTCCTAGATGAACCACTCTCCTCAGAATTTCTAGCACTTTCTCCTTCTGAGTCATTATCAGAGTCAATAGAACGATTCAGCACTTGTTTGGGCTTGATGGACTGGGCTTTGATAGTACCTTTGCGACCTTCTAACTTTGGTCGTTTGGGAAACTTCTCGACAGGCATCCCCTCAGCCGCTTTTTCCATAAATTCGTGCCAGGTGTAAGCGGCGCTACCACTGCTGCCATAAGTGGGACGGTTATCATCATTACCAAGCCATACCCCTGTCACCATTTGGGGAATGTAGCCAATAAACCACAAATCGCGAGCTTCATCGGAAGTACCGGTCTTGCCAGCAACTGGTCTCTCACCTAATTGGGCAGCAGCACCAGTCCCCTCTTCTACGACGTTACGTAGCATCCAAGTCATGATGGCGGCACTATCAGCGTCAAGGGCGCGTTTAGATTTGAAATTAGCTGACCAGATTACCTTACCTTGGCGGTTGAGGATGCGGGTAATACCATGAGGTTCTGTGTGCAATCCCTGAGTTGCAAAACTGCCATAAGCGCTGGTCAACTCCAGTAGATTTACTTCATTTGAGCCGAGAGCCAAGGAGTAGGTGGGCTTGAGTTCAGATTTTATGCCCATATCATGGGCAAGTTTAATCGTCGGCGTAAATCCGACATCAATCAACACCTTCACCGCAATAATATTAATAGAGCGGGTGAGAGCATCTCGGATATTCATTGAACCCCGAAACCTTTCACTATAGTTTTTCGGTTCGTAGCCGTCTACTACAAAGGGTGCATCCTCATAGCTATCGTAGGGGCTTTTACCGCTAGCGATCGCAGTGGCATATACAAACCCTTTAAATGTCGATCCTGGCTGCCGTTGTGCCTGGGTAACTCGATTAAACTGGTTTTTACCAAAGTCTTTTCCCCCAACCATTGCCTTAATTTCACCGCTCCGGGGGTCAATGGCAACCATTGCTGCTTGTTTAAAGTTCTCCCAGCGTCCTTGATTTCGCAGTGTTTTGGCAACCGCCTCTTCTGCCACTTTCTGCCAAGCCGGGTTCAGCGTGGTTTCCACGACTAATCCCTCACTTGCCAGCACCTTAGCAGAAACGTACTTCGGCAATTCTTTTTGGATATAGCTGGTAAAGTAGGGTGATTCTACTTGTACTCGCTTGGGTAAACTGTTTTTAAGGGTTAGTGGCTCTTGGAGTGCTGCTTGCCTTTGCTCTGGTGTAATCACTCCATCCTCTTGCATCCGTTGCAATACCAGATTTCTTCGCCGGATTGCAGCTTCAGGATTCTTATCTGGGGCATATAAGCTAGGAGCAGGGGCTAATCCTGCGATCGTTGCCATTTCTGCAAGGGTAAGCTGGTCTGGCGATTTACTAAAGTATACCCAGGCGGCATCTGCCACACCATAAGCTCCACCTCCCAAATAAACCAGATTCAGGTAACGCTCTAGAATCTGATCTTTGGTTAATTCATGCTCCATTTTTTGTGCTAGGCGGACTTCCTTGAGTTTGCGCCAGATTGTCTGTTCTTGTTTCAAAAAGAGAATCCGCGTTAACTGTTGGGTGATGGTGCTACCACCTTCTACCACACCTTGCGATCGCAAATTATTTAAACCTGCTCTCACAATCCCCTGCGGGTCAAATCCGTTGTGTTGCCTAAATCTTCTATCTTCTGAGGCAATGAAAGCTTTTTTTAAATTATCTGGTATTTGTTCTAGCTTGAGCTGTTCTCTGGTAGCTTCACCTTGTTGTTGTAATATGCTTCCATCAGCAGCTTTGATGGTCAGTGTTTGCTCTCTCAGTACGGCGTTTAACTCGGCCTGATCTGGCAAAGTGCGGTCTATTAGACTGATGCCATAGATCAAGGCAACTATCCCACCACCTACACCCAAGCCTGCCCAAAACCATAAGCGACGATAGAGTGGTTTACCGCCAGTTGCCTGATTGGTCTTCATCCTAGATGGTAAAATTTTCATTTGCTCAGTAACTGCCTCGCCTGCGCCATATATGCTCGTGGTAAGCTCTCATTTGTTCCTCCTTGTCCAGAGTCACTCAAATTAGTTGGTCTTCGCTTGAACCAGGAGGTAAGCTTCCCCACGTAAGTTCCTCGCTCAAAGTAGTAACTATAATAACCACCATCAATCAGCTTTGGGGTTAGCACACCACCATTGTGTTAGTATAATATCCTATAAATAATTAACTAAATTCACCATAAAATAATGTTTTTTAGATTTGATTAATTTAGTTTTGTAAACTTCTTGTAATTTTTAATAGCTATTGGAATACGCAAACTATTGGCATTTTTTGGAACAAGTAAAGCGAAGTATCAAGACGGACGACCTGAAAAAAGCTTACTTAAGGAGAGTGCAATGCCTGCTGCTGGTTACGCAGCAATAAAGCCCAGACGAAGCGCCGTTGCTCTTGGTAGTAATATCGGCGATTCCCAAACAATTTTAGAAGCAGCTATCAAAAGTTTAGCCCAAACCCCAGGTATTCTCTTAGAAGCTAAATCCAGGTGGTACCAAACTAAAGCTGTGGGGCCACCACAGCCAGATTATCTAAATGGCTGTGTGACATTGCAGGTAGAGATGCTACCCCAGCAGTTATTAGAAATTTTGTTAGGAATTGAACAACAATTTGGGCGTGTGCGTCAAGAACGTTGGGGGCCACGAACTCTAGATTTAGATTTGTTATTATTTGATGACTTTATTGTAGATACACCAAATCTCCAGATTCCCCACCCACGAATGCGGGATCGAGCCTTTGTGTTAGTACCACTGGCAGAAATTGCCCCCGATTGGATAGAACCAATATCCAGGTGTGTTATTAAAGAACTGCTGAAAGAGGTAGACTGTTCTGATGTGCATTTATTGATGGACAATTAAAATTACCATCCTTAAAAGCAGGAGAACGCTGATTTCACCTCTGTATTCACAGATAATCAGATTTTACTATGCCATTAGGTAGAGAATTACCACAACTGTTGAAACAACGTTTGTTTCATAAAGGGCGCAAGTTTGATTTTGAAGTTAATCGCTTGCGTTTGCCTAATAAATCCGAAGGGGAATGGGAATGTATTCGTCACCCCGGCGGTGCCTTAGCTGTACCGATAACATCAGAGGGTAAACTTGTACTGGTGCGCCAGTATCGTTTTGCAATTCAGGGACGGATATTAGAATTTCCGGCAGGAACTTTGGAAGCAAAAGAAGAACCTTTAGAAACAATACAGCGCGAAATCGAAGAAGAAACTGGCTATACTGCCAAACAATGGGACAAACTAGGCGAATTTTTCCTAGCGCCTGGTTATTCTGATGAGATTATCTATGCTTTTCTGGCGCGAGATTTGGAAAAGCTGGAAACACCACCAGCACAAGATGGAGACGAGGATATCGAAACTGTGTTTTTGACTCCCGAAGAATTAGAGAAAGCTATTCTGGCAGGAGAGGCGGTAGATGCTAAATCAATTTCTAGCTTTTTTCTGGCGCGTCCCTTTTTAATTTAATACCCTTATGCTGCTAGAGTTAGCGATTGGAGATGCCTACGGTGCAGGCTTTGAATATGCTGATGAGATGATCGTTAACAACGATTTGAGTCGATACGTCGAACATCCGCGTTTTCGGCTCAATCCTGGCAGCTATACCGATGATACCCAGATGAGCATTGCCATTGCTGAGGTGATTGTTGCTCAAGCACCGTGGACACCAGAAGTTTTAGCCGATAGCTTTGTTAGAGTTTTTAAACGCGATGAGAGAGAAGGTTATTCTCGAAACTTCTACCATTTTCTGCTAGAAATTCAGAATGGAGAAGAATTTTTAACCAAAATTAACCCTGACAGTGACAAAAGCGGGGGTGCAATGCGTGCAGCACCCATTGGCATCTATCCCACACCAGAAAAAGTCATTGAGGCGGCAACAATTCAAGCGGCAATTACCCACAATACACCCGATGGAATCAATGCTGCCGTTGCTGCTGCTCTGATGTCGCATTACTTTATCTATCGACTGGGAGCAAAACGCAAACTAGGAGAGTTTCTCCAAGGTTATGTATCTGGGGAATGGGCTAAACCTTGGGAAGGTAAAGTCAAGTCTAAAGGTTGGATGAGTGTCAGAGCCGCGATTACTGCCGTGATGAAAAGTTACAGCATGAGCGAACTTTTACAAGATTGTATCGCTTTTACAGGAGATGTGGATACAGTCGCTGCGATCGCTTTAGCTGCCGGTTCTTGTAGCGAAGAAATTACACAAGACATTCCGAATCATCTTGTCACAGGCTTAGAGAATGGAACTTACGGTAGAGATTACCTCATCGACTTGGATAAGCAGCTGATGAGTTTGGCAAAAAATATCAGCTAAATGTAATACTCGGTTGCAAGCATCGCGCCTCCATCTATTTCTGGTAAAGATACTGTCGCGTATAGCCTTCAAAAACTGTCGTTGCTGCTTGCATTGCTTCCTGTCAAATTTCCTCAATGATTATATTGTCCATCCCTGGGGAAGCACTTGGGCAAGTTTCCTAATTTTTAAGAGTGTGAGGCTAACTTACCTTTTCAAATACTA
Source organism: Nostoc sp. TCL240-02 (assembly GCF_013343235.1). Taxonomy (GTDB): domain Bacteria; phylum Cyanobacteriota; class Cyanobacteriia; order Cyanobacteriales; family Nostocaceae; genus Nostoc. Next base: position 7,682,435 of record NZ_CP040094.1, on the reverse strand, counting down.
CGGTTTTTCGATATCATTACAGTGATTTAGGTAAAAATAAAGCTACATTAGCCTTCACTATCTCCAAATTTGGGTAGTAAAGTACACATTGGCTGCTTACCTATATGCCTGTATGTTGAAAACATTAACCTATCATTGAGGAATTTACTACTTATTTTTCATATTGTCTAGAGTGATATGAAAATTGACTTAGAGCCAAAGTTATAAGAGCATAACGGCAAGAAGCTTACAACTCCTAAATATGTGTCTCTCTGTCAGACGCATACATGTTTCACACAGATGATAAAAAATAAAACTTTTAACAGTGCAGGTAAACTGACTGCTCTTTTGTTCCTGATAACTCTCTTTCTCACACCTTGTGTAATTGTAAATGCAGGAGAACGTGGTGTATTGATGAAATTTGGCGAAGTGCAAAACCAGATATTAGGAGAAGGACTTCACTTAATTATTCCTGTAGTTAATACTGTGAAAAAGTTGAGTATTCGAGTCCAAAAACAGGAAATTTCGACTGAAGCTTCTTCCAAGGATTTACAAAATGTTTTCGCCGATGTTGCTCTCAATTGGCATATTATCCCCCAGGAAGCAAATGTGGTTTTTCAAGAAATTGGAGATGAACAAGCTGTAGTCATGCGGATTATTAACCCAGCCGTTGAAGAAGTATTAAAAGCAATCATAGCAAAGTATACTGCTGAAGAAATTATTACTAAGCGAGGAGAAGTCAAAGGTGCAGTAGATGATGCGTTGTCTACACGGCTGGGTAACTATCACGTTGCAGTGGATGATATTTCTCTAGTTCATGTCCATTTTTCTGAACGATTTGGTGAGGCGGTAGAGGCGAAGCAGATTGCTGAACAAGAAGCAAAACGAGCAGAGTTTATCGCACTTAGAGCAACAAAAGAGGCTGAAGCAAAAGTTAATTTAGCCAAAGGAGAGGCTGAAGCACATAGATTATTACGTGATGGTTTAACTCCAGAAATCCTACAAAGGCAAGCAATAGAAAAATGGAATGGTAAGCTGCCATTAATTGTAAGTAAGGAGGCTCCAAAACTGTTGAATTTAAGTGAATTTTTAAAATTTGATTAAAATTGATCTTATTGTGTAATTATTTGCTCTCTACTGAGAAGATCAGATCCCCGACTTCTTGAAGAAGTCAGGGATCTTTTTGTTCTATAGGAACGCGATCAACTAAATTAACCGTTGGAGAACAAAATAGGAGAATCGAGGATCTTCAACTGGATCAATAGTATAATCAAGAGAGTATAAGCTGTTGAAGAAATGAGACCCGTGAATAATTCTTTTTTGAGGTTATGCTCTTGAGGTTCTTTTTGAAAAATATCCTTAGAACCGAATTGCATCAAGAGAATTCCCACAATATTAGAGAGCCAATATCCTATAATTGAACAAGGTAGAAGTAATTTTGGGGAAAGTAAACTACATATATACCCAAAACCATAAGCTATCGGCAGATTGAATAGTAGGTCATTCCACCAACATAGTGGTGACAATAAATATCCTAGTACCAGAAAAAATCCACCTCTGAGTTTTTTGAAAATGTCTTTTTTGAACTCTTCTGGAGTCGATTGTTGCAAATCCTCTAGGGCTTTGTCTCCTGTTACATTTAACTCTTGACTGACGTTTTGGACGCTTTCCATAAAACCCACTATTTCTATCGGCTTAGTGTATTATAGTATGTAAACTAAACCCAAGTCTAGTACAGGAGTGAGAGCAACTTGGCTTTCTAATGCTGAAAGTTTTACAGATAAATAGTTTCAGCAAAATAATAAAAACTAAAATTTCCGTTTAACTCAGATGTAAATTAATTTTTATTGTTGCAAATATAGCAGTCCGAAATCATGCGTGAGAATTTGAGATAATTGTAAAACCCTTGTCATCTCGCCGATACTTTGGGGGACGATGTTAGGCAGAGAGTGAATTCTCTTACAAATCATTTAGGATTGTTATAGTAAGGACACAAATTTAGACTAATAATAGCTACAATAAAAATATTGAGGCATCTTAATAGTGGTATGACAGATATAACTCCAAATAGCACGTTTTTAATAGCAGGAATTGTTTTTGTAACGATTGCTGTAATCGGGCAGTCTAAATTAGGTTTTATTGAAATTAATCCCGGTTGTTTTGGTAGATTATTGGCTCTTTTTATTGGTATTTCAAGCCTATTATATGCTTTGGGATTGCTCAATTTTTCAGGCGAAACCCTTGACTTATTCAGAACTTATTTAACAGAACAAATTAAACAGAGTATAAGTTCAATCAATGAGCTTTTACAAGGATCGTAATAGTTCGGGAAAATTTATTTACGGATGTATTTAAATACCTTTTAGTTAAAAGTTTGTCTGAAAAAGGTTTAGTTATAATTTAGGGAGTCATTAATCTACTCTAGCTCTTAAAAAGGGGGAAAGCGGAATCACATTCTCCCTTTTTAATGGGTATTTAAGAGGATACAAAAGTCTTTAAACAAACATAATATCACTCCTGATTTATCAACTTTTCTTCTTCAGGCAGCAAGGTAGTTTCATTCTTGGGGAGTTCGCTATCTACGGATTTGACTTTAGTTGTATACGGTTTGATAATTATACTGACACCAATCGTCCAACCTAATGTAACCATCCAACCTGCGAGAATGTCACTGGGAAAATGTACCCCTAGGTAGAGACGACACCAGGCAATAGCTATTATGTATAAGCTGCCGAAAGTGAGAACCAACCAGCGCCAAGAGCCAGCCCAAGTTAAGGATAGCAAAATTGCTACCAGAGTTATACTTGTCATAGCATGACCACTGGGAAATGCAAAACTAGACTCAGGCGCAATGGATTCCCACAATTGTGGACGAATGCGATGCATTAATTCCTTGGCTGTGCGGTTGATAATCACACTTCCCAGTGAGACGATGAGCAAATAAGCTAGCGATCGCCAGCGTTTTTGTAGTAGTAATATTAGTGCGATCGCACCCAAAATCGGTATCGCCATCCAAGGCAACCCAATGATAGCCAGCGTCACTGCTAAAACATCAAGCTGTGGGTTGGCTGTAGAATGAACTGCTAACAGAATAGGCACATCCCACGGGAAGCCTGCTTGATTCTCCCATATCTTCACTGTCAGAATTTCAAAGACCTGTAAAGGTAAATAAACTCCGATCAAGACGAGTAAGAGCGATCGCCAACGAGCAATCAACAGATTTTTGAGAAAAGAAAGCGGTGACTGACTCTCCTTATTGGCTTTTTCCATAATCTAAGTTAAAAATACCGATTAACTACTCACTGATTACAAATTACTGGTGGAATTTTGAGAAGTTCCACAATGCTTACAGTACGACAAATGTTTATAAGTAAGATTATGACAGTTTTGGCATTCAATATATTGGTAATAGCCACAGTGCGGACAGTAAGTATCAATCTGTCTAATTTTCTTAGCGCAATTGACACAGCGTGATTTTTGGACTCTATTAGCTGCCTGAACTTTAGTATTAAAGACAACTTTTTGAAAAAACTGGATAATTCCAAAACCAACAATTGGAATCAGCAAAATATAAGCATAATTTATCAGGAAAACTAACCCACCAAAAAGAGTGCTAATGACATTAAAGAAAAATTGAAATATTGCACCTATTTGCAGGAATTCAAATATTTTGACAATTAGTGGAATAAAAAATATAACTAGCAAATGCCAGCTAATTAGTGATACAAGTCCATATCCTCTTCTCTGAGCAAATTTGTTAACTGATAAGGCAATGAGAATGAGAGGTAGTAGAAAAAGTGACTGAAAACCAAGCTGTATACTTGGATACCAAAATGATGCCTGCTGATAACCTTTGTCAACTTCACGAAATTGATTGTCATCTTTAAGAAAGGCGATAAAACTAATGCTTTCTGGTTTGGCAAGCAATTCATTTTTAAGAGTAGAAATTTCTTGTTTAAGAAGATAAATTTGGCGATTATTTTGTTCTAATGTCTGTTTAGCTTTTTCAGCACTAACTTGATTAATTGATTGTTGACGACTCTGACCTGCAATCTTTTCTAAGAGCGTTGAGTCATATTGGGCTTCAATAGTGCTATTGGCTTGTGCAAGGGAACTGATTTTCGCTTGTTTCTGATCAATAGTTCTGATGATTTGCTGCTTTTCAGGATTGTTAAGTTTATCCTTATAGCTGGCATATTGCAAACACGTTTGAGAAACCTTACCCAGATGTCCTGCTTCAGCCTGTTGATAGTTTTTCTGAAAACTGAGTTGATTATTCTGGTAATCTGGCAATGAAAGTCTCACAATTTCATAGTCTCTATCTTTATTGGTTTTTGCCCGGTAATTTTGCCACTCTGAATAACATGGATAAGCCTCGGTCGGGCTGATATGCCATCTGCTAATATCATCTAGTCCCGTAAAAACATTCATCAAGATAAAAATATCAATTAAAATAATCACAATCAAACTCACTTTATTCAGTGGTTCGTTGTTGATTGTTCTTGATTTACTAAAAAATTGACTCAAAATTTGGCGGATTCTGGCAAACATATTAGTTGTGAATAAATGGAAATTCAATTCGAGTCAATTCTATATGAGAAGTAGTAATTAACTGGACAAAAATACATCTATTCATCTGAAGATTTGTTAATAGATGATTTTCACGAAAATACCCAAAAATTCACTGAGGCTATTTAGACAAATATTTTACACAATATAAGATGAGCAATACTTAATTTTAATAAGTATGGGATTGATTACGGTACTTCTGATCGTCGGCTTATCACTTGCCTTAATCAAACTGTGGTCATCTCAACCACGGGACAAGTTTTCTAAGCCATACTTCAGTGACCCGAAAAACAGAAAACTGCAAAAACGTTTACTTGTTTTACTTAACGGTGATGCAACAACAGCCGAACGACTACTCAAACAACAGCGTCAGAGGCACCAGAGTCAATCGGATAAATGGTATTTGGAGAAAGTGATTTATGACTTGGAACGCGATCGCCGTTACTAAACCTCAAAACAGAAGAGCAATCTTTGAATCCCTTATAGGGACGCACATCTGTACGCCCCTACTGAAAACTATTTAGCAGCGAAGTAGGCTTCTAATGCCTCAGAACCACCAATTAATTTACCATCGATAAAGACTTGGGGAACTGTTGTCGCCCCTGTAACAGCTCGTAATGAGCGTGTGGTGACATCCTTACCCAAAGTAATTTCTTCGTAGTTAATGCCATGTTCCTTGAGCATTGCTTTAGCACGCGCACAGAAGGGACAACCCACTTTCGCAAACAGAGAAACTACTTCGGGCTTCACTGCTTGGGGGTTGATGTATCTAAGCATTGTTTCAGCATCTGATACCTTAAAGGGATCTCCTGGCTCGTCTGGCTCAATAAACATTTGGTTAATGACACCATCTCTTACCAGCATCGAGTAGCGCCACGATCGCTTACCAAAACCCAAGTCTGATTTATCTACCAGCATTCCCATGCCTTCAGTAAATTCACCATTTCCATCGGGAATTAGTGTAATATTTTCTGCTTCTTGATCCTTTGCCCATTCATTCATAACAAAGGCATCATTAACAGAAATACAAATAATGTCATCGACACCATTTTCTTTGAAAATCCCAGCCAACTCGTTGTAACCAGGAAGATGAGTAGATGAACAAGTCGGAGTATAAGCACCTGGTAAGGAGAAGACAACCACTGTCTTATCAGCAAATAATTGATCGGTTGTCACATCCACCCACTGGTTGTCTTTACGTGTATGAAAAGTGATACTGGGAACTCTTTGTCCTCGACGATTCGTTACCATGTTCTTGCTTCCTGAAGTAATCCATTCCAGTCATAACCTAGCATGGGAGAACTAGTATAATGTAACTATCAATCAGCTAAGAGACTTCATTAATAAATGGAGCGATCACTGCTACAAATTCAGCAGTGGATTCATAAGGCAAAACATTACGCCCATTTATTTTTATACCTCTACCTTGAGGAAAATAGGCGAGGTAGTTAGCCAAGCGCTCGTCTGGCGTTTCTTTTCTATTATTTTGGCTAATACTCGATGCAGTTTCCCCGACAACCGCTAATGTTGGTTGCTGAATCGAGGCAATAAAATTAGTATAATCCTGTCGCCAAAACCCTGCTAAAAAAGAAAACACTGCATGACGACTAGCAGGATTTTCTGCACCTGTAACTAATGCATTCAACCACTCTGCATCTACAGCACTCTCAGAAGCAAAAAGTTGACGAGTTGAGAAAGAACGTAAAAACTTAGGAGTGCGTGCATAGCGATAAAAAGGAATCCCAAAAGGGGAATCTAACACATTCCAAAGAAATTTTTGCTGCCATTCTGGTGGTTTATTTGCCATCAAAGCCCACGTTGGAGGCCCAGAAAGTACAAGTCTGGAAATTAAGTTTGATTCCTTTTGGACTAATGCGATCGCAACTGGTAATAATGCCCCTTGTACAACAACAATAACAGGTTGCCGTACTACTGTTTGTAAAAAGTACTGCAACTGTTCTGCCCAATCACTAGGAGTATAAGCCAGATGAGGCATATCACTCTCGCCACATCCCAATAAATCAGGGTTGTAAATGGAATTACGCTGACCTGAATTATACCATTCATGACAAAATCGCTGCCAAAATTGCCGCGACAATCCGACACCAATAGGATGAATTAAAAGTAAGGGAATACCCTCAGATGTTGTGTTAGTTGGTTGATGAACTTCATAGGCGCAACGATAATTCTGCCAAGTGAAAAACTGGCTAGGAGATGCTGTCAAATTAGTTGTATTAGTCACAGCAGATGGTTGCATAATTCCTAGTTATAATACTTGCTAAAAAATCATCTGTGGATGAATTAACTGGTATCCAGCCTCTTTCAGCTTTTCATTCGATACCCAAGCATTATATGGGCGAGTACTCTTAATAGAAGTATCCCATATAACTTTGGGTAAATTATGTTTTTCAAATAGACTATCTAGCAAGTCTCGGCTGGTAAGATGTGCATCATCTACTAGATTATAAATCCCTTGCAAACGACGGTGACGGGCAAATTCTATCGCAGCAACAATATCATCCAGATGAATCCAATTTGTGATATCTTCACCGCCGGGACGGTTTGTACCAGAATATCTACTAAATATTTTCAAAAGTTCTCTACCGGGGCCATATATTCCTCCTAAGCGGAAGATACAAACGCGGAGATTTTCGCTAGATGCTGATAATAATATATCCTCTGTTTTGCGGAGAATTTGAGCATTTAAATTAGCGGGTGCAAGTGGTGTTTCTTCATCTACCCATACACCATTTCTGTCACCATATACTGCATAACTACCTGTATATATTAATTGTTTCACACTCTGAATCTGCTGCAAGCATGAAACTAAGTTTTGGGCAGTTTTTAGATAAGTTTCTTCATAAAAATCTGCACCTTTTGCACCAACACTCAAAAGTACAACATCTTGATTGTGCAAAACTGATTTTAGACTATCTAGATCATTTCCGCAGGTAACGACAACTCTTTGGGATACTGATTGTAGTGTAGAGACACGCTCAGAAGAAGTTGTGGTTGCAGTGACAAAAAAATTCATTGTTTGCTGCCAATATTCAGCAACTTGATAACCAACATAACCACAACCAATAATTGCAACATTCATGACAAATTAAACACAAATAAATTAAACTACTACTTGAGACACTATTCTCAAATTAAGGAGCTGGGCGTAAATAAATTTAGCCGTCCAGAGCTAAGAGTCAATAGTACAAAAATTTTGATTTAATGACTAATGACTATTTTGCTAGTTCTTTTTCAATTATGGCAATTATTTCTGGTGAATTGGGTTGCACACTACTATTAAATCTAGCTATCACTTCACCTTGTTTATTAACTAAAAATTTTTCAAAGTTCCAAGCAATAGTTCCTGTTGGCTCAACGGCTTTGGTAAGTCGCTCATAAAGTGGATGCTGCTGTGAGCCTTTTGCATGGACTTTATCGAATAGTTCAAAGGTAACACCATATTTACTTGTGCAGAATTGCACAATTTCTTCATTGCTTCCTGGTTCCTGCGCTCCAAAATCGTTACAGGGGAACCCCAAAATCTTTAATCCTGCTTCGCCATACTTCTGGTTCAACTTTTCTAACCCGTCGTATTGAGAAGTATAACCGCAGTAGGAAGCCACATTCACAATTAAGAGTACCTTCCCGGTATAGTCGTTTAATTGTTTATCTTCACCGTTGATGGTCTTGACTGCGATATCCGAAATTGTGTTACTCATCTTGAATCTGATTTATAGGGAATATTGCCAAGTCTCCCATATTACAGGTACTCTAAATCCTGTTTCTTTAAGGAAATTAGCTTTGTTAGCCTAAGATTCTCAGGACTTATGTAGCCTTCCTAATTTAGCTCTTTCAAGGTAACTTCTAAAATCTCTTTTTTTTTCTCTACGTCCTCCGCATTTAAAGCTGATCAAAAGTATTTTATTTAACTACTTTGCATATATAAAACACAGAGTGAGGAGTTTCTTGAGCAAAATTTTTCCCCACCTTTAAAGGGCAAGTTTTAGGACTTGTAATTCCACCGTAGCCTTTTAAGGCGGGGCTGTTTCATTTCCTCAAAGGCTAATAATGTCAATGGTTAATTTTAGCGATCGCCTATAGGTTTACACTTGTAACCAGATTTACTTCTTCTGTAAATAGCTCGACTAATCTGCTATCTCAGAATAGTCTGAGAAATCTGCATTACTTTTAATACATTTTTCGTTGCAGAGATAAATTGCAGTCAGCGATCGCTTTACAGGAGAATTACTGCTCTTCAACACACCTTCAAAGTAACAAATAATTAACTTTTTGTATATAAAATTAATATTGTTCTATATTTATATCGGAAAATACTTGGCTAAAAAAGATACAGTTGCTTTATTTATTACATTAAAATGTGTTTGCGATCGGATAAGCCAAAATACTGTATCTTAATAATACAGTATTTTGGTTTGAGTAAATAGACCTTTCAGTTTGCATTTGCCGCTACCGCCAGTACAATCACCACTGGTTCGATGGCTGGAAGAACCGACTTTATTGGTAACTTAATTTACATCGGCATTATGGGGCTCGGATTGTGCTTTATTAATATAGCGATCGCAGCCTGAAATACTAATACTATTTCACGAAATACCCGATTGAAAACTTAGTTTCAGCAAAACTTATTTTATCCTGCGAACATTTTATGATTAGAAAATTGAGAGTTGGTATGCTGCTATTGGTAGTTGCGGGAAATCTGGTATGGCCGTTTAGTGCCAAGGCAAATTTTAACGGCAAAGTCACCGTAGAAATTGATGGTTTAAAGAATAAACAAGGACAAGTCTGTGCCAGTATATTTGCTAGTAGTAAAGGATTTCCTAGCGATCGTGATCGCGGCTTACAAAAGCAGTGTACCAAGATTACTGACACTCCCTTATCCATTACCTTTGAGAACTTGAAAGCAGGTAGTTATGCCGTTGCTGTCTTTCACGATCAAAATAATGACCGCATTCTCAACAGTAATGTTTTTGGTATACCAAAAGAAGGCTTTGGATTTTCCAGAAATCCAGAAATTCGCACAGGTGCGCCCAAATTTAGCGAAGCAGCATTTTTAGTGGCAGGTCCAAACACTAATATCCAAATTCAGTTGAAATATTTTTAGGCTTATTCTCGTGCATCGTTGTGTAAATCTTCTGGTAAACCTTGTTGTTCCGGTAAGCCACGCATTCGATTCATCTGAGTTAAAGCATATCGTGCTGTTGCTTGCACTTCGGGATCTGGGTCTTCTAATGCATGGCGCAACATCTGGCTCATTTGACCCATCATGTCATAAACGCGCGTCAAGTCTCGGATCGCATTTTGACGTACTTGGGGACTTTCATCTTGCATTGAAATTGCTAAACCCCGGTTCATCGGTTTGAGTGTGCGGATACCAATTTCTGCCAAAGCTGCCAAAATCAAACTGCTTTCTTGAGAATCAGCATCAATCATTAGGTCAACCATTGGCTGAATTGCCCGCGAATCTCCCTGCTGACCCAAATCCCAAATAGCCTTACGTCGCTTCGTTGGGTCAGAACTGCGTAAGTCTTGAATTAATTCGTCAACGATATTGAGTTTAGCAAGCCGGGAAGTTTTTTCTGGTAGTAGTAATTGTGTGGATAGCGGCAGCGTAGCTCCTTCTGGACTAGTTACAATCTCTGGTGGGGGTGGTATCATAGTTTTTTTGTTAGCTTCACTTAAACTTTTAGTATCTGATATTTCGGACTTTTGCACTTGTTTAATCTGACGAAACCACCTCATCAGGTAAATAAGTGCGCCAATACTTCCTAGAACTCCGATGGCAAATATAAACCACCAGATGAAACCTTTCTCAGGTGGCTTGGGTTTTGCAGTCGGTTTGGGAGTTGGATTAGGAAAAGTGACTATTGGAGAGGTGACAGTCTGATTTTTGGCTACTATTGCTGCTTGCAGCCTCCTCCTAGTTGTTAGACCAGCAAGTCCATCTACTTTTAAACCCTTTGCTTTCTGGAATTTAGCTACAGCGATTTCTGTACTAGCGTTGTACTGTCCATCTACCACGCCATTGTAGTATCCCAACTGTTTTAATTGGGTTTGTAATCTCTGCACATCTGATTTTTGACTACCATATCTCAAAACAGCCGGACTAGCAGTAACTGTCGAACTAGCTTGTGCCAGTTCTAAAATTTCAGGCGCTAGGTTAGGTGTGGCTGTACTTGCGCGATTTGGGTAAAAACCCACGCAAGAAAAACAGGTAAATATCAGAATTGAGGAACGGCATAGCCTCATATTGAAAGTTTCAGCCTGAACGTGCTTTTGAAGTCTTCGATACCACAATACCTTCTAGATGACCAAATGTTAACTATCATTGGGTATTGGGTCTTGTCTTTGATCGCCTTCACGTATAGTTAACGAGTTAGGGTTAAATTTCTGGTTCAGATTCTCTAACTGCTAGGCTTACAGGGTTCAATTTTTTAGCAGATGAATCTAAAACTGGTTGCTGTATATTAACTATTTCGCCGACAGTAAGTGTGTCGTTTTGCGCTCCTAAAGCATCACGTTGGTTAATGAGATAGATGCTAATTAAAGTGAGGAAAACACCTATCCACTGCACCGGACTGAGGACTTCTGAGAGAAAGAGATTGCCGAATAGTAAGGCAAAGACGGGTGTAAGGAAGGTAAGAGAACTAAGACTAGTGAGACTGCCACTATAGGCAAAGTAGAAGAATAACCCGTAAGCGATCGCACTGCCAAAGACAGTAGCATAACTCAAAGCCACTAAATCAGATCCTCCCAGATTCTCCCACTGCTGAGATTCGACAACTGACGAAATTCCCCATAGTGGTAATCCCCCCAAAATCATGTGCCATCCCGTAGCGGTTACTGGGTCAGCATACCTACACACAAACCGTATCAACACTGTTCCTACAGCCATTGATAAGGCTGCCAATAGCATCAACCACTCACCGCTAGCAAACAAGTCTTGCCAGTTGCCAATTGTGATATTTGCACCTGAGTCGAGAATATGTAAAATCCACTCATCAGGTAAGCCAATTAAACTAATGCCTGTGACTCCCAAACCTAACCCCAGCCATCCCCAAAAACCAATGTGTTCTTGGAATAACCACAACGACAGCAATGCTACTGCCAAGGGTTGCGAGTCAATCATCACAGACCCTAGCCCCGCACTAGTTCTGACTAATCCCTCAGCCAAAAAGCCTTGAAATAAAGTCCCATCTATTAGGGCAAATAAGGCAATCCACAGCCATGCAACCCAACCCTTGGGCTGGGGTTTACCCATGAATGCTGCTGCAATCAGAATTAACATCCCTGCTGGTATCAGGCGCACTCCCGCCATGAATAGCGGTGTGGTGTGGGGTATCACTCCTTTCATGGCTACCATTGCCGTCCCCCATAGGAAAAAGGGAGCAATTAACAAAAGAGGGGCGAAGGGAAGTCGAGATGCACTGAGTTTCAGTTGCATGGGTTTGCTGATGCCTTTGTTTAACAAGCACAAAAATTGCTTTACCCAATTTTACCGAATTATGTAGTTTTGCGATCGCTTCTGGCGGGTGCTTTACAACATCGTGTAGCGTCTCAACGATCAGGAAAGACTACTCAGGTGTCGCTCAAGTTACGGAGGTTGAATATGTTTTTCATTAGACGGATAGTTTGAAAAAGCTTTATCAGTTAACAAATGCAAATGCTTAAAATCAAGCAGATAGCAGCCCTTGTATGTATAATATACTTACGCAAACAATAGTCAAAACCCTGATTCTCTGGTAGGGGCAATTCATGAATTGCCATTAAGATATACTCCAATCCTCTAAATGCAAATTAGGCACTTTTGCCAAAAATTCAGTATTTTTCCTTCTTTTTTTTATATCTGTGTCGCGCACTCAAATGAGTAAGTTACTTGCTTATCTGCACTTGGAGCGATTCAATGCAGAGAAACAAGCAGTCTCAACTGGTTTGTTGAGATTTTATATTATAGAAGGATACCTAAGTTTTCCCGGCTTAGGTATCCAATAGCAACATAACCTATTAAATAGATTGTTGACTATATTCTAATTAATAATTTTAATTTTTAAATGCTTCTTAGGACACTTTCTTAATTGCTCCTTAAGTAGGATGCCAAAATTAGAGATGAGGTTTACTTTCATTCTGAAAGCATCTTTATAAAAACAGAATTCAGGAGTTAGGAGTCAGGGTTCATTCAGGATTTTAACTGAAAAAGCAGATAGCGTCGAGTAAAGCTTGCAAAGAAGCAAACTACGCAAAGCATCCTGTCGAGAGTATATTGATTCTGACTGCTGAATTCTTCTTTAACTGCAAAATCTTGTTTTGTAACAGGTGCGTTACACTGCGTTAACGCACCCTACTTTCTAAAAGAATTGAGCAACCTTAGATTTTTCTAAAAAGTTTTTCTAAACTTGCTACTAATTTCACTCCAAATTCTTCCTCAAACACTCCTTTTTTATAATCTAAACTCCAAAGTTCTAAAGCACATTCATCATCAGATTGAGATGGAAAAATCAGCAGGTTTACCTGTCGAAGTTGTTGATAATACTCACATTGTACTTGAGATATCGCACCAATTTGTCGTCTATCTAATGCTACCGCCAATCTTAGAATTGCACTCAATTGACTAACCATTTGACACTGCTCTTTAGTCAGCGAACTCTGGTAAATTTCATGTTTTTTCTTGGGTGGCGATTTGCGATGATAACGCGCTAAGTTGGCTATGATTTCAATCTCGGTTTCTGTATAACCAAGTAATTCACCATTGCGAATTAGATAGTAAGAGTGCTTGTGGTGAGACGAATGACTGATATAATGACCACAATTGTGTAATATTGCAGCGGCCCACAGCAGTTGTCGCTCGTCAGATCCCCAATGGTGTAACGTACCTTGAGTTTGATCGAATAAACTCTCGGCAAATTTAGCGACGCGATCGCTATACTCTAAGTTAACGTGGTATTTATTAGCGATTTTTAAAACATTCCGTTCTCGAACTGAACTTTGGTAACGCAGCTTATCTTCAATTAAGCCGTGGGCTAACATCCAGTCTACGATTACGCCTTCCCGCAGAGAACGCTCACAAATTGCGATCGATTCACTGCCTAAAAGGGTCATCGCTTCCTGTAATATTACTGCACCAGCCAGTATAACTTCAGACCGCTTATCTGGCATTCCCGGAATCGTAGACTTTTCGGAATTACTCAGTTTCCGCAAGCGATTTACCAACTCTCGCAAGTCTTTAAGACTAAACTGATAGCCATTGAGAGTGGAAGGAATAACACCTGACTTTTCTCGTGCATGAATCATCGCCAGGGTTTCAATCGTGCCAGATGTACCCACTAAACGGGGAGATTCCCCAAACTGGAAATTTGCTAATACCTCATCCACGGAACGTTCTAACATACCGCGTGTATAGGATTGCAAATACACAAACTCTGTGTTGCTGATGGGATCGGTGGTGATTAACTCGCTAGTGAGTCGCACTGCACCGACTTTAGTACTGGTGAGAGTGCGTGGTTCTTGACTATCGCCCAAAATTAATTCTGTGGAACCACCGCCAATATCGACAATAATATGGGGTTGGTTGTGAAATTCCATCCCCGAAAGCACGCCAAGGTAGATTCGTCGCGCTTCTTCTTGACCAGAAATCAAGTTAACGCTTAAACCCAATTCCTTTTCTACTGTGTGCAAAAAATCTTTACCATTGGGGGCTTCACGCACGGCACTAGTCGCCACAGCAATGATTGTTTCAGCGTCGATGGTTTTGGCAACTTCTTGGAAGCGTCCTAAAGCAGCGATCGCCTTTTTAATAATCTCTGGTTTGAGTTCTCCAGTGGTAAGATTGCGATCGCCAAGTCTCACAGTTTCTTTTTCTCTGGCGATAATGCTAAAGGCTGGTAGCGTGGGGTCAATTTTAACTACTACCATGTGTAGAGAATTTGTTCCCAGGTCAATGGCAGCAATAATCCGATGTTGGTTAGGTGGTTGAGTTGCAGAACTCTCCCAGCTAGCCGAAACTAAATTCTGCATCTAGTTTTCTCTCTTTATAAGAAATGATGGCAAACGGTGGTATGTCGGGGTAGCTGGCACTGATATTTATTGCAACGCACTTACTCAAACTGAATGCTGAGTAAATTAAAAAATACTCAGCAATCGCAACTCAGTTTCGTCAAGAGCAACTGAGCTAAGTATATTTACCCTAATGCGTCTAACGCTAGCGACTATTAAAAGATATTTAAAGTTGCCACTTTGGGTGATGTTTTTACAAATAACAAATAACGTTATTCTATAGATGTAAAGATGTGTGAACTCATCTATCTAAAGTTATTTGTTGATTTCTATGTTAAGGATGCCAGAACGCCCCCAGTCACCAGTTTGGCTTGTAATTATCCGGCTTTTACGCTGGCATAAACCAGAAGGACGGTTAATTTTAATGATTCCTGCTCTTTGGGCAGTGTTTTTAGCAGCTTCTGGGAAACCGCCTTTACCTCTGGTTGGTGTGATTATATTGGGTACTCTGGCCACGAGTGCGGCGGGATGTGTTGTCAATGATTTATGGGATCGGGATATCGATCCAGAAGTGGAGAGAACACGCGATCGCCCCCTCGCTTCTCGTGCTTTGTCTGTGAAAGTTGGGATTGTAGTTGCGATCGTATCACTAGCATGTGCAGCCATCTTGGCCTTTTACCTGAACCCTCTAAGTTTCTGGTTATGTGTGGCAGCAGTGCCCGTAATAGTCCTTTATCCAGGCGCAAAGCGAGTGTTTCCTGTACCGCAACTGGTACTTTCCATCGCTTGGGGTTTTGGGGTGTTGATTAGCTGGAGTGCAGTTACTCAAACCATCACTCAACCAACTTGGTTACTTTGGGGCGCGACTGTACTGTGGACATTGGGATTTGATACAGTTTATGCCATGAGCGACAAGGAAGACGATCGCCGTATTGGTGTTAATTCAAGCGCCCTATTTTTTGGGAATTATGCCCCTGTAGCTATTGGAATTTTCTTTGCTGGCACAATCTTATTATTGGCTTGGTTAGGTTTACTCATAAATCTGCACTTAGCCTTCTGGATTAGCCTTGCAGTTGCTACTATTGGATGGGTTTGGCAATCTCTGCGATTAAGACAGCGAGATTTACCTAATTCTGTTTATGGTAAGATGTTCCGGCAAAACGTGTGGATTGGTTTTATTTTACTTGTTGGGATGATCGCTGGCTCTTTTTAATCAGTAAAAAGGGAATTTGCATAACTTTGATTATGGGATTTTCCTTGAAGCGTACTTTGAAATCGAAGCAACTGCGCGTCTATAAAAGTTAGAAAAAAATATTTATGAGTTTTTCTATGAGTAAATTCTTTGATTCGTTTAGCCTATTCATTCAGTATATGCGTACTTGGGCAGCAATCAGTTTGCTGTGTTTAGTTGTCACCTGGTCATTTCCTGCACAAGCTGCTAGCCGGATTGATCCGCAATTAGAACAGCAAGTCTTACAAATTATCCGCGAACACCCAGAGGCAATTATTGAATCTGTTCAAGCTTATCAGCAGCAGCAACAACAAAAACTCAAGCAAGCACAGCAAGCATTTTTACAAGATTTAAAGACGAATCCTCAAACAGTGATTGGTGAGTCTCCCACCACAGGTTCAACTAAATCAAAAACTGTGCTAATAGAATTTTCCGATTTTCAATGTCCTTACTGTGCTGAGGCGCATAAAACATTGAAACAATTGTTAGCAAAGTATCCAGATAAAGTAAAATTAGTTTACAAGAATTTACCATTAATTTCAATTCATTCTGAAGCATTACCATCTGCGAAAGCAGCTTGGGCAGCATATCAACAGGGCAAATTTTGGGAATATCATGATGCGCTATTTACTAATCAAAAGCAACTAGGTGAGGCGTTATATTTAGATATTGCTAAAAAACTGAATCTAGATTTAGGTAAATTTAAACGCGATCTTACTCTTGCTACTCCCGCAATTACAAAAGATATCCAATTAGCAGAGAAGTTGGCTGTTTCCGGCACACCTTTCTTTATCATTAATAGTCCAACTTTTTCAGGAGTTGTACAGCTAGCGGATATCGAAAATATATTGACTGGTGCTAAGTAAATTAGTGTGTTGAAAATAACCTCTCACTGTTGAAGTAACTAGGTGTAAATAAATTCAAGTTTGTAGTAATGACTTTAGTCCTGATAAACCTTTCCATGAGCGATTCATTGCTTACTACAAACTAGGATTTTATTATATTTTTAATTATGCCCAGCTATATTTTTTTATAATGATGCCTGATAACCATCAATAAGCTTGATCAATATATAAGACTCATATTTGATTTTTGAAAAACCCCCGTACAACTCAAAAAGCCTTCTTGACTATTGCCTCTTACCTATTCTATTACCTACCCACGCAAGTAAATATGGTTACACCACGCTGCATGAACAAAAATCAAAGCGGATTGCTGTATACTGTGTAAGGATTATATCTCCATAGCATCTGTTTAGATAGATACTTTTTATTTAACAATAATGTGCATCTTTAGTTAGAGGTTTCATACAACAGTTTAGTGATGTACTTGAGGCAAGTGTAAGGAGTAGCTGATGAGGAGTGATGAGAAGAAATTTTCTTCACTCCTCATGTTCTTAAAGATATGGCAACTTAAAGCTTTATTTAAGATTAGGGAAGCTAGAAAATCTGCTGCGCTTGAATAGCCTTAAAAAGGCTTCCTCTAGTTCTTTCCTTTTAAGGAAGGTTAACCCAAGGATATTACTTTATGAATAGTCTTTCAGATTTCCTTTTTGATGCTCTAAATATTTATTCTTTAATTCCTCTGGAATAGGAATAGGACGACTATTTTGTAAACTGAGAAAAGCACCCTTTTGACTAGCTACTGCTGCTAACTCATTATTAGAGAAAATTTCAGCTTGTACAGTCCACTTCAATTGTCCTAAATTACTTAGCCATAAACGTCCAATTACTTGGTCAATAATTTTTATGGGGCGTTTATATTCAATTTCAGTTCCAGCTAGAACAGGTGCATATCCTTGAGCAATTTGTTGATTCAGGTGCCAATGTTCATCTAAAAACTTTAAACGCAAATCCTCTAACCATCTGATATATACAATATTGCTTACGATTCCCATAAAGTCAATGTCGTATGTTCTTACAGGAATTTCTAATACTACTTCTAATGGTCTGTGCAAACTGTTATTTACTAGCATTATTTATCTTAATATTTTAAAACCGATCGGTCTGTAAAATCCTAAAAAATCTTACTCTTTTCAAGTAGTGGGTAATTATTAATTGCTTAATAACCCATTAGCCACAATAATTTCAAACTTCTATTTTGTAGTTTAAGCTTAACTCGTCGCCAGGTAAACCTCTAATACCCCAGTTATATTTGGGCGTTTCAAAAATTGTGATTTCAATATCGTATATAGGAATATTGAATTTTTCATTAATATTTTTAATCAGCAGGCGAATCAACTCTTTTTTGGTTTCCACTGAGCGTCCCTCAAACATACTAATTTCGATAACTAGATAATTGTTTGTTCTATCAGATGGATAGTAAAAATCTGATTTATCCAGTGGGAAAAAACGGTGAAATCTTTTTTCAGGGGCAATCTGTAAAACCTCTATGAGGGAGGTATGGATTACATTTGATAGCTCCGTTTTAATAGGATTTAATTTGTCAGCTAAAGAATATACTTTGATTTGTACCATACATTTAAAGGTGAGTTTCCAAGTATTGATTCAGGTAATTAATTACCCTGTGCATGTGAATTGAATCTCCATAAAGCTTACTCATCATTATGGCCCCTTCCAGCGTTGCAATTATGACGGTGGCAATTTCATCAGCACTTACTTCCGAGCAAATTTCACCCTTGGCAATTCCCGTTTCAATAATTCGACGAATTAGATGCAGCCAAGAATTCATCGCCTGTTGAGCGCGTTCCCGCAACGCCGGATGAGCATCATCGCTTTCCACAGCAGTATTTAGCAGTGGGCAACCTCCTTTGATAGGTGGATTTTCTGCGAAGCTACTAAATATCCCAATGATTGCTTGCAGGCGTTCTACTGCATGGCGTTTGCTTCGCAATGCAAATCTAGTATGCTGTCTAATGCGAGCGATCGCAAAATCAAAAGCCTGTAATGCGAGATCGTCTTTGCTTTGAAAGTGATTGTAAATTCCTCCTTTTTGCAATCCAGTAACACGCATGATGTCTGACATTGATGAGCCTGCATACCCCTGTTGGTTAAACAGTTCGGCTGCTTGGTGGAGAATTCTACTTTTTGTTTCTTCGCCTTTGGACATTACAGCGATTTATTAGAGTAGAGAGTCGTGTAGTTTATTGAATTAAAAATTAAAGACCACTTGGTCTGTTTGTTTATATCACTATACATGCTTGTAAGTCAAGTGTTTTTTGTAGTCCAGACAACGCAGACTTCACTCGGTTATAAACGCCGTTAGTTTTGATACTACCTCCACTGTAAGTAATAAGATGTTTTTTGAGCATCAACAGAAGTTTCAGCAGCAATATTGGCGATTTGAGCTTTGCCAAACAGGATTTTGACGGGGTTGTAAAAAACAAAATTTTCCATGATTCATAAGACTTGTGGTGTATTATCCAGAAAATATAGCGATATACAAAACGAATACGCTGGACGTTTGATCGTGTTTACAAGTAAAATACGGTAAGTACATAGCTTTACCGGCTTTTACATGTAAAACCGCAGAAAAACCAGTAAGAAGTTGATTTAGTTAAACAACTGACCCATAAGCAGTTATAAAAGTCTGTTTCAGCTAAATGTCAGTTGTCATACTTCCAAAAACTTTCAGACAGGTTTTAAGTTGTCCAGTAATCCTCTGCCCTAATTTTTAGCTAGATAAACCTTTCTTTGTGTCACTCATCCTTTGAGAAACACAATAATTTGCCATGACTAGCTCTATCACTGGGCTGTAGTTCGGGTGAGTTATTGCTCTCTAGTAGTGAAGTTCTAGCTGACTTTCTCAAACCCCCAAAGAGTATGCACTATTTATCACTACCATTCTTAAGCTTCTTCGTTGGTATCATAGTTGGTTTGACGGGAATTGGCGGAGCCTCTCTCATTACCCCAATGTTGATTTTTGTTTTTCAGGTTCCGCCTTCCATCGCAGTGAGTTCTGATGTTGTAGCTGCCACATTGATGAAGATTGTTGGTAGCGTTAAGCATTGGGAACAGAAAACTCTGGATATAGAAGTTGTCAAATGGCTGGCATTCGGGAGTGTTCCAGGCTCACTGTTTGGAGTGGGAATTTTGCACGTTCTTAAACGCACAGGTGAGTATAATCTGGATAACATCTTGCTCCGTTTGCTTGGTGTGATGATTTTGCTAGTCACAGCATTAGCACTAGTGCAATTGTTGTTATTGACTTTTTTACCCAAATTCAACTTACCCGAACTACCAAAGTTAGACTTAGAAACTAACTTTGGGCGCTTCCTAACAATCACTTTGGGGGCTATTTTAGGCTGTTTAGTTGGTCTAACTAGCGTCTCATCAGGTTCAATGTTTGCCCTAGTGCTGATTGGGTTTTTCCGTTTAGATGCACGGAAGCTAGTGGGTACTGATATCTCACACGCAGCAATTTTACTGCTGTTTACAGCCCTTGGTCATCTCAGCCTAGGAACAGTTGATTGGAATTTGGTAATACCTATCTGGCTAGGCTCTGTACCAGGAGTTCTGCTAGGTGCTAAAATCTGCCAAGTCGCTCCCCAGCGCCCACTACGGTTTATTATTTACGCCATTTTGATGATGGTGAGTTGGAAATTAGTTCATCAAGTGTAAGCAAATTGAGATTGTAGATTCCAAATCCAGCATTCAACATTGATTAACTTCTTACCCAAGGTAGTAGAGTGAATGTACCTCGCTCATACATAATGAACAGACCCAAGCCAATTAACACAAAAGGTACAGTAGCTTTACCGTAGCGACTTAAAATATAAGCAATGGTAGGTTGACGACTTAAAAAATAAGCGATCGCACACCAAACCCCTACCATGATAAAAAATATAGCTAAAAATATTCCCAGACTGGCAAGGTCATGACCAGCGAATAAAGGGATATATATACTAATATTGTCACCACCATTAGCGATGGTTACTGCTGCCACTTTATAGGTTTGGGGGTGCAAAACACTCAAAATAAAAGATAATACCGGGTTAGTAGGCGTAGGTTGATTAAAATCACTACTGACTGTCTGAACTGTTATAGTTTCTTCTTTTCTATATATTAATTGTTGAATACCAATTGCTATTGGTAGCAGTCCTAGTAATCCTATCCATTCTCGCTGTATGACCAATCCACCAAAAAATCCTGGTAAGCTAGCGATGATAATGGCTGAAAAACCCAGATATTGACCAAGTAAGATATGCCGCCGCCGAAAATTAACATCTATCTGTGAAAAAAATATTAACAAGATAATGATGTCATCTATGTTAGTGGCTATGAAGGCAATAATCCCTTCACTGAAGACTGTCCCTAACTTACTCATGCTGGATTTTTAGAACCTACGATTTCTCACCATACCAAATTAACCTTTCAAGTAATTTAACTACACTACTTTTTAATACCCATTTCCTATCTTATCAGTCTCAAGACCTGAAAACTGCTGTAAAATATGAACGAATTAGTTACTGCAATTACTACAGGGGCAATTGCGTTCATTGCCACTAATATTGATGATATTGTCATTTTATTATTGTTTTTTTCTCAAATAAATACTAGCCTTCGTCCTCGGCATATAGTTGCTGGTCAGTTTCTAGGTTTTACAGTTCTGCTAATCCTTAGTCTTCCTGGTTTATTTGGTGGGTTAATATTATCCAAAAACTGGATTGGATTACTTGGTTTATTACCAATTTCCATAGGTATCAGTAGTTTAGTGAATCGGGAAGAAGATTCATCAAAAGAAGTTGTTGCTACGACAGAAGAGGCTGAGACATCAACAATTACGAGTTTTTTTTCTCCCCAAAGTTACAGTGTGGCAGCCGTTACACTTGCCAATGGTAGCGATAATATTAGTGTCTACGTGCCTTTATTTGCTAGCAGCAACTTAAAGAGTTTTGTGGTAATTATCGGAATATTTTTTATATTGTTAGGAATTTGGTGTTATGGGGCATACAAATTAACTCACTACAAAGTAATAGCTGATATATTGACTGGCTATATTAATAATTTTGTGCCTTTTATTCTTATCGGATTAGGCGCTTTTATTGTATTAAAAAGTGAAGCTTTGAGCTTAATTAAGCTAGCTGCTAGTTGTTTCTGCTTGATAGTTTTGGTGAAAAATCATGAAAGTGTAGATGAAATTGGCGAAAATTCTAAGTAAGTGGGCGTGAATAATAAAAGGTTTGTAGTGAGGGCTTTAGCCCTATTTTAAGGTCTGTTCGCGAAGCGTTCCCATAGGGTAGACAATTTAATTAATTTTCTATTAAACCTCATCTATGTTGAAATCTAGAGTTTTTTAAAAGATATATTTGTGTAGGTTGGGTGGAGTAAAACGCAACCCAACATTACCACCTTATTTATATTAGGTTACACTATCGCTGTACCCAACCTACAAAACTACGGTTCTCAAGGTAGACGAGGTTTATGTAAGATAGTTTGACTTATTCTTTACTACTTACTTAAAATTGTTATGCAGAATCAAACTTTACTCAACCACTCATTTTCTTCTGGATCTTTGAACAGTGAGGTGCTGAGGTAACGTTCGCCGAAGCTAGGCTGGATCATCACGATTAGGCGATCGGCATTTTCTGGACGTTGTGCTACTTGAATAGCTGCGTATAAAGCAGCACCAGTTGAAATCCCCGATAACAATCCTTCTTCTTTAGCTAGGCGACGGCTGTAAGCGATCGCTTGTTCATCCGCTACCTGAATCACTTCATCTACCACATCTGGACGATAAATTGCTGGGACAAATCCCGCGCCGATACCCTGAATTTTGTGAGGCCCTGATTTCCCACCCGTTAATACCGGACTGCTGCTAGGTTCAACTGCGATCGCTTGAAAAGTCGGCTTCCGTCCTTTAATAACTTCTGCAACTCCCGTAATCGTCCCACCAGTACCCACTCCCGCCACTAGAATATCCACCTCTCCATCGGTATCATTCCAGATTTCTTCTGCTGTGGTTTCGGCGTGAACTTTCGGGTTGGCGGGGTTGCGGAACTGCTGCAACATATAAGCATTGGGCGTTTGAGCTAAAATCTGCTCTGCGCGACCGATCGCTCCTCGCATCCCTTCTACACCTGGCGTTAACTCTAATTGAGCGCCATAAGCTTTGAGCATCGATCGTCTTTCGTGGCTCATTGTGTCAGGCATCGTTAGAATAAGATGGTACCCCTTAGCGGCCGCCACCATCGCTAGCGCAATTCCTGTATTCCCAGAAGTCGGCTCTACTAAAACAGTTTTTCCGGGGTGAATCAAGCCAGCTTCTTCCGCCGCTTCCACCATACTCGCGCCAATCCGATCTTTCACAGAAGATGCTGGATTCATGCTTTCTAGCTTCACCACAATCCGAGCAACCGCTCCTGAAGCTTGGGGAATTTTGTTTAATTGAACTAAAGGAGTTCGTCCGATTAACTCTGTGATATCTTTCGCTATCCGCATGTGAATACTCCGTCGTGTCTAAATATAATACATCGGGCTTTGCTGGGCGCGAGTCTCTCTTTCCTCACACAAGTCTTGGAGTGTATAGCGACCCAATACTTCAATTGAAGCAGCGTTAGCTTGCTCCCAAACTTCATAAACCAGAGTCTTTTCTAGAGTCGGAGAGTCAGATGTATCTTTCTCTTTCCGCTCACCTTCGACTAAAGTCACAATTTCCAGCAGTGTAATCTGCCAAGGTTCACGAGCTAAAACAAAACCTCCTTTAGAGCCGCGTTGACTCTGCACCACACCAGAACGCCGGAGGTTGGTCAAAATTTGTTCCAGATAGCGTTCAGGTATGGGTTGTTTGGTAGTGATCTCGCTCATGGTTAGAGGAAGTTTTTTTCCGTGGTGGCTTGCCAGTTCTAAGAGCGCTAGCAATGCGTATTCCAC
This sequence comes from Nostoc sp. TCL240-02, assembly GCF_013343235.1. Taxonomy (GTDB): domain Bacteria; phylum Cyanobacteriota; class Cyanobacteriia; order Cyanobacteriales; family Nostocaceae; genus Nostoc. Next base: position 7,658,816 of record NZ_CP040094.1, on the reverse strand, counting down.
TTTGGAAGACAGATCCAAGAGAGCGTAGTTTTGGCTATTCAAGACTGTACTCAACATACTACGGTGAATTGGGGGACTTATCGCAGTTTATCCGAAATTAATTTTTTCAAAGTGTGGAATGTGATAGCATCCCACTTACTACCCACAAAAACACTATATTCTATCGACTTACCGTAGATTATTATCTTACATAATTCCCATAAATGACTCGATCTTTTGGTGGGAATTATCCTGAGTTTCTGTTTTCAGAGCCTCATTTACCAACGAAAATCTCAACAGAGTATGCTAATAACTGATTTGCGAACCATTTTTGAGCGTGACCCAGCAGCCCGTAACTGGCTAGAAGTATTGTTCTGTTACCCTGGACTCCAAGCCCTAATATTCCATCGATTGGCACACTGGCTCTATAAAATTGGAATTCCCTTCATACCTCGGTTTATCTCTCATATTAGTCGGTTTTTAACCGGGATTGAAATCCATCCTGGGGCATTAATTGGCCAGGGAGTGTTTATTGACCACGGTATGGGAGTTGTGATTGGTGAAACTGCGATCGTGGGCGACTATGCCCTGATTTATCAAGGTGTGACTTTAGGTGGTACAGGCAAACAAACTGGCAAACGCCATCCAACTTTAGGCTCTCATGTAGTTGTGGGAGCGGGTGCAAAGGTATTGGGAAATATTCTAATTGGCGATCGCGTCCGCATTGGAGCCGGTTCTGTGGTGCTGCGAGATGTACCCAGTAACACAACCGTAGTTGGAATTCCAGGGCGCGTGACTCGTCAGAACAACTTGTCTACCAATGTTCTGGATCATGATAAAGTCCGTGACGTAGAAGCTGAAGTTATCCGCGCTTTATTTGAACGTGTCAAGGCTCTAGAGAAACAGTTCGAGGAGTTGCAAGATCAATCAAGTTTGTCCCCAAATGAGCTTGGCGACAAACAAACATATAACCCTAAGAGCAATAAGTCTGATGGGATGATTGAAGATTTTCTTGATGGTGCGGGAATTTAATTTTGGGCATGGGGCATTGAAAAGAGGCAGGGGGGCAGGGGGCAGGGAGCAGAGAGAAATAATTCTGCTCCTTTGCTCTATCTCCCTATTCCTTTTTTATAAATGCCCAGATGCTCTTAGAACCTGATATAAATATAATACTACGGTTAATTTATCGGAGAATAGTGATATAATTATGGTATCTTTATATGCAAATTTAACTAGCTTACACAGTAATAATACTAAAGAAATTTTTGCCCGGAGGTCATTTTTACCAGAGCATCCAAACGGACTTTGGAAGATTGAAACGGGTTTTGTCAGGACTTTTACCTACTTGGAAGATGGTACAACCGTCGCTCTGGGATTGTGGGGCCCTGGAGATATTGTTGGTAAATCTTTGTCAAAATTAGAACCTTATCAGATGGAATGCCTAACTAAAGTAGAGGCGACAGTCTTACCTGTAGAGGAGTGGACTCAACTAACAGAAACTCTACTTGCCCATATCCAACAGGCTCAAGAATTGATGGTTATTCGTAGCCATAAAAAAGTTGATACCATGCTAATCAAGCTACTGGCATGGTTATCTAAAAAGTTTGGTTCGGAAGTTGAGAAGGGACGTTTAATAGATATGCGTCTGACTCACGAAGACTTGGCTGAAATGCTAGGTTCAACTCGTGTGACTATCACTCGTGTTCTTGGACAGTTTGAGCAAGAAGGCTTAATTGCTCGTCTTTCCCTGCATCGAATTGTGGTGCGAGAAGAAGATATTTGGTACTACGAAATTTAAATTATTTAGATTATTTCAACAAAACCAGCTATCGCCGTCTGCATTCGGCTTGCCCACAATTCTAAGATTCAGAGATTCCAGATAAGCCAAACCGTTAGAGATTTGTGGTACTGTTCCCCATAGTTCAATATCAAAGCACCCTTCTTCGTCTGTATTTGGTTGTAGCATAGCCTTGGTAATATTAACTACCAAGCCGTAACTAGAAATTAATTGTGAAATCACAGGCGCTTGCAGATAGCATTTGGGAATATATATCCGCAGGCGAATCTGAGAGACTTGACTTTTGTTAGAGACTGAAGAAACCAGTGATAATCTGGTTTGGGAATTGGTTTGACGTTTATTTAATGCTGCCATTAGATAGTGACGATTTTATTACTTAGCGATCGCTATAAACGCTAGATAAATCCAGCCAAATCGGTAGCCCCAGTTTTTCTAAATAACTCAGGCTAGAGTAAAGTTGTTTGCTTCTCCCCCACAAATCCAAGTCAAACCAGCCGTCATCTTCTGTATCGGGTTGAAGTGTAGCACTGGTAATATTTACAGTTAATCCATAACGAGAAACTAATTCAGAAATCACCGGCTCTTTGTAATAAGATTTTAAGACACACAGTTGCAAGCGCAATCGATTAGTTTGACCCAGAGAAATCCATTGCTGGAATTGTTCTTGCCATTGATTTGTTAGTAGTGCAGAGTCTTTGGGACTCAGTTTGCTAGCTAGATTTGGGAAAGGTAAAGAGTGCTGGTTAGATTGAATGTGGTTAGCGATCGCTAATTCCAGTAAATTCACCCCCAATCCTTGCAAGTAAGATAGGCTATTTGTCAGTTTTTGGGGATTTCCCGAAAGTTCCAAATCAAACCAGCCATCGCTGTCACTATCGGATGTCAGTGATGCTGCTTTAATATTGACGGTTAAACCATAACGAGACACCAAGCGGGAAATTACAGGTTGGCTATGATACCTTTGAGGTACGAGAATGCGACTATGGACTGAAGCAGGTTCTACAGATTTACACTGAGACATCAGATTAATTCCCAATAGCGATGCCTAGGCAATTTTTTGGTTTGACAGAAAGTCTTGCTGATGCCGCGCCCCTAAAACTCAACTTCGCCTGGTTGAATGTCAGCCTTATAGAAATTTTCATCTTTTTGGCTCTCACTAAACTACGATAATTCTATCGATTTAACGTACTTTTGTTATGTAAAGGAGAATCTCACGAAGAATGCAAAAAAGCAATGAGTAAATTAACGTAAATATTGCTAATTTTAGTATAGTAATTTGAGGTTTAGACGGTTGACAATTTTATATTTATAGAGTAGCAGTGAATGTTGTAAGAATATTTAAGTGTTTCCACTGTTTTAAGTTTTCTAATCAAAATTTCTCTGATGACTGAAAAAAACTAGGGATATTCAGGTAAAAACCTAGTGGCGGGATTTGTATGTCTAATTTTCATTTCACCCTAAAAGGTGCATAGTTTACGCGTACAGAGCAAGTCTGCCTGGTTTTGAACCCTGGTCTTGCAGGTAAAGTCTCGTATAACCAAGACTAAGAGTTGCCTGAAGCTAGACATGAGTTATTCCCTGAATAACAAAAAATGCAGGAGAAAATCATGCCTAATTCATCCTTCAATCTTGCTGACCTCAATGGCACTAATGGCTTTGTCATTAATAGCATTGCAACGGCTGACAGATCAGGCTCCTCTGTGAGCGATGCGGGAGATGTCAACGGCGACGGCTTAGACGACCTGATTATCGGGGCACCCGGTGCCGACCCCAACGGCTCTGAGTCTGGGCAAAGCTACGTGGTATTTGGCAGCAGCACAGGCTTTAGCTCTAGCCTCAACCTCTCTACTCTCAACGGCGCTAATGGCTTCGCTATCAATGGCATCGCGGCGAATGACTTTTCAGGCAATGTCAGCAGCGCTGGAGATGTTAACGGCGACGGCATCGATGACCTAATCATCGGAGCATCTGGTGCTGACCCCAACGGCTCCCAATCTGGACAGAGCTACGTGGTATTTGGCAAGAGGACAGGCTTTAGCTCTAGCCTCAACCTCTCTACTCTCAACGGCGCTAACGGCTTCGCCATCAATGGCATCGCGGCGAATGATATATCGGGTAGCTCTGTCAGCGGTGCTGGAGATATCAACCATGATGGTTTCGACGACGTGATTATTGGGGCACCTTATGCCAATAACTTTTCTGGGCAGAGCTATGTAGTGTTTGGCAACAGCACAGGCTTTAGCCCCAGCCTCAATCTCTCCAGCCTCAACGGTACTAACGGCTTTGCTATCAACGGCATCAACGAAGTGGGTGACATATCAGGTGGCTCTGTCAGTGGTGTCGGAGATATCAACGGCGACGGTATCGACGACGTGATTATCGGGGCATCCAATGCCTCACCTAACGGCTTATCTTCTGGGCAGAGCTACGTGGTGTTTGGTAACAGCACAGGGTTTAGCCCCAGCCTTAACCTCTCTATCCTCAACGGTGCTAACGGCTTCACTATCAACGGCATCAAGGAAGGTGATTTCTCAGGCTCCCCTGTCAGTAGTGCTGGAGATGTCAATGGTGATGGCATCGACGACCTAATTATCGGGGCAATAAGTTTCAGTTCCGAGAACGGTACCGTCTTCGCTTCTGGGCAGAGCTATGTGGTGTTTGGCAACAGCACAGGGTTTAGCCCCAGCCTTAACCTCTCGGAACTCAACGGCTCTAACGGTTTCACTATCAACGGCATTAGGACGGATTCGACAGGGTTCTCTGTCCAAGGTGCTGGAGATGTCAACGGCGACGGCTTCGACGACCTGATTATTTTTAGATCGGAGCAGAGCTACGTGGTATTTGGCAAGAGTACAGGCTTTAGTTCTAGCCTTAACCTCTCGGATCTCAACGGCTCTAACGGCTTTACCATCAACGGCTTCACTGCGAATAACTTAGCCGTCTCTATCAGTGGTGCCGGAGATGTCAATGGCGACGGGTTTGATGACCTACTTATCGGCTCTCAATCTGGGCAAACCTATGTGCTGTTTGGCGGGACGAATATCGGTAACACTCCTAACCTCACAGGAACTGCTGGTGCAGATACTCTCTTAGGCACACCTGGCAACAATATCATCGACGGCAAAGGTGGTAACGATACTCTTACTGGCAACGGCGGTCAAGATAAATTCGTAATTCGCCGAGGCGATCGCAATGATACCATTACAGATTTTAGTGGCGTTGGTAAAGGCTCAAATCCTTTGGTAGGAGTGATTGCCAATGTTGACACCTTGCAATTTACAGGGAGTGGTTTAAATGCCCGAAATCTGCAACTAACTCAAAATGGCAGCAATTTGGAAGTCACCTTTGAAAATGTGGCTAATACCAAAGTGACTCTGCAAAACTTTCAGTTAGAAAACCTGGATAACTTGCCCGCTTCTGGAGCAAGACCTGCCATTGGTAATATCTTATTTGATGGGCAAACCAACATTGCCGACAGCTTTGATGTCTTTGATGCTAATTCCACTCAAACTAACCTTTACAACAAGAACACGGTAACTTTCCTCAATGAACTCAACAATAACATCACGGGTTTTGACAACTCGGCTGATGTGATCAATGGTCAGGGGGGTAACGATACCATGAATGGGAAAAGTGGCAACGACCTGCTCCGGGGTGGTACTGGCAATGATACCCTTATTGGTGGCGCAGGCAATGATACCCTTGTTGGTGGTGCGGGTGCTGACAGTTTTCTGTACAACACTAATGCGAACTTTGCCAGTTCTGCTGTGGGTGTAGATGCGATCGCTGACTTCAAACACTCCCAAGGCGATAAAATTATTCTGGATAAGACTACTTTTAGTGCGATCGCTTCTGCTCCAGGAATCAGTTTTAGTAATGCCACTGATTTTAAAATCACTTCTTCAGGGGCGGCTACTACAGCAAAAATTATCTACGACGCTGTGAGTGGGCAGTTATTCTACAACCAAAATGGCAGCGCAGCTGGTTTTGGTAGCGGCGGCCTATTTGCGACCATTAAGGGTGCGCCCAATCTGACAGCTACGGACTTCATCATTCAAGCGTAGCTTGTTAATATAGCAGTTCACAATTGAGTATAACTCCTACCAATCAATCGCTTGAGTGTCATCCCAGACTTGCAACTCCAATTCATGGAGATAGGTTAACCCACTTTGAATTTGTGCATCTGTTCCTTGTAATTCAAGGTCAAACCAACCATCACCGACAGCATTCGCTCCTAAAATCGCTGCGGTGATATTCACAGTCAAGCCATAGTTGGATACCAGGCGAGAAATTACAGGTTCCTGGTGATAGTCCTTGGGAATTCTTAGTCGAATCCGTTTATTGGTAAGTGTATTATCACTAGTCATGATTGTCACCATCAAGGGGATTGGACATTGTGGATTGGGGAAGGCAGAGGGAGTAGGGGAGCAGGGGAGGATGAGGGGGATGAGGGGGATGAGGGAAGAATTATTCAACAAGTTCTCTCCCTTGTCTCCCCCCTCTGCCTTGTCCTTCCTGTCTCTTATCCATATCCAATTCGCAATTCCCAATGCCCCATGCCCACAACCTAACTATTCAACATCTTTGATCCGGGTTTTGCGTTCTAAAATCTCTTTCAGCACCAAAGTTACTACTGCTAGCAATGCTAACAATACAGCCGCAGAGAAGGCAGCTTCGGTTTCATACTGTTTGTAAGCATCTTCTACAAACAGTGGTAAGCTCTGGGTTTGATCAGCAATGTTGCCAGATACCACCGAAACCGCCCCGAATTCACCCATTGCTCTGGCATTGGTTAAAATTAAACCGTAGAGTAAGCCCCAACGGATGCTAGGTAAGGTGACACGCCAAAATATCTGCCAATCTTTTGCACCGAGAGTTCTAGCAGCTTCTTCTTGATCCTTGCCAAATTCCTCTAAAACGGGAATCACTTCCCGCGCCACAAAGGGCATACTCACGAAGGCTGTAGCCAGCACCATACCTGGAAAGGCAAAGACAATCTTGATATCATGTGCCTGGAGCCAAGGGCCAAACCACCCATTGCGTCCGTAAAGTAGCACAATCATCAATCCTGCAACTACGGGTGAGATGGAAAAGGGCAGGTCAATAATGCTTAAAACTATGGCGCGTCCGGGAAATTTATGACGAGCGATCGCCCAAGCTGCACATAGCCCAAATATTGTATTCAAGGGCAGAGAAATTACAGCCAGCAAAAGTGTCAGCCAAGCTGCATGGAGAAAAGCTGGTCGTGTCAGGTTGGATAGAAATGGCTCAACTCCCTTGCTGAAGGCTTGAACAAAAACGTTGATTGCAGGGATGTATTGAACTAAAGCTAAATAAGCGATCGCTATACCAATTAAAACTATTGGAACCCAACTCTTCTGCTCTTTAGGCTTGGCTGTATGTGTATCAGATACAGATGAATGAAAACTTGGCTTATCTAGTGTCATATCTCCTTGCCCACGCTTGTAAGAAATTAATTGCCAATAGCAATACCAACGAAATTGATAGTAAAACTATGCCAATTACTGTTGCACCAGAATAGTCATACTGCTCTAACCGTTGAAAAATCAGCACGGGTGCGATCAAATCTTGATAGGGCGTATTGGAAGAGATAATTACAGTTGACCCATATTCGCCAACCGCACGGGAGAAACCCAAGGCAACACCAGTTAAAATCGTCGGAAATAAAGGTGGCAAAATTACTTTCCAGAAGGTCTGCCATTGAGAAGCACCTAGACACCAAGAAGCTTCTTCAATTTCATGTTCCATTTCCTGAAGTACGGGTTGCACAGTTCTCACAATAAAGGGTAGTGAGATAAATATCATTGCCACCGCTACTCCTGTGCGAGTAAAAGCTACCTTAATTCCCAGTGGTGCTAGTAGCGAACCTATCCAGCCATTATCGCTATAAACTGTTGCTAGGGTTAACCCTGCTACCGAAGTTGGCAGCGCAAATGGTAAATCTACTGTGGCATCAATCAAGCGTTTTAAGGGAAAGTCGTAGCGCACCAGAACCCAAGCAATTAGAGTACCAAATACGCCATTGAGTAAGGCAGCAAATATTGCTGTCACAAAAGTGACATTATAGGTGGCTAATGCGATATCACTGGTTGCGATCGCCCAAAATCTCGCCGGAGGTTCCGTACTCGCTTTCAGGAACATGGCAGCTATGGGAATAAACAACATCACCGTCAGGTATGCTATCGTGATTCGCCAAGTCCAGGGAACCCGCCGCAATTTCTTCCAAAATGGTGTTTTGCGCTCAACTTCCAAAGAAGAAGATACAGTCGTCACGTCGCTTCGCTCCGAATTCAAAATTCAAAATTCAAAATTCAAAAAAAGTTTTTTGAAAGTTTTTTGTCGGTATTCATAATTCGTAATTATTACCTCAAAACTGTTCGCGCATTGCGTCGTAAGCAAGTTAATTAGTCTGCTCTTCAATTACGAATTACAAATTACGAATTACGAATTACGAATTATTTTTGGGCTTGAATCTTATCAAACACGCCCCCGTCGGCGAAAAACTTCTTATCGATTGCACTCCAACCACCGAAGTCTGCAACTGTACCCAAAGTTTTCACCTTGGGAAATTTGCCTGTGACTTCTTTAGTTTGAGCTAAAGTCTCATCCACAGGACGGAATCCTAATTTGACAAACTCTTGCTGTGCTTCTGGAGTATAGAGGTATTTCACAAAACCTTCAGCAACTTCGCGGGTTCCATGCTTATCGACGTTCTTATCTACCACTGCGATCGGATTGTCAATGGATATATTCACATCGGGAACGACATACTCAACCTTCTCGCCCTTTTGTTGTGCCAAAAGAACTTCGTTTTCGTAGTTGATTAAGACATCTCCCTGCCCTTGCTTGGCGAATGTATCAGTAGCTTCTCGCGCATCTTTAGGCAAGATTGGCACATTTTTATAAACTTTAGTTACAAATGCAGTAGCTTTAGCCTCATCGCCACCTGTTTTAATTACAGAATCCCATAGTGCTAAGAAATTCCACTTAGCACCGCCGGAAGTTTTGGGGTTAGCAGTAATTAGTTTTACACCGTCTTTAGCTAAATCTTGCCAGTTTTTGATGCCTTTAGGATTGCCTGAACGAGTTACTAATGCTGCTACCGATTTGGAGACAATACCATTGTTGGGAACTTCTTTCTCCCATCCTGGTTGAATCAATCCAGCCTTCTCAATCTTTGAGGTGTCTCCAGCTAGTGCCAAGTGGACTACATCTGCTTCCAAGCCATCGATAACAGCGCGAGTTTGAGAACCAGAGCCGCCATAGCTTTGCTTGAAGACGACAGTTTGGTTATGATCTTTCTTCCACTGTTCTACAAATTTAGGAATAATTGCTTCGTGAGCCGCTTTGGTGACAGCAAAGGAAACCAGAGTTAGTTCAACACTATCTTTGTTTGCAGCCACAGGAGTAGCGCTAGCATTAGGGGTTTCAGAAGAAGAAGTATTCCCAGTTCCTCCACCAGAGCAGGCGGCAAGCGCCACACTCAATACAGTCCCTACTAAAAAGAGTGATACAAAGCCTTTGAGCGAATTTAGTCTGAACCGATATGTTCCATGTTCAGCGATCGCTTGTAATCTTTTCAGTGGGTGTTGCCACAAACTCATTCCATTTCCTCCGCTAAATCTACAAATAACTGATGGGAATACAGTTATATAGTGTTTATCATACCGGATGATTACATCTAACTAGTTGCAAACACCAATAAACCTCACATTCTTCATCAAGAATATGGTGATTCTACCAATTATGTAAGGAATTACAATACTTTTATTTTCAAGTATCAAATTGCTTGATACATCAGCCAACCAATGTATCAAGCAATTTGCTAGGGAATTGAGAATTGGAAATTATTTATTTTTTCTCCCTCATTTGAAACAGTAGTCAGATATTTTACATATCTTCACTATGAGTTTCCCCAGGAAAGATCAAAATTTTTAGTATAAAAAATAGTTGAATTTTGAAAATTAATCTGATAATCTTTTCCTAAAGATAAACAACGGTAATTTGACCGGATTACCGTTATTTAATCAAGCAACTACACAACATCCAGCTTCTATGACACATCTGCAAGCCAAAAAGTTACAAGTTTTCCGCCCAGCCAGACAACTATTTCTGCAATTAAAGCCTGCCTCAACTAAAACCTCTGCATTCTTATTAGCAACTGGCTTGAGCTTAAGTGTCCTTATTCCTGCTTATGCTGCGGGGACTGCTAATAAAACTATTTCTATTAACCAGAAGCCTCAATTGATTAGTCAAGGCGGTAAGACAGTTGAAATAACTTTGGTTTCCTACGCAGTCACCAAAGCCGCTTACCAGAAAATCATTCCTGAATTTGTAGCGAAATGGAAACGCGAAAAAGGTCAAGATGTAGTGATTCGGGAAAGCTATGGTGGTTCTGGCTCTCAAACCCGTGCAGTAATTGACGGATTAGAAGCAGATGTTGTAGCCTTGGCGTTGGCATTAGATACCAAAAAAATTGAAAAAGCCGGACTGATTCAACCAGGTTGGGAGAAGGAAGCATCAAATAACTCAATTGTTACCCACTCAGTAGTTGCTCTAGAAACTCGTGAAGGTAATCCTAAAAAGATCCAGAGTTGGAGTGATTTAACTAAACCAGGGGTCAAGGTGATTACAGCAAACCCCAAAACTTCAGGAGGTGCGCGGTGGAATTTCCTGGCTTTGTGGGGTGCAATCACCAAAAATGGTGGAAGTGAAGCTCAAGCTCTTAACTATGTTACCCAAGTCTTTCGCAATGTCCCTGTGTTACCTAAAGATGCGCGAGAATCGAGCGATGTTTTTTACAAGAAAGGTCAAGGGGATGTTCTGCTTAACTACGAAAACGAGATTATCTTAGCAGCACAACAAGGAAAAACTTCACTTTCTTATGTGGTTCCGCAGGTGAACATTTCTATAGATGGCCCAGTAGCAGTTGTGGATAAGAATGTTGACAAGCACGGTACCCGCAAAGTTTCGGAAGGTTTCGTAAAGTTTCTTTTTACACCGGAAGCTCAACGTGAATTTGCCAAAGTTGGTTTTCGACCTGTTAACTCTACTGTAATAAAGGAAGTACAGAATAAATTTCCCAAGATTTCTAAGCTTTACAACGTTCAGAGTTTGGGAGGCTGGGATACTATTCAGAAGAAGTTTTTCGATGACGGCGCAATCTTCGACAAAATACAAAGTGGCCAACGGTAACATAGCCTTTTTAAACTAGATTAGAGAGGCGTGATATTGCCCTTTAGCGGCAAAAACTTGGATTAAACAAGCGATCGCTCTTTCCCAACAAAGACAAAAGTGCGATCGCTATATTTTATACTGCTTGTTGAATTACTAAATATCCTGTTGGCTTAAGTAGAACGAGGTGAAAAAACCAAACTATGTAAAGATAAGTAAATACGTACAATGCGTCTACAAAGGTAACAGCGATATGGGTAACCGTTTAAGGGTATTTCTGACTAGAGAGCAAGATAAAACTCTGTTGAACCTGAGAACGGCAGATGTACCCCAGAAGGTGAAAGACAGAGCCGAAGTGATTAGATTGAACGCACATGGTTGGTATGTAGAGAGGATAGCAGCAGACTTTAACTGGACTGCCCAAACAGTGAGAGAAGTGTTGCATAGATGGGGAAAGTTAGGCTTAGAGGGGCTTTGGGAGAAACCAGGGCGGGGAGGAAAATCAAGGTGGGCAGAAGCTGACATGGTGTTCTTAGAAGAATGTTTGGAACTTGAGCCACGTACATATAACAGTGTTCAGTTAGCTCAAAAATTAGAACAAGAACGCTCCGTAAAATTAAGTCCTGACTGGTTAAGGCAGGTACTAAAAAAAAGGGGATCATGGGGATCATTTGGAAACGAACTTTGAAATTGTCATAAGGGGAAACAAGATCCGGTAGTACAGCAAATCAAACAGGCTGACTTAGAAATGCTGGAATTGTCTGCGGCGGCTGGAGAAATTGATTTAAAGTATGTGGATGAATCAGGGTTTTGTGCTTGGAGCGAACCGAGTTACAGTTACTACTTTCTCGGACAACAAAAACGCTTAGAACAGAGTAAACGCCGAGGACGAAGGTTAAGTATTATTGGGTTTCTTCAACCTCTAATTAGTTTTGTGTACGGGTTGGTGATTGGCGGTGTTTCACGCAAATCTTATATCCAAATGATGGAGCTTGAAGCACTTGAAGCCCAAAAAGCAGGTCGGATCAGAGTCATCCTTCAGGACAACGACCCGATACATCGGTGCAAAGAAGTTCAGCAATTATGGACAAAGTGGGAAGAAATGGGTTTGTACATCTTCTTTTTACCTAAATACTGCTCAGAGATGAATCCAATTGAATTGGAGTGGCAACACCTGAAAGAAAATGAACTAGCTTCTCAAAGTTTTGAGGATGAATTAGACCTTGCCTATGCTGTCATTGATGGAGTTCAAAATAGAGGAGAAAAGGGAAACTACAGTACACAACGTGTAAAATTTAACTCTTATTCTTCTGCTTAATTTTTCGTTACATACTTATAAATTTTCTCCACGACTTACTTAACTCGCGTGTGATGTGATTAAACGGTTCATCTGTAAAGCTAGAATTAATCACGCCTGCGGCTGTCACTTGTTCCTTTCAGAGCGATCGCCACTCAATGAGTATTACTCAGCACGGGCTAAACGCCCTGCTACCGCTAACAGCACTTTCAAATCAGCTAGAGCTTGTTTACAATTCTTAGCCTTTCTAAAGTCGATTCTTTCATCTGCGATCGCCATTTAAAGCGATCGCTAGGATCAAGTTTATTGCTTCTTTCTTCTTTGAGAATTACACAATTAAAGATAATTAAAATACAGCAAAATCCGTGTATTGCCGTATTTCAGCAGGATGAAAACCCAAAACAATATCTTCGCGCAAAATACCCGCTTCTAATAATGCCTCCGCCACTGGCTGAGAAGTACCATCATATTGAATCCACACTTTATCATTAATAATATCTATATGTACCACCGAAGCATGTACGCGGCGCACTCCATCCCAACCAACATGTAACACTTCGTAGTGGTCTCGCTCCGAGTCAATGACAGCTTCAGTCTCTATTTGACCATTAGCAGGTTTGTGACCAGCATAGTCAAATATCAACTGACGAATAATTTCACGATACCGAGCTAGCTTATCCATCTGATAATCCTCTCTAGTTGCTCGTCAAAGACAATTAGGTTTATTCCTATACTATTAAGAATTAGCTGACCAAAGCGTTCGGAAAATATACCTTCGTAAACTCGCTTGGGAACTGCTAAATAAAGTTGGCGTTTTGGTTGTAGTTCTTTAAGCACGCTGCGATAAACTTCATACTGTCCTACAGCTTCCTGGAGGTCATTCACGGGAGAAGGACTCAGAAAACTTTTGATTTCAACAGCTATTTTTTGATTATCCTTCTCAGCAGCAATGGTAACTCTTTCTGCTCCAATATCTACGTAAAGTTCTCTACCCCCGTATGCAAGGTACAAGGGATCGTTGGTTATTGTCCAACCATCTGCTATAGGTGCTTTAATGACTGCGGCGTGGTAGATGTCTCTGGCTGGCATTAGTCGAAAGATAGCTCCAAAAACAATTAGCCGTTTGTTTTCCTAACCATGTATTGTCGGACGTTAAAATAATAAAACAACGAAAATTATTTTCATTAGCCAGTGCTAAAGTTGCAATAGTTGTGTTAGTTTTACCACTTTGAACACGACCATAAATAAGTCCGGTTGTACCATTAGGAATAGAGTCTTGTCCTTTTCCTTTATAAGGTTGGCTCACTAAACCTGTACTATTTTCACCTACATCACCATTACCAAAATTTTCAGAGTAAATTTTGACACAATTTTGGACAATTTCAATAGCAGTTCCTTTAAGTTTATTCGCTTCTTTTTCTCCAATTTGTTTCTCTAATCTCTTAATTAATTTATCAATACAGTCGCCATTAGTTTTTATCTCAGTGGGTGTCATAGGTTATTTGATGTTGATAAAATTACGTCAGGCCAATTATTTTGAGGGACTGTCTGCTCTAAGGGAACTCTTCCCGTACCTTTAACATAATAACTCCCTCTTAGTTCTCTTTTTACAGAAACACGCTGCTTGGCTAAACCCTCACTAGGATCAATAATTGTCCATAGTTGTTTTTCTGATAGGCAACAAACGCCATCCCGATGACAAATCAATGCTATAAAAAGTTTGACATCAGGATAATTTTCACGAAATGTTGTCAGCGCATTTTCTTCCTGTGAACTGAAGCTAAATGACCATGAAGAAATCGGTTTTTTTGATATTTTAAATAGAATCGCTGATTCTTGATTTAAGCTTTTTATAGTATAAAGAGATGAATGAATATAAGATAAATAACTAATAGAGCAAAAGTGTTGAATGTTAAGAAAAATCCGATAAAAACAGCCCAAAATATGTTAAATTTTGGGCGGAAGATTAAAGTATATCTATTTGATAGTGATTATAAATTCATTTCCCAAGATTGTCAAAGATATCTTGAGAGGACTGCCAAAAAACGATTATCCAGTATTGAACAGTCGTCTGTTCTTTGAGTGCTGGTTATCTTATGCTATGGATAACAGCTTAACAAGTATGCGAGATTTGTTTAACAGATTAAATAACAATTGTTTTGAGGTAGATATTTCTACTTTCTCTAAGGCAAACTTACATCGAAGCCAAAAACCTTTTCAAGAAATTTACCAAAAATTAAATGAATTAGTGCAGAATAAAACTCAAAAAAAGTTACACAATAAATATGCAATTTGTCCAATAGATTCAACAATTATTACTCTCACAAGTAAATTGTTATGGGTATTAGGACACCATCAAGTAAAACTTTTCAGTTCTCTAAATCTAGCTACTGGAAGTCCATCAGATAACTTCATAAACTTTGGACATGACCATGACTATAAATTTGGTTCTAAAATCATGTCTAGTCTACCAATAAATGCTGTTGGAGTAATGGATAGGGGTTTTGCTGGATTAAAATTTATCCAAGAATTAGTACAAGAAAACAAATATTTTGTTTTGCGGATAAAAAATAATTGGAAATTAGAATTTGATAGCTCAAATGAGTTGGTCAAAGTCGGTGCATCTGATGATGCTCAAGCCTATAGAGTAATTAATTTTTGTGATTTAGACGCGAAAACCGAGTTTCGCTTAGTTACTAATTTACCTGCTGATGGAGAGGCTGCCGTTAGTGATGATGAAATTAGGGATATTTATCGATTACGTTGGGGAGTTGAATTGTTATGGAAGTTTTTAAAGATGCACTTAAAACTTGACAAATTAATTACTAAGAACGTCAATGGTATCACTATATAAATTTACGTTAGTTTAATAGCTTATCTAATTTCACAGATATTATCTATTCCACAACAATGGGGACATACGCTATTAGATAAATTCCGCTATTTACAATCTTGTATGTGTCAGAAAATCAGTTATGTTCATTGGTTTGAGGAGATGATGTCATGTTGACTATTTTAGGCTTAAGAGAGTTAGTGTAACTAGATATGTAAAGTTTTGTATTAGGAATCAACATTTCTGCTATAGCGGTTATCAGTCTACTTCAGTACAGTAGGAGAGAGCAATTCTACTGATAATTGGTGGTGATGAAAGCCTACTCTCTCGACTTGCGTCAAAAAATAGTTGATGCTTATGCCTGCGGTGACATTTCCCAACGAAAACTGGCTAAAAACTTTGGTGTCACCTTAAGTTTTGTGCAAAATTTACTCAAACGCCATCGAGAATTGGGGATGATAGGCCCCAAGGTGCGGACTGAGCAGACAGCAACAAAGTTGAATGCTGAACAGTTAGAAATCCTGCGCCAACTCGTCATAGCACAGCCCGATGCGACGTTAAGCGAATTGCGGGAACGACTTTACGAGAAAACAGAGGTCTTAATTGGGGTAGCTACGGTGAATCGGATGGTTCGCTGGAAACTTCACCTCAACCTCAAAAAAAAGTCTCCACCTCACAAAAAAGGTAGTGATGAAGTCCAACTAGCCCGATTTGAGTACTGGAAACTCTTGAGGGGGATACCCGTCGAAGAGCTGATTTTCTTAGATGAATCGGGAGTTAATCTGTCCTTCATCCGCAAATGTGCCCGCGCCTTGCCTGGCCTTCGGGCCTATGCTCAAAAGCCCAACCGCAAAGGGAAAAATGTCTCGGTAATTGGTGCAATTAGCTTGAAAGGACTGCTCACCCAATGGAGTGGCTTAGGTTCTATCGATGCTTTGACTTTTGATGCCTTCATCGCCCAAAAGCTCGTACCCAAACTTTGGCCTGGTGCAGTGGTGATCATGGATAACTGCTCAATCCATAAAAGTGATGAACTTGAAGCTTTGCTCATCGCTGCTGGCGCTCATCTCATTTATCTCCCCCCCTATTCTCCCGATTTTTCACCGATTGAGAATTGTTGGTCCAAGATTAAGAACATTCTCCGTCGCATCGGTGCAAGGACATACCCTGATTTACTCCAGGCATTAGATACGGCATTCGCAGAAGTGACAATAGAGAATTTGCTGGGTTGGTTTACTCACTGCTGCTACTGTACCTCACAAGACTGATAACCGCTATAATAGAGATATCAGATGTTCCTTTCAGTAGTCGAAGAAAAGCTGCACCGTGCAGAAATTCTAGATCATTAATACTCATATAACTGTTGCCAAAAATTATTTATATCAATAATAAATATCATACGAGCAGGTATAAAAATTTTCCAGTACTTACTTTCGTTGTAATGCAATTAATTTGTGAGACGACAAATAGTGTTTTGCTTTAAGAAAAGTAAACGCACCTTGCCAATCAAGCCAAAGTGCGATGTCTGTAAAGTATGCTTACATGAACTTTGTTTGTATAGTTCCGCGATTTTTAGTCACCAAAGCTAGATGCTAAATATCAATCTCGCTCAACTCGCGTGTGATGTGATCAAATGGTTCATCCACAAAAGCAGTATTAACCACACCTGCTGCTGCTACTTGCTCCTTAATCAAATCCTTAAGAATCTGGATACCACGAACCGTAGGCCCAATAGGCACGCCTAGAGAATTGTAAGTTTCCCGTAGCCCTTGTAGCACTCGTTCATCCAATACATTTGTGTTCCCAGCAACTAGCGCATAGGTAGCGTAGCGCAAGTAGTAATCTAGATCGCGCAGACAAGCTGCATAACGACGAGTTGTATAAGAATTTCCACCAGGGCGAATCAATTCTGGCAGTTCTTCATATAACTTCAAACCCGCCTGCTTGACAAGTGCAGCCGCATTAGAATTTATCGCCGCCGCTGCTTGGACTCGGACTGTACCACTGTCAAAGTAAGACTTTAGGCTATCGAGCGCATTCCGGTCAAAATACCGACCAGCTAAGTCATAATTCTTAATTAAACTTGTTACCGCATCGCGCATTCTTTTTTCTCCCAATCCTTGCTATTTATGGTTTGATATTTATTTGGCTGCACTCACGCACCAGTAAATTTTTGTGCTATTTAAAATAGATTCGGCACAAAAACAATCTATCCACTATTTAAGGATTCTATGCCAAAGTTGACCCTATATGATGAACTTTCCAGTTTTGTACAGATGAGCGCCGAAAGGTTAATATAACCTGATAATCCAGATATCTGTAACATAAGCTACAAAATCCGCTAATGTCTACTATTTAAGATATTTCTGGTGTGTCACGGTCTGATTGAGATCAGCAGGGTTAGGATGCAATGTAAGATTCTGGTTGACTTTAGGAAATTGGTAGAGAAGGAGTAAAAATGACTACACCACAAGAACTCTTGAAGAGAATTCAAGATGAAAAAATTCAACTGATTGATCTCAAATTCATCGACACAGTAGGGACTTGGCAGCACCTCACACTGTACCAAAACCAAATCGATGAGACTGCGTTCACTGATGGCGTACCTTTTGACGGTTCCAGCATTCGGGGTTGGAAAGCGATCAACGAATCTGACATGACGATGGTACTCGACCCCAACACTGCTTGGATCGACCCATTTATGGAAGTGCCTACGCTAAGTATAATCTGTAGTATAAAAGAACCCCGCACAGGCGAATGGTATAACCGTTGCCCACGGGTAATTGCTCAAAAAGCAATAGATTACCTAGTTTCCACTGGTCTTGGTGACACAGCCTTCTTTGGTCCTGAAGCTGAATTCTTTATATTTGACAGTGCTAGGTTTGCTCAAACTGCTAACGAAGGCTACTATTTCTTAGACTCCGAAGAAGGTGCTTGGAATTCTGGTAAAGCTGGTACAGATGCAAAACCCAACTTGGGTTACAAACCCCGCTTCAAAGAAGGTTACTTCCCAGTTTCACCAACGGATTCTTTCCAAGATATCCGTACAGAAATGTTGTTGAAAATGGCAGAATTAGGTGTGCCAATTGAAAAACATCATCATGAAGTTGCTACTGGTGGTCAGTGCGAACTAGGTTTCAAATTTGGGAAGTTGATCGAAGCGGCTGACTGGTTGATGATTTACAAATATGTCATCAAGAACGTTGCCAAGAAATATGGCAAAACCGTTACCTTCATGCCAAAACCAATTTTTGGCGATAACGGTTCAGGAATGCACTGTCACCAGTCCATTTGGAAAGATGGTCAACCTCTATTTGCAGGTGATAAGTATGCTGGTTTGAGCGATATGGGCTTGTACTACATTGGTGGTCTTCTCAAACACGCACCAGCGCTGTTAGCAATTACCAACCCCAGCACCAACTCATACAAACGCTTAGTACCTGGTTATGAAGCACCAGTGAACTTGGCTTACTCCCAAGGAAACCGTTCTGCTTCTATACGTATTCCTCTATCTGGCATTAACCCCAAAGCCAAGCGTTTAGAATTCCGTTGTCCAGATGCTACATCTAACCCCTATTTAGCATTTGCTGCAATGCTTTGTGCTGGTATCGATGGCATCAAGAACAAAATCCATCCTGGTGAACCCTTAGATAAAAATATCTATGAACTCTCTCCAGAAGAACTGGCAAAGGTTCCTTCAACTCCAGGTTCTTTAGAATTGGCGTTGCAAGCACTGGAAAAAGATCACGCCTTCTTGACCGAATCAGGCGTTTTCACGGAAGACTTTATCGAAAATTGGATTGACTACAAGCTAGGTAATGAAGTTAAGCAGTTGCAACTACGTCCTCATCCCTATGAGTTTTACCTCTACTACGATGCTTAATTAATTAAATTAAGAATCGTATCTAACTAAAATTAATAAGTTTAGCCACCCTAGAGTACAGGGTGGCTTTTTTTCCAGAGTTGTCAGTTGAGATATTCACTCAAAAAATCTAGCTTCAAACTCTTGAAACTTAGCTCATGGAAGCGTGGCTGGGGCCATAAATCATCCGACTACTAGCATCTACCTTCCCTTGAATTGGGTTCCAGTAATGAGATACTTCTTCAGGAAGACCTAGTTCTTGTGCAGCCCGCATCAGCATCGATTGTTGGCGATTCTTGACTTGCTGATGTTCACGCACCATTAATGCACGAGATTTATCTGCGATAGACATAACCATAGTCCTCTCTATTTTGTGAATATATAATTTTTGGTTTCTTACAAGACTAATATAACAAAAAAACTGTAACATAAGCTACTTTTTACATAAGTTTATGTTTTGGTTTGCTGACAATATTAGCCATTTGTCCCCAAAGCTGGAAAAATCTTCCTCAATCTATCTCTGATGCCTAAAATCATTTGGCTTCAAGTTTGCCTTCCCTGGGAGCTTTTACTTTTCCAACAACAGGTAATTTTTCGTTACAATTATTTACATAAAAGTAATCAAAACTTAAGCTATTTTTATGCCTGAGAGTTTAACTAAGCTGACTTATCAGACCTTTCAGCAGGGTAAAAATTACTTTGGTCTGGCTCACAAGATATTAAGTTCACAGTTGAGGAACCTGGTGTATCCGACACTTGAACAAAAGACCAAACCCATCTCAAATGAGCTTTTAGTCAAACTTCAACAGAGATTGAACCAGTTGCTCGAAACAGACTGGCAAGATGCCCAAAAAGGTGTCTACCCCGAAAGTTTATTGTTTGATAACCCCTGGCAAGACTTTTTTTCCTACTATCCTCTGATGTGGCTAGATTCTGCTCAAATCTGGGAGCGGGTTAAACAACAAAATTATCAAGATTTTTCGCCCGAAATTGACACAGATGGTTATCCCAGCTACTACGTGCAGAACTTCCATCACCAAAGCAATGGCTACTTGAGTGACTTGTCAGCCAATTTGTATGACTTACAAGTAGAAATTCTTTTTGGTGGGGCAGCTGATGCGATGCGGCGGCGAATTCTCGCTCCTCTCAAGCAAGGGCTGAAAGCTTTTGATTCGGTTGCACCAAAGCAAGTCCGTATTTTAGATGTAGCTTGTGGAACTGGGCGGACTTTAAAGTTAATTCGGGCAGCCTTGCCTCAAGCATCTCTGTTTGGCACAGATTTGTCACCAGCTTATTTGCGGAAAGCAAATGAACTACTATCGCAAATCCCAGGAGAACTACCGCAACTTTTGCAAGGGAATGCCGAAGAGTTACCTTATGTAGATGATTATTTTCATGCTGTAACTTCTGTTTTTCTCTTCCATGAGTTACCAGCATCTGTACGTCAGACAGTTATTGAGCAATGCTTCCGGATAACAAAACCAGGTGGAGTCTTTATTATCTGTGACTCCATTCAGTTGAGTGATTCACCTGAGTTGGAATACATGATGGACTCTTTTCCTGAAACTTTCCATGAACCCTATTACAAGCATTACACCACTGATAACTTGGTAGAGCGTTTACAAAGAGTAGGCTTTGAGAATATTGAGATGCAAGCTCATTTTATGAGCAAGTATTTCATTGCTCATAAGCCAGCTTGAAACAATACCTTTTCATTGCCTTTTCTTTAAGGAAACTTTACCTAAAAAGGACAGATGCAAAATTTTGCATCTGTCATTGGGTGTAGAATAATTAAGATGAGTGAGATTATCTAGCAAATCCTTCTTAATATTTATTTCGTTGAACACCATGTACGAGGAGAACGAACCAGGGTGCAAGAGTAGCTCATAAATAGTAATATTTGTTGCCAAGTGCAATAAATCTATACTAATTGTGCGAATCCATATCCTAGATAAGCTCAAATGGAACGAAATGGATTTTATGCTTAGGTAAAGGACGCTAAACACGCGTCGAAGTGAAGATCCATTAGTTGCTCATATAGAAACCAGCTACTCAATGTATGAGAAGAAAAGATATTAGGGAATAAAGTGAGTGAAGTTACCTTAAGACTATTTCCTTAATAAGCAAAATGTTTGAATTAGAAGTGCTTTAGATTAACTGATAGTCTAAATAACATCTATTTCTAGAGCCGTTAAGGATTGAGACGCAGAGCTTCCCACCGAATATAAGCAACAGTTGTGTAGCTTTTGGGAGTTGTTAATGCTGCTGATCAAGACACTTAATTTTATTTGTGTTTTGATCGCCAGGATTAAAAGACCAACTAATGATATACAAAGCTTGCAGTTGAAATACTAAGCGATCGCTGAAGATTTTCGTGTGTCAACTGTATATATCTCTGTCACAAAAGCTGTGTCAAATATGTTGGCACAACATCGTGTTTTCTGGAACCTTAGTTTTGGTTCTTTTTGAAGAACAGGCATTATCCTACGGTGGTTAAACCACAACATAGGTATTTCCTAATTTTTGTGTCACTTCCCTACGCCCACTACCGCGATGACGTGGCGCATCATCTGGATTTTGTTCAGATGCTGCCGAGAGCCACTGTTCCGAAGTAGGCGTGGAAAGTAGCCCAGTTGATAAGTGATTGACCATTGCTTGGCAGTTAGAAGCTAAGGGGCCGAACACCAGACTCGATACTAAAAGTGAAATGGCAGCACGCATAGCAAATGTCTATTTTGGAACTCTCCACTTCACTGATACTTAGCTTTTTGATTAATATCCGGACAATTAATCAAAAAGTATTCTGTTTTACTGAAAATAAACTCTTCTTATCCTTCTTTTAAATGTTCGACTAATAACCAATTACCAAAGTGATTATGACGACCCCACAATGTAACTAATTGTTCGTGGGGGTAAGCGCGTAATTGCTCGTCGATATGCGATCGCAAAGTCACAAGCTGCCAATTTTGCCCTTGATATGCGGCTGGCGCTGTGACAACAAATCTGTATTCCTGCTGTTCCAAGCGGGAGAAAATCCCTTTGAAACAGTTACTTTCCCGAATTAATGCCTTATCAAAAGCAGAGTCAGGGTACTCATTCTCCGATGGGCAAGGGCAATAACCACTAACTGGATAGGCTTGTGGATTATTTAAGTAATACAGTTGCCAGTGCAGCCAATCCGAACGATTGGGTGGAAGATTAAATAAAGGAATAATTGCTGTTTTTGAACGATTATCCTCTAATAAAGCTGTTTGCAGCGATCTAACAGGTAAATGCCTCGGCTGACAGTCTAACTCAACACACATCGCCGCCGCCATACCTGCTGCTTGACCGATGCCCATAACCACAGGTTGTAATCTGGTAGCGCCATTAGCAATGTGAGAGACAGAAATGTTCTTTTCACAAACTAAGAAACCATCTGTTGTGGCTGGAATTAGGGAACTGTAGGGAATTGTAAAGGGTGTCCCAGTCCAACGTCCGCCCCAACGGATAGATTTTGGTTGCAGTGGGAATTGAACACCGGGATAATGGTGGTCATTGGCGTAGTTACCAACTGCGATTGCTTCGCAAACGCCAAGGGCGAACGCATCATTAAATATAGGTGCAACTCTTCCCTCGGCAATCGGCAAAATATCTTGTTCTCGGACAGTAGTTAGTCCCAATAAGCGGCGGCTTTCCCGATAATAGGGATGCAGTGCAAAAGCTGTAGGGGCGTGAGGAAATACTTTTTCTGCTAAACCATAGCTACGACCAAGCTGATTTTGGATAAAATGGGCAAAATTTTGGCTATGCCAGCGAGATTCTTGGATGAATTCACCTCTGGACACATCTGACTCTATCAGCCGCCCTACTCCTTGGCCGTAGTCATTGCCACAGATTGGCCAATTAATCATGAATCGATTACCAGGCAAACGTCCATAATTCAAAAATGTCTCTGCTCCATAGCCATCCCAAGCATCTGTAAACTGTGATGGATTATAGTTAGGGGCAGCCGGAATTTCTGGTGCAATTGCATCACCAAAGTCCTGCATAATCACTACATAAGTGGGCGCTTGCACAGGATATTTCTGGGTGAAAGAGTTAAAATCCACTGGGGCGCTTGGTTCTCCCCACTCAGATTGCAATTCCCAGCCCCAACGGTAAGGTATCTCAGCTAAAGCTAATAAATCTCCTAATTCTGTACCATCAAGAATAATTTTGGCTGTGACAGCAAAATCAGCAAAGCGCACACCAGTAATAGAATCACCTTGGCAAAATACGTCTATTGGTACTTGTCCAGAAATCCAGTGCAGATTTGGCAATTCCTGCACCCAGTCTGCAAAAATCTCTGCCCCAATTTGAGGATCGTAACTAAAAAAGCTTACCCAGCTGTTATCTAATCCTCCGGGCTGTCGTTGCCGCAATTCCTGCAAAAACGCACCCCATAAACCCGTTTGAAAGGTTTCTAATTCATTGCCATCGGGTACAGACACTCCAGCCGAAGTTAGCATTCCCCCCAACCAAGGAAATTCACTCACCAAAATCGTTTTGGCTCCCCGTCGCGCCGCTTGGATAGCAGCCGCAGTGCCTCCGGTTCCTCCACCGACAACTAAAACATCAACTGTGTATGTCTGATTAACCATTGCTTAACCTCACTGGAGTTTCGTTATATTCCCCCAGATAGCTTGGCATCAAACAGATAAATTATTATTATTTTTCAGATACTGAGCATTAAAGATTTTCAGACGAAACTAGTTCCAACTAACACAGAATAAATTCTTATTCCTGATTCGATTTATCAACTTTATGTCCTACATCCCCAGTTCTAGGCTTTTACATAATTTTATCGTACAGACTAGTACAGTGCGGCGTAAATATAGCAATTTCTAGTCTGGTGAGTTACAGTAACAACAATGAGTGAACCAAGCACAGATATTATTTACAGAGACTTTACTAAAGGCTTTTTCAATAGCTATAGCTATAGCTAAATCTGGATAATTTCTGGAACCAAGAGAAGGAAGTATACTCTTAATTTTTGACCAACAATTTTCAAGCTTGTGAAAAATCAGGAGAATATGGTGGTAAATAAATTAGTTTAGCTCCGGCTGCTTCAATTAAAGCCTCAATTTCTTTACCTTTATAGATCGAACAGTTATCCATGATTACACAAGCACCTTTCCAAAGTTTTGGAACTAGCTTTTGGGAAATAAATGTTTCAGATGTTAGCCCATCTGTCGCACCAAGGAGGCTAACTTGAGTAATCACACCTTTAAGAGCAATGGCACCTATTAAAGAGACATTTTTGTTTCGTTTTTGTGGACGAGGTGCATACGCTCGGTTTCCTTTTGGAGCACGCGCAAATAACCTTACTAAAGATAAATTTACACCGGATTCATCAATAAAAATGAAGTTTTCGTCAAGAATACCTTGGACTATCCTAATTTGATCCAAACAGAATTCAGGAGTCAGGACAAGCTAAACACCCTGCTACCGCTAACAGAATTCAGAATGAATCTTTACGACTGTGGATAGGTGCAGCGTAAAGCCTAGTACTTACACACTGTTTTGTCCAGGTAACTATGCATGAAGTTGCTTGATACAAAATACTACTTATTAATGTTGTAAATATTTTGACTCTATGAATTTTGCGAGTAAATTCATTGATTGGATTGACATAGCTTCTAGCAGTAGTAAAATCTACTTTAGGTACAGAAAAATTACCTAAAATTTAGGGCGATTAAACTAGTCATAAATATTACAGATACTGAATGCTAATATTCAGTGTCTACCTGAGAGCGCTATTCCAGGTTAGGATGATGACTAGCGATGCCTTAACTTAGATATCGATATTGAGTTGTTGAAATTTTATGGGCAATAGTCCACCAGATGGCAGTATCAACCTCCTCTGAGCTGGCGAGGAAGTCTCCCAGCGCGGGGGAGACTTAGGAGATATATCTCATGCTCACACAAGATATTCGTGATTTGCTTACTGATACTACCGATTTAAACCAGTTGAAGTGGGATTTAAATCGCTTGCAACCTGTGGATGTGGGAGATTACATTACACAATTGCCTGAAAAACAACGCGCGATCGCATTCCGTTTACTCAACAAAGCTCAGGCAATCGATGTATTTGAATATCTGCCTACAGATGTGCAGGAAGAACTAATCAATTCACTACATGATGTCCAGGTAGTACAACTTGTAGAAGCAATGAGTCCCGACGAACGGGCAGAATTGTTTGATGAATTACCTGCTGGAGTAATCAAACGGCTATTACAAGAACTAAGTCCAGAGCAAAGGCAAGCAACAGCAACGATTCTCGGCTATCCAGAAGGCACTGCTGGGCGCGTGATGACAACCGAATATGTTCGGTTACGGCAAGGTTTAACTGTAGGTGAAGCCCTAAGTAAAATCCGCCGTCAAGATGAAGACAAAGAGTCGATTTACTACGCCTACGTCACCGATGATAACCGGACGCTAGTAAGAGTAGTTTCACTGCGCCAGTTGCTATTTACCTTTCCCGACGTTTTCATCAAGGATATCTCTAGCGATCGCGTCATTAAGGTGAGAACTGAAACCCCTCAAGAAGAAGTGGCGCGAATCATGCAGCGCTACGACTTAATCGCTATCCCCGTAGTCGATCGGGAAGACCGATTGGTTGGCATCGTCACCATTGATGATGTCATGGATATTTTAGAAGAGGAAGCCACAGAAGATATTCAAAAACTCGCGGGTGTGAGTGGTGATGAAGCAGCTTTATCCTCTCCCTTACTCACTATCTGTAACCGCTTACCTTGGCTATTGGGCATCATGGCATTATATATTGGTGCAGCCAGTGCGATCGCGCCTTTTCAATCTGTAATTGCCGCAGTGCCAGTTCTAGCTGTCATCATGCCGATTTTTTCTAACACTGGTGGTACTGTTGGGATTCAATCATTAACGGTGACAATCCGCGGCTTGGGAGTAGGCGAGGTAACACCCAAAGATACCTTAAAAATTCTCCGTAAGGAACTTCTAGCTGGTTTAGGTACAGCCTTAGCTTTAGCCACAACAATGATCCTGCTTTCCTTAATTTGGGCGCGGCCCCAAGAACGATGGGTGGCTTTAATTGCCGGAATGGTAATGGCAACTAATACAATTGTCGCTGTTACACTCGGCACTTTACTGCCAATGGCTTTGAAACGCTTAAAACTTGACCCGGCTTTGGTTAGTGGCCCGTTAGTGACTACAATGCTAGATACAATTGGGTTTCTAACGTTCCTTAGCCTAATTTCTCTAGCTTTAAACGTTTTCCATTTACCAACGTGAAGGTATTGGGCATAGGGCATAGGGCATTGATTATTTTTCCCTTATCTCCCCCAGTCCTCCAGTTCCCAATCACCAGTCTCCAGTCCCCAGTCTCCAAATATGCCTACTACCACCTGGAATCGTCATCACATTCTTTCTTTAGCTGACTTCACCACCACTGAATACGATACTGTTTTGCAAACTGCTGCCAGTTTTCAAGAGGTGCTATCGCGGCGGACGAAGAAAGTGCCAACTTTGCAGGGACAGGTGGTGGCGAATTTATTTTTTGAATCTTCTACCCGGACTCGCAGTAGTTTTGAACTCGCGGCGAAACGCTTAAGTGCAGATACGCTAAACTTTGCCGCCGCCACATCTTCAATGACTAAGGGAGAAACAATTCTCGACACGGCGAAGACTTATTTGGCAATGGGAACTGATATTATGGTAGTCCGCCATCGAGAGGCAGGAGTACCAAATGCGATCGCAGCTGAAATGGATCGTTTAGGTGTACGAGTTAGTGTCCTTAATGCTGGTGATGGTCAACATGAGCATCCTTCCCAAGCACTGCTAGATTTATTTACTATTTGTACTCTAATTGACCCAGCTAGTCCCCGACTGGAACTTTTAAAGGGGAAAAAGATTGCCATTGTTGGAGATATTCTCCATTCTCGCGTAGCGCGATCGAATATTTGGAGTTTAATTGCCAGTGGGGCCGAAGTCCATCTGGCAGCACCACCAACCCTCTTACCCAAATTATTTGCCGAGTACATCTCTGAAGAGTTAGGAGTCAGAAGTCAGGAGTTATCCCCCCACTTCCCCACTCCGCCACTTTTTCTACATTGGCAGCTAGAACCAGCTTTACAAAATGCCGACTTTGTGATGACTCTACGCTTACAAAAAGAGCGTATGACGGCTCATTTATTGCCAAGTTTGCGAGAATATCATCAGCTATTTGGTATTACACGTACAAAATTGCAACTTTGTAAACCTAATGTTAAAGTTTTGCATCCCGGCCCCGTTAACCGTGGTGTTGAAATTAGTTCTGAATTGATGGATGATCCAGAATTTAGTCTTATTCAATCGCAAGTTACTAGCGGTATCGCCGTTCGCATGGCGCTACTATATTTGTTAGGCAGCGGCAAAGCTTAATCCAAACAATAGATTTTCACCTGTTGACATCCTCACCGCCGTGAACGCACTCTTAAGAAGGAGTAATGAGTAATAAGTAATAAGTAATGAGTAAATACCAGAAGTGTTGAATGTTAAGAAAAATCCGATAAAAATAGCCCAAAATATGGTAGTTTTGGGCTAAGGCTTAAAATATATTAGTTTGATTGTGATTATAAATTCATTTCCCAAAATTGTCAAAGATATACTGAAAAGCCTGCCAAAAAACGATTATCCAGTATTGAACAGTCGTCTGTTTTTTGAGTGCTGGCTATCCTATGCCCTGGATAACAGCTTAACAAGTATGCGAGATTTGTTTAACAGATTAAATAACAATTGTTTTGAGGTAGATATTTCTACTTTCTCTAAAGCAAATTTACATCGAAGCCAAAAACCTTTTCAAGAGATTTACCAAAAATTAAATGAATTAGTACAGAAGGAAGTTCAAAAAAAGTTACACAATAAATATGCAATTTGTCCAATAGATTCAACAATTATTACTCTCACAAGTAAATTGTTATGGGTACTAGGTCATCATCAAGTCAAGCTGTTTAGTTCCTTAAATCTCTCCACAGGAAGCCCAGAAGATAACTTCATCAATTTTGGACATGACCATGATTATAAATTTGGTTCCAAAATGATGTCTAGTCTCCCAATAAATGCTGTTGGAGTAATGGATAGGGGTTTTGCTGGATTAAAATTTATCCAAGAATTAGTACAAGAAAACAAATATTTTGTTTTGCGGATAAAAAACAATTGGAAACTAGAATTTGATGGCTCAAATGGATTGGTCAAAGTTGGTGCATCTGATGATGCTCAAGCTTATAGAGTAATTAATTTCTGTGATTTAGAGACAAAAACCGAGTTTCGCTTAGTGACTAATTTACCAGAGTCGGGAGATGCAGCTGTTCATGATGATGAAATTAGGGATATTTATCGATTACGTTGGGGAGTTGAATTGTTGTGGAAGTTTTTAAAGATGCACTTAAAACTTGACAAACTCATTACCAAAAACGTCAATGGTATTACCATACAAATTTACGTGAGCTTGATAGCCTATCTGATTTTACAGCTTTTATCTATTCCCGAACAATGGGGACATACACTATTAGATAAATTCCGCTATCTTCAATCTTGTATGTGTCAGAAAATCAGCTATGTTCATTGGTTTGAGGAGATGATGTTTTGCTGACTAATTTAAGCTTTTGAGACTTAGTGTAACTAATAATGTAAAGTTTTGTATCAGCATTCAACATTTCTGGTAAATACCCATTTTTCATCCACTCATTACTCATTACTCCTTACTCATTACTTTAAAGCCGTGCTGGAAGCACGAGGTTTTAAACCCATTTTTCTGATAATTGGCAGATTTTACCCACCCAAAGTCCGAGTATAAATTACCTGACCTTGAGAATCATAAAGGATAAGGGACAGGTTGGCATTGTCACTAATTACAGCTAGAGCTTCTCGTAAAATTTGCAAGTGATTGGTAACATCAACAGCAGTACTAGAATTCTCAGAATAAGGATTAGCCAAGTTATTTTGTCTTACTTGGTCATACTCAGAAGTTAACCGGACAGTAATTCCTGCATTGTCTATGTTAAAGGTACAAATCTGAATTTCATTAATACAGGTTTTATCCAAGTCAGTGCGGGTTTGTTGCAAACTACTAACAACTTGTATTTTTTCTTGTGCTTGTTTGAGGGCTGTTGAATAGGGTTCGATGAGGGACTGAGCTTGAGTGTAGTACAAGCTATCTTGGGAAATTTTTTTAACAGTTTGTAAAGCCTGCTCCCAGTATGTCGCAGCTGCTTGCCATTGGTTTTGTTGCTCATAAAGCTTGGCTTGCTTGGCGGTGCTAAGAACTTGTTGGTAGGTTTTAACAGCTAATTGTTCCTTAGTCGCGCGATCACGTGCCGCCATCAGTTTAGGTTTATAATCTACCAACAGCTTTTGGGCTTCTTGGTATCTAGGGCTTGTAAAAGGAATGCTATTCAAAGCATTAATCGCCACCAACCAAGTAGACCGCACCTTTTGCCAATCATTCAAAGATTTAGCAGTAGCTTCCTGCTTCTCGGCGGCACTAGCTACAGCTTTTGCTGCTGTGAGTTTTTTTAGCCATTTTTCCTCAATAAATATCTGCTGATTTACAGCGTGCAAACGAACTCGATAATTAAGCAATTTCCCCTGCACTAGCCCATAGAGTTCACTGTCGGAACTTATAGTTTCTAGTGGTGCTATAGCCTGTCGCCATAAATGTTGCCTAGCTTGTAATTCCTCTAGACTATGTGCAGGAGTTTGAACTTGTTGTGTCGCCAAAGATGCTGTCTGCAAAGCCTTGACTACCTGGTTGATTTTTTCTGATCGTCCAGACAAACTTGCTTTTAGTTCTTCTGACACCTGGGAACGAGGCGACCAACTAGGAATTACATTTAGGGCTGTACTAGCTGCCGCAAGTTGCTGTTGTACAGCTACTAATTCTTGTTCAGACTTGGCACGGCGCATTAGTTGTGGAGATTTTGTTTTTAATCGCTCGGCATTTTGTATTTCTTTGCACTCCGATATTACACAAGGTCGAGTCAAGAAGTAAGCACCACCGCCTAAGATGACAATTCCCGCTAAGGCTACACCCAGCAGCATGGGTTTGATTGCGAATGCTGTTGAAGTCGGCAAATTCGGCGTATCTGCAAACGGGTCAAATAGTTCCTCCTCCTCTGTCTTATCAAGTGATCGAGAATAGGTCAAAGCAGATGAAGAAATAGGATAAAAGTATTGCTCCTCTGTTTCTCTGCTCCCATGCTTCCCTGTTTCCTCATCTCCCCATCCCCCCCTCTGCTTCAGGGGTAGAAAACATTTGGCATAAGGGAGTTGTTCACCAGAAACTCTGAGGAAACATTGCACTCGCTGCTCTCTGTGGGGTGCTAGAGACTGAAGTACTTCCTCAATGACTGCAAAGATTATCTGAGCGTCAGCTATTACATCTGATTCATGTTGCGTTAGAATCATTAGCCCGTCTTTATTGACGGCACACTTAACCTCGAAGACTTCAGCCGATGAGACTTCTACAAGCAATTGTTCCTGTAAAGTCTTGGCTAAAAGCTGTAAATCTTCGTGCTGGACTGCTACTTTCATAGAGCTTTCCCGCTTAACTTCTATATTGTTTTGATTATTTTTAAGAGGATGAAATGAACTTTTTAGTTTTGTTGAATGCAAATGCACAGTTTAACCAACCACAGCCTGAAAATCTGAACGACCAACTTTCTAACACAAATTCTGACTTTTCACCAAAAATTAAAAAAGCAATTATTGTTCGCAGCGCTACATTTTCACACTACTAGATGCAAAATTAAATTATCTATCTTCAGATATAAATTACAAATAAAAAATGGGAATAATAGAATTTTTGAGTATTTTCACTGCATTATTTTGCGACAATTAAATTTAAAGTAGCTACTACTCTGTACATTTTTCGTTGCAGAGTAGTTGTGAAAATTTTATCCAAAGGTTAAGGAAACAGTGCCAGGTCAGAGGGTTTTGACAGAAATGGTAGTTATCTTCTATGCTGGGAAACTTACTGAGGAGATTAATTAGGTGTTGTAGCTCTGGCACAAACAGGTTAGCTATCAAAATTAACATGCCTCATTTGCTGGGTTCGATAAAATTGATCCGTGAAAAAGAAATTTTTATAGCTGCCAAAAGCTTAATTTTTAAATAAAAGTGCTGCAAAATATTAAAACAGCACTCACTAAAAGCTTGGAAAGTGTCAATACAAGGTGTATCAATGGATTTATTAGAGTATCAAGTTAAAGAATGGTTTGGAAAGATAGGCATTCCGGTCTTGCCCTCTCAACGGATTGACCATCCTACAGATTTGAAACGTTTAAAAATTCGCTTTCCGATTGTACTGAAATCTCAAGTACATGGAGCAGAGCGGGCAAAAGCGGGTGGAGTCAGGTTTGCCGAAACGACAATTGATGCGATAGCAGCTGCTCAAAATATTTTTAGTCTACCAATATGGGGCGAATTGCCAGAAGTGGTGCTGGCAGAATCGCAATACGACGCGAACCAGGAATTTTATCTAGCGGTGGTTTTAGATACTGCTGTTTGCCGACCAGTACTTTTAGGTTGTAAAGAAGCAGACATCGATTGGGAATCTGCTGGGGAAAAAATGCACCATGTTGTCGTGGAACAGGAATTTTCGCCATTTTATGCCCGAAGACTGGCTTTGAAAATGGGTTTACAAGGGACGCTGATGCAGTCGGTAAGCAGCGTTTTGGAGAAGATGTACCACTTATTTGTGCAAAAAGACCTGGATTTAGTCGAAATAAATCCCTTGGCAGTCAGTGCTAATGGTCAAGTTATGGCTCTTAATGGTAAAGTCAGGATCAACGAACGGGCAATCAAGCGTCATCCAGACCTGGCTGAGATGGCTGCAAAAATTATCAGCCGTCATACCAGTACTGAAATTAATGGCATTTTGGGTGACTGGGATGGCGTAAAAATGCATGGGAAAATCGGTATTTTAGGTAATGGTACTGGTTCAGTGATGGCAACTTTAGATTTAGTCGCCAATGCTGGTGGCAATCCAGGTGTTTGTTTAAATCTACGTCATGCTTTCCTCACAGATACGACACCAACTACCTTCCGCGATCGCCTAGAGACAGGTCTGAAAATCCTGGAAGCTGACAAAAGCATTCAAGTAATACTAATAAACTTTCTGGGTAGCATTCCTCAAACAGAGGAAGTGATTGAAGTTATAGCCAGAGTTGTAGAGCAAGACAACAGCGAACTTGAATCACAAGTTGTACGTTCTAATGGTAGTAAAAGTCGTCAAGTACAGAATTTTACACCCTTAGTTGTCCGTCTTGCTGGTTCTGAATTTAATGCTGCTATAAAATATTTAGCAACACTAAAAACCCACAGCGATGCGCTACTCGTGGTAGAAAATTTAGATGAGGCAGTAGCAGCAGCAGTTCGTCTTGCTAAACCAACTGCTAATAAAAAGTAGTGACTATGATTTTGTTCCAAATCAAAAATTATTAATTTTTACCACGTAAATATATTTGTGCATTGGGAATTGGGCATTGGGCATTAGTTATTCTCCCCCTGCTCCCCCTGCTTCCCCTGCTCTCTGTCCCCCTGCTCTCCTCGCCTAGTGGCTTAACTCACTGGGTTGTCAACTTAAGGTAATTTTTTATGAACCTAACGCCAGAAAGTAAAGTATTAATTCAAGGCTTTTGTGAATTTATATCAGGCACTCATGTTGCTCAAATGCAAGCTTATGGTACGAATTTGGTAGCAGGTGTCAATCCGGGATGTGGCGGACAGGAACTGCATGGACTGCCAGTATTTGACTTAGTAGAGGAGGTAATAGAAAAATTTGGGGTAATTGACACAACAATTATCTGTGTAGATCCTTACGACGTGCTAGATGCTGCATTAGAAGCGATCGCATCTCATATTAGCCAAATCATTATTATCACTGCTGGCGTACCACCTTTAGATATGGTGCAATTACTCCGCAAAGCTGAAGCCTGTGAAACTTTGGTAATCGGGCCTAACAGTCCGGGGATCATTGTGCCGGGAAAAATTCTTTTAGGCACTCAACCTAGTGAGTTTTATACTCCTGGGGCAGTGGGAATCGTTAGTCGTAGCAGTACTCTCACCTACGAAGTTGCTTACGAATTAACAAAAGCAGGTTTGGGACAGTCGATTAGTGTCAGTATTGGTAGTGATGCGATCGTTGGTTCCTCCTTTCTCCAATGGTTGCAAATTCTGGATGAGGATGAAACTACAGAGGCGATCGTTTTAGTCGGTCAACCAGGTGGTGGTAGTGAAGAAGCAGCAGCTCGGTATATTGCTGAAGCAATTGATAAACCAGTAATTGCCTACATTGCAGGAAGACTTGCGCCACCAGGAAAAAGTTGGCGGCAAACAGGTACTTTAGCAACGGTTATCGGACGCGATCCTAACTTTGGGACAGCCCAAAGTAAATTAGCTGCTTTAAAAGAAGCAGAAGTTCCAGTAGCTGAACGCCCTTCTCAGATTCCAGAATTATTGAGAAAGGAGATTAAAATTAATTAATTACAAAAAGCGAAGCAATAATCTGGCTTCGTCTGCCAGTTTTAATCCATGAGTAATAGCGATCGCTCTTGATGTGATGATCTCGTCAAAAGTTCGCCCAAAGCGTTGCTCTAGCCAGCTATGACGAGATTCGTTTTGCACTAGCTTTAATAACCTCCCTGCGATTAGACCAAAATGAAGCGCCGCTAAAGCAGCATAAGTAAAGCGCACAACACGTTCATCCCCATTCCACCCAGCAGAACGCAACCCCGTTAAGTAACCCTCAAGCACAAGTTTTTCCAGGGGTATCAGTGATGAACCATCGACGAACAACAAGAAAACACTGTCCAGCACCAAATTTATTATGTCTTCTCCCAAGACACCATAGCCAACAAAAGACCAATCGATGAGAATAGTCTGGTCATTACCATCTGCGTTACGTCGAGAAAACAAGTTGTTAGGCGTAATATCAAAGTGGCAGAGTGTATGGGGTGCTTTGTCCACAGCGTCGAGAAGGATATGGTGATCGCTCCACAAGCCCATTACCCGATCGCCTATATCTGGGGAAAATATCTCTTTTAGTAGTGGGTGCTGCCATAAAGTAGGTTCTCGCAACGCTTCTAAAGCAGTATTATCAATATTGGACACCCATACCCTATGCCAGTCACGACTCAGCCAAGACTCAAAAGGTAACGATCTTGCTATTACATAGCTTCCTTGTAAATAGCCAAGGTGACGAGCCGCCACACCGAAGCGTTCCAAGTCCCAAGTCGTGCCAGGGCTGCCCTGAATATCTTCCAGCCACAGCCAGAGAATATTAGCAGACGGCTGTGTAACTGTGAAACAACGGGGTGCTACTAAGTCGCCACTCAAATTATCGAGGATTCCTGATGTATATATCAACGCCTCGCGCTGCCAGTAATTCCAGTGTGTGGGGTCTTGAGAGGAATTGAAAATAGAGCCAATATTCTTTGGTTGTAGGTGCAAAATCTTCAGAATTACCGACCAAGATAATTGTTCGCTGCCATTGTTAGCAATACCAGCAATCCGCCACAAACCAGCTGTAACGTTATTAATAATATGGTGAGCGATCGCTTCGGAGTGCCATTCGCCCAAAGTGGCAGTTTTACTGTCGAGTATATGACAGACAACGGTCGTTAATGTAACTTCATCAATTAGCGGATGCGTGGAAGGTG
Source organism: Nostoc sp. TCL240-02 (assembly GCF_013343235.1). Taxonomy (GTDB): domain Bacteria; phylum Cyanobacteriota; class Cyanobacteriia; order Cyanobacteriales; family Nostocaceae; genus Nostoc. Next base: position 7,624,157 of record NZ_CP040094.1, on the reverse strand, counting down.
AATTCATCAAAATCTTTTCTTTTGTACTGAGAAGATGAATACTTGGGGCAACCATACCATTGCTGCGGCATTGTGAAATTCCCTTTTCGTCACATTATATTTAGTCCAGATGGGCACTAATGAATGAGTAGCATTTGAGTAGCGCGATGGTTGCTTGCGATCGCGAAAAATGTGGTTAAAGATGGTGCTTTTGAGTAGTATGATTAAAACCCAAGCCTGAAAGTACTGTCTAGCCAGGGGAGAAGCACATTAGTTTAGGATTACCCCTAATTAAATCAGTCGCTCATAGGGGAAATCCTTTTGATCCTAGCCTCTGCGTTGTCGCAACTGGCACGACACGGAGAAATGAGAGTTTGACAGATATTTTGCGGAAGTCCTACAAACCTCCAGCAAAATAGCCTGATTCAATGTAATATCTGTCACATACAGTTGTCGGAATGCAGTTAACAGTGTCATAAAGAAAAGGCGAAGGTTAACCTATAGGGTAGAACTTACCTGAGAGTTGCTTGCACCTCTAGCTTTGATGGATCACACTCATGACTGAACTCACGCTACGCCTAAAAGAGGGAGATACGGAGACAACGATCGCAGTCGATCAAGGTATATTCACAATTGGTCGTTTGCCGGAATGTAACTTGTACTTACCTTTTGCTGGAGTCTCCCGCAACCATGCTCGCCTGGTGAAAACAGCAGATAGTGTGTGGACTATTGAGGATCTGGGCAGCAAAAACGGGACGCAAGTCAATAAATATCTGATTAACTGTCCCCAAGAGTTGCATCATGGTGATATCGTTTGGTTGGGCAATGTTAGCCTGGTAGTAATGCTCACAAGCGCTGTTGCTCAATCGATACCTGAGTATCACGCAAGTTCGGAAAATAACGAGCAGAGAACAATTCTGCACAATGTCGAACAATTACAACAGCAATGGATTGCAGCTGATAGCAAAGATGGGAATATCAGCAATAAGGACAAAACCATTGCCCGTCTCAAAGACTTAGTGGACATAGCGAAAAATCTCTGTGCGGCGGCATCTATAGAAGAAATTTTTTCTCAAGTGCAGCAAGTAGTTTTTCGTTACCTTGATAGTATCGATCGCTTGGCACTATTAATTGATGTTAATGGTTGCGGTCAATTAGAGTTAGTGAACGCTGCTACAAGAAATATTTCCCAACAAAAACATCTACCCTCAGATGGAAGTTGGATTAGTCGGAGTATCTGTCAAAAGGTATTTGACGAAAAAGTTGTGATTCAAACTGCCGATACCCATCAAGATGAAAGATTTGCTAGTGAACAGAGTATTTTAGTCAAAGGCATTCGTAGCGCGATGGCAGTGCCTTTATGGGATGAAAATAAAGTTGTCGGCGTACTCTATGCCGATGCCAATCTTTCTTCTTACCATTGGGCAAATGAAGGCGAGGAAGAACTCAGCTTTTTTTCGGCTTTAGCAAACCTTGTAGCTTCAAGTGTGCAGCGTTGGCTATTGGTAGAGAAACTCAAAACTGAAGAGATGATTCGTCACCGATTAGAACGCTATCATTCTCCAGCAGTTGTGCAGCAGTTGATATCTGTAGGCGGATTACCAGGTGGTCGTTTAGCACCAGCCGAGAGCGAAATCAGTATCTTATTTGCAGATTTAGTGGGTTTTACAGCAATTTCTGAACGGTTAACACCAACTGCGATCGCTCAACTATTAAATAATTTATTTGAAGAAATGCTAAAAGAAGTGTTTACTTGCGGCGGCACTTTAGATAAATATATTGGTGATTGCATTATGGCATTTTTTGGCGCTCCAGAACCGCAAGCAGATCACGCCGATCGCGCTGTTACTGCTGCCAAAGGAATGCTCACTCGTCTCGAACATTTAAATGCCAATGGTTTTTGGCACGAACCCCTGCAATTACGGATTGCTATCAATAGCGGTAAGGCTGTTGTGGGAGATGTCGGTAGTTCCCAAAGGGTAGATTATACGGCATTAGGCGCGACGATTAATCTTGCGGCTCGGATGGAAGCAGTTTGTCCTCCTAGTGAATGTGTAATTAGTCAAGCCACTCATAAAATGCTTTCACTGCCTGAAGATTTCCAGGAAATGGGAGACTATCGTTTCAAAGGTATTGAACGATTAGTCAAGGTTTATCAGACAAATTTGCAGCAAGTGCCAACAATTATTGGGAATTAAGTATTGGGAATTGAGAATTGGAAAAGCAAATGACTAATGACCAATTTATCAAAAAAATACATAGTTTAGTTGTATATTTTGTTTCAAAACTAATTGCAAAATTGTAATACTAAGCGACTAATTTTTGCTTAAAAGACTAAAATTTGGGTGTAGCTTCCAGAATTGATCTGTGTAACACTAGGAAGCCAACAGTCAAGCTATTTTTTTAAACGGGAGGTCAGGTAATGGCGATCGCTACCATCAATCCCGCTACTGGGGAGACGCTCAAAACCTTTGAGGCGCTCAATGATACAGAAATTGTCGCTAAACTCGATTTGGCTAATCAGGCTTTTGAAAAGTATCGTCAGACTGATTTTTCTGAGCGATCGCAATGGCTACAAAAGGCTGCTGATATTTTAGAGCAAGACAAAGCAGAATTTGCTAAGTTAATGACTCTAGAAATGGGTAAGCCATTTAAAGCTGCGATCGCAGAAGTCGAAAAATGCGCCGTCGTCTGTCGCTACTATGCCGAACATGCCCCTAGTTTTTTGGCTGATGTCAGTGTAAAAACTGATGCCAGCCAGAGTTTTGTACGTTATCAACCAATGGGTGCAATTCTCGCGGTGATGCCGTGGAATTTCCCCTTTTGGCAAGTGTTCCGGTTTGCTGCACCAGCATTAATGGCGGGAAATGTCGGCTTACTTAAACACGCTTCCAATGTGCCGCAGTGTGCCTTGGCAATTGAAGATATTATCCGACGCGCGGGTTTTCCTGAAGGTGCGTTTCAAACTTTATTAATAGGTGCTGCCAAAGTTGCCGATTTAATGGCTGATGACCGCGTAAAAGCCGCTACTTTGACAGGAAGCGAACCAGCAGGCATATCCCTTGCTGTCGCCGCCGGCAAACAAATCAAAAAAACAGTTTTGGAATTGGGAGGAAGCGATCCATTTATTGTGTTAGAAAGTGCTGACTTAGAGACAGCAGTTGTCACAGCTACTACAGCACGGATGTTGAATAACGGGCAATCATGTATTGCAGCGAAACGTTTTATTGTCGCAGAAGCGATCGCAGATCAATTTGAAAAATTGCTTTTAGAAAAATTCGAGGCGCTAAAAGTAGGCGATCCTATGGAACCGGATACCGATTTAGGCCCACTGGCAACACCTGGTATTCTCCAGGATTTAGATCAACAAGTGCAAGCTGCTACCAAAAGTGGTGGAAAAGTCCTCATCGGCGGACATCCTTTATCAGATCGTCCAGGGAACTTTTATCCGCCAACGATTATCATAGATATCCCGCCGGAAGCAGCAATTGCAAAAGAAGAATTCTTTGGCCCAGTAGCCTTGTTATTCCGGGTTCCTGATATCGATGCTGCCATTAAACTCGCTAATGACAGTCCCTTTGGATTAGGTGCAAGCGCTTGGACAACGAATGACCAAGAATGCGATCGCTTAGTTGCAGAAATCGAAGTAGGTGCCGTATTTATCAACAGTATGGTCAAATCCGATCCTCGGTTGCCCTTTGGTGGTACTAAGCGTTCTGGATATGGCAGAGAATTGAGTATCCAGGGTATACATGAGTTTGTCAATGTTAAAACCGTGTGGGTTAAATGATTAGTCATTAGTCATTAGTCATTGGTCAAAGGACAAATGACTAATGACAAAGAACAAAAGTCTTATTCGTTAATAAAGTTGTCGGGAAATAAAATGAATACAGCAGAATTATTGGTGCAGTGCCTAGAAAATGAAGGAGTGCAATATATTTTTGGACTCCCTGGCGAAGAAAACCTGCATGTTTTGGAAGCGTTAAAACATTCTTCCATTAAATTTATTACAACTCGTCATGAACAGGGCGCAGCATTCATGGCCGATGTCTACGGACGCTTAACCGGAAAAGCTGGGGTGTGTCTTTCTACTCTTGGTCCTGGGGCAACCAATTTGATGACTGGGGTAGCAGATGCTAACCTCGATGGTGCGCCTTTAGTGGCAATTACTGGTCAAGTGGGAACAGATAGAATGCACATCGAATCCCATCAATATTTAGATTTGGTGGCAATGTTTGCACCTGTTACCAAGTGGAATAAGCAGATTGTGCGACCAAGTATTACACCAGAAGTAGTGCGGAAAGCATTTAAGCGATCGCAATCTGAAAAACCCGGTGCAGTTCACATCGATTTACCAGAAAATATTGCTGCTATGCCTGTCGAAGGCAAACCTTTGCGTAAGGATAATAGCGAAAAAACTTATGCATCTTTTGCTAGCATTCGGGCAGCAGCAGCCGCAATTTGCCAAGCAGTTAACCCATTAATCTTAGTCGGAAATGGGGCAATTCGCGCTCAAGCAAGTGATGCTGTCACGCAATTTGCTACCTTGCTGAATATACCTGTTGCCAATACTTTTATGGGTAAAGGTGTGATTCCCTACACACATCAATTGGCTTTGTGGTCAGTCGGATTACAGCAAAGAGACTTCATTACCTGTGGTTTTGATAACACAGATTTAGTAATTGCGATCGGTTATGATTTGATTGAGTTTTCCCCGAAAAAATGGAATCGGAATGGTGAAATTCCGATTGTGCATATTGGGGTAAGTCCGGCGGAAATTGATAGTAGTTATATTCCTAACGCCGAAGTGGTGGGAGATATTTCAGATTCCCTCTATGAAATTTTAAAATTAGCAGATAGACAAGGTAAACCCGATCCTTTTGCTATCAGCTTAAGGTCAGATATTCGGGCTGATTATGAACAGTATGCCCATGATGACGGATTTCCTATTAAGCCGCAAAAGTTAATTTATGACTTACGGCAAGTGATGGGCCCAGATGATATCGTTATCTCTGATGTTGGCGCACATAAGATGTGGATGGCCCGTCATTATCATTGCCATAGTCCCAATACTTGTATTATTTCCAACGGTTTCGCAGCTATGGGTATTGCCATTCCTGGCGCTTTAGCAGCAAAACTCGTTCATCCTAAGCGCAAAGTCGTTGCTGTAACAGGTGATGGTGGCTTTATGATGAATTCTCAAGAATTAGAAACAGCCTTACGCGTAGGTACACCTTTTGTCACCATAATTTTCAATGATGGTGGCTATGGGTTAATTGAGTGGAAGCAAGAAAATCAATTTGGCAAAGGAAACTCATCTTTTGTGCATTTTAGCAATCCTGATTTTGTGAAATACGCTGAAAGTATGGGTTTAAAAGGCTACCGAGTTGAATCGGCTTTAGATTTGATTCCCACTTTGAAAGAAGCCCTCGCTCAAGATGTACCCGCCGTGATAGATTGTCCCGTAGATTATCGGGAAAATCACCGCTTTAGCCAAAAAGCCGGCGAGTTGAGTTGTACTGTGTAAAAAGTAGAGACGCAATTAATCGCGTCTCTACAAGAGTTAGGAGTTATTTATTCCTAACTCCTTTTTTAAATAAAATAGGTTTTCAAAGATGATTTTAAGCTTCAAAAATATCAGTGCTGTGTGTGGCTTATTTTTACTAGTCAGCGTTAGTAGCTTTCACAATTCAGCCATAGCCAATACAAACAACCAGTCCCAAGTAATAGCACAAAGCCAGGGTAAAACCCAGGTACACTCAGTTTTTAAATCTATTTTGCCTAAATTAAAGCAAAAGACTCAAATTAAGATTTTATTGCCGAAGTTTATTCCCGAATCGGATGGGGAAAATCCAATTTACGCAATTATAGAAGCTGCTACACAAAAAAACTACGAGATTTTATTAGGTTTTAGTCCTGATTGTAGTGGTGGAACTGCTTGTCGTCTGGGTGGGATTTCTGCTGAAGCAGTAACCCGCAAAACCCCCCGCCTGAATGGTAAAGCTGTATCTTTAGCTAAGGGTATTACTGGCTATTTTGTGGATTTTACTTGTGGTGCTAATTGCTCAGATGCTACCTTGACTTGGAGACAACAAGGTGTCCAATATGTTGTAGGGTTGAAAGCAGGCGATCGCACTTCTTTGATAAAAATGGCTAATTCTGCGATTAATCCTTAACTAAGATCAGAGTTTGATTCTACTTCCCAGCGAAACAGCCGTGGCAATTGAGACACATCTATAACGTAGTTAACAATCCACAACAGTAATTCAAAAATCAATAAATATCGTACCCATACCAACTCACTTTTGGAATTCAAAAGTGTCAAACCTTCGTATAATTGCCAGAAGCGGTAAGGCAAGTATATATAAGGAACCATTACCCACACTACATTTTGCAACTGCCTGAGTGTTACTATCTCAGAGATAATTTGCAACCCTAATATAATAAAATACCAACCAAGTACAGTCAACACAGTGCGATCACCCCACCATACACCCCACAATAGCATGACTATTAAGGGCAGTAATCCTCCTAGCAGTTGCACTGAGCCAAACCAGATTTTATACCAACCGGGAAATGGTAAAGGTAGAGTATAAGGCTTTGTGTGTTTCCACCCCCAGTTCACAACCACAATAAAAAGTGTGGCAATTACAAAAAAGAGGAGATTTTCTATTAATAGATAGAGGTTAATATTTAAGTAAGTCATGTCGCTTGGTTCCAAATTCAAAATTAATTTATTCCAATCTCCATAAATTACGAAAAATATTTTAACTTTTATTTGCTCGATTTTCTTGTATTACATGAATCATCGATGGCATTAAAGAAATAACTATAATTGCTCCAATAATTGGTAACAAATACTTATCTACCTGTTCAGGTGGCAGAGATTTTCCTAAGAAAAACCCTAACAGGGTAATGCCGAATGTCCAAAGAAAGCCACCAATTAAGTTGTAAGACATAAATGTTCGGTAATGCATCGCACCAAGTCCAGCCACAATCGGCGCAAAAGTGCGAATAATCGGTGTAAACCTGGCCAAAACTAGTGTCTTTTTGCCATGTTTATGATAAAAATCCTGGGTTTTTACCAAGTGTTTTTTATGAAACAACCATGAATCTTCTTTCTGAAATAATTTTCTGCCAAATTTATGTCCTGTAGCGTAGCCAACATTATCACCAAGGACTGCACAAACAAAAGCACCAAAAATCAGAACCCAAATGTTAAACCCTGATTTCGGAAGAGATGCGAGAAATCCAGCAGTAAATAGCAAACTATCTCCTGGCAGAAAAAAACCAATTAGCAAGCCAGATTCAGCAAAGATAATTGCCCATACCCCAAAGTAGCCAATTTTTGTAATTAGGTCTGGTAAATTTAAATGCATTAGAATTTTTTAGTTTTCAACAATATATCCACCACATCTTAACGTTTAGCAATTTTCCTGAATAAAAAGTAATATTAAATTTACGTGAAGTTCTTGTGTAATCTTGGGAATTTTAGTGACAGATGGCACATTTTGGATTATGGGTGCAAGATGCAAAGATATTTGAAAGTACTAAGACTATTTTGGGGTGCTGCGATCGCATCTGAATTAGAGTATCGGATTAATTTTTTCGTCGCTACCCTCACCAGCTTGGGAAATCTTGCGGGTAGCCTCTTTGGATTATTCTTGTTTTACCGCACTGGCTATACTTTTAGTGGCTGGTCATGGGAAGCAGCTTTAACAGTGCTAGGAATTTTTACCTTACTACAAGGATTTTCTGCGACTTTTCTAGCGTCTAACTTGAATCGCATTGTCCGTCATGTCCAAGAAGGCACTTTGGACTTTATATTATTAAAACCTATCCGCAGCCAGTTTTGGCTTTCCACTCATACCCTTTCACCTTGGGGACTGCCGGATCTAATTTTTGGTAGTATTATCATTGGCTATGCAGGTAAACGCCTTGGTGTAGGGATAAACGGCTATCTACTTGGTGTGCTGCCGTTATTGTTCAGCTTTGTGATTTTATACAGCCTGTGGTTTATGCTGGGTTCAATGAGTATCTGGTTTGTCAAAATATACAACGTTACTGAAGTGTTGCGTGGTTTCTTGGAAGCTGGACGATATCCCATAGCTGCATATCCCACAGCTTACCGTTTTTTCTTCACTTTTGTGATGCCAGTAGCTTTTTTAACTACTGTACCAGCCCAAGCGCTGTTGGGTCGGAGTGAAATTACCTGGTTGATAGGTGCGGCAATATTAGCATTAGCCTTGTTTTTCGCTTCTACTTGGTTTTGGCGGTTTGCGTTGCGGTTTTATACTAGTGCTTCGAGTTAGAGAGATATGAAAACTAATCAAATTCCTCCTGGAAGCTTTGGTTTGCCTGTATTAGGTGAAACACTCTCCTTTGTTTTCGACCGCGATTTTGCCAAAAAGCGCTATCGCCAGTATGGGCCCATCTTCAAAACCCATCTTCTTGGCAGACCGACTGTGGTAATGGCAGGGACGGAGGCATTAGAGTTCGTTTTGTCAAGCCATATCGAGAATTTTTCTTGGCGCGAGGGATGGCCTGATAATTTCAAGACATTACTCGGTGAATCACTTTTTCTGCAAGATGGAGAGGAACACCGCAGAAACCGCCGCTTGATGATGCCGGCGTTGCACGGCCCAGCATTGGCGAATTATTTCTCCACAATGGAAGATATTACGCGCGGCTATCTCCAGAAGTGGGAGAAAAAACAGGAGTTTACTTGGTTCCAAGAGTTTAAACAGTTGACATTTGATATTGCTAGTCAATTATTGTTGGGTACGCGTCCTGGGCCGGAATGTGTGCGCCTCAGCCAGTTATTTACAACTTTGACGAATGGGCTGTTTGCTATTAATCCGTTGCCATTACCATTTACTACATTTGGTAAAGCTATAGCCGCGCGTAATCAGATTTTAGAGCATCTAACTCAAGTTGTCAGAGAACGTCAGCAAAACCCAACTCAAGATACCATCAGCCTGTTAATCAAAGCTAAGGATGAAGACGGTAACAGCCTAAGTGAAAAAGAAATCATTGCCCAAGCGGTGCTGTTACTCTTCGCTGGACATGAAACTACTACTTCGATGCTGACTTGGTTATGTACAGAGTTAGCCCGTCATCCAGAAGTACTCGAAAAAGCAAGAGTTGAACAATTGCAACTTGCAAGTCAAGGTGATTTAGATTTAGAACAATTGGGTAAAATGCCCTATTTAGAGCAGGTCTTGTGGGAAGTTGAAAGATTGCATCAACCTGTCGGAGGTGGGTTTCGTGGTGTGATTAAAGACTTTGAATTGAATGGTTATCACGTACCTACTGGTTGGCAGTTATACTACTCAATTGGAGTTACTCACCAAATTGAAGAAATCTATTCTGAGCCAGAACTCTTTGACCCAGACCGTTTTAGTCCTCAACGGCAAGAACACAAAAAATATCCTTTTAGTTTAGTTGGTTTTGGCGGTGGCCCACGCATTTGTATTGGCATAGCTTTTGCCAAAATGGAAATGAAGATTGTTGCTGCTCATCTTCTACGTAGTTATCATTGGGAGATATTACCCAATCAAAGTTTAGAAGTAGTTGCTGTTCCCACTAATCGCCCTAAAGATGGGTTGCGGGTTAGATTTCAACCTCGGTGAAATGTTTTATGGCATCCCAAATAGACATACATTTGCCTAACGAAGTTTTGCAACGCTTACAAAATGTGAAAGATTTTGTCGGTGAGAATGTTAACTCTCTAAGTAACTCAGCACAACAAGTTGGGGAGTCTTTGAAGGCAACAGCAACTACAACGACTGATACAGTTACGACAAGCTTAGAACAAACTTGGCAAACTGCTGAGAAATTTAAAAGTACAACATCGGGAGCAGTTAAAGATGTAATGGCATCTTCTGTAAGTGATTGGCTGACACAACACCCGATATTTTTTAGGTTAGTTCAAATACTAGGTTGGGCGACTAATCACCCAATTATTAGTATAGTGATTTTTTTATTTGCACTTGCCCTACTTTGGAGCATCATCAAAGCAATTGTCCGCTTAATTGAAACAGCTAGTTGGTCAATACTCCAAGTTCCGTTAAAATTGCTTCAGGCTTTGATTAAAGTTAGTTTTTTATCCTTAACTAAAGTCGGTAGTTTTGCTGTTCAACAATTTACGGCTACTAAAACAACTGATAAACTGCCAGCTTTGTTACCTGAAAGTTTTCAACCAAATAAAAAACAACGATTAGTAGAAATTTCTCATCGCTTAGAAGCAATTCAAAAGGAACAGCATGAGCTTTTACAAGAAGCAGCAGACTTGATTGCTTCTGACACAATTGATATAGACATCTCCCAAATTAAACAGCTAAAAAGCGCTGAATCACATCTTGGCTGAGTTCAGATGTGGAACCGGAGGCGACAATACCGCCTTTTTGCATGGCGTAATAATAATCTGCCTGACGAACAAAGTGCAAATGTTGCTCTACTAATAAAACCGAAATACCTGTGGTTTCGACAATGCGACGGACTGCGGCTTCAATTTCGAGGATGATTGAGGGTTGAATGCCTTCAGTCGGTTCATCTAAGACGAGTAATTGAGGCTCTCCCATTAAAGCACGTGCGATCGCTAATTGTTGCTGTTGTCCACCACTTAAATCACCACCCATCCGCGCCAGCATGGTTTTTAACACCGGGAATAAGCTAAAAACTTCCTCTGGAATTTCTGCTTTTTTTACTGGTTTCTTTCTAGCTTCCAACCCCAGCAGCAGATTTTCTTTGACTGTCAACCGGGGGATAATTTCTCTTCCTTGGGGGACATAACCGATTCCTAATTTTGCTCTTTGATCGGGAGATTTTGAGTTTATTAAATCTTCAGCTAAGTTAATAGTACCACTGCGGGGTTTGAGTAAACCCATAATTGTTTTGAGTAGGGTGGTTTTACCTACGCCATTGCGTCCGATTAGGCAAACCATTTGCCCCGATGGTACGCTTAAATCTACATTGCGGAGAATGTGGCTTTCACCGTAGTAAACGTTAAGGTTAGAGATTTTTAGCATTATAAAATTAATTTTCTAATGAATAAAGGTATAAAACTCTTACACAAACGTGGAAAGATTAAGTTTTTAACAGATTAATTCGAGTGTTAGTTATGCAATGTCTAAGATATAGCTCAATATCATAACCACAAAAACAGCAAAAGTTTTGTCAATCTATTTCTCAATTTTCAATTAATACCTTTGCCACTTTTTGTAGCAAAGACGATTGACTATTATTACTGATCTTTAAAACATTTTGAGTTAATGTACTCAAATGTAAACTTGTAATGGGATGATCAATAATTTCAGATGTCGTAATTGAGTTTTTTGAATACGTTTTTCCAATCAGATGATAAACTCTAAACCCTCTTTTAATATTCCTACCGATGCTTTTTGCAGGTGGAATATAATATTGAAGAAATGCTTCATTCTGCAAATCCAAACATATCATATTTTGGATTCGGTTAATGGGTTTAATATCAACGTTATAGTACGACACTAAAGGTAATAATCTAGGACTATTTTTACCTTCAATTTGTCGATTCACTTCTAGTGCATCATTTTCAATATCTTCAATAATACCGTTCCGTCCAATTAGAATTGGTGTATAAGAATCATTTATATAACAACTAATATATAACTGTTCAGATTCATCTACAAAATATTGTTGATCGTCAATTAACTTTTCTGAGTTATTTTTTTGTCTTAAAAATCGAAATCTTCTTTTAATCTCTTGTATATCACGTATTACATCTTTAATATATATACAACCATCTTTATAAAGAAATTTTATAGCAACTGCTTTAGTCTCTTCGCTTTTCGGACTGCGTACATAAATAGTAAAAAATTCTTTTTCAGTAAATGATTGAAGAGTTATAGGCAACCTAAAGCTAGGATTTACAAGACTTTGCCTAATCCAGTTCTTAATTCCTAGTTCGATTAAGACCTTCTGAAATTCAGGTGAAATCTTTATCTTGTATTTATCGCAGAAATCTTCCCATTGTTTACTATCTTCTTGCCTGCTTAGATAGAAGGAAATGGAATCGTCTACATCCAAGAATTCCCCTTTTGTGAAAGCCTGGGTATCCAGGCGCAGAATATCTAGATTAATTTTTTTATCTGTATAATTGAGAACTGACCAAGCTTTTGAATTTAAATCTCTGACAGCCCTAAATTCTGGTACATTTATACCCTGTATGCTAAAAAAGTCTCCTGTTTCTAAATAGTTAAATCTTCTCTTGAACTGTGAATAAAAATCCACTTCTTCTCTATTATTTATTTTTGTCGATGGATACCACAAACCATCATCTCTCCGATAAGCCATTGAACCGGCTTCTTCCTCCAAAAGCTTATTTAAAACTAAATAGTTTTTTCCCTTATCCAATTCAACATTTGACCAGGTAACAACTTCAGAAATTCTCCAGCAAGGTTCGTCTTCACCTTCAACTTCTACTTGTTCATAAGTACTAATAGTCTTACCACAATTGTAAAAGGTGACAAAAGATACTCCATGTTGCTTCAAAAACAAGTTCAGAAATTGTTGGTTATATTCATTGAGATTAACGCCAGTATTGTTAATAATTTCTAATGATTCTACCGATTCTACATTTTTGATAAAAGAGTTTTCTAAATAGTGATCGGTCTGAAAATGAAGAGGTTTAAAAAGAATACCACAATCAGTTAAAAAACCCTCAAGTTTTGTGATGAGGTTTTGGTAATGATAAAGCTGAGTCTTTTTGAACTTGTCATAATCTTTGCTGTCTTGAGGAAATTGCATAAAATAAATAGAATTCTGGCGGCGAGCATCGCGCTTACGTTCAAAATAGTATTTCTTCTTTTGATAGACCAACAACTCCTCTAGATCCTCACTATCTATAGTGGTATATTTATCTTTTGGTAAGAATCTTTGGCTTTTTCTAGATAAATTTAATGTTAGTACATTATGATAATTATATTTTATTAATAAACTCTGTCCCCACACCAAAAGAGCATCTTTTGATTTGGTTAGATTTTTAGAATGTAGCAAGAGTAACTCCTCAAAACCATTCAAGGTATCAATGCATAAGTCTTGAGAAAGAAGATAAGATTTAAAAACTAAATTTAAAATTCTTTCTCGATTATTGTTAAATAGTTGTTTCCATCCAGAATGATTTTTATTAGGCGATAGAAAGAACACATTATTTTGTCCATCAGCATAGGAAAGAAAGTATTGAATATCTAATTTATTTGGCTTTAGTCCATGTCCATAAAGCCGATTTTCAATTTCATGTTTAATAAATTTATGCCGTTTTTTATAAAAATTAGATCGCGAATCATCATCTTCGGAGGATTCATCTTCGGGTAGCTGATATTGAAGAGGAAAATGCTCAATTCCTTTGTTTTTCTTAAAGAGATATAGGAAGATTTTTTCAGCAACTTCTTCTGGTGTATCTAATATTTGTAGCTGGTTTGTTCGTGACTTATCTGATAATGCTTTAGTCATTTTATCTTTCATTTATCTCTCCTTGTAAAACAAAAAATCTCTGAGTATAGTTGATTCAACTGGTAAATTGTGGTTATCAAAGTAAATCAAATTTCCAGAGAATAATGTTGGTGAATATTGGTGATTTTTTTCTTGAGTTGCGTGCAAATTTAGAAGTAAACCTTTTACTGCACTAAATTCTGGATAGTCTGAAAGAATGTTATTTAGCTTATTTTGAGCTTTTTCTAGCGTCTTTTGTGAAAGGCGATTTCCCGAAACTGTACTCCATGCCTTAACATCAATACAAAATAGCGTATTATCCTTGATATAGTACAAATCAAACCGTTCATACAGTTTGTTATATTTTTTGAAATCTAGCAATGGCTCAAAACCATAGCTAAGTTTTATGGCTTTCCAATCTTTGGATTTGAAAACTACATCTTGAATCCAGCGTTCTGTAAAATTTTCAGTCAGTGATGGATATAATACATCATAAAAGAAATGTGGGCGCGGAATATATATTTTAAAAATTTCTGGTTGTGGAATCAAATCGTTGTATAATCTGTAGATTAAATCAGTCGAGATATCTAACGATTTAATTTCATTGCCTTCCAAATCGTAGCCTTGGGCATTCGTTTTCAAATATTCAGGATATAACCGCTTCTCATAAGGATAGATTTTTTCTCCATTGATGCTATCGCTGATAACCCGAAACTTTTTACCGTCCTCTTCCACTGAAGCTAAATAGGGCGTAAATTCCAAATGTTCCGGTTTTTGATAGAATAACGACTCAATAAAATTATCAGTAAATAGGCCTGAATCTTGTAATTTTTTCAGATACATGTTTGGGTTTTTAAAAACAATTGGCTCACGTAAAGCATCCCAGGCTTTTGTAATAGCAAAGGCATTTTTGTCCCGATGCAAATTATCAATTTTATCCAACATTTTTTCTCTAAAACTTTGGAAATATTGATAAGCATCAATCTCATCATATACATGATCTTCATAATCATGAATCGCTTGTTTCTTCTCCTCCTGTTGAACATTTAAGTAAACTTTGTGGTTATTAACGGAAAATTTACGAATTTCATTTAACTCTTCCCGCTCCAGATATCTGTAAAAATTGACTAAGTTTTTTCGGGTTTCTTCATTAATAAAAATTTTTATCATTTGGTTTGGAAAATCACGTCTCTCCGCTCTACCAATAGCTTGTAAAACTTGTTTTCCTAGTAAAATTTGGTGCTGCTGATCTCGGAATGCTCCAGCTTCGGGTCGGCTCAAGTATTTATTGAAATCTTTGATTTCTAGATTAGATTCACCCAAACTTACAATACTTTTCATTAATGCAAAATGATAAAGTGTAGTAGATTTTTCGGAGTTTTGTGACTCCTTAAGTGACGGTTTCATTATTGTGTAGTAACTATCCATCAACAAAACCAAAGAGTCAAAATCTTTTTCATCACCGTTGTGATTTTTTATGATAGGATTTAATCCTTTTGAAGCTGACTGATAAGCCGATATAAAGAAAATTTTCTGGCCGTTTTCTTCAACAAGCTCATCTAAATATGTTTTTTTAGCTGTTTGATCGTTGTAAAGGCTATTGAAAGACGCTTCGTATAAAATAATTTTAATACGAATATCACTCTGATATTTTTTATGTTTAACCTTGACATAATATATGTTTGGATGATCCAATGATGCCTCAAATACAAAGTTATCATGATGAAGGGTTCCCCAATAATGGGTCAATTTTTTAATCCAGCTTAGTGTTTGAGTAAAAGCAATTGTTTCTTGAATTGAGTCATCTTCAAAAAGATAAAATAAGAAATGAATAAAATTGTTTAGTTCTTGTATTTTATAACTACTCAACCAAGTCCCATCATTCTTCAAATCTCCTATAAAATCTTTTAAAATACGTTTTTCAAATCGTTCCCTAATTTCTTGAGTTTTATTATTTGGAAAAGAGGACAAATTATCCTTGAAAAAATTTACTGTTATCTGTCGCTTTGCTTCACGCTGGTTTCTGATTTTTTCACAAAGCAAAAGTTCTTCCTCAACCATTGCCTTAAATGAACTTTGACCAGACTCATTACGTAAATTATCTTCTAAATAACGCAGATCATAACTTGTACTTAAATCACCAAAAATTCCTCCTGTAGCTGAGATCAAAAAAACCACATTACTGTTATTACTTAGTATGGAATTTAGCTTGCATTCAGGCGAAGTTAATATAACAGTACTACCAATAGAAATCTCCCTAAGTGGATGGTCGATAAGATTATTTTTAGGATTTTGATATCGAGAAATTTCTTTGATATTTATGATAGACTTAGAGCTTTCATAAACATAAGTACGATTTAAATATTTGAGCAGTTGATTTTGCGATAGACTTTCTTCACTTGCTTTTTGTACTCTAGCTATCTGTTTTGACCAAATATCTAAAGAACGAGATTGAGAATCTTCAGCATCCAAAACATTAGACAAAAAATCTTTGATGGTTTCGATTACTAACCTAACAGCTAGAATGGCATAAATTAATTCTGCTACAGAGGTTTTATCTAAAACTTCCTCATCAGTAATGTGAACATGACCACCTGAAGGTCTGTTTAAAAACAATTGTTTCAAAGGTTCGATATTGTAGATGTATAGGTTATTGTATGAAAAAATATTCATTAAATCATCACTGATTTTGTTGTAAAGCTTTTGAGGAATCAGTAAACTTCTATTATTCTCAAATTTTGAAAAAACTCTAGATAACATTTCAAAACTCAATATAATAGGATTTTCTCGATCGTAATCATCGAGAATCCCAAAAATTTCTTTAATTGATTCTTCAAGCCTTTTTTTAATCGTTACTACCTGTTCTAAAAAATTGATAGAGTTACCTTCTTCATAGATAAGTCGTTTATATATGTGAGCGAACTTTTGCAGCTTTGGGTCGATAGATTTGTCTTTCTCAAAGTGTTCTTGGAATTCGTTAAAAACTCCCTTATTCTTTTCAGCAAAATTTAAAAGTTCTCTGTTTTCATTGTTATGAGTAGAAAAGAGAATAGAAAATTCCCTATTGATAGATGATAATGCATTATTAATTGCCAGTTTTTGAGGGGAGATGATATCAATCTTTTTATCTAGCATAATTTGATAGCCATCTTCCTGCTCATCAAAGGCAAGGATAAACTTTTTTGAGTTATTTGTGTGCTGAATAACGTATTGATCAAGATAATTGCTTTTCTTTACCCATTTTTCATCAGTATGAATAAAGTACGGTATAGATGTTTCGAATTTATCATACGTAAGCATCAAAATGCCAGATTTATCTCGCAGAAGATGGAGGGGAAAAAATATTTCTATCAATTTTAAACATTCAATTGGCCAATTTTCTTGCCCCAATTCACATTTAATGAGAAATTCCAAAAAACTTTCAACTAACTTATTCAGTTCTCTTCTTGCTTTCGTAGTTTCAGACTTCTTAAATTCATCATCTCCAAAACTTGCTGTTTTGATATACTCAAGACGGCGTATAACATTTTCTACTGTTTTAAGTTTTTGTTGATTTTCCTGAATCTTTTCACGAGGATATTTTTTTGACACAATCTGCCAAAACTCTTGGTTTTTAATGATTGAAAATATACCTTCTTTGTAGAATTTGATATATTCATCCGTCGTTTTCATTTCTAATGAATTTAGTTTATAGACGGAAATATCTGGATACTGGCTTCTAATTGATGTTGGAACATATAAATGTTCTCTTAATGGGGCAATATATATGCCGATTATTTGAATATTTGTATATTTCTGAATAGTTGTATTTATTGCTTGAAATAATTGGTGAGTTTTTCCTGAGCCTGTACCATAATTGATAAGTTTGAGTTGGGAAAGGTTTTCTCGAAAACTATCTTCAATTGTTGTCAGATAGGAATTTAGAATTTTGGAGTGAGCAGATTCTAACTGACGATTAGGAGAGCCTTTTTGCTTTTGCATTAATTGCTATTACCTTATTTATGATAAATACATAACACCTGAGTCTAGTTAACTGAAAAATTTTTAGCCCAAGGCATTTTAAATCTATGTTATTAGGGCAAAGTCGGCATAATATATAAAACTTTTTGTGTTCAAAATATACCAGCCAATTACCGTATATTTATCTAAATTTTTATAAATCTATAGAAAAATGACTCAGAACATCTCTTTTTAGGCAATATACAAAATTTTTCAGTACACAGTTTCCTTCTAAGGAAACAAGACAGAAAATTTCGGCATTACTTAATTACGGTATTGATTAAGCTAACGAAGGGATAGCATGATAGATTAATCTGCATGAGGTAAGAATTACTCCTCTTGTTTCCCCAAATAAACCTCAATCACACGAGAGTCATTTTGGACTTCCTCAAAGCTTCCCTCACACAGCACCGAACCTTCATGTAACACTGTTACTTTCTTAGCAATTTGACGCACAAATTCCATATCATGTTCAATTACTAAAATTGAATGACTCTGAGCTAGTGCTAACAGTAATTCACCAATGTTGTATGTTTCTTCATCTGTTAAACCCGCAACTGGTTCATCAACAAGTAACAAATCAGGTGACTGTGCTACTAACATCCCAATTTCTAAACGTTGCTTTTCTCCATGAGAAAGTAAAGCTGCTTTGATATCTGCCTTTGGCGTTAAGCCGATGGTTTCTAATAATCCTTTAATGTTATTTTTTTCAACAGTATTAGAACTTTCAAACAAAGTAGAAAAAACATTTTTCTTCTTGTTGATGGTAATTTCTAAATTCTCACGGGGCGTTAGATTCAGGTAAATTCGAGGTGTTTGAAACTTGCGTCCAATTCCCAATCGCGCAATTTTATATTCAGGTAAAGAACGCAGATTTCTTCCTTTAAATAAAACTCGCCCAACAGTTGGCTGAACTTTCCCGGTAATCACATCTAGAAACGTTGTTTTTCCTGCACCATTGGGGCCAATTACTACTCGTAATTCACCCACATCCATACTAAAGTTAAGCTGGTTTAAAGCTTTAAAACCGTCAAAACTAACAGTTACGTTTTCAGTTTCCAATATTTTCGCGTTCATGTTGCACTTCAGGGTCTTCTTCCAAGGTGGGATATGTAGAAATTTGTTGACGGCGGTTGAAAAGAGGAATATTCTGGCTACGCAACCATCCCACGATACCGTCAGGAAGCACTGTGACGACTATCAAAAATAGTGCGCCTTGGAAAAATAGCCAGATTTCGGCAAATTGTTCGCTTAAAAAAGTGCGGGCATAATTGACTAACAAAGTTCCGACAATTGCGCCAATTAAAGTAGCACGTCCCCCTACAGCTACCCAAATCACCATTTCAATCGAAAAAGCAATATCCATTGCTCTAGGTGATACAGACCCACTTTGAATGGTGTAAAATGCTCCTGCTATGCCTGCGATCGCACCTGAAACTGCAAACACCAACACTTTAAAATCTGTAGGGTCATAGCCAGAAAATCTTACCCGACTTTCATCATCACGAATCGCTATCAACAATCTCCCAAAGCGTCCAGTTGTCAACCAGCGACAAATCCCGTAAGTAGCTGCGAGAAACACTACCGTTAGGGTGTAGAAAACAAACTGTGTTTTAGCATCGCTCACCGTTGCCCCAAACAAAGTTGTAAAATCTATCAGTCCGTTCGTACCGTTGAAAAATTGTTGTTGACCGTTAAAGAAGTTGAAAAATACAATAGTTCCGGCTTGGGTCAAGATAGAGAAATAAACTCCCTTGAGGCGATTTCGGAAAACCAAATATCCTAACAATCCCGCCAATAACCCTGGAATTAGTACTACAAAAGCTATTGTCAAAGGAAATGAATAAAAAGGTTGCCAAAAAGCGGGAAGTTCCGTAACTCCATAAAGTCCCATGAAATCAGGCAATTCTCCAGTCGGGACTTGGAGTTTTAGGTACATTGCGATCGCATATCCACCCAAACCAAAGAAGATACCATGTCCCAAACTCAATAAACCAGTATACCCCCAAATCAAATCGATACCCAAAGCCACAATCGCCAGTGACAAAAATCGCCCCAACAAATTCAAGCGAAACTCCGAAAGCACCAGTGGCATAACAA
The DNA here is from genome assembly GCF_013343235.1 of Nostoc sp. TCL240-02. Taxonomy (GTDB): domain Bacteria; phylum Cyanobacteriota; class Cyanobacteriia; order Cyanobacteriales; family Nostocaceae; genus Nostoc. The sequence goes on along the minus strand of NZ_CP040094.1, from coordinate 7,604,609 downwards.
TTATAAAGAAGAGTGCGATCGCAACCACCACTCCCACCTCAATTAATAATCTTCCTCCCCTCTTCCTCATTCTCTGCGTCCTCTGCGTCTCTGCGGTTCGTTAAACATCAACAGTACGTCCCTTCTGCGGAAAAATCCCCCCAGGCTTCCACTGTAAAAACACAATAATCAGCGCAAACACCATCACCTTAGCCATACTCGTCGTGGCAAAAAAAGTAAACAAATCAGCCAAAGGCTTTACAGGAGTAAACAACAAAGCCAGAGTCCCAGAACCAATTAAAAAATTAGCCGTCCCAATACCCAAAGCCGCCACAATCGTCCCGGCTAAATTCCCCACACCCCCAACCACAACCACCATAAAAGTATCAATAATATAATTTTGTCCCGTATTTGGCCCTACAGAACCGAGTAAACTAATCGCACATCCAGCCACACCAGCTAAACCCGAACCCAGTGCAAAAGTAATCGCATCAACCTTTTCAGTTGGGATACCCAAACAAGCACTCATACTCCGGTTTTGCGTCACAGCCCGAATTCTTAAACCCCAGCTAGAACGTTGTAAAAATAAATAAATTCCTGCTACACAAACTATCGTTAAAGCGATAATAAATAACCTAGCAAAGGGCAATTGCACACCACCCAAAGATATCCCCGCTTGTAACCAAGTAGGTGCTGTTACATCCACATTTTGAGCGCCAAACCAAGGTTGAGTCACTGTTAACTGATAAGTTTGACTCAATAAATTGCCCGTTGCTATTGTTACACCCAACGATAATAAAAATATCACCGTTACAATCCAGTTACGAACCCTTCCCAAATCAGTGCGGGAATTTAAAATCCATAAACCTCCAAAAAATAACAGAGAAAATATGGCAATACCAATTATCAATACCCAATTTACACTGCGAACAAACTGTTGAAAAATCAAACTTACTCCCCAAGTTGCCAAGAGAGTTTCTAATGGTCTTCCATAGAGATAACGAATCACGCCTTTTTCTAGAATTAATCCCACAGCAGCCGTGAAAATAAAAGCGATAATCAAAGCCAAAAATATATAGACTTCAAACCACACTCCACCCAATTGCTTACAGACATTTTGCACAACAAATGTTGTATAAGCCCCAAACATCATCAACTCACCATGTGCCATATTGATGACACCCATCAATCCAAAAATAATGGCTAATCCCAATGCAGCAATTAATAATACAGCACCAATACTAATGCCATTAAATACAGCTTCTAAAAAACCTGTTAGCACTTTTTCCCCTAAATATCAGCATTATTTAGAATAATCTTATGGTGCGTTACGCGCGCATTTCGAGATTATGATATCAGCAAATAACACACCCTTACCTAAGAATGGTGCGTTAGGCTAAAGCCATAACACACCCTACTATTTCTGAGAGTTAGTAATCGGTAATTAATTACGAATTATTTAAACTTTCTTGTATTTACCACCCTTCGCTGGGTCAGTCCAATCACAAGCAAACCCTTTAGTCTCTTTGACAAATTGATTCCAAGGAACTGGCTCAACTGGTGCAGGAGTAGCATAGACAATATCAAACAAACCATCTTGTCTAACTTGACCAATCCGCACAATTTTGGAGATGTGATGATTGGCATCCATTGTCACTTTACCTTCAGGCGCATCTAGAGTTTGCCCATAAGCCGCAGCGCTGACTTTAGCTATGTCTGTAGTCCCAGCTTTTTCTACTGCTTGCTTCCACAAATACACTGCAATATATGATGCTTCCATAGGGTCATTTGTCACGCGATTTTCACCATACTCTTTCTTGAAAGCGGCAACAAACTTTTTGTTAGCAGGCGTATCTACTGTTTGGAAATAGTTCCAAGCTGCGTAATGACCTTTGAGATACTCTACACCAATTGCTTTGACTTCTTCTTCAGCAATACTGACAGACATAGAGGGATATTTATCTGGTGTCAATCCAGCCCCTTTTAATTGTTTGAAAAAAGCGACATTACTATCACCATTCAGGGTGTTATAAATCACGCCACCATTGGGCAAATTTTGTTTTATTTTCGTAATGATAGGCGTAACTTCTGTATTGCCAAGAGGTAAATAATCTTCACCAACTGTTTTTCCGCCTAAAGCTTCTAATTGGGCTTTAATAATTGTGTTAGCAGTGCGGGGAAAAACATAGTCAGAGCCAACTAAAAAGAATTCTTTACCCTTATTTTTTAACAACCAATCAACAGATGGTTCAATTTGTTGATTTGGTGCTGCACCAGTGTAGAAAATATTTTTAGAACACTCTTGCCCTTCATACTGCACAGGATACCAGAGCATGTGATTTTTGCTTTCGAATACTGGCTTGACATTCTTACGGCTAGCAGAAGTCCAACAACCAAAAACTACAGCAACTTTATCTTGATCGATTAGCTTAGTTGCCTTTTCTCTAAAAGTATCCCAGTTAGAAGCACCATCTTCGGTAATTGCTTCAATTTGTTTACCTAAAACACCACCAGCAGCATTAATTTCTTTGATTGCTAATTTTTCAGCATCAACAACACTTTTTTCACTAATAGACATCGTACCACTCAGAGAGTGCAAAATACCTACTTTGATGGTGTTACCAGCAGTAGCAGCAGCAGGAGTTGCAGTAGGAGGTGCAACTGTCTCTGTAGTGGTTGGGGAATTATTCGCACAAGCTTTGATAAAAAAGCTGCTTCCGAAAGTTAGAGAACCGTAGATCAAAAACTTACGTCTGTTAAATTGTCTTCTCATATCTTTATGAATTTTCCTCTTGATGAATCAACTAACTTAATAGAAAGCTGACAATATCAAACTTTAAAGTGTGATGATAGTGCGATAGTTTACTAGTAAAAAGTTATCTCGGATACCAAATGCCTGATTTTTGTTACAAAAAAATAACTTTGCAATATTAATATTTGTAATGAACAATAGACATCTTGCAAAAGCAACAAATGCCAAGATGTCGGGGAAAGATAAAAGGGTAAGGGGAAATTTCATCCCTTACCCTTTTACCCCTTCCCCTTTCCCCACTTCTGCAAGAAGTCTAATGACAAAATTGGCAACGTGACAAAATCACATACCAGAACCAATGTGGATGCGATCCTCAACTTCCGCAAATTTTTCCTGTGCCTGCTGTTCAGTAGTCAATAGTGAAACAACAATCGCCACAATAAACGCTAGGGGAATAGTAACTAATCCCGGATTTTTCAGTGGGAAAGGTGCAGAAGCGTGCTTGAGAATTGTCACCTGAATAGTAGGTGATAAATAAATCAGCAGTAACGAGGAGAAAGTACCGACTAACATACTTGCAACTGCCCCGCTAGTGGTAAAGCGTCGCCAAAGCATTGATAGTAACAACGCTGGGAAGTTGGCACTAGCTGCGATCGCAAATGCTAAACCTACCATATAAGCGACGTTTTGCCCTTTAAACAAAATACCTAGAAATATCGCCACTAACCCCAACATCATTGTCGCACCGCGAGCTACCTTTAGTTGTTCTGACTCGTCAGCATGACCCGATCGCACCACGTTCACCCACAAATCATGAGACAGTGCAGCCGCTCCTGAAAGTGTCAAACCCGCTACAACCGCCAAAATCGTTGCAAAGGAAACAGCAGAAATAAAGCCTAAGAAAGCATCACCACCGAGAAATTCTGCCAACATCGGTGCAGCCATGTTACCACCAGTCCCAATTTGCTTGATGGCATCTTGCCCTACTAGCACCATCGCTCCAAAGCCCAGGATGAAGGTAAGGAGATAAAAAACGCCAATAATAGCTGTAGCGTAAGTAACAGAAAGCCGTGCTGCTTTAGCGTCTGGTACTGTGTAAAAACGCATCAGGATGTGGGGTAATCCGGCAGTGCCGAACATCAACGACATTCCCAAGGAGATGGCATCAAAGGGATCGGAAACCTGTTTACCTGGAGCTAATACACCTGTATATTTATCTGCGGCCGCAGCGAAAAGAGCAAGTGGGTTAAAACCAAATCGTGCCAATACCAAAATAGCTAGCAAGATGGTTCCGCCGAGCAACAGAACTGCTTTAATAATTTGCACCCAAGTGGTGGCAATCATCCCACCAAAAATCACATAGGCCATCATCACACAACCAACGATGACCACGGCTAATTCATAATCAAAGCCAAACAGCAGTTTAATCAGCTCCCCAGCCCCTACCATCTGGGCAATTAAGTAAAAGCTAATCACTGCCAGCGTTCCAATGGCAGATGCGATGCGGACTGGTTTTTGTTGTAAGCGATAAGCCACTACATCGGCAAAGGTGTATTTGCCTAAGTTACGTAGTGGTTCCGCAATCAAAAACATCACAATCGGCCAGCCCACCAGGAAGCCAATAGAATAAATTAAGCCGTCAAAGCCGTTGAGTGCAACCAGTCCAGCGATACCTAAAAAGCTTGCTGCACTCATAAAGTCTCCTGCTAGGGCTAGCCCATTTTGGAAACCGCTGATTTTGCCGCCAGCTGTATAGAAGTGGGCGGTATTTTTGGTAAGCTTTGCCGCCCAAAAGGTAATGCCTAAAGAACTGACAACAAACAGAAAGAAGAAAGCGATCGCTAACGGGTTAAATTTACCCAGACTGGTAATATCCGCCGCTAATGGCAGATCCAACCACACACTATTCATGCTTTTTTGGTTTAGTAATTTTGGATTTTGGACTAGAAATTGCTAATAGCTACTGGGCATTGGGCACAAGAGGCAGAGGGGCAGGGGGAAGGGAGCAGGGAGACAGGGAGGACAAGGGAAGAATTATTCAAGCTTCTCCCTTGTCTCCCCCCTCTTCCTTGTCTCCAATGCCCAATTCTCCATTCCCAATTCCCCATTCCCAATTTTCACTTGCGTGTCAGCCTGGCGATTTGATCGTCGTAACTGCTATTTGCCCAACGCACGTAGATAAAAATTAATACCCATGCTGAGACAATTACCAGTGCCCCTAATAAAATTCCCAGGCTTAGGCCAGGAACTACTAATGACCCCAATAGAGGCTTATTGAATGCGATTAGTAAGATAAAGCCAAAGTAAATAAACATCATGGCTCCACTGAGAATCAGGGATACTCGCCAACGTTCAGCCGCGAGAGCCTGGAGAGCCTTTGTGCGATCGTTCATTGTCTTCCTTTAGGTTGAGAAGATTAGGTCAGATTGTCTCATTGAAGTTGATATATGCATAATTTTCTTAAAGATTATTAGTAAATCTATTGCTATTGCAGGTAATAAAATTAACTTTGCAACGTGATGTAAGCTAAAACACATCTAATTTGCAGATTAAAATTTTCTCAATATCTTGTAAGTTGGGCATCTTGCCCGCCTGATTATGTTATTTTGATAAAATTTATACTACTTGTATTTTGTTACGTAGATGGTCATCACCAAAATAATCCATGTAATTCTTATAGTAAGCTGTTCCACAAATAAACTTGCATATACTGGGCGGGCAGGATGTTCACCCCACAAGAGTTATATTTAATTGGATTATGCAAATTAGATGTTTTTAGTTTAATCCTGAATCATCCATGAGAGACAAGAACCCCAACTTCTCAAAGAAGTCGGGGTTCTAATACTTGCATATACCAATCTGATTTGATTTGTATATGCAACCTAATTATCTATACCGACAGAAATAAGTTTGCTGTAATATTCAGTCTTAGCATAGATGCTGATAATATTATCGCCAACTGCAAAAAAAGTGCCTTCTTGCTCATTTTTAAAAAACTGCAAATTTGGATATTTAGCAGCAGCTTCTTCAGCAGTCATGGGTTTTGCTTTTATTTGATCTGGCAATAATCCAGTACAACCAATGTAAAATACCAAAGGAGAAATCTTATCTTGGTAGATATTTTCTACATATTTCTCTAGCTTGGTATTCGCTGCGCTCAAAGCTGCAACCATTTCTTGTTTGCTGATTTGCTTACCAGTTTGTCTATCCTGAAATAACTGCGCCAAAATATCAGCATCAACTTTCTTCAAAATATCTACAACTACGCCATTTTGCTCAAGCCCAAGAAAATCATCGAAAATAGGTTTCATAAATTCGTCAACTTTCGTAATCTTGGTACGTGATGACAGTAACCGATGCCTAACAGCGAGATTTTCATTAAATACCATCTCACAATTCGGCTTTATGATAATTTCTCCACTGTCTTTATCATAAAGACGATACATTCTATTCAGAAATTTATTAGCCGAAGGGAACTTACTCAAGTTGAGAATATCTTGACTGCCGATATCGATTTTATAACTCAATCTGGAATCAAGAGTACCATTAACTAAAGCTTCGTGGATATTAGTGTATTCATTAGTTGTAGGGAAATTGATGTAAGTATTTTTAGATAGATAGTGCTTTTTAAACTCATCTAACTGTGGCGCTATAAATATCTCTGACTCCTTTTTCAAGTAAGCAGAAATAATACTACTAAGTACTTTAAGTTCTGCAAGTTGATTGAATAGTCCATCAATACTACTGTAATGACTATTCGCAGCGACAAGCGGTAAGTTATCTAGCTGGATGGTATATTCAGCATGAAAGTCAAAATCTTCTGCATCTAACACACACTTTTCTTTGAGCCAATCAAAAGCTTTTTTACTACTAATTTTGACTTGTAAAGACTTTATATTTATTTTACCGTCACTTACAATCGTGTAGTTATTAAAGCTATTGAGGTCATTTACTAGCAAACCTGCTACCTCAAGAGTAGGGGTTTTATCTTCAGATTTGGTAAGTTTGACTTTCCGCTTGATAAGCATATTGATAGTAGCGGTATTGCGGTTAAATTGAAACTCGCCCATACCAGCATACTCAGCATTATCTATATATTCTGTTTGCAACCAAGGTTGTAAAAGTTCCCCTTTTTCGTCTCTCACACCTTTAACGCGCTTGATACCTGTTCTTTGATAATTTTCTTGCAGGTGCTTAATATTAATGATGATATTGTTGCGATATTCTGCAAAAAATTTGATGAGTTCTGGCAGAGAAATTTGATTATTCCTCATATTTTCACCTTCCATCTAAAGGTCAATAAGTCTGTTAAAGCCACGGTTTCTAATAAGTTCTTCCAACCGTGAAAACTTCAAGGACAAACACAAAATAAATTGATGCCAAATAAAGACAAGGAGATTTTGCCCCTCGTTCAAGGTAAGGGAAATTTTGGCCTCAGTGTACTAACTACTATGGGGATTCAGTTATGACAAACTTTGGACATTTCCTGTCAGACTTAGCGTTACATACTCACGAGATATTCATGCTTTTATAGTACAATTGTATCATAAAAATGTCAATTTGTGTAGGCGAGTCGATCGTAAATATCGCCTTAGAATGAGGTGTTATGGGGTTAATGCCAGAATAGATGTTTTTAGGCTCCGGGTTTAAAATAATCAAAAAGGCGATCGCCTGAATCTGCGCGAATCAATGCTACAACTACATCTGGTAAGGCAGCTAAACTGGGGTAAACTAAATAACGCGGTTCCCAACTGGGGCGGAACTTGTCTTTGTAGGCGTGCAGCCCCTTGAAGTTGTAGAAGCGATTCAAATGCTCGTAAAGATAGTGCAAGACTCTCTCTAAGCGGCGTGATTCTGGGTTGTCTCCAACTCCCGCCAGGGCAGAAAGACCGAAATTAAAGCTGTCGTAACCACCCTCTTTAAAATGCTGAAGCAGAGAAATAAATAGAAAGTCCATCGTCCCATTCTCAAGAGATGAGCGATGTCGCATCATGTCAATAGTTGCTTCATTAAGTTGGTACTCCCGGAGAATGTTGGCAAAGGCGCTGATGTTACCTTCGGGAGTATGCACCACAGCAATCTCGCACTCTCGCAGATAAGCTTCGTCAAACCAGCCCAAAGAAAATTGTTTTTCCGAACCTTGTACCATCTTTAGCCATTCATCACTCACAGGTTTGAGGAGGTGCAACAAAGTATCAGCAATGGGTGGTTGGTAAAACTCGATTCGGTATCCTAGTTTAGTTAAACGACTGATTGATGGTCTAAAGTTTTTACCAGCTTTACCTTGTAATGTAAAACTTTTTAGGTCAACGATCGCTTCTTCTCCAATTTTGAGTACCTTAAATCCCAATGATTTGTAAAGCTCAACGTCATCGGGCAAAGTTTGGTAAAAGCCTGGATACCAGTCATTGCGCTGGCAAAACTGCCAGAAAGCAACAATTGTCTCTTGGCGGTCTTCAATGGGGCCAATGGGATCTCCTAATGCGATCGCACCCCTGCCTTTGGGAACATAAGCTATTACACTATTACCAGTAGGGCTAAAATAATAACTCTTGTCATTTAAGAGTGCGATCGCTGCTAAAGAAGAACGCCCATATTGCTCGACAATTTCTTTAGCTCTTTGGCGCTCTTTTGGCGTTGCTAGATTACGCCAAAACACAGGTTGCAATAACATTACTATTGCATAGGTAATAGTAACTGCGGCAATAATATAGATAGAATTAGCAAAAAATTCTCCAAATCGGCTCTTTGGTTGTAATCCCCAATTATCCTCAGTGAAGAACATCGCTAAAGTCTGAACTAAAGCTTCTCGCCAATTAAAATTTTCTGAAAATTTGCCGTCTAATAAGTAAAATCCAATAGTTCCGTATGCCAGGGTAAATAATAAAGCACCTATCAGTACTCTAACTCCCCGCGCAATCGAAGGACGGTCTGATTGTGCCGTAAAAAAATGGCGCATCAAGATTAATTGCACCAGTAAAACTCCAGAGAGGAGACTTTCTTCATAGTCCAATCCCTTGAGTAAATGGCTGAAAATGGAAATTACTAGTAAAGCAATAGTTAATAACCAGGCGATTCTTTTTCGGCGTAATAAGTTAGTAGCAAGTGCAAGTAAAACAAACCCAGTCAGCGCTGCAAATATATGACCCGTGGCACGAATTTCAAATGGTAAAAATTCTTTCAACCAGTGATTCCGTCCATACAGGTTAGGTGTCACGGCTGATAACAAATTTACTACTCCCACTAAACCAGTAAGGAAAGCTGCACTCCAAAGTCCAATCTGAATTTTTAAATTATTATTCATTAGTTATTAGTTATTAATCATTAGTCATTTTTTTTGGCGTTAAAACTCTTAACTCCTAATTTTTAACTTCTGATTTTTTAAACTGTTCCCCTACATAGGAGAGCGAATCTTTAAGGTGCTTGTGGAAATAGTTCCAGCCTACATTAGCACCAGACAAACCATGACCTCCTGGAAACGCATAAAATACGTGAGCAATACCTAATTGATTTAAGGTTTCGCTAAAGGCTTTGGTAGAAGCCAATAAATTAGTATCGTTCAAACCGGCATCCAAGTAAATATGCAATTGCTTCCTATCTTCAGGCGGTAGCTGCTGCACGATTTGTTGGGGACTATTTTGTGAACCGCTATTATCGGTAAAGTAACCGCTATGGCTAAACAGAATGTGGAAGTTGTTAAGATAGCGTAACCCGATATTAAATGCCCCCCATCCCCCAGAAGACAGACCTCCTAGCGCCCAAAACTGGGGTTCTTCTAAAGTGCGGTAGCGAGACTTGATAACTTGCACTAACTCAGAACCAATTAAAGTCCCTATTTTACCATTCGGCCCATCAAAGTAATCGGGGTCATATAAAGGATTGGAACCACGATTATCATTACCATCAGGTGTAATTACAATTGATGGCGGTAATTTTCCATTTTGATAAAGTTGATGAAGTACATCTAAGACTGCATACTTGTCAGCATAAGCACGAGCATCATCATGACCACCGTGCAATAAGAATATCACCGGGTAGTGCTTTTGCCGATTTTTATCATAATCAGGAGGCAAAATCACACCATAGTTGCGGACTGCACCCATCGCTTGGGAGTTGAAGGTGGCTAATTGAAACTTTAGCCCAGTATTTGCGACTTTTTGGGGTGGGTCTAGTTGCGGCGCACCTAAGATAAATACATAATAATAACCAGCAGTAGTTAGGAGTGCGATCGCTCCTAGCAAACTAATTAACAATTTATAAATTTTCATATTTTTTAGTGTTAAAAACATCACCTCCGTTAAAAACTACTATAGTAAATCTGCTGAAGAATGGCAGCAGATTTGTCCACATTGATTATTTAAATATCACCGGGTTTGCAAAATAGTATTATTTCTACTGGCGATCGCTAAGGATTTTCATTATTAACACCCACATTACGAGCCATACTTGCCATTTCGGCAGATTTAAATTGTTCGCCCACAAATGTCAAAGAATCGGCTAAATGTTCCCGCCAGTATTGCCAAGTATGGCTGCCAGGAAATTTACGGAATAAATTATAAATTTTTAGGTTATTTAGTACTTGAGAAAAGTTTTTCGCTTCATCGATTTCTTCAATATCTGCTTTGCCTGAATCTAGGTAAATTCGCAATCTTTTTTTAGCTGGTATGGAAATGCCTTTGATATAAATTATCGGGCTATTGGTTGGGCCGCTTTTATCTTTAAAATAACCACTATGACTAAATAAAATTGAGAAATGATTCAGATTGTGTAACCCTACATTCATTGCACCCCAAGCACCAGAAGATAAACCACCTATTGCCCAAAAATCTGGATTAGTTAGTGTCCGATAACGGCTTTGCACGACTTTTACTAACTCATCACCCACGGCTGTGGAGACTTTACCGTTAGGGCCATCAATATATTCGGGATCTCGGTAGGGACTAGAGCCTCGTTTGTCGTTGCCATCTGGTGTGATAATGATGCTAGGTGGCAACTTACCTGTAGCATAAAGTTGTTCCACAGTCTTGAGAGCTTGTCCCTTGCCTTGAATAAACCAATCACTGGGATTACCATGTCCGCCGTGGAGGAGAAAGATTACAGGATATCTTTGTTTTGGGTTTTGTTCATAGCCAGGGGGTAAAGAAACGCCGTAAGTGCGATTTGCACCCATTAATTGACTATCGTAGGTTGCAATTTTGTAGGTTAAGTGAGTAGCTGAGTCGCCAGTATTAGACTTGGTTGGAAGAACGGAAGGAGTTGTTTTTAAATCCTGCTGTAGAGGTGGTTTTGCTACGACATTTTGGGATAAATTACAGCTAACTAGGGTTAATACTGAAACTAGCAAAAGAATTTTTGGTTGTTTGTAGTTCATCTTTGAAAGGCATTGGACAGTCTATGCTGGCAACCATTAAGTGTAAGCAAGTAAGTTGTCAATGTTGTGTCAACAGGATGGAAACTTTGCGACTTGTTGTAAGTTAAAAGTCAAGAGTTAGGATAAGTTTTTTCACGATGCTTAAAAAACTGCAACTGAATTTCAGCACACTGTTTGGCTTGTCGTTGCTGGTGCTTTCCCTGTGGGCGATCGCTAACGAACTGCATGAGTATAATTATCGTGACATCCTCAACTCTCTAGCTGCTATCCCCAAAAGCCGCTTAAGCTGGGCAATTTGGCTAACGGTTTTGGGCTATCTAGTGATGATTGGGTATGATATTTTGGGTTTTAGTTACATTAATCGTTCCCTAAACTGGAACAAAATTGCTTTAACCAGCTTTATTAGCTCTGCGTTTAGTAATACCATTGGTTTTGCCTTACTGACTGGTAGTGCTATCCGTTATCGATTTTATGCTAGTTGGGGAGTGTCAGCCGTTGCGATCGCGCAAGTAATCGCTTTCGCCAATTTTACTTTTTGGTTGGGGATGTTTGCCGTTGCAGGTTGCTTATTCCTCATTAATCCCCTCAAAATTCCTACTCAACTACATTTACCTTTTGCGACTGTGCGTCCCATCGGCGTGATTTTTCTGCTATTGGTCGCTGGTTATTTGCTAGGAAGTATTTTTATTAGACAACCGTTAATAATTCGTGGGCAAGAATTTCGATTTCCTGATTTTAAGATATCCCTTGTTCAAATAGCAATTTCTGGTCTTGATTGGATTTTGGCAGCAGCAATTCTTTATGCTGTGCTTCCCACTAATATATCTTTGTCCTATCTAGACTTTTTGGGTATCTACTTACTAGCGATGTTTGCAGGAGTTGTTAGTAATGTCCCCGGTGGTTTGGGTGTATTTGAAACTATAATTTTGCTGATTCTCTCATCCAAAGTTTCGGCGGCGGCAATTTTGGGTTCAATGTTAGCTTATCGGGGAGTCTATTATTTCTTACCTTTGTTAGTAGCATCGGGTTTACTAGGAATTTATGAAATTAGATTTAGAACCCGGAATTTAAAAAATATCAATAAACTGTAAAATTCAGTTTCAGTATGAATACTAATAATTAATTAGATCCCCGACTTCTTCAAGAAGTCGGGGATCTGAGCCTTTCAACTAAGTAAAATTTATAAATGCTATTAAGTTTCAATGCGATATCTTCATAACTAGTGGCGAAAATTCATAATTTTTGCTGAGGCGATCGCTAATTTAATTCCATAACAATAGTAACAGTTAGTTGGAAGTTTTGAATTAGATTTCCATAAATCATCAAAGTTCCGTTTTACTGTTTGAGGATAGAAAGAATCATGAAAAATAAAGTATTGTTTGGTGCTATATTCATGGCAACTTGGGTAGGAACATTGATTCCCGGTGCTTTAGCTGCTTCACCCTGTTCTGTGGGACAAAAGGCTGAGGTTCTTTGGAAGGAAAAATGGTATCCAGCAACGGTACTTAAGGTTAATAATGATAATTGCTATATTACTTATGAAGGTTATGATAGTTCCTGGAATGAATGGGTTGGTGCTGAACGCTTCCGGGCATCATTTGAAGTTGGAGATGCAGTGAGAATTTTGTGGAAGGGGAAATGGTATAAAGGGCAGGTTTTAGAAGTTAGTAACGATCTTTATAAAATTACTTATGATGGTTACGATAGCTCTTGGGATGAGTGGGTTGAACCTTCCAGAGTAAGCAGATAGACAATATTTCACTTCTATAATTTGGAAGGGACGATTTCATCTGTTGGAGTCGTCCTTTAATATTTATAAAGGCATTTCAAAGGGCAGTTAGAAACCGCAGCTAAACGAGACTTTACCCACCTCCGTGGGTTTCTTTCACTCAATTTTTCCTTAGTCCGCGGAGGTGGACTAAGTTTGTGTAGCCGCAAATTCCATTCACCTTGGCTCTAATTTGACTATTTGCTCTGCATTACGTGTTTAGAGGCTGTTAGACTGAGAACCATAAGTAAAATCTCTATATTTTGGCAAACTTATGGAGCCAGTATCGCTGACAGCAGCTGCGATCGCAACTTTGGTCATTACCAAGGCTATAGAAAAAACCGTAGAGAAGATAACCGAAAGCACTTTATACAAGTTGAAACTGCTACGCCAAAAAATTTGGGATCAGTTCAAGGGGAAACCGAAAGTACAAGAAGCCTTAACAAAGGCTGAACAAGGTTCTAAGGAAGATTTAAACTTTGTTGCAGCTTACCTACAGGTCGAAATGGACACTAACCCCCAATTTGGCGAAGAAGTTCAAAGCCTTGCTCAAGAGATTCACCAAGAAATTAATATTGGCAAGGTTCAAGGTAAAAATGTCCAGAATATTTCCGGTGGTCAAGGTTTTCAAAGCATTGATAGTAAAGCTCCCACCTTTCAAGGCGTAGAAAATAGCCCAATTACTATCAATTACAATCAGAATTCCCCTGATTGACTACAGCCGCCCGAAGGGGAACGGGCAAAGTTAAATCCCTCCACTGAAATACCGCAAAATTTGCCCCTGAGTGGGGTGGTGGAATTTGTTGGGCGTGAAGAAGAATTGCAAAAACTGCACCAACTTTTGCAGGATAATAAACAAGTTGCGATCGCAGCGATCGCTGGGATGGGTGGAGTTGGTAAAACAGAACTCGCCTTACAATATGCAATCCAGCACCACGAAACATATAACGGTGGGCTTTGCTGGTTGCTGCCAAAAACTGGAGATGTAGGCATTCAAGTTGTGCAGTTTGCCAGAATGCAGCTTGATTTAAAGCCGCCAGAAGATTTTGATTTACTCGCGCAAGTGCAATATTGTTGGAGGCGTTGGCGTGAAGGTGATGTGCTGCTAATGCTGGATGATGTCAGCGATTATGAGCAAGTTAAGCCTTACTTACAGTCGCTACCTTCTCGCTTTAAAGTGTTGATGACTACGCGCCAGAAGTTGGGACGCATTGCAAAGTTATCTTTAGATGTGCTGCAACCAGAGGCGGCGCTGGAGTTATTAAAATCTTTACTCAAAGAAACACCGGGGCGAATTGAAAAAGAATTAGCTTTAGCAAATCAGTTGTGTGAGTGGCTGGGATATTTACCTTTGGGTGTGGAGTTAGTGGGGCGCTATCTGGCGCGGAAACAGGATTTATCTCTAACAGAAATGTTGCGGCGGTTGGAGAAAAAGCGACTAGAACAACCCGCCTTTATTAAGCCAGAAGCCGATATGACAGCACAACGAGGTGTATTAGCAGCCTTTGAGTTGAGTTGGCAGGAATTACAGGACGATGATAAACAACTGGGCTGTTTATTGAGTTTATTTGCTGCTGCACCTCTACCTTGGAAGTTGGTGGAACAGTGTTTACCAGAAGAAGATGCCGAAGATTTAGAAGAAATTAGAGATGATCGCTTGTTGAATCTGCATTTAGTTCAGCGCAAAGGTGAGGGAATCTATCAACTGCATCCACTGTTAAGGGAATTTTTCCAATATAAGCTTACAGGTTTAGAGCAGGCAGAGGAATTAAAGCGATCCCTTTGCCGAGTAATAGTAGCAGTTGCCAAAGAAATCCCTGAAACACCCGCCCTTGAGCAAATCACTGCCGTTTCCCCTGCCATACCTCATATAGCTGAAGTAGCGAATAATCTGATTCAATACGTAAGCGATGAAGATTTACCTTGGCCATTCGACTGTAACGCTAGATTTTATGAAGCTCAAGGACTGTACAATCAGTCAGCACCTTGGTTTGAACAATGTCTAGAAGTGACGAAAAAACGCTTGGGAGAGACACACCCAGATGTTGCCACTAGTCTTAACAACTTGGCGAATCTCTACCGTTACCAAGGAAAATACAGCGAAGCTGAACCCTTGTTTTTACAAGCTTTAGAACTATGGCGACACCTGGGAGGAGAGGAACATCTAGATGTTGCCATAGGCCTAAACAACCTAGCGTATCTCTACCTTTACCAAGGAAGATACAGCGAGGCTAAACCCTTGTTTTTGCAAGCTTTAGAACTATGGCGACGCTTGCGAGGAGAGGAACATCTAGATGTTGCAACCAGCTTGAATAATCTAGGATTACTCTACAATTGTCAAGGAAGATATAGCGAAGCTGAACCCCTGTTACTACAAGCTTTGGAACTAACGCGACGCTTAGTAGGAGAAAAACATATATATTTTGCTACTAGCCTGACCAACCTAGCAAATCTTTACCTTCACCAAGGAAGAAACAGCGAAGTTGAACCTCTATATTTGGAGACTTTAGAACTAATGTTAGGCCTGCGGGGAGAAGAACATCCAGATGTTGCTAATAGCTTGAATAACTTAGCATTACTCTACAAATCCCAAGGAAGATACAGCGAAGCTGAACCCTTATTTTTGCAAGCTTTGGAACTAACACGACACCTGCTGAAGAAGGAACATCCAGATGTTGCTAGCAGCCTCAACAACCTAGCATCACTCTACAAATCCCAAGAAAGATACACCGAAGCCGAACCCCTTTACCAACAAGCTTTAGAACTTAGGCGCAAGCTGCTGGGAGAAGAACATCCAGATGTCGCACAAAGCTTCAATAACCTAGCGTCACTCTACGATTCCCAAGGCAGATACATCGAAGCTGAATCCCTCTACCAAAAAGCTTTAGCACTCAGGCGTAAGTTGCTGGGAGAAGAACATCCAGATGTTGGCGCTAGCCTCAACAACTTAGCGAGACTCTACGATTACCAAGACAGATGTAACGAAGCAAAATCCCTCTACCAACAAGCTTTAGATATCTGTGAGCGATACTTAGGGGAAAATCATCCCAATACTGTTACTGTGCGTAAAAATTTAGCAGATTTGCGCGATCGCCTTTCCCAAAATCCAGAATAAGCTAGTTTTGTACAAAGCATACCGTGATAAAACTGAAAAGCGCGTTAGCGATCGCGGAGCGTTCCAAAGGAAAGGTATCGCCTAGACTAAAATTCATATTGAGTTAGTAAAAATGCCTGATTACTTCTTTAAAAGCAGCTTTTATTTTCTCAAAAGCAGCTTTTAATTTCGCATTTTAGTGTTTTCCACAAACAAAAGTAGCTTTTACTTCTTTAAAAGCAGCTTTTAATCTCGCATTTTAGTGTTTTCCACAAACAAAAGCAGCTTTTACTTATTCAAAAGCAGCTTTTAATCTCGCATTTTAGTGTTTTCCACAAACAAAAGTAGCCTTTGCTTTCTCATTTTGATGTTTTCCGCAAGCAAAAGCAGCTTTTTCTTTCTCAAACCCCAGTTTGCTTACTCATTTGAGTAATTCACGCATTCATTTTGGTATATCATTGACCCAAAAGCTGGCATAGGCGTAGCCCGCAATGAGACGCTGCACGTAGCTTGCTTCCCCGGAGGAGTACGACAAAGCTCAGTGACCATCGGAGACATCGCTCTAGAAAAGAAGTGTAGATTTATAAGCGATCGCTATTAGGGACTTCCAGTTAAAAATATCCTGTCCTAGGGGCGCAAGTCCTTGCACCCCTACAAATCTATAAATAATTTGGAATAATTTATTTTTTGCAAGTCCCTAACGCGATCGAATAACGCGGGGAGCTGCGTAAACTGAAAGCAAAACCTCCTCACATCCCTGTGTTAACTCTCTGGGATTTAGGTCAATATCATACACTCCTGACCACACCGCCACAAATGCATCGGTCAATTCTAACATTTGGGAAAAGCTAGTTAATCCCCACGCTGGAGAATTCCTTTGCAAGAGCAAGACTTGCCAATTTACCGGAATTCCGCTTATACCGTTATATGCTCCTGATAAAGCACCAGTAATTGCACCTGTAGCCTGTGAGCTTCTTAGAGATGTAGCATCTTGCACTTTAGAATTGCCATTGTGAATAGCCTGCAAAACTGCAAGGCGAAAGTCTTCTAAAGTACTCAAAAAGCAGTAAAATGCCATAGCAATAGTGTTACTGAGTTTTTCTTCCCTAGCAGACTCAGCTTGCGCCCTTGACAATCCCGCCCCTTGCTCTAATAAACTCTGGACTTTTAATAATTTTTTTGGTATCGATGTCGGTGTTTCACCAAGAAAAGAAATTGTTTGTGGGATGAGGGTTAGAGGGTCGAGCTTTTCAGTTAGAGCAAGAGATATCGCATAAGCTACCGCGAGTGTTCCATCCCTTACGACTGGATCATCCTCCCAGATTTTAAGTACACGCAGCAAGTTTTGTCGCAACTTAATCGGATTTTCGTGAAAAAAAAGTGCTACTGGTAGTGTGGCAATAATTATTTTTATCGATATATCATCAGTTGCAGCTAAATGAAGAGATTCTTGCTGCTGACGCGCTATCCAATCATCTAAATCTAATTTACCCAAGTTAATTAAACTCTCAGTACCCAGAATCGCCATTCTGCCTAAATCTAGGTAACTCTGAGACTGTATTTTACCATCAGATGTTAAATTTTCCCCCAGAAATGCTCCGAGGAAAGTACCTCTAAATCGACTTATAGGAGAGTAACGCATAGAATTTTAGATTTTGGGTCGCACTTTTGGTGCGCTCCCAACGTAACTTAATATTTGGGATAAAATTATTCAATCCCAAATCTAAACTCTAAAAAACGATTTATTTTTCATTCTTTACGTTTCATTTTTTCTTAAATGATTTATCAAAGCTTGTAAGCCCAACAAGTAACTTTGAACACCAAAACCACTTATTTGCCCGATCGCAACTGGGGCGATGTACGAATGATGGCGAAAATCTTCCCGGCGGTATATGTTACTCAGATGTACTTCGACTGTGGGCAAGTTAACAGCTGCGATCGCATCTCGCAATGCCACACTTGTGTGAGTATATGCCCCAGCATTAATCAAAATTCCTTGGTGTTGTCCTAATGCCTCATGAATAGTATCTACTAAAATTCCTTCATGATTTGATTGCAAGGGAAAAACTTTCGCCTGTAACTTGAATCCTTCTTCTTCTAACAGGCGGTTAATTTCAGCTAGTGTCAACGAACCATAAATTCCTGGTTCTCGCTGTCCTAGCAAATTCAAGTTTGGCCCATGCAGTGCCAGAATGCTTAAGGGTTGTAATGTCGAATTCAGCACTTTGGCTCTAGTGGCGACGACGCGAGCGATCGTTCACAGGAATCGGAATCAGTTCCGGTTCCGGTTCAGCCTCTGGTCCTAATAGGCTTTCAATCAGCCTGCGTGCTAATTCCTTAAGCTTTTCCAGCACCTTTTCTATATAGTCCATGAACTGAATGCTCCTGAGATACTACCTCAAATTTTGATTAACAGGTACACAGAAGATGGCACATTGTCGTACCTCTGGCTTCCAACTGGGCACAGACACAATCCCCTATTTGGGACATAAGCCACTTCTAAAATTTGGCGTTGTGTTCTCCCTTACTTTTTAGAGTATCACACTTGCAACCTACAGAACCGTATCCTATCAAGGATAAATATCAAGGGTCAAGAGTTAAAAGATCGGACTTTGGACTCTTGACTACGAATTTTAGATTTCCGATAGCGTAGCCTTAGCGAAGCGGTAGCGAGTCATCGAGCGTCCGTAGAAGCGTCTTTTAGATTTTAGATTTTGCCTACAAGGGGGAGCCACTGCGGTGGACGGATTCTCCGGCATTAAGCAACTGGCATCGGGGTATGAACCGCAAAATTCTTTTAATCCAAAATTCGAGTTGCACTGGAAGCGCACCAAAGCTATGATTCAAAATCCAAAATTAGTTGACTTACAGTTAGCCTTCTGTGACTTTCTTTTTCGCAGCCGTCGTTGACTTAGCAGTTGACTTAGCAGTCGACTTAGATTTGGAAGTCGTTGATTTAGTCGTTTTGCGAGTCGATTTCGCTGTCGATGCCTTAGCGCTCAACAAGTTAAGCGCCTCAGTCAGAGTTATATCTTCTACCGTTTGACCTTCTGGGATACTCACATTAGTTTTGCCATGCTTAATGTAAGGGCCATAAGGGCCATCGTAGATGTTAATTGTTTCCTCATCATCTGGATGTGGGCCCAATTCGCGTAAGGCTGCCTTAGACTTGCTGTTGGTGGAACTACGTCCCTTTTTGGGTTCAGACAATAATTCCAATGCACGTTCTAGGGTAATTGTCAATACATTGTCAGCAGCTTTCAGCGAACGGTAATCTTTCCCTTCCTTACCCTGGTCATGAACCACATAAGGGCCAAAGCGTCCCAAACTTGCTTGGATTTTGCTGCCTGTGACTGGGTGAACTCCTAATGTCCGGGGTAGTGCTAACAGACCAACAGCCATTTCCAGGGTAACGGTTTCTGGGGTAATACCCTTGGGTAGAGAGGCTTGTTTCGGTTTGGGGTTTTCGTCGGTTTTATCGCCCAATTGAACATAAGGCCCATAAGCACCGATTTTCACATAAATCGGTTCACCAGTTTCGGGATGCCGACCTACCTGGTCAGGGCCTGTGGTTTTTTGTCGCAGCAATACTTCTACCTGTTTGGGGTCGAGGTCTGCTGGTGTCAAGTCTTTGGGAATTGAGGCGGTGATCACCCCCTCACCATTTGTAACTTCAATGTAGGGGCCATATTTACCAATACGGACTTTGGCATCTAGATTTTCTAGTTCTACAGTCCTAGCTTTGGTGGCATCAATTTGACTTTCCCGTTCTTTTACAAGGGTTTCCAGCCCTTTTTCTCCCAGATAAAATTTCTGCAAGTAGGGTAGCCATTTTGCTTCACCTGTAGAAATGTCATCAAGGGTTTGCTCCATCTTCGAGGTAAAACTAGGATCAACGATGTCTGGGAAATGTTTTTCCAGCAAGTCGGTGACGGCAAAAGCGGTGAAGGTAGGAATGAGAGCGTTACTCACCAAATGGGCATAACCTTTATCGATGATTGTGCCAATGATGCTGGCGTAGGTACTGGGACGACCGATACCTTCACTTTCTAAGGTTTTCACTAAAGTTGCTTCGGTGTATCTAGCTGGCGGTTGAGTTTCGTGGCCAACTGCTTCTAAATCTGTACAATTCGGATGATCTCCCACTTTCAGATTCGGCAAAATTACTTCCTGGTCTTCCAGTGCTGCTTCTGGGTCATCTGAACCTTCAACGTAAGCACGTAAATATCCAGGAAATTCAATCCGTTTGCCAGAAGAACGGAATCCAGCATCCTCAACTTGCAATTGCACGCTAATTTGAGTTTGGCGGGAATCAGCCATTTGACAGGCGACAGTCCGCTTCCAAATCAAATCGTAAACGGCAAGTTCTCGACCGCCCAAACCAGTTTCTTGAGGCGTGCGGAAGGTGCTACCGGCTGGGCGAATTGCTTCGTGTGCCTCTTGTGCACCTTTGGATTTAGTGGTGTATTGCCGGGGTTGGGGGCTGAGGTATTGTTTACCGTAAAGCTTTTCTACAGAACTTCGAGCAGCTGCGATCGCTTGATCTGACAAATGCACCGAATCTGTCCGCATATAGGTAATATACCCCTGCTCGTACAAATTCTGGGCAACGCGCATCGTATCGCGGGCAGACAGGCGCAGTTTCCGGTTAGATTCTTGTTGCAGCGTCGAAGTAGTAAACGGTGGCGACGGCTTGCGCGTCACTGGGCGTTCCTCCATTTCGGTAACACTCCAGGTTTTCCCAGTTAGGCGTTCCTTGAGGGCGATCGCTTGGTCTTCGTTTAGCAACAAGACATTGCGACCTGCGGTAATTTGTCCAGTCGTTGCGTCAAAATCGCTACCGTTAGCGATTTTGGTTCCTGCCAATGTTACCAACTGAGCAGCAAAGGGGGTTTTTTCCTTTGACAAACTGGCTTTCAAATCCCAATACGTACCTTCATGGAAAGCCCGGCGTTGGCGTTCTCTTGTGACTAAAAGCCGCACAGCCACAGATTGTACCCGCCCAGCAGATAATCCCCAGGCGATTTTTTTCCATAACAGGGGAGACAGGGTATATCCCACGAGTCGATCTAAAATCCGCCGTGTTTCTTGGGCGCGAACCAACTGCTCATCGATTTGGCGGCAATCTTTCAGAGCTTTTTTGATCGCCTCTTGGGTAATTTCGTGAAACACCATCCGCTTAGTCGGAACTTTCGGCTTCAGCAATTGGTATAAATGCCAACTAATGCTTTCACCTTCCCGGTCTTCGTCCGTTGCCAGAATCAGTTCATCTACATCTTTAAGGGCTTCTTTAAGCTGGGTGACAATTTTCTTTTTGTCTTTTGGGACAACATATACCGGTTCAAAGTCGGCGTCCACATTTACCCCTAGCTGCGCCCATGTTTCCCCCTTGACGGCAGCAGGAATTTCACTAGCCGACTGGGGTAAGTCACGCACATGACCCATAGACGCTTCCACCCGATAGCCTGCTGGCAAGTAGTTGCGAATGGTACGAGCTTTGGTTGGAGATTCGACGATGACGAGAGTTGACATGGAAATTTCAATAAAAAGAATAGCAACTAAGCTAAACAGTCAAATTGAGGTAATTTTTGCAAATTGTCAAGATAAGTCGCGCTTAGGGCGGTGATTTAATCCTCACATAAACTGTCTGCTTGGGAGAAAATCCCCCGAACTTATGGCCCAGTCTGTCCTAGAGGATAAATGAGGCTACGCTGGGTGTGAATTTCCAGCTATTTCAATCTTTAACTTATCTAACGCATAATTGGCGACTACAGTTTTAAAATTTGGGGATTGGGGATTGGGGAATGGGAACTGGGGAAGAAGCAAGTAGGCAGAAAAGGGGAGTAGTTTTCTCCTTAGCAAGACCAGCACCTCTGCCTCTTGTCAATTCGCAATTCCCACTTTCATATAGCTTGTGCCAAAATTAAACCAAACTTGAGAGCAAAAGCGATGTAGGGTTTGTACCCATGTCAGGAAAGCAAAACTATGCAACCGATTCGTCAAGATGATGTAATTTTACTGTCTGTGCAGCAAATTGAAGGACAAAAAATACCTCGCTTAATTTTGGCAGAAGGCGAAGTGACGGGGCATAAACATCGCATTACTGAGGGAGACGCAGAATTATACGATAAAGATAGCACGCTCTTTTTGCGTGTGTTTTCAGAGTCGGCATTGCTAGCTCACGAGGAGCATAAAGCTATTTCTATTCCCCAAGGTGACTGGATGGTGAAAATTCAGAGGGAATACGAGCCGGAAGGGTGGCGTTATGTCGCTGATTGAAAATTTAACGCCTGAGCAAGAGGCTTTAATTCCAGTTTATCGGGAGAAGTGGAGAGCGATCGCGCTTTCGACAGAGCGGATTGATCGTGAAAAAGCTGCGGAAGTTGTCAAAGCTGCATATACAGCTATCAATAAACAAGATCCAGAAATTATTTTTTGTGAAAGTCCTTATGCTGGTTTAAAAATTATTTATCAAAAGCTACCTAATTTAAGTTTTAATAATCTAGAATTTCTAAGTTTAAATGATAAGATTTGCGGCTATATTACAGCAAACTCAACTAATAAAGATAGAGATTTTTTATATCAAATAAATACGCAGACTTTGAGAAAGTTAACTATTGTTGAACCAAGTTTTACTCCTCAAGAATATGTATTAGAAGATAAAATCCATAATCAGCCTAAATTCAATATATATTTAGGAGATCGTCTCTGGTTAAATTTCCAAAGTTTGGCGAATCGTTGTTGTCATGTGGATTTTTACGTTTCTGTATTAGATTATTATTACAGTAAAAAAAGATGGGAAACTTTACAGTCTTTATCAAGGTTTTGTGGTTGGCTTTATCCATTTAAAAAATTTTGTATAATCTGCGATCGCCCCCTTCACCTGCGCTTTGACAATCAAAACCGCCTCCACGCTGAAGGCGAATCCGCCATTGAATTTAGTAATGGATATAGCCTCTACTCCTACCACGGTGTAACCTTACCTGAAAAATACGGTAAAATTCACCAGCAGCAATGGCAACCGGAATGGCTTTTAACAGAGGAAAATGCCGAACTACGCCGAGGGTTAGGGTGGGTAAAAAATATTTAATACATCAATCAGGACTTTTCAAACATCCTCTAAATGAGAATGAAATAGTCCTGGAATCGCTATATTGTTTAGAAATATCAAGCCCAGCAACAATACTGGTTTTTATTTTTTAAACCACACACAAAACATAAGACGCAAAAGATAATTTTGCGTCTCATTTTAATATTTGAAAATTAGAAAGTGAATGTGGTTCTCACTGTACCAATCACAATATCATCGTTTTGATTGTTATGATCTGGCGCTGTTAGCCAGATAACTCCTGGGGTGATGCTGATATTGTCACTCAACTTATATTGATAGAAACCTTCAATGTGATATGAAGTATCTGGATCTTTATTGATACCCGCATTGCTGAGAGAGCCGCTCACGCTGGTAACTTTAGGTTCCATACCCACAATAATGCCTGCAATGTTACCTGTTTTTCCAAGATCGGGGAAAGCCAGTGTGACGGCATAGTTCCAGATGTCAGCATCGCCAGGAGTAACCGAAAGGACGCGAGCTTTGGTCAAGCCAGCCCAACCGCCAATCACGAATTTTGAGCTAGGTTGAAAGGATGCTTCTATACCGTAGGAATTACTAGAGGCATTCTCCAATATGTCATTAGCGTTATTGCTACCACCACTACCATTGGCAAAAAAAGTATTTCTGTAGGCGTTAAGGTAGGTCAAACCAAGGGTAATTTGGTTGCTAGGCTTAACAGTTAACTGTGCCATAGCACCATAAGCACCATTGAATAGTCCAGAGCCTAGTTGAGGGTTAGCAGCATCATTCGCTAAATACCCTAAGCTTAGTTCGAGCTTATCACTGAACTCGTGTTTGATTCCGATACCAGTACCATTGGCTAGATAATAAATTGGGTTGCGAGTTCCAAAATGGGAAAGGGCACCGCTACCGCCGTCCCCATCTAAGTATGGGTTGACGGTGTTAGTGAAATCATCAATTGCACCTGCATTTGCTTCCAGAGTGATGCCTGTTTTACTACCGAGAGGGAACTGATACAATAATGCGTCTATCACAACTCCATTATTGTTGTTACCACCAGCAAACCGGAAATCACCTTCTGGTGTAAAGGTAGCAGTCTGAGAGAATGGGTCTAGGTTTGTTGCCTGAAGTCGTGTTCTAAGTAAATCTTTACCCGTGAAACTGGTGTCGAGGTTCAGACGTACCCGGTCTGCAAGGACAGCATTTTGGTTGACTTCTTGACCATTAACTGTATTACCACTTACAACACTTGCGATCGCAATTACGACTTCACCATTCAGCTTGGTTGTGGTTGAAAATTGATGCGCCTCCAATTCAGCAGTTTTAGCTTCTACTGCATCTACACGACCTCGGAGTGTCGCCAGTTCTGCTGAAAAGTCTGCTTGCAGTTTTTGTAATGTGGCTAAATCTTCTTTCTTAACTAAATCGCCTGTGGCTGTAGCAATCAGTTCGTTAACGCGATCGAGACAAGCATTCAAACCAGCAGCAAACTCATATCGCGTTAATGCCCGATTACCGCGATAAGTGCTATTTGGGTACCCTGCAATACATCCATAACGCTCAACCAACGACTGCAATGCTTGGAATGCCCAGTCGGTGGGTTGTACATCAGAAAATTGAGATACAGAAGTAACTTGTGCCATTGCCCGATCTGGCGCTATGTTATCAGCTTTTATGTCTGGATTAGCTAAAACTTGCGGTTGATTGATTTCAGACGTACTAGATGTTTCACCTGCAAATGCAGCAGTATTTACAAATAGCAATGCACAGCAAACTGCTGGACTAACTAGCAGATATTTACAGAATTTTTGCATTTTTCTCCTCACACTGATCTCCAATTCACACCCAAAGCACGTTTTTTGAACGTGTATTTTATGAGAATATTTGTCAGTAATCTTATCAGAATTAAGCAAGCTTTTTAACAAAAAAAGTCAAGGATTCTTAATTATCCAAAGAAAAATAAATTACTGAGGGCTATACTATCTGAAAAACTTTGTTGTTACTTATTACACAGGAAACTCAGAAGAATATTATGTGTCTTGAATGAGAATGAGAATTATTATAGTATAAATTAAGAATAAGTCTCATTGTCAATAGGAATTGCGACAGAGGCAGACGTTGCATCCATTTTGAGGAGAAAACACTGTGATGGGGAATTGCAGAGGACTTAGAACAGGCAGACAAAGAAGCGGCATTTTGTCCATAATTGCTCTGTTAATGTTGTCAATGACTGGTGGCTGTAGCCAATCGAATCCGAATCAGGGATCAACTTCTGAACAGTCGCCGCCAGCACAGGCGACTACATCCACGCCAGTAGCGCAGTTAGGGAAAACTAAAGTAGTGACGACATTTTTGCCGATATATTTGTTTACTAAGGCAGTTGTTGGGAATGTGGCAGATGTAGAAATTCTAGTGCCGCCTGGTACGGAGGTACATGAATACCAAGCGACACCCGAAAATGTCAAAGCGATCGCAACTGCGAATGTGTTAGTAAAAAATGGTTTAGGTTTGGAGGGATTTCTGGAAAATACTGTCAAAAATGCCCAAAACGCCAAATTAGTTGAAATTGATGCAAGTATTGGTATTAAACCCTTAAATGAAATTTCACCTGTTGTCAAAACAGGGAAAGACGAAGAAGACCACGAACACGCCCAAGGTAATCCTCATGTTTGGTTAGATCCAGTTTTGGCAAAACAAGAGGTAACTAACATTCGGGATGGATTAATTGCTGCTGACCCGGCAAATAAAGCTACTTATGAAGCAAATACTGCGGTTTATATTAAAGAATTAGAAAGTTTAAATAATGAATTTCAACAGACTTTACAAAAAACTCCTAGTTGTACCTTTATTACCTTTCATGATGCGTTTCCCTATTTAGCAAAACGCTATAACCTCAAACAAGTTGCTGTGGTGCAAATTCCCGAAGATCAACTTTCACCAACTGATGTGCAAAATGCAGTCAATGCTGTTAAAAAGTACAAAGTAAAAGCTTTATTTAGCGAACCAGGAGTAGATAACAAACTCCTAACCAGCCTCTCCAAAGACTTGAAGTTAACTTTGCGTCCTCTGGATTCTCTGGAAACTGGCGAAACAGATCCACAACATTACTTTAAGGCGATGAAAGCTAACTTGCAAATTCTAGAAACTTCATGTAAATAGGTTTGTCATTTGTTCTTTGTAAAAACTAATGACCAATGACCAATGACTAATAACCAATGACCAATAACCAATGACCAATGACATTGCTATTTTGAAAGTAGAAGGGTTAACTGTCTACCAAGGCAGCTATCTAGCTGTTCGAGATGTTTCCTTTGAATTGTTTCCGGGAACAGATACAGCCATAGTTGGCCCCAATGGTGCTGGTAAAAGTACCTTAGTAAAAGCGGTTTTAGATTTGATCCCTCGAAGTGCTGGGACGATTGAAATATTCGGTCGCCCAATTGCAAGGCTGGGGCGTTTGCGTCATTTGTTGGGCTATATGCCGCAAAATTTCATCTTTGACCGCAGTTTTCCTATTTCTGTTAGCGAATTGGTGGGACTGGGATGGGCTAAGGAAGGGAAAAGGGGAGATTTATTTTTCTCCAAGCTGTGGAGACAAGATAAAGAAAAATCGGCAGCAGTAGTAGAAGCTTTACGGCGAACCGATGCTTATCATTTACAGCATCAAGCTATTGGTACTCTTAGCGGCGGTCAACTCAAGCGGGTGTTATTGGCTTATTGTTTGGTAATGCCTCGAAAACTGCTGGTATTGGATGAAGCCTTCGCTGGTGTTGATGTCCAAGGTTCAGCAGATTTTTACGCTTTGCTAAATGAATTAAAGCGGGAGGAGGGTTGGACGGTATTACAAGTTTCTCATGATATTGATATGGTAAATCGCCATTGCGATCGCGTGCTTTGCCTCAACCAAAGCATTGTTTGTACTGGTAAGCCAGAAATTGCCCTTTCACCACAAAACCTGTTAGCAACCTACGGCCCAGGTTTTAGTCGCTACCAGCACCAACATTAATGTCTATAAGTATGAATTTTTTCGATGATTGTCAGATAGCAAGCCTAGCGATCGCCAGTAGTAATGACTTGGTAAGCTTGTTAACATTCCCCTTCATGCAGCGTGCGATCGTTGGTGCTGTGTTAATGGGAATACTTGGTGGGATGTTGGGCAGTTTTGTCACCTTGCGCCAGTTGTCCTTTTTCAGCCACGCCGTTGGTCATGCAGCATTAGTGGGTGTGGCGTTAGGTGTGCTACTACAAATAAATCCGACTTGGATGCTGTTACCTTTTACCTTGGTTTTCGGCGTTATTGTCCTCTACTTCATCGACAAAACTGACTTAGGTAGCGATAGTGTCCTTAGCATAGTGCTATCTGGGGCATTAGCGATCGGTGTGATTCTCACTAGCCTGATTAAAGGATATCGTGGCAACTTGATGGCGGTGCTGTTTGGGGATATTCTAGCGATCGATACCACAGATTTGATTTTGACGCTGTTAGTACTTGTGGGAGGTGGCATATTTTTACTATCAACCTTGCGACAGCAAATTTTATTGACCCTTAACCCCGATGTAGCTCAAGTCCAAGGCGTTCCTGTCCAATTGTACCGCTATGTATTTGTGGTTTTGCTTTCACTCGCCGTTGCCGTAGCGATTAAAGCTGTCGGCGTTTTACTGGTGAACGCCTTTTTGGTTATTCCCGCCTCTACTGCCAAATTGATGAGTCACCACTTTAGCCGCTTTCTAGTCATATCAGTGATAGTTGGTTCCATCAGCAGCATTGCTGGCATCGTTGTCTCTGGTATTTTCAACCTTGCTTCTGGCCCGAGTATTGTTCTTGTACAATTCCTGCTATTTATAGCCGTTTTTATCTGGTTTAAGTTGAATTTGAAAGCTGCATAAATCTTTTTTCTCCAAGGGCTTGCTATATTTTGGGATGTTTGCTACATTTATTAATCGTGGCTCACAAAAGACCCAGCCGGGATAGCTCAGTTGGTAGAGCAGAGGACTGAAAATCCTCGTGTCACCGGTTCAAGTCCGGTTCCTGGCATCATCAAAAAACCCTTGAATTCGTTAGATTTCAAGGGTTTTTTGGTTTCTAATCCCTGAAAAATAGAGGATAGAGGATAAATGTTCTAGTCTTTATGCCATTTTTGAACGTTTTTGGTGGCTTGAAATGGAAGCATGTTACTAAGAGTGTGATTCAATTTCGGGAAACTGTTGTCGTCTCCGAAAATGGTTTAGTCCTCAAAGAGGGACTAAAAACTCAAATAAAACGTGATTTTCCGATTAATTCAGAAGTGCAGACAATCTTAGATGAAATGAAATCTGAAGAAGATAGTTTTGAATCTCTAGTCTTTACAAGCCCAAAAGGAAAATTCATTGACCATCACAACTTCGCTAATCGTGCATGGAAGTCAATCATAGGTAAATGCAATATCCCTTATCGTAAGAGCTACCAGACACGGCATACCTATATCAGCTTGTGTGTGGAAGCACATATTAATAGCACCGCGATTGGCAGATGGACTGAAACATCGGCCAAAATGATCGATAATCATTATGGTGCAACCAACTTTACAAATTTCAGACCACCTGAGCTTTCCTAAAATAGTAATGTAAGGGGCTAACCCAAGCTTATTGAGCTATAAATGCTCAAAAAATACTCAAACTGCTGTATTAAATACAAAAAGACCAGCCTCCCACAGCTGGTCTATAAAAATATTTTTTTGCGTTGTCTTCTCAAGAGAGTTAAAACCCAATTGCGCGTTCCCAAAATGCAACGGGCAACTTTTCTTAACAATATTGTAACAGTCAACACAGATTTTTCAGGAATATTCATCAAAAAAAGATATTAGCAAAGCTTAAAAGCCTCTATCTATTAGAATAATTCAGCATATCCCGAGGTATAGATAGTAAAAGTCAGGGGCAGAGGAAGCAAGGGGGCAGGGGGACAAGGAGGACAAGGGGGAATTATTGAATAAGTCTCTCCCCTCTTCCTTGTCTACCTTGTCTCTTCTTCATGCCCAATTCCCAATGACTACTGACTAATGACTGACTATTTGTGGTTTTCCCCAAAGGATGCTCTCCTGCTTGTAAATTGCAATTCCCGGTTTTGCTCCTTTGGGTTTGTAAACGTGTTTTGGCTGGGTGTAAACTACTGGCACTTGCTCACTCTGACGGGCGCGACTGTAGTAAGCAGCAAGATTAGCGACAAATTGCAAATCAGCTTCTTCTGCGACAGCACCGGGTTCTAGACGTAGTAGCAGATGACTCCCTGGAATTTCTTGAGTGTGGAACCAGATGTCATAATCCCCAGCTACACGAAAGGTTAATTGGTCATTTTGGCGATTATTGCGACCGATTAATACTTCAAAGCCACTGGGGGTAAGGTAACGATGAAAGTTGGTGCTGGGGGGTTCATTGGCGCTGCGGCTGCGATATCCTGGATCTTCTAAATACTTTTGTCCAATCAACTCTTCGCGGATTTCTTCTAAAACTCGCAAATCTTCTGTTGTTTGGTAGGTGTCTATCTGAGCGTTGGCGTAGCCCATCGAAGATATCGCAGCTTCTACTTGTTCTAAATAGTCAATTTCTGTCTGCACTTCTAACAATAGGGGTTCGACAGCAGAACGGGCGCGTTTCAGCTTTTGGTGCTGTTTATAAAGACTTTGGGCATTTTGGACAGCATTTTTATCTGGTTGGAGAGCGATCGCTACTGGCAAATTTGTATCAAAATCAGCAAGGATAATTTCTTTCATCCCTGGTTCCCAGTTTTGCAGGTGAGCCATCAATAAATCAGCTTTTTGTCGATACTCGTCGGCTTGATCTGATTGCTGCAAGCGCGTTTTAAAGGTTTGAGCTTTGTTGCGTAATTTCGCCAGAATATTATTTAATTTCTGACTCAACTGATGGCGCAATTGAGAAAATAACTGTTGATCAATTTGGTTACTGTAATAACGGTTGAGCAACTCCTGGATATCTTTGACTTTTTTAACTACACCCCAACCCATTACGGTGTAACCATCTTTTGTCCAAGCGGGTTGAAATTTTTTGGAATCCAAAGCTTGCAGCCATTCTTGCCAACGCTCAAATAACCGTCGCCAATCGTCGGGGTTGAGAGTATCGGTAGATGTTTCTGGTGCGATATTTGCTTCTAGCAGCATTAAATCTAACAGCGCAGCACTCAAGCCACTATAACTTTTCAGCAATTGCCGCTTGATTGCTCCTGGTACTAAACTTACCCGTTCTTGCCAACGTTCTTGGGATTCGCTCAAACTGGGGACAGTTCCAGTCAGTTTTGGTGGTGTTTCATAAGGTTGTCCGGTTTGGATGGGACGGACACTAGATTGTTGCTGACTGACTTGATGGGCTGCGGTGATAATTATATTACTAGCGTCGGTGAGAATGACGTTGCTATATTTGCCCATAATTTCTGCATAGACATGATATAGGGCGCTTTCTCCGGGACGACGGGCAAATTGCAAATCAATAACACGTTCCCAAGGGGCGATCGCTTCAATACCCACCAGTGCCAAACCACCCAATTGGTGTATTAGTTGCTGGCTAAAGGTAAAGGTATCTGGCGATCGCGGTGGTGGATCGCCGATGCAAATATGTGCAGCTTGGGGATGCCAAGAAATCTGTAGCCAATCACGCTGTTTTAGGGTGCGTAATGCTATAGCAATAGTGTAGCGATCGCGCTGATAAACCTGTTCTGTCCGCGAGGGCAGCCAGTTAGCGCGTAGTTCGCTACAAGTAGCTGTAAGGGTAGTGAAATCAACTGGTTGCATAGCCGTTCGCGTTCAAAGGTGGATGCTCAGTATACTTCCATCATCTCTAATATTGATATTAATCTAGGCATAAATATGCCCCCGTAAAAAATGTAGAGACGCAAAATTTTGCGTCTCTCTACAGAATTTATCGGTTGTGTAAAATGATTTTATCTGAGTGTATTAGGTTGCTTGCAGCCCTATTTAACAAGCAATGCAGGTTCTTTTGCTGATGGCTCCAACAATTGGGTGTAAAGTTCGCTCAACTGAGTTGCGACACCATGCCAACTAAATTTACTTTCAACGCGCTTTCTGCCAGCTTTACCCAATTCGTCTCGCCACTCTGGATCTAAGAGAATTCGGTCAATGGCAGATGCAAAAGCACCTACATCTTGTGGTGGCGCTAATAAACCAGTTTCTTCATTAACTACAGTAAATTGAAGTCCGCCGACATCGCTAGCTACAACTGGTGTACTGCTTGCCATCGCTTCGATCGCAACCAGTCCAAAAGGTTCGTAGTGACTGGGAACAACGCAGACATCGGCAGCTGCATAATAAGTTGGTAAAATATCTTGACTGAGACGACCAGGAAAGATGGTTAAGTGACTAATTCCTAAGTCCTGGACAATTTGCTCAATGCGATCGCGCTCGATGCCGTCGCTGTTACCTGGAGTACTACCACCACCAATAATTAGCTGGAGATTATTAGAATCGCATAGCCCAGACTCATTTACCGCACGTACTAGGGTTTCTATACCTTTGCGTTGGTCAAAACGCCCTACATATAATACAACTTTGGCATCTTTGGCAATTTCCAGTTCCGCCCTGGCTGCTTCTCGCCCAATGGAACCAAAACGCTGAATATCTGTACCGCAGGGAATAATATCGATATTACCTTCAGTGGAAACTAGCGATCGCATGTGTTGCTGTTCTTGCGGACTTGTCGCCACAATTCGCTCTGCTGTTTCCAACACTTGTTTTTCCACAGCTAATCGTTGACTAGCAATCAGAGGAATATTTTCTATAGTGTTGTACTTGACTGCTCCTAATGAGTGGTACGTGTGAACCTGTTTACTCTCTTGGATTTTCTTTAACTCCATCCCCACCCAACTAGAGAGCCAGTAGTTAGTGTGAACTAACTGGTATGTAATCTCATTTTTTACTTGAAATTTGAGGAAATTATCCACAAATTCTGGCAGATATTCAAAAATCTCATCTCGCGGCACAAACTCAAGGGGCCCAGCTTTTAAACGAATAGTTCGACAATTATCGCTATGTTCAACAATCAAGTCTTGCTCCAGACTCACTTTGCGGGTAAACATATCAACTTGCCATCCCAGCTGCGCTAGTGCTTCACCCACTTGGCGCACATAAACATTTTGTCCCCCAGCTTCTTCTTTCCCTATTTCAATCGCCGGGTCTCCGTGGACGGAAATCAAGGCGATACGTTTTTCGGTGGTAGAGTTCATAGTTTGTGTGTTGCTGATTTTAACAAAGCTCTAAGCTATTTCAAGTTCGTGTTTAACACACTTACTTGAATTATTGAGAAACTTTGATTAATATTCATTTTAATTTAATATACCTAATATTTTTTTACATCTTCTGTCAGAAGTATAATTCCAGGTTAAGTATTTATATTTAATTTATTTAGACAGAGGAAAATATATACTTATATCTCATCCTTTAGGTAGATAAATTTTATATGTTTTTAATCTTTTTTTATACATATCTAACTATTCAGATAAATGTATTAACGTGAGTTTAACAAAATGACGCTATAAGTTAAGATTCACACTTACTATGCCAAAAAACTTTATCCCCTTATGGGTAGATTTTTGGATTTTCTTAGTATATACAAGCAAACAGACTAGCAAAAATATTGACCACCAAGTTAAGTATGCTTATTTTAAATGTATTAAACTTAACAAATACTTTTGACATAGCTAAATAGTTATATATGTTATATTTGCAACACAAAAATTGTCATGAAAGTTTACTGTGTTGCGTATAGATAAAACCCTATTAATTCTCCTTAGTCTTTGAGAACTAGGTATAATTTAAAACTAATAAAATTCTTGCTTTTTATGTTGATAATTAAACCAGTTAGCACAGTTAACTCACTACGTTGCACTAAAGTTGTATTAAGTAGTAAGAATAACTGTTAAATATTGATGCTAAATTGGGTAATTTGTTGAATTTGCTTCGGAAAGTTTCAGATTATATTTGCAATCATTAATAAATTTCAGGAGCAAATCTGGTGGTTACTTCAACCTTACTCGCTGCTGCAACTACACCCCTGCAATGGAGTCCAACAGTCGGACTGATTATCATTATTGCTAATATCATTGCCATTGCCTTTGGGAAATCGACCATCAAATATCCCAATGCAGAGCCAGCACTACCTTCATCTAATCTTTTTGGTGGTTTTGGTTTACCAGCCCTTTTAGCAACCACTGCCTTTGGTCATATCTTAGGAGTGGGTGCTGTTTTAGGGCTGCATAACCTGGGAAGAATTTAGTTTCTTGCCCAAGTTAGCCTTTATTTGATGATTCTTTTGTCTCCATGAGCCAGAGAGTTAATTCTCTGGCTCTTTTTTATAGATAAATTGTCTAATATTCGCTGGATTGCTCTTAAATTCTAGTGTGTATTTAACTCTTAATGAATGTCCACTCAAGTACTTTGATGGGGGCTTCTTGTAGCGCTTGAGTTAGTTGGGCACTGCTCTCAAATTTCACCTGGGAAAGGTCGCAGGCTTCGACGTTGACCGTGGATTTATCCTCTTGGAAGGGCCAGGGTTTGACAACAACCAAGTTATCACTGCGCTGCATGATGTAATAGCGATCGCCTTCAGGGCCCTTGCTAATTTCTAAAAACCGCTCATCATCAGGTAGTTCTTGCTGACATAAAATGAGAGAGAGGCGATCGCACCACTGCATAAACGCATAAGCTGCATCAACTTCCTCCTTTTTTATCCCCAGTTCCTTCCGCCAACGTTGCTGGTTTTGCAGTTGCTCATCCAAAAGTTTGTCTAGTTTGGAACTCTTACCCCGGCTTCCCTCATTTAGACGGCTGATGTGCATGGAAATTAATAGAGCTACTCATCGTCCACGGTAAAGTGCATTCTTTGCCAAATCAGCCAATTTCTGTACCCCAGCATTCACACATCGGCATTTGAGGACAGCATGAAGTCCTTTGGCGCACCAGCTTCAGTCAGAATATCTTCTTCCCACTCTTTCTCTAAATCATCATGATGAGAAATTGCAGTGATGGTTTCATACAATCTTACTGGCGCATCTTTACATCGCCATCGCCCCGCCAGTTGAGCTGCTAATAAAGCATGGGCACGATGGTAAATGACTTCCCAACCATTTGGCGTAGCGTTGACAATCACAAATTAATCTCCTGATTCTTAGTTTTGATTTTGAATTGAATGTGAATTCAGAAGCGTCAGGCTAGATATTGAAGAGGCGATCGCTCTGACTTTTTCAGTGTGACTTATGATTTACACCCATTTTAATTTGAGTGCAATATAGTCCATCCTTCATAACGCAGAGATATGTAGCTAATACTCCCAATTTCTCTAAGAAATCGGGAGTGGAGTATGGTTGTTCACTAACCTTCGGTCGAGGAAACAGGGAACAGTGAAGATTTTGGTTAGATGCGGACAGATCCGCATCAAAAGCTTTAGATCCCTAAAAATCCCTCTTTTTAAAGCTACGGTGTACACACAAGTCTTTAAAAGTTGCCGTACAAGCTGTTTGATCCCCCGATTCCCTTTTTAAGGGGCAAAAACCTCTCAAAATCCTCCTTTTTAAGGAGGATTTTGGAGGCTATACTACATTTTGGTTTTGTAGAGAGATGTGTGTACCCTGTAGCCTAAAAAAGGGGAGGGTTAGGGGGGATCAATAAGTACCCAAAATCACAGGCAAATACTTTTCAACAAACTTCTAAGAGTGGCTTTCTAGGGGATTAGCAATATATTTGAATGTTGGCTCAGAATTCCAAGGACCACGCTCATCTTGACCATTACCGTTTGTAGATAGATTGTAGTAAAGAGCAACAGTTTCATCTGGCTTAATATTACCAAAGAACGGATCTGTCAACTTACCCAGTGAATCCAGAGCTTTCATAAACATCTGGGTATGAGAAATTTCTCGTGTTAACAGATGGACTAAAGTTTCTTGGGTTCCTTTGTCAGTTGCCAACTTAATTAACTCTTCGTAAGTCTGACGAGCGCCTGCTTCTGCTGCAACGTTAGCCCTTAAATCACGGACTACATCTCCACCTTCATTCAAGTAACTTGCAGTCCAAGCATTACCTTGACTATCTAGAAAATGAGGCCCAATCCCGCGAACTGCAAAGAGAGTACTCTTATAAGCCTCTGTTTGATCCACATTTTTGGTATGAGCCTCAATCAGTTTACCAACCATTTCTAAATGGCTGAATTCCTCGATTGCAATGTCTTGGAGCATATCTTTAATTCCAGCGTTTTCAACATGGAATGATTGCACCCAATATTGCAATGCTGCACTAAGTTCTCCAGTAGCTCCGCCAAACTGCTCTAGAAGTAATTGAGCAAAACGAGGGTTTGGTTCACTAACGTTAACTGCATGAATAGGCTCTTTTTTGTGAAAAAACATAGATTTACACTTCCAAAAATTATGATGTTACAAAAAGGATTGAATGGTCTTTTAGGATTATTCCACAGAGAGCTAATTTGATGTTTGAGAGCTTCTCAACCTGGGAAACTATAAGACCAATAAAATACAGCGATCATGTCAGTGTTTATAACTGCCAATCAGCGATTAGGCATTGCTGCTTCTTCTGATTAATCCCCATAGATAAATAGCAACAATTGCGCCAAGCACAGCCACCAAAATACCAGGAAGAGTTAAACCAGCGCCAGCCGCAGTAATTTGCAGAGTCCCTGTTCGCAATAGGGTAAACAGACTTCCACCAACGAAAGCACCAATGATACCTAAAATCATTGTGGAGAGAATTCCACCACTTTGATAGCCAGGATAAATAGCTTTAGCAATCGCACCTGCCAAAAGTCCTAAAACTACCCAAGCAATAATACTCATAACTGCCTCAACAATCTCACTTATATCTAAGTTATCAACTCTGATTCAGAATTCTTTCTATCAGATGGGATAAATGCTAAATCCAAAAGTTAGACAAAAGAGTTTACATACAAATTAGATGGAAATTGCCATTTGACGTTTATAGCATGAAAATGCTCAACGATTTTTTGGCTGCAAAATAAATAATAAATTATTCAATCTCTAATATTCTTCTATTAAGCTTTACTAGTTAAATAATGAGGTTCTTGAGAATAACACATTTTTCGGTTTATTATAAACTCGGTAATCTAAATTTGATATATCTATCTGAAGATATAATTACATAATCTAACTTTTTAGAGATGTATGAAAAGTTTTTGTTTATCAAGTTTATTTAAAAATTAAATGTGATGGTGAAAAATTAGATCCCCAATTTCTTTAATAAATCGGGGATCTAAAGGCTACAAAATTTCACCAATGATGTACGACTGTTTTAAATAGCACGAGAGAATTTTGTCTCTCGCATTTTTGTGTGGGTATCAAATACAACAGCAATATTTCGGACTAGTAATCGACCGATGTCTGTAATCTGGATCTGATTTTTTGATAAACTGACCAGACCATCAGCTTCTAGTGGTTTTAATGCCTCTAGCTCCTCAGAGAAATATTCATCAAAGTTGATTTGATATTTGTTTTCAAAATCTTGTTTGTGTAGCTGAAAGTGAGACATAATACCCATGATTACATCCCTTCTGATAATATCATTTTGACTAAGCTTGACACCTTTGCTAACAGGTAAATTACCCAATGCAATTGTCTGATAGTAATCTTTTAATTCCTTGTGATTTTGAGCATAAGCATCTTCTAGCATACTGATGGATGTAGAACCAAAGCCAAACAATTCTGTCTCCGCGTGGGTAGTGTAGCCCTGAAAATTACGCTTGAGAGTGCCATTGCGTTGAGCGATCGCTAGTTCGTCATTAGTTTTCGCAAAATGATCCATCCCAATAAATAAATATTGGTTACTCGTCAATTCTTCAATAGTCATTTTCAGAATATCTAACTTTTCTTCGGCTGGTGGTAGCGCTTCTTGAGGAATATTTTTTTGCGTCGGTTTGAGCCAGGGAACATAGGCAAAGTTAAAGACAACAATTCGATCAGGATCTAATTCAATTGTCTTTTTCAGCGTTTCTTGAAATGTTTCGCGGGTTTGATAGGGTAAACCATAAATTAGGTCGACATTCACACTCTCAAACTTAGCTTCTTTAACCCAACTCATGACATCAAAGAGCATTTCTTCTGGCTGAACACGATTTACAGCTACTTGAACTTGGCTATTAAAATCCTGAATGCCGAAACTAATGCGGTTAAACCCAATCTCTCTCAGAAACAAAATGTAGTTTTTATCGATATAGCGAGGATTAATTTCAATTGAAATTTCTGCTTGTGGATCGATGTTGAAATAGCGATTAATGTTTTTCCATAAAAATT
Source organism: Nostoc sp. TCL240-02 (assembly GCF_013343235.1). Classification (GTDB taxonomy): domain Bacteria; phylum Cyanobacteriota; class Cyanobacteriia; order Cyanobacteriales; family Nostocaceae; genus Nostoc. The sequence continues at coordinate 7,567,262 of NZ_CP040094.1, read as the reverse complement.
CTACTTGGTGATGATCCAAGTAATTAGGAGTACCGCCTCCCCAATGGATTTGCAGCACTTTTCTGTCTGGATCGATTAAAGCTGCGGTGTTTTTGATGTCTTGAACCAAAGACTCCACATAAGGTTTAGCAATATTCTTGTTGTTGGAAATTACTGTGTTGCAGCCGCAGAAGTAGCAAGCACTTTGGCAAAACGGGATGTGGAAATATAAACTCATAGGAGTTTGGCGTTGATTAGATGCTGCGATCGCGGACTTAAAATCAGTTTCAGTGAATGTTTCGCTTAACTCTGTAGCGGGCGGGTAACTGGTATATCTAGGTGCGCGAGTATCGTACTTTTGAATCAGATCCAGATCGAACTTGACACCAGGTAATAAAAAAACCATTGAGTTGCTTTCCAATGAATGTGTGAAGCGAAGGGGAATAGGGAGTGGGGAGCAGGGAGCAGGGGAAGCAGAGGGGGACAAGGAGGACAAGGGGGACAGGGAGGATAAGGGGAGAATTATTCAACAAGTCTCTCCTCTATCTTCCTCCTCTTCCTTGTCCCCCCTATCTCTTATCGATTCCCAATTCCCAATGACAAATGACCAATGACCAATGACAAACTTAATTAGCCGCACCTATTTCAGTGCTACCTGAATTCTGTGAACGAGTTAGACTATTAAACAGGACTTGGCCGAGTGCTTTAATTAGACTTCCCTCTAACTCTTGAGCCATCTGCAAATTAAACCCAAAGGCATTATTAGCTTCTGCAACAATCCGTTCTGCTGTTGCAGCATCAATAGGTAGGGCGTTTAATACCTGACGATACTTATCCTTAAATGCTTTTTTGTCAGGAATTTGCTCAAAATTGTAAAAGGAAGTGCCTTCATAGCCAGAAAGCTTTAGGGCTGACTGAGCAACTTTTTGTAGCATTTGACCCCCAGAAAGATCGCCCATGTAGCGAGTGTAGGCATGACCTAGCAATAAAGCCGGTTCACTAGCAGAAATTTCCCGAATGCGGTCAATATACTTTTGAGCAGCAGGTGAGGGTGTAATTTGCTCTCGCCAATTATCCCCATAATAGAACACCATGTCTTTTTCGAGCGAGGATTGGCGATTAAGTTCAGGAAAGTAAACCGCACTAATTACAGGATGCTTTACATTGCTATCTAACGCCGCTTCTAATTCGCTGTAGACGTAATACAAGTTACTTAAGAACTTGGCAAAGCAGTCTCTATCCACCACTCCTTGTAGAAAACATTTCATGAATCCCACATTTTCTGCTGATGTGTGGGCTTGTTGAGTTCCAGAACGCAGTTTGATGGCGAGATTGCTACTCATTGTTGCTTCCTTCATTTTCAAGCGCAAGGTTTCTGGACAGCCACCGACTTAGGATGCCTGCCAATTCCAGCTAAAAGATTGTTATTCTAGTTTTAGAGAGGATCTGCATCAGTCTATCCAGCAAGTACCACTGCCGATGTAAATCCAGGTATTTTTATTTCTCCTAAGATTATTTAACTATTAATTCATATATAACTATGAAAGATATTAGTATTTATTTATGTTTTTCTGATACTCATGTTCAGGCACATTTCAATTGAGTAGTAACAAAACTGATTTTGCAATAGGCATTTTAACTTTGCTGAAACGATGGGATTCTTTAATACCAAAGTCACTGAAGAGATGAATAACACAGCCGCACGAGCATTTTCCCTGATTTGGGATACAAATCATCCAGAGTTTTGCGACGATTAGAGCAGTGTTTTGATCTTAATTTGAGAATAAAAATTAGATCCCCGACTTATTTAAGAAGTCGGGGATCTAGACAACGCAAATTTTCACAACTCATTTAAGGATTGCTATACCAGAGATTAATAAGAGCGATCGCTCAATTCAACCCTTCAGTTTCTTGTGTTAAAGGTCGGTTATTAATAAGCGCCAGGTATACCTTCATACATGAGCGATCGTACCGAGTAATCAATATTAATATTTTCTTATCTCAAAAAGCCAAGCAATCTCATACTCCTGCAAATCTAATCACCACATGGGCAAGGCTAATCAAAAAATTCAACACTTTCTCTGCTTTAATTGCAGCATCAATATCTCGTTTGATATTTTGCAGATCGGTAATAATTTGGTCATGGTCTGGATGGATCAAAACTTGTGTGAACAGAGCTGCTGTAACTGTTCTTAGTGCATCCTGACATTGTTCGATAGCTTTAGAGAGGATATCTATAAGTTCCCAATTCTCTTCTTCTTCTGCTTCTAAAAGTGAAAATTGTAATCGAAAAAGGATGTTTCTTAGGCTTTTTTCTGCTTGTTGAAAAACTTGCGGTTCGATAGGTTTCCCAGGAGACAGATTTGCTATCGAATCAATACTATCAATAATCTTTTTGATCTGTTCTTTAATTGCGTTGAGGCTAGTTGGTGTAATCATTGTAAATTATCTCTTTATGATGAACATTCGAGAGGTTGAGAATCAGAAGTTGCAGGAAGGAGATTCTGTCTTTGTTTGTTTAACATATCATTCAGAATAGGATCTTCTTGAATTGCTGTTTGAATCTCTTTAACTCTTACATTTACAGCAGTAATGTCCGATCCAAAACTAGAGGCAATTCCTAAAATTGTGGTAATTTTTGCAACAACTTCATCAAAGCTGACATCGTTGTATTTTTCGATGAGTTTGGAAAGCTTTGTTCCTGTATCAGCTGTCAGCAAAAGTTTAGCTGTAGCTTGGCAAATCATTGTTTTATCTTCTGCATTTATGCTGAGTAGCTCATCTAGAAGTTGCTCACCCTGATTGAATATTTGTGTTTTATCTGCCTCAGAAGTCGCATTCTGGAATTGCGTTCTGAGCTTGCTAAACCGAAAAAGAATCACAACTCGGTCTGGGTTTTTCGGTGAGGGTGGATCTTGAGCAATCAGTTCAGCTAGAAGTAGCATTTTGACAGTTAATCGCCTAGAAGGTTCAGCCGCTCTAGTAACCGCATCGGCTTCAGTGCCTAATAATCCTGCTTGTTCAATGTTGTTAAAAGTCTCGCCTGCTACGATATATTCTTGCTTGAGATCGTTGAGAACGTTATTAACAGGATTTGGCCTGGTATTTGTCTGAAGTTGATTTTCAATTATATTCGATATTTGGTCTATGTCTGCAAAGTCTATATTGCGATCGCTTAAGAGTCTTTTTAGCAGTCTTCGCCGCAGTTCAACAGTTGAGCGCGGTAGAGGATTGAGTTGATAGATCGTTTTGACAGATTCAATTGCATCACTTGCCTGAGTTTTAAAATTCAGTGCCGTTAGTTTCAGTACCGCCCTCCTCTCTGGACTACAACCGCTTAAAGCGATACTCATTATCAAAAAAAGCAGAAAACTTTTTAATTGAACTGGATTTTTCATCAAGTAGTCCTAGAGAGTGTTATAAAATTAAAAGTTACTCCAAAAACATTAACCGAAAAGTATTGCGATGGCTACGCTTACCGCAGGCATCGCACTTTAATTTTTTAATGACAACAATCTATCTCCTAATCCATTGAATGCTGCCACCTTTTTTATCAGTGACGGTGAAATCTAGATCAACATCTTTAATCGTGGTAGAAGCAAACTTCAAATCAATCTCAAAAGCTGGGTTGTTACCTAATCCAATTTTGTCAATCAATTTGACATTTTTAAGCTTACTAAGTTGAGCCGAACTCAAGTTTAAAGGCTGAAAGAGTTGATAACCACGATCTCCAGGTCTGGGAGTCGGAGGATCGGCTTGTGACGCGGCGTGCCAGTAATGTTTAAATTTTGTACCTGAAAACAATTGCTCGGCATTCAATCCATTTTTTGAGCCTACATATACACCAGGCACATATCTAACATTGTTCACCTCATGAAACCACTGATTACAGAAGTCTTGAATATCATTTGCAGGTGAAGCAGAATCGACTTCTTCCAAATCTAAGAAAAGATTCATTCCAGAGGGAAACCCACAATTAGAGGCATAAATTGCAGCGTTTTTACCATATTGCATCCCTTTTGTACCTGTTGCATCCCAACCTGCTCTGCTAACGTGTTGCACAAGAAATAGTGCAAGGCCCGAATCTAAAATATCATTTGCCTCTTCAAAAGTAATGTCACCAAGACTAGCAGGTTGATTAACCTTGGGTTCTAATCTTGGAACGTAGCGGATACAGAATGAAAAACCCGATTGAAATGCTTGTTTGGCTTGGTCAAAACTGATTGGGTGGCTGACATCAAAACCAAGTGCACCATCTGGTGCAGATTCAATTACAACATTGTCTAACTTTAGCAACTGCATATTTTCTACCTCAAAATTAAAGTGATTAAGAAGGAGATTTGTGTTTCTTATTAGAGTAAGTTGAAACTAAAATAAACTAGGGATTCTAAAGTCCAAGTGCTTTTCTAGTTGTATCACCAACAATGCCATCAACAGGGTCTAAATCTTGTTGATCTTGAAATTTAACAACAGCTTGAGATGTTGCCTGTCCAAAAAAGCTATCTGCACCATTTTTACCCAAATCAAAACCCTTTGTAAGTAATTTTTCCTGAACTAACTTAACATCATTTCCCTCCATCAAAGGAGTAGTCAAGAATAGCAATCTAGGAGTATTTACTGCTCTGATTCCAGGCTGAGTTAATCCGGTTAGTTCTGATTGGATAATGGGAAATTTGTCTTTCCAAAGATTAGGATTGCGAAGATTTAAGCCATCATCAATATGCACTGGATCGCCAAAATCTCCCCCCCAACGTAAAACAGGGTGGTTACGAATAGCCGTAATAAATGCTTTAATCGCTGGAGGTAGCGAATTAAAATCTCCAAGTTCATGACTAGTATATAGTTTCCCTCCTATTTGGATATTCATGTCAATAGCATGACCAATTAAGTGATTAGACATTTTGGCAGGAGAAACGATTGCTCCCCCAACAGGAAGACCCCAGGGACGAGCTGAACTAGTAATAAAAATCTTTAATCCGTTGGTAGCTGCAAAGTCATTAATTTTTTCGAGATGAGGGATAAATTCGATATCTGCTAAGACAAGCTTATTGATAAATTGAGAACCGATAAAGGTTTTGAGTTCAGTTGCCATAATGAAAATTCTCCAGAGAATTAAATATTGATTGTTTTTTTATCAGCGATCGCGTGACAGTCACGATAAGATAGGCGATGCCTGCGACGGGCGTAGCGATCGCACTAAAACTCAGTTAAGGTGGATTAGCGACAAGCTAGTGAAATAAGATTATTATTCGAGCTTGCGGAATTTTTACCGCCAACACCAGTAAAGTTTGCAATTTTAAGAAAAAAGTTAAGGATTTAGCACTAGCAAATCCCCAAAGCATTTCCCCATCTGGGTTCCAGTTAACGAAAATTTAAGTGCTTTACAACCATTGATTAACGTCGTTCTTAACTTTGGAAAAAACCCCAAGTTAAGAACTATGCTTCTGTTTACCTTTTCCTGAGCAAAATCCAACTCCAAGGCGTATTCAGAATAAACTTTTTGAAATTACATCCTTAAGATTTGTAACTATACTGCATAAATTTGGAAACGGCATAAGTAATAACAGTATTCACCTACCCTAATAGGTAAATTTTTAGTACATTTTTATATTTTTTTGATTAAAAATGCAATTACAATCGAAAAATCATCTACGAAGGCGGGGTGCGACTCTGACGGCTCAAGCCTCAAGGAAACTCAATCAGGCAAAAGCTCAGTTAGAAATTGAGCAAAACTTTAAACGATACACTCTCGAAGACCTCAGTGAGAAAACAGGTTTAACCCCCAATACCCTCAGTAAGGTCTTTAATGGCTCAGTAGGAGTCGATAAACGAACCTTAGAGCGCTGCTTCCATGCCTTTAATATGACATTGTTAAAGGACGATTATTTTTATCTGGAGCCTCATCAAGACAGTCTTGCCGAGATTGGCTCAATGTCCCCGGCTGAAGCCTGCGATCGCATCGAACCAGTATGCGATTCTCGCAGCAATGTAGGGCAAACCCACAAAATGGAACGAACGCCAGACAATTTCTACCCTCATCTCCTAACTACACCAGGAGGGCAGATGCCCCTGGATTCAGTCTTCTACATTGACCGTCCTATTCTCGAATCCCTCTGTTACGAAGCCATTCAGCAATCCGGTGCATTGATCAACATCCGCGCGCCCAAGCAAATGGGCAAAACCTCCCTAATGACTCGCATCCTGGCTTATGCTAACTCCCAGGGTCATTGCGCCGTTTCCGTGAACTTGCAACTTGCTAACGACGAGATTTTACAGAACCTAGAACGCTTCTTAAAATGGTTCTGTGCCAGAGTCAGTAAGCAGTTAGACTTGCCAAATGAAATTGCTAGTTTTTGGCATAACTCTTTGGGCAGCAAATCAAATGCCACTGATTATTTCCAGGATGTAATCTTACCCAACCTCGATCGCGGAGTCTCTTCAGGAGAGAATCGCCCCCTAGTCATTGCGATCAATGAACTCAACCAGCTTTTTGTCTACCCCGATGTTGCTCGTGAATTTCTCCTACTTTTACGAACATGGTCTGAGCAAGGCAAAGAAGCCGATGCAGACATTAATCCTTGGCACAAGCTGCGATTGGTGACGGTTGATTCTACTGAAATTCTGATGCCTCCCTCCATCGATCCCTCTCTCTTGAATACTGGGCTGGTTATTGAGTTACCTGAGTTTACTCCTGCTCAAGTGCAGGATCTAGCATATAGGTGCGAACAGGAGATAAGCTCGTCACAAACCCAGCGCCTGATCGCTCTGTTGGGGGGACATCCTTATCGGTTGCAGTTAGCATTTTATTATCTACAGCAGCAGACAATAACCCTAGAAGAACTCTTAGAAAATTCTGCGATCGCTGCCGCCATCTATGCAGACCACCTAGAACAGCAATGGTGGAACCTGCAACGTTATCCCGATTTATTGCCATCGTTTATAGAAATCGTCAGACAGTCAAGCCCTGTAGATTGTGAGGCTGTGCAAGGCTCCCAGTTGCACAAAATGGGGTTAGTGCATCTGCACGAGCTGAAGGCAAGTCTCGCCTGCGAGTTATTTCGTCCCTTTTTCTGCGATCGCCTGCTGCAAATCAACAGTTAGAGGTGCTAAGAACAGGCACACAAATTTTAAGTGGGACGTTGAAGGGAAAATTTAACTTAATCTTATCCTTTCGTTGATTTGTTCTTAGTTGTACAAAGACTTTTAATACAATATAGTCTATTTGACTAAGTATAAAATCTTCTATAAAAATCCGATTTTATCGTAAAAAACCTTTGCTGCTCATAGCTTTGGTTAGTTTTTATCATGGCTTCAGTATACTTGACAATATCCATACCAGATTCTTAATAATTCTATGTGATATTGTCAAAGTAGATTTAAATATTTCAGCCTGACTGTTTGGTATCGTACTCACGAAAACAGGATAAATTCTATGTATCGATTCCAGATCAGTGCATACACGCAAACAGGTGAATTCATCGGTCTGGTCGGTTCTACTCCAGAGTTGGGACTGTGGGACATTAAAAAATGTATCCATCTGCGTACAAGTGGCGATCGCTATCCTCTATGGTGGACGGATATTGAAATTCAAGAATCAGGCAGTCAACAGAGAGTTGAATATAAGTACGTCCGCCTCGATGTCAACGGCAATGCTCAATGGGAGAGCTTACTAGATACAAACCGATGGATACCGATTGATTCTAAGGATCATTCCAGCACAATTATTGTGGATGATGGTGCATTCGGTTATTTACAGCCTTACCCCTTTGGATACATTGAGAAATCAACTGTCAAGATGCCCGTGCAAGAAAGGGCTGAGAGACTCAAAATTGTGGTCATTGGCAGTTCCGTCGCATTAGGTCATAAAGCCTGGTTTTTGAAAGGTTGGGTCTGGTTGTTAACAAAGGCTTTAGAGCAAAAATATGGGCATCAATTGGTAAATGTGTCGGAAGTGGGGGCAAATGTCAGCAGAACGATCGCTCGATTTGGCTCAGTTGTCACCCTACAACAACCGGATATCGTAATTATTGCTCTTTCTCTGGGCAACGAAGGGTTAGCCTACTGTCCCCCTCACGAACGGCGGGCAGTACAACGTCGGTTTGAAAGTGGCTTGCAGCAGTTGGTGAAAATGACGCGGGACATCGGCGCAATTCCGATTCTGGGAGGAGTCTATCCTAATGGCGACTATTCTCAAGAACATTACTGGCTGCTCCGAGACACACATAAGCGGATGCTAAGTTGGGACGTAACCGTACTAGATTGGTTCGCAGCCGTGGATGATGGACAAGGACGATGGAAAGCGGGGACATCCTTCGATCCGGCTCACCCGAACACGGTCGGTCATAGCCTTATGTATGAGCAGATCGACCAGCACCTATTCGACATCGACAAAGACGAATTGGCAAAAGAAAAACAGCGTTTCCAGCAACCGAATGAGTTTCGCGTCTACTTTGACAATGCTGGCTTTCATATCTCTGTGTGTATCGAAGAGAAGCGTTTACGGATCGTTAATTCATCACAATACAGTTACACGATCGTTCCCTATTGGCAAGAATTGCAAACTGCATTACAAAGTCGGGCAGGATTGATACCAGGTATTTACATTGCAAAGTCTGTTAAACCAGGGACGCTCCCCTTCTTTGCCGTGCAAGAAGATGGTGCGATCGCCACCACAGTAAATATCCCCCCTGGCGCAGACTTAGAATATAGCGCTGCCTTCAATCTTTTTTTGCCAAACAACTCACAGGTTTTGTTCTATGACGGGCATCTGGGAATTTTGCAAGCAGACGAACGCCACCTCTGGATAATCAACGAATCAGATAACGAGTACAATATTCAACCGATGTGGACAGAAATTTGCAACGCACTTAAAGCCATGCCATCGGGTGTTTATGAAGATCAGCTTCATCCTGACATTCCCTTTCGTACTATGATGATTGGCAAAGATGGGTTAGAAAGTCGGGTGAAAGCACCACCTAAGTCTGCGGTGTTTTTCCAATACAAATGTCAGTTATCGGATGTCAGCCGTGTGGCAATTCTTCCCCTTGGCGATCGCTGTGCCGTCCGTATGATGCTATATAAGATGGAGTACGATGGCCCCGCTTTTCCGTTCGATCTAACGCGCGCGACTAATATTGCAGATGTTGCGGATGCGATCGAAAACGGTTTTTATGATATGTGGAATCCTGCTTTTTTGCACTACAGCCCGTATGCAGGGAGGATTTACCATAGTAAGTGGTCAGGTTTATCCTTTGCCCATGAAGTTGAGGAGGCAGATGATCCGATAAACGATATGTCTCCCGTCCATGAACGGATGCGCGTTCGATATACGGCACGTTCTGAAAGATTTTGGTACGCATTGCAGCACTGCGACAAAGTGCTTTTCGTCCGTACAGGAATTAGCGATCGCGGTGGTGTGATAGATTTAGTCAACAAGCTGCAAAAACAATGCCAGGGGAAGCCATTTCATCTCTTGCTTCTTTCTCCCCAAAGCGATGATGAGTTTTTAGACCTTCCCAATGTGTTGCACTACAATGTCGAATTTAATCCTGATCGGATGTATGACGATTTGGGTCATTGGATGTATTGCACAGAGGTGATGCGAGGAATTTTGGAATCCCTTGGGGTGTCTAGTAAAAATCTCTTTTGGTGTCCGCCGAAAATACCGAAGGGGTGAAAAACTAGGTAGAAGCGTTCGCATTTGCTATTTCAGCGTTCGATTTGTTACTTCGGCGTTCGCATTTGTTGATTCGGCGAACTCATTTGTTGATTCGGCGAACTCATTTGTTACTTCGGCGAACTCATTTGTTACTTCGGCGAACTCATTTGTTGATTTAGCGTTCGCATTTGCTACTTCGGCGAACTCATTTGCTATTTCGACGTTCGCATTTGTTACTTCGGCGAACTCATTTGCTATTTCGGCGACTGGGTTGTTTGAGTTTTTCAACTTACCGTGAGTTGGTCATAACGCAATACAGTTCAGTTAGCGTCAAAAACCATAAACTGCGTAGGTTGGGTTTAACTCTGTTCCACCCAACCTTGTATCTTAGAAAGAGTAGTAGACCGTCCCAACCTTGGTCAAGAAAGACCACTTTGTAGCATGGGTCACTACAATAATCTACAATGTGGAGTTTAATCCCGATCGGATGTATGGCGATTTGGGGCATTGGATGTATGTATTGCACAGAAGTCATGCGAGGAATTCTGGAATCCCTTGGGGTGTTTAGTAAAAACCTCTTTTGGTGTCCACCTAAAATACCAAAGACTACTTCAAAAGGGTGGGAAAAAGCGATCACTCTTAGATTACTCAAGCCCTCCCACTTAATGCGGACTAGCAAGCAAGAGGCGAATATAATATCGGTGTTTGGTTTTATTATCCTAATCTACCGATCATTTAGTTAATACTGAGGCAAGATGAGCAGGACGAGACAAGTGTGGGCAATGTCCTCCAGGCAGTTCTATGGCATCAACTCCCAAACGCTTACGTGCAGCATAGTGTGACCATGCAGGAGAGATTATCAGGTCATCAGTACAAAAAATATATTTATACTCTACATTTGGTAGAGTATTCAAGGAATTAACCTCATAAATATATGCCATTGATTGCTGCAAACGTCCTTTTGAGAGTGCCCAGCGCATTACATCTGGCTGACAATCTTGATAAAAAAATTCCATCAATACTGCTTCATCTGAAAAGTTTTTCCCAGCAGAAACAGGATTAAACATATAAGGTTCATCATCAAATTGTTCAAGTTGATGTGACTCTTTTGGTTCGTAATTTAATGTTTTGAGGCTATCAGAATCGAGATGATGAGAAAATTGCTCAAGTGTACTAGTTCCTGGGTATGGAATCAGCGCAGTCAGGAATACCAGTTGACGTACTTGACGCACTTCTGCAACCAGGGGAATAACAGTACCAGCCATTGAGTGACCAACCAGTACAATATCATCATCAGTTTTTGGAAGCGCTTGCAATACTACATCTGCAAATTGCGATAAACTTGCAGATTCATCTTCAATTGGTAAATCCATTGCTACTGTTTTATGACCTTGCGCTTCTAAATAAGGAATTAACAAATCCCAACACCAAGCGCCTTGAAAAGCACCATGAACTAGACAAAAAAGACTCATAGCTATATTTAAGTTTTTTAAATTGTGCTTATCTTCTACCTCACGTATTGCAGTATTGTCAACAAGTTTCGCGGCTAGCTTTGACAACAGGGGCATCGCTATTATTTAAATAGCCTAACCACCGTCGGCTTAATCACTTTCCCCATAGCGTTGCGCGGTAATTCTTCAACTATCAAAATTTGGGTTGGCACTTTATAAACAGCCAATCGCTCTTTTGCCCAACTTCTGAAAGATTCTAATGTCAAAGGTTGTAACCCTTGCAATACTAATGCAGCACAAACCCGTTCGCCCCACTCTATATCTGCAACCCCAACCACTGCACATTCTTGAATATCTGGATGTGATCGCAATACTTCTTCAATTTCCAAAGCTGAAACTTTATACCCTCCGGTTTTGATAATATCCACACTCATCCGTCCCAGAATGCGGTAGCTACCGTTCTCAATGACGGCGGTATCTCCAGTACAGAACCAGCCATCTTGGAAGGCTTTGACGGTTGCTTCGGGGTTTTGCCAATATTCGAGAAACACTCCGGGCCCTTTAACTTGGATCTCTCCTGGTGTTCCGGCTGAGACTAATCCGTTCTCATCTACTAATCTGACTTCAACTTCAGGCAGAGGCTTTCCTACATATCCAGCCAACCGTTCACCGTGTAAAGGGTTGGATAGCGCCATACCGATTTCAGTCATCCCATACCGCTCAAGCAAAAAATGACCGCTGATACTCTGCCACTTTTCTAAAACTTGAACTGGTAATGCTGCCGAGCCAGAAACCATCAGGCGCATTTTAGCACAGCCTTCTGACATCTTTTTTTGGCGTTCCCTAGAGGCATTTTCCCAAGCGGTAATGAGCTTTACATAAATTGTTGGTACTGCCATAAATAGGGTTAAGTTACCGTCACAAATTCGCCTCCAAACAGTTTCGGTATCAAACTTGCTCAACATCTGACACTCTGCGCCAGCCCATAAAGCACAAGTCAGTACGTTAATAATTCCATGAATATGATGTAGTGGCAGTATATGTAAAATGCGATCGCTATATGTCCATTCCCAAGCGGTGATTAAGCTAGTCACTTGCGCTTGAATATTTTGATGAGTAGTAACTACACCCTTCGGTTTACCTGTAGTACCGCTAGTGTAGAGAATTAAGGCGCGTCTTGTGATATCTACCCCTGGGAGACGAGCAATATTAGATGGAAGCGTTTCTGAGGTGAGGATAAATCGCAAATTGTGTTCTTCGGCGAGCGATTGCAGTGTACCCTCAAAATTAGGATGAGCAACAATAATTGATGCTCCAGAATTAGTAATTACATACTCCAATTCTGGGCGGGGATGGGAAACACACAGAGGTACAGCTATGCCACCAGCACGCCAAATTCCCCATTGAGTGGCTACATATTCAAATCCAGGTGGGATGAGGAAGGCGACTCGCTCCTCTTGTAAATCTTCTTTATTCTGAAGAAGATTTGTTGCTATTTGACTGGAAGTGTAGAGTAAATCTCGATATGTAAACGAGCCATCCGTTGTAGTAATGGCTATTTTATCGCTGTGTTCTTCAGCACGAATAATCAATGGGAGATTCACGTTTATTTACCGATTTAGGGTTAATGCAGTCTACTTACAGAAAGCATATAGCAATGCCAAACAAGATGTAAATTTTACTATCCCCTATTCCCTTCCTCTACAAATGATTCAGAAATAAAATCGCATTGCTATGGATGCTACAACCAACGTTGTTTTTTAGCATAAGCAATACTAATAATTACAATTAATAGCATTACGCTGATTACAGCAGGATAAGCCCAAGGTTGATCTAATTCCGGCATATATTTGAAGTTCATACCATAGAAACCAGACATGAACGTAATTGGTAAGAATACGGTCGAAAGGATAGTCAGGCGATTAATTCGTTCACCAGTTTTGCTAGCAATATTATCGCGTTGGATTTCCATTAATTCTGACATCCAGGCTCTCAAAGCTTGATATTCTTGCCATAATTTATCAACTTGATGAACCAACTCTTCTTTGAATAGTTCTTTCACTGGCTGGGTGATCCATTGAAAATCATCGTAATCCATAATAGCCATAAGTGACTTAATACTTTGAAAATTACGCCGTCCTGAACGAGTAGATTGCCTCATAATGGCAATTCTTTGGTACGTTGATTCATCACCAGAATCATCTAAGACTTCATCTTCTAAATCATCAAGTTTTCTAGAAATATACTCAAAGACAATATGATAATTATTCAAAATCTCTTTAAAAATGAGATAAAAAAGATAGTCAATTCCCCACTTTTTAATATCTATAGGGTGCTTTTGTAAATTATTAGTTAAAATGTTTAAAACTTTTAGTTCAGTGATTTCAAACGTAATTATAAAATTATTTCCAACTACAATATTGCCACGTGCAACCTCAAATTCATGATTTTTGATTTGAGCAGTTAGAATTTCATAGCTGTCAAATAAACAATCTTCTACGTCTTCATCAATTCCTAAAGGGGAATGGTTGAAAATCATGTTAACACGAGATGGATTGAGTTCAAAATGTTTGATAATTTTAGCCGTTCCAGTGCGATCGCGAAACTGAACACAGCGCAACCAAATATTCTGAGAAGCATCAATTCTTTTCAGTACCGTATCGACATCCCTGTGAGTGAATATTTCCAGGTTATCTGGATAAAAAGTGAGGAGAATTAGCATATAGCCATCCTATTGAACCGTGAAAAAATGCGGTGACTCATCTTGAGCGATAATTGATTTAACTACAACGACAGATAAAAGGTCAAAGTCTACGATTTCTGATGTTAAATAGACATATTACAGTGATATTTTACCTCGGAAGCTCCCCCCAACTCATCTTAAATGGCTTGCTCTAATTCCCTCCTTTTTACGGAGAGTAAGGGAAACTCAAGCGGATTGGGGCATATTGGGCTAATAGTATAAGATGGATTGTCATAACATGGGATGACGGTATTGAGTCATAGCTCAATTTTTTTCCGTTTTCCCAGATTTAGGACGAGAAGTTTTCACTGGTTCTGAATTGTTTTGCAGAATTGCAATTTCTTTCTGTGCATCTTGATAACTATCTTTTTCGCCTTGCTGTTGGAATAGTTTTGCAGCTTTTTTGAAATCTGCGATCGCTCCCTCTTTATTTTTCTGCTTGGTGCGAATCACACCCCGGTTATAGTAGGCTAAGGCGTTGTTAGCATTGATTGCGATCGCTTGCGAATAATCTTGATTGGCAGCTTTTTTATTCCCCAGTTCAAGATAGGCGTTACCACGATTGTTGTAAGCTGCTATATTATTAGGATCTAGTTTCAGAGCTTCGCTGTAATCTTCAATAGCGCCTTTATAATCTCCAAAAGAAAAGCGGTGAATACCTCTATGGATATAAGCAGCAATAAATTTAGGGTCAATCTGTAAAATAGTATTGTAATCTTCAGTGGCTTCGACTTTATTTCCCAGATCGCTGAAAACATCACCTCGATTGAGATATGCTTCTATATATTTTGGATTAATGTTAATTGCATCTGTGTAATCTTTAAGGGCTGCATATTTTTGCTTATTAATAGATTGAGTTAAAGCCCTCTGATAATAAGCTTTGGCATCACTAGGATTAATTTTAATTACTGTATCAAAATCTTCGATTGCCCCTTGCTTGAGTCTGAGGCGACGGCGGATAATCCCTCGCTGTAAATAGGCTTCGGTATATTGAGGCTTGAGGGCGATCGCTTTACTAAAATCTCCAATTGCCCCTTTATTATCTTTCAATTGAACACGGGCTAACCCTCGCCCATAGTAAGGGTATGCATCATCAGAGTTTAATTTAATCGCTTGAGTATAGTCTGCGATCGCTTCTTTGTATTTGCCTAATTCCGAAAAAGCAAATCCTCGGTCAAAATAGGCATTACCATCTTGAGGATTGAGTAAAATGGCCTGACTAGAGTCTGCTTGTGCTTGCTCATAGTCTCCTAATCGATAATAAGCATCGCCTCGCTTATTATAAGCTAAAGCATTTTTCGGATCTAATTCAATAACGCGATTGAAATCTTCAACTGCTCCTTCATAATTTCCTGCATCATATTTATCTAGCCCTTCTTGATATAATTCTTTTTGAGCATTACTTATAGGCTTTGGTGAATTTAAAAACCGCACTCCTATACCAAGTATGATTAAGCCAGCTATCCCAGTTAAAACTATTAATAATTTTTTACCCGGCTGTTTTTGCGGAACTTCAACATCTGTTAACTTTTTCAGGTCATCTAAAACTTCGGTTGCATACTGGTAGCGCTTCCGATAGTCCAAACGCACCATTTTATTAATAATTTTTACTAGCTTTTTGCTAATTTTTACATTTTTGTTATACCAAAGTATTTCACCAGTCAGGCGATTTTTTTGATTTTGCAAATTAGATATTTCGTTTGCGGGTAAACCTAAAAGTGCTGCGATCGCAACCATACCTAAAGCATATATATCACTGTTATATTTAACATTGCCATTAGCTTGTTCTATAGGCATATATTCGAGATTTTCAGCATTATTAGTGATGGCTTCATTAAAATTACTAAAATCAACCAACACTAATTTTTTATCTGACTCTCTGCGAATAATATTTGCTGGTTTAATATTCCGGTGAATAACACCTAAGCTATGTACAATCACTAAAATTTCTAATATCTCTGATAAAAGATAAATTATTTGGTCTTCTCGTAGAGTTTGTCCCTGGATAATTTCCTCAGTAAAAGGATTACCAGGGATGAATTCTTGGACTATATAGAATTCTTCGTTTTCTTCAAAATAAGCAATTAGCTTCTGAATTTGGTTGTTTTCCTGCCCTAGTTTTTCTAAAGTTTCTGCTTTACTGGCAAACAAGCGAGGCAGAATAGTTAAGGCTTGAGAATTGCCGCTAGAACTACGTAACGGCTTGACTACAAATTGGCTCTCAGGAAGACTCGCATCTTCAACTAGATAGGTTTTTGCCTTTTCCCCATCATTTAGAACTTTTAGTATTCGGTAACGTCCATCTAGTAAATGAATAGGCATCAATATAAATATAGTCTTATAAATTGTTTGATTATAGCTTACGTGTTATTACTGGTACTATTTTTTTTGAAAAAATATTTAGTCAAAACAAATCAATGCCATTGTGGCAGGTAAAAGTATTAATTACTAGCTGATGCTGCATATTGCTAGCAATATTTTTTTTTATTAAAAGAATGTTATTGATTTAGTACGGTTATATACTAACAGACTTAAGTAAAATTTTGTGAGTTCAACGAGGCTTGGGATAAAAAAGTTAATCCATAGGGAGGATATTTTGATTGGGACTATTCAGCAATGCGACTGATGACAAATAATCTTAAAATAGGGTAAAAAAATAGCAGTTTGAATTATGTATAACCCCAGATAAGAAATCGGAAATGAACGTATTTGGGCGAAAAAAAGCCTTAGTAGCTACTGCGAAGCGTCAATTGATCAAAGCGCTCAATGACCGCGATATCCCTGCGATTAATAGCTTAGTTGTAAAGTTACAAAGCATTTTGAGAGCGGAAAAGTTAACTGATTTGATTGTTAATGAGGTAATGGTTGAATGCGATGCTGACAGCCACAGTTGGTTTTGTCAAATTTTTCTTGGACAAGCCCAATATGAACAGATGGAGAGAAAAGCTCAAAGTAACGTCTTTAAAATTCTAGTGAGTAAAGGTTTGGAACCGGGCAAAGACTTTAGCTCTGGGTGCGATCGCAGTATTATTATAGGCGATCGCGCCAAGCAAGTCTTACTTAGTGAAGTGCCCCAGGAGCATCAGACAGCATTTGAGGCACAGTTAGAATCCTCGCTAGTTTTAGATCCAGTTACCACCATCGAACAGCAGTTAGGGTGTGCATTTTTTACCAATTTGACTGAGATTGCCATTCAACAAATAGAGTTACTGAGTAATTCTCAAGCGGCTGCTTATCTAGGAGTGCTATTGGCTGGATTAGTATCGCGTCATCCTCAACTTAAAGATGCGGACTTTCCCACACGATTTATTGTCAATGCTCTCCAAGGACTGTCGCAAGAACGAGCAATGGCAATTTTGAACGATCCAGAGACAAATCCCCAGTTCGATGAAATGATTATTTTTGGGCATTTATTAGCAGCAATGGGAGATAAAGAATATCACCACATTGCTGAGGAAGAGGGTGGTATCAGTCTTGAACAACTCAAAAAACTTGATTTAGTTTGGTGTGGTGAACATCGGCTTTCAGAAATGGTAGCCATGATGGAAAAATGGCATTTCAAAGATAGATAATCAGCAATTTAAAATTCAAACTTTAGTTCTATACTGGCACGACAACTTTCTCACTACCAGCTAGTCCAAAAGCGGCATGAATGGCTTGCAAAGCTTTAACACCTTGCTCTTGTGCTACAACACAACTAATTTTTATTTCTGAGGTGGCAATCATTTGAATATTAATTTGCTGTTGGGCTAGCGCTTCAAACATTTTTGCAGCAACACCTGGTTGTCCCACCATACCTGCACCAACAATACTCACTTTAGCGATCGCACTATCTAAAACCACTTCACCCCATCCTAACTCTGCCGCTACTTGAGTAAGCATTTTTTTGGCATTTTCCCCGTCTATCCGCGAGACTGTAAAGGCAATATCTCGCCTAGGAACACCATCAATTACCCGACAGCGCTGAGATTGAATAATCATGTCAACGCTGATATTATGCTGTGCTAATAATCCAAATAACTTCGCCGCCATCCCTGGACGATCTGGCAATTGGCGAATAGCAAGACGCGCTTGATTCAAATCTAAAGCAACACCGCGAACGGGAGGAGAGGGGGGAGACAAGGGAGAGGGGGAAGACAAGGGAGAATTTTCTTCAATGATTCTTCCTTGTCCCCCTTGTCCCCCTTGTCCCCTTGTCCCCTCTTCTCCTGTCTCTATTTCAAAGGCGGTGCGAAGTGCAGTGACGGCGCGATCGCATTCTGCGGCATTGACTACACAACTTACTTTCACTTCGCTGGTGGAAATCATTTGAATATTCACACCTGCTTCGGCTAAAGTGGCGAACATTTTTGCAGCTACACCAGGACGGCCAATCATTCCAGCACCGGCGATGCTGACTTTGGCAATGTTATGTTCTAGCATTACCTCGGCTTCGTCAGATTT
This sequence comes from Nostoc sp. TCL240-02, assembly GCF_013343235.1. Classification (GTDB taxonomy): domain Bacteria; phylum Cyanobacteriota; class Cyanobacteriia; order Cyanobacteriales; family Nostocaceae; genus Nostoc. Next base: position 7,548,988 of record NZ_CP040094.1, on the reverse strand, counting down.
GGGGTTAGATGGATTTCTTAGTGCTGGGGCGATCGCTGCGGCTACTGCTTCGGCCCGTTTTAAGATTGGGGTGGTGACAGTAAAGGCAATGTCATTACTGTTACCTTCGTGAATTGACTGAATAATCAAATCTACGTCTACTTTTTGTCGGGAAATTTCGCCGAACAACCTTGCAGCTACGCCTGGTTTATCGGGTACGCGCAACAAAGCCACCTTCGCTTGATCGGTATCAAATTCTATAGCATCCACCGGACGGGCAATTTCGAGATTAATTAGCGATCGCCCTTGTGGTTTACCTGATGTCACCCAAGTACCTGGTTCATCTGTCCAACTAGACCTAACTACAAGGGGAACACCATAGTTCCGAGCAATTTCCACAGCACGGGGATGCAACACTTTTGCGCCCAAGCTAGCTAATTCCAACATTTCATCGCAGGTGATGGCATCCATCAATTGGGCTTCGGCTACTAAGCGGGGGTCTGTAGTTAGAATCCCTGGAACATCTGTATAAATTTCACAAAAATTAGCTCGTAATGCGGCTGCGATCGCCACTGCCGAAGTGTCAGAACCACCGCGCCCCAAAGTTGTAATTTCCATCTCTCCGGCGTTAGATGTGCCTTGAAACCCTGCTACTACAACTACTTTGCCTGTATTGATGTGACGAGTTAGGCGAGTAGTGTCAATATGCAAAATCCGAGCGCGGCTGTGTTCAGCTTCGGTAACAATTCCTACCTGAGTGCCAGTCATGGAAATTGCTGGTTGTCCGAGTTCCTGCAAAGCCATGCTGAGTAAGGCGATGGTTACTTGTTCGCCAGTGGAAAGCAGCATATCCATTTCCCGGCGGTTCGGATTGGGAGAAATTTCATTAGCGAGTTTGACGAGTCCATCGGTGGTTTTGCCCATTGCCGAAACCACTACTACCAGAGAGTTTCCAGCTTGAACAGTTTTATAAACACGCTGTGCGACAGCTTGAATGCGTTCCACTGAACCGACAGATGTACCACCGTATTTCTGAACTATGAGCGCCATAACTTTTATGCAATCAATTGTGTCTGTTTTGCTCAATGCCTCCGCCGGGTTAGGAAGCGTTGAAGATATTAATAGATATTTAGTTTACTAAAAATTGTGTAGCATACCCAATCATCAGTTGATTATTCAAAAACTACATCTTCGTAAAGTGCTGTCATTTTTTCTTCAAAATCCACGCTGTTGAGTCGAAATGATTGATGTTCTGCTGTATAGGATTGTAAAACCCACAACCCCTGCTCATTGCGGCGAAAACACTCGACTCGCTGACATTTTGTATTAATTAATATATACTCTTGCAAACTTTCTAGTGTTTGATAATCAGCGAATTTATCGCCCCTGTCAAAAGCTTCTGTAGAATTAGATTTAGTATAAATCGAATGATTTCCTCCTTTCCTTAATAAATAAAAGCCATTTTGTTCTAATCAGGCGCTAGCGCCGTTACACGATGACGAAAGTCTGAATTCCCTTGTTTTTTCCGTGGTTTACTCATGACTAAACTCAGCAACCTTTTGTTGAGTTTAGTCAATTAGTAGGCCCTTCTTGACAAGACTCTATTGTTATTAACTTGACACGAATGGCAAGATGCCCACCCCACAATCATATTGAAAAAATATTAGTGCAAATTAAAGGCACAATAGCTTAAAACATATAGGAGAGCTTGAATTAAATCCAGCTACCATCTCAATTAACTAGACAAGGGGCTTTTGCCCATTGCTATAGTGTACTAGTCTTATATACTAGAACTTTTCAGCAAACCTCAGACAGATGCTGTCAGTAGCTATTGTGGCAAATCAGCTTTAATTAGCCTCCGTCACCGTAGTTGCAATAGTAGCAGATCAAATTTCCCTGATGATTGTCTTTTTTTTGAGCTATCAAAGTAGGCAATTGCAGGCAGAGATAATGAAAATGCAGCAATTTTTGCAGTTCTTAACCCAGCAATTGACTCACTGGCGGCGACAGTACAAAGGACTACGCCGTAAAGGAAAGTTAATGAGAAGTCCCAAAAGTAAAAGCGATAGAAAGCAACTTTTAAGGACTTTCCTGAAGAATATAATCTTATTTTTATCCAAAACCAATGACAAAAGGGCTCGTCGAAAACAAGAAAGAGCGCTCCAGTCAAAGGCAAAATCGGTGACAACTAAGAGTAGTATTTATTCAGTCTGTTTAGATTGGGTGCATGAACACCGCTCCTTGGGAATTTTAGCGATCGCTGTATTATCCCTTACAGGCGTTATTGGGCAAAAATTATACAACCAAACTCAACTCCAAGTAGGACATCCCGCGCCCCAAACTATTACAGCGCCTTATACAGCTAAAATCGAAGATCAGAAAAAAACAGAAGCCGAGCGCAAAGCCGTCAGTAGAAGCTCCTTACAAGTGTTGATGCTGGATGCGCGAATGAACGAACAAATCAACGAAAATTTGCAACAACTTCTAGATGATGGTAACGAAATTCGCGCTGTTGCTGGAGCTTTTCCTTTTTTTGATTCTGTCGTTTTGTCCATCTCTACCCAACGTTACCTCCGCTCTTGTAATGACTCAGAATGGCAAGCGGTACTAGTTGCCGTAGAAAATAGTAAAAATCAGCAGAAGAAAGGAACAGGGCAAACCGCCGCCTCATCACGTCCATCATCAACTGAACGCCAACCGCGCACAACGTCACAAAAAACAGAGCCAGTTGATTTTTCTCAAAGTACTGATTTTACTCAAGCAGTTGCAGAACTAGAATCTTACCGTGTCACAACTTCTGAGAAAAACTTGTCTTTACTGATTGCCCAAATTTCCCAAACACGCAAAAGATACACCGAAGCGACTACCAAACTTTTACAGTTAGAGACTGTTACCCCAGAAGCAGTATACGAGGAATCCTTTCTTTTGGATTTGTCAGATGTGGAGTGGGAAAAAACACAAATGGGAATCCATCAGAGTGCAGAACGGATTCTCACCCAAGGCATCCCACAAGGACTGCCAAAAAATATCTTACAGGATGCGGTGAGTTTACAATTGCAGTCCCTTGTACCAGAATCCGCCGAACCTTTGGCAAAGAACCTGTTGCTCGCTGTACTCAAGCCGAATCTGCAAAAAGATGAAGAAGAAACGAGAGAAAACGCGCAAAAGGCTGCTGCTGGAGTGCCACCTGTGATGGAAGAGGTACGGCGTGGTGAGGTAATTGTTAAAAGAGGAGTGCAAATTACTGCATGGAACTTAGAGGTGCTGGAGCATTATCGCCTGGTTCGCCGAGAAGTAAAATGGCGGGGGTTGTTGAAGTTAGGAGGGGTAATTGCGATCGCCATTGGCATTTTTGTCTGGGTAGAACGACATGTTGATTATGAATTACGACAACGCGATCGCTTATTAGTTTTATTGCTAACTCTAAGTGTGCCAGGATTGGTGACAATGGGATTGCCTTACACCACTTGGAGCGCCCTTGGTTTATTGTTGGGAAGCTTCTACGGCCCGACTTTAGGGTTAACAGTTGTTGGACTGTTGTTGCCGATATTAGCTGTTATCTTGGATATGAGCAAAGTTGCGCTTTTAGCTGGTGCTGGTGGGGCAATATTAGGTAGTTACATAGCGCAACGATTGCGATCGCGTGAAGAATTGGCATTATTAGGGGTTGCGATCGCTTTAACTCAGGCCAGTATTTACTTGGTTGTTAAAATCTTAATTGGTCAAGCATTTGGTTCAACCTGGTATATCGTTCTCCGAGAAGCCGGGTTTTTTGCTTTATCCGGTTTAGGCTGGAGTGTTATAGCTTTGGGGTTAAGTCCTTATCTCGAAAAAGTTTTCGATTTGGTCACTCCCATCCGTTTAGCGGAGTTGGCGAACCCTAATCGGCCCTTATTAAAACGACTCGCTACAGAAACTCCTGGAACTTTCCAACACACATTATTTGTAGCTACCCTTGCCGAAGCTGCTGCCAAAGAACTAGGATGCAATGTTGAACTAGTTAGGGCTGGGACATTATATCACGATATTGGTAAAATGCACGATCCACTTGGATTTATTGAAAATCAAATGGGGGGGCCGAATAAACACGATACAGAGATTAAAGACCCTTGGAAGAGTGCAGAGATTATCAAAAAGCACGTAACTGAAGGGTTGGTGATGGCACGTAAACACCTTTTACCGACGGCGATTCAAGCTTTTATTCCAGAGCATCAGGGAACGATGCTAATTGCCTATTTCCATCACCAAGCCCAGCAAATGGCTCAGGAAGATCCAAGTTTAACAGTAGATGATGCAGATTTTCGCTACGATGGCCCGATTCCCCAATCACGCGAGACCGGAATTGTCATGTTAGCGGACTCTTGCGAAGCAGCGTTGCGATCGCTGCAAGCATCAGGTTCAGGTAAGGGTGTGGGAGAGAAGCCATTGCTTAAAGATGTCTCCACTGAACAAGCTTTAGCAATGCTGAATAATATTCTGCGTGCGAAATGGCAAGACAATCAACTCGTTGATTCAGGACTAAAACGGGAAGAGATGTCACAAATTGCCCAGATATTTGTGGATGTTTGGCAGCAATTTCATCACAAACGCATTGCTTACCCGAAGTTGAAAGCTAGTAACGTCGTGCGTAATTCGTAATTAAAGATTTCCAAAATACTGAATTGTTATTTCCTAACTTATCAATCTTAAAACCCGAAAAAATTATTATGGGTTAAACAAAAATGGCTACTTTAACTATTTGTTTACCAGACGAAAAACACAACAGATTAAAAGAACTTGCTCAAGCTAAAGGCATAAGTGTAAATAAGCTGATTGAAGAATTTTCCACCATAGCTCTAAAAGAATTTGATACCAATAGCAGATTTAAAGCAATGGCTGCAACTGGCAACCCAGAAGAAGGCTTGAGAATACTGGCTAAACTTGACGCTTTGACAGAATAAAAATAAGAAAGACTATAGCGCAATGATGCAACCAATCACCTAATTTGCGAGAAAAAGCTTAAAGCAGTTATGGAATCAAAAGCACGAATAGCCTCTAAAAGCATATATTGAGCCTTTACTGATTCAAACATCCCTCGTAAAGTCAAACATAAACCATTGATGAAACAACTCGATTTTCCGCATCTAGCATAAAGTCATAGGTATTTAGAAAATCAGACTGCCACTTTTCAGGCTTTTGACAAATTGCGAGTGGAAATCCTGCTAAATCAAACCATTGAATATCATCACCAATTTCTACTGGTACTACTCTCCAATTTTTACTTGGAGCTTTACTGAAATCTTTCAGCAGATTGACATTAATTTGATTAGGAGGTTTGGGAGTTGGTAAATGTCGTTCAACGTTAGAAAATGATTGCTCTACCCAATTTTTGATATTCACTGCATTAAGATATTCATTGGCTTCTGTTTCTCTTTCGCTAATGTAGTGATAGTAAGTTTGCGCTAATTCTTCAGCTTGTTTACGAGTTGTTACATCTTCTACTTTAGCAAGCAAGTATGCTGCTACTGGATCTAACGTTCCCCATACTATAAGTTCTTTCATCCAGAAAACAATCCAAGGTAGCCCAGTTTGTGACCAGTTTTCGAGAGATGATTCAACTAACTCGCCACCAAATGCTTCATCTATTGCTAGTGCAATAACACTTCCTAAGCCCCAGTTGAATTTATATCCGAAATTTTGACTAATATATGAATGCCAATTTGAAATTTGAGTCGGATTTGGTTTTTTAATTGCTTTGGTAGGATCAAGCCACCAACGTAATATTTCATTCCAAGTAGTATCGCCTGAAGTTTTCTTTGATGGAGTCTTCAGCTTAAATTTTGAAATTTCTCCGAGATCACCAACTACATTTTGAATATAGTTAAAGCGTTGGTCGTATGTCCAGATTATATAATTTTCACCTTTTTGTAACTGTTCTTTAAGTCTAGGATAAATAGTTAAAAGTTCATTTCCAGCACGCGGTGGCAGGCTGGTACGATACAAACGCCGACGCTGTGAATAATTACTATAAATTTCTGTTTTTAATGCTCTACCTCGCTTGATAAATAAATTTTCTAATCTTTCTTGTTCGTAACCAGCATAATATGCAAAGCTTCGTCGCCAAATTTTTTGAAGTTGTTCTTCCAACTCATTAGCGCTTAAATCTTTTGCTGTTAGATGCTCAATTTCGACAATTGCAGACAGTAAAATACTATCCAGTGAATCTAGAGTTTCAATTGCTGATGATTCTGCTTCAGAAAGATTATTGCTGTAAGATAGTGGTGCAGTTTGTTCGAGCCAGTCTAAAAAAGTATCTTGTGAACTAGAAAGAGAAATACTTTGCCATTGTTGCTCTAAATGAAGCAATAATTGAACTAAAGGGCTTGGAGAATTTGAAATTTCAGAATTGTCATTATTTTGTACTGTTAATTTTTCTATCAAAAAGTTGTATTTATCACGAGTCTTATTAGCATTATATTTGTCTTTATTATCTTTGATTTGCTCTATAGATTCAGTACTAAGCAAAACCACTAAGCTACGCCCTTCAGTCCCAAATCCAGGTCGTCCAGCCCGACCAACCAAATTACCAAATTCACGAGAATTAATGTCTATATACTTTTGATCGTTATCTGACCAACGTTGTAAGCTGGGAATTAGAACAGTTTCAAAAGGGAGATTAACGCCTTCAGAAAGTGTTGAAGTTGCTATAACCAGATGTATAATTCGCTCACTTATTAAATCGATTAGTAATCTAGCCATTAACCCAGGCATTTTTCCATGATGTATCACAATGCCCTTCTGTAGTAATTGGTATTCGCGGGAATCAGCACCAAAATAGTCTTCACAAGAGTCTAAACAATTCTCCCAAATTTTAACTTTTTCTGGTTCTGAAGGCGGTTGAAAAAAGAAAGGCTTTGATATTTTTGCCCATTTTTTATTTAAAAGATACAAAAAATCCTCAGCATAACCCCCAATTTGCTGTGTTATTGAAATCAGTACTGCTCGTTGCTGTACTTTATCATCTGGTGATGCTAAGTGCATAGCAGTCCAGAATAGATAAGGGCGAACACGCTTTCCAGAACTTTTGTGTGTTTCTAATGTACCAGCAGGGGGATATGTTAGAAATGGACTCTGAATGAAGGGTGTGGCTTGACCATCTTCCTCAAATCTTAACCTTCTACCATCAAGTAAGTCATAGTTTATTCTAAACCCTCTTCCTGTGAGACATTCAAGCCGGCCTATTAATTGGCGTGTACTTCTGTAATATGTCTTTGCTGGGCTAGCATTGGTTTGATTCTCTATCCAGCTTGCTAATGCTACTTCTGTTTCTGAAGCAACAGCGGATAGCGCAACAATTCGGCTGTGATTTTGTTCTACATAGGTAAACAGTCTTGCACCTAAAGATTCCAAGCGTAAGGCTCTATTTTCAGCTTTCTGCAAAGAATTTTTATTACCATCAAATTGAACTGTATGGGCTTCATCAAGTACAATAAGCGACACTCTACGGATAAATAGAGTCCCTAAAAATTTCATCAAAGCTTCTGCTTTTTCATAAGTGCAAATTAAAACTGTTGGCTGTTCTGATGTCAGCCATACATCTGTTGGCCCCCAGTCAGTACCTCCATATAACCCTGTAACTATGACATTGTTATTAGTGGAGCGCTTTAAAACACGAGACAAACTTGATTCAACTTCTGTGGCAAGCGCTCTGCTTGGCACTAAGTAAATTACTAAAGGAGCAGAGTTACTTAAGCTGTTAGAGTTTGTTGTTTCAAAAAACAAACTTTGCAAAATTGCAATTTCAGCTATCGTTGTTTTTCCTGAACCTGTAGGGGTACAGAGCGCAAATGATTCTGCTGTTGCTAGTCGTTCGATTCCACAAATTTGAGAACGCCATGCTAAAGCTTTACACTTTTGATAACTTTGACGTAAATAACGTTCTAAGAAATTTCTACCATTTGGAGTAATCATCTGAGAAAGCAATTCTAGATGATGTCGTAGAGAAGTTTGTATATATACAGACGTAACTTCAGCGCACAATTTTCCTAAAAGCCAAGAATAAGTGTCATGTCCATGAAGAAGCACCTTAGCAATATCAGAAAGTTTTTCAATAGCTTTTTCTAATCTTGATTCATTCCCCCAGCGCATTTTTGCACATAAAATTCCTAAAGAACTAGCAGTTTCTTTAACAATCAATTTGTTAAATCTGTCAGCAGATGTATCGTTGTCATCCCAAAGAAGACTTGTTTCAGTTTGGAAATTTGATGATGTTGCAGTTGCCCAATATTCTGTCAGCTGTTGCAATAAACTGGGAAAATCAGCTTTTAGCAAAGAACGTAGAATTTCTGACTCTATCCCCTCATTTATATCTTCATTGAGTAAACCCGCAGCTCTAGCAGGATAACCAGCAAGTTCATACACAGCTGCTGCAAGTAAACGAATTGGTAAAAAATCCGGGTTTAGTTGGGGATGAGATAGCCATTCAAATAACTCACCAGCCCGTAGCATTCCATTACGCCAGTTAATATCTCCAGCTTCTCGCTGGATAAATGCAGCCTCAATAAGGCGCATAGCATCATTTAATCTTTCACCTGCTTCATCTTCTCGCCACCCAATTAATCCCTTTCCTCCTGCGCGAAGTCTAGTATGTTGGCTATAAAGTTTTGCAATTGCTGGTGTTAGTCTGCTACCTGCAAGACTATTTTGTAGTTCTTTCGCTAAAGCAATGACTTCGTTACTTGGTTGAGTCATCTCATTTTGCAGAACTTCACCCTCTACTATGACATCAGAGGTGGCAAAAGCAAACTCTGCATCATCTGGTTGTTGAACTGTCTGGGTAGAAATATTTACTGAATATGTTGTACTTGTTGGCTGATTATAGACAGTTTTAATAAGATTTTCAACTTCATGTAGGTGAATTTCAACTGCTTCAAGTCTTCTTCCTCCTGTATATTTTTCGTGCGCTGTATTGGTGGATATCCAGGCTAATTTTTTGACAGGATGTTGACCACATATATAACTAACTAAATCGCAGCGTTTATAAATTTGGTTATTTTTTTCTTGTCGTAAAAGTCTTAGAGCATTAACCCATTCTGATGAAAAAGAATCATTATAATCTAGTAGAATTTCTATTAGTTGCAAAATATCAACTGACTTTATATTTGCAGCACTTGCTTTTTTATGCGCCTCAGATATCATATCTGTATCATGTTTCGCTGTGCATTTAGCTTCACAAGCCAAATAACCAATTATTTCTCCTTCAAAATTACGCCGAAAAGCAAGACAATCATCACCTGTACGTCCAGGTTGGTTCTTGGCACTTTCTCCAGTTTGATTTATAAATTCTAAATGCTGAAACACAACTGGATGAAATCGAAAAAGGAAAGCAGGAACTTCCCAGTCATCATGTTCAAAAGGAGAAAAGTTTTCAGCAATAATTCCTGCAAATATTTCTCCAAAAAAACCTTTAAGAGTCTGGATGTGAAGACATTCCGAATAACCTTCGCTGGGATTGCTTTCTGAAAAATCTGCAAATGGAGCGAGAGAATTTCCTGCTAATTTACGAAGGCGATATCGAGCATCTTCATGGGCTTTTTGAACGATTAATATTAATTCATTGAGAATTATATCTCGTTGGCTTTTATCTTCTTTGAGCAGACGATGTGTGTACCGCTTATCTTCAGATTCACTAACTGAGTTAGATAACCACTTTGATATTCCGTTAAATCTAGTGATTTTTTGTCTTTCTTTCATTTAAGATACTCTCTAATATTAATCAGATTTACAATATAAGCTTTTAACTTAGATACTTTTAAAAGTATATGTAAAATTTAATACTAAAAGATTAATAACAACCTAGTATGTCAACCAAGTGCTACGCTACAGTTAGCAAGATTGAGAGTCAACTATGACTGCCCTGATTCTGAACCTCAGCCCCACCATTGAACTAACAGATGAGCAGTTCTTCCAACTGTGTCAAAATAATCGAGATTTGCGACTTGAGCGCACGGCAGAGGGAGAATTAATTATCATGCCCCCAACTGGATGGGAAAGCGGAAATCGCAATAGTAGACTCACACAGCGTTTAGGTAATTGGGCTGACGCTGATGGCACAGGTTTGGCTTTTGACTCCTCAACGGGTTTCAAGCTCCCTAATGGTGCAAATCGTTCTCCTGATGCATCCTGGGTAAGCCGGGAGCGATTAGAAGCCCTGAATCCAGACCCCGCAAGATTCCTACCACTGGCTCCTGATTTTGCCGTAGAATTGCGCTCTGCTTCAGATAGCTTAAAGACTGTGCAACAAAAAATGCAGGAGTATATCGATAACGGTATGCGTTTAGGCTGGCTGATTGATCCACAAAACCAACAGGTAGAAATTTACCACCAAGGACAGCATGTTGAGGTTTTACAATCGCCTACTAGCTTATCAGGAGAGGATGTATTGCCTGGATTTATACTGGATTTAGCACAGATTTTGAGTTAAGCGATCGCAGTTTCCCAATATTCATCACCTAATTCCCAGTACGTCGCACCCCAGCCACAATAAAATTAACTGCTGCTTGAGTATGCTGCTCAATCATTTCTGGACTCAGCAGTTGCAAATCGGGTCTAGTATGCTTGATGTTTTCGTAAGCGTTGAAGTACATATTACAAACCCCAATAATATGCAGAGTGGTGAGAAATGGATCAATCTGACGGAAATAACCTTCTGCCATCCCCCGCTCTAAAATCTTGATGAGATAGCTAAAATTTTCTTGCCAGTTTGCCTGTTTGAAATACTTTCCCTGATTTTGGTTGGCTTCTTGAAACCAAAGCATTCCTCTGTGCGGGTGAGCAGCTTCATAAGCGATCGCTTCTTTAACAAGTAGCTTCAATGCCTCCTCTGGTGGAAACTGATCCAGATTTAGCTGTCCTAACCCTTCGTGCATCTCCACCGCCGGACGTTGCAGAACAGCTTGGTATAGTCCTTCCTTGCTCTGGAAGTAGTAGTAAATCATCGCTGTGGTGACACCAGCACCTTTAGCGATCGCCTCTGTCCGCGCCCCTTGAAGTCCATTTCTGGCAAACTCCGCTTCCGCCGCATCAAGAATCTGCTTTTTCGTCGCTTCTGCATCACGCACCTGACGCGGCTTTTTAGATGAAAATTTTGATTGCGTTGAACGACCCACGTTGCTCCATCATCATAACGAAAATATATTAACTAAAAAATTGGTTAGTAGTTGACATAGAAAATGAAATTTATTACATTAATATCAACTAACTAAATTTTTAGTTAGTTGTATAACTCATCCATGCAGTAGCCGAAGTCAGCCAAGTAAATGCTTGGTAGTGTTAGTTCGTCCATTGCAGATAAGACTTTAATTTCCCAATTGACATTCAAAATAGCAATGTAGGGCAACTGACACCAGCTTGTCCACAACTTTTAATTTCCAAGATTGCGTTACCTTTTGCTAACGCATCTATCGAACTTCAATAAATTAAATTATCAATATTTTGGAGGAAAAATGGAACCAATTTTACCAGGTGCGCCTTGGTTAATCGCGCACAAATCTACATTAGGAGTGAATAAACCTAATAAAATCACTTTAAACGGACAGGATTATGTCATTTGGCAAAACCCAAAAGGCGAAGTATTTGCCCTTGATAACATCTGCCCACACATGCAAGCTCCATTATCAAACGGCTGGGTTTGCCAAGAAAGAGATACTATTACTTGCCCTTTTCATGCACTAGAATTTGATGGACAAGGCAGACTACAGCAAGGAGATAAAAAAGATAATCAGCCAATTACCAAACCATTAAAGCTAATTATTAGCAATGATTGTATCTGGACTTATGCTGGATTTGAGCCAAAATTACCCATCCCAGATTTGCATCAAAAAATTGTCGATGAATACGATTTTCTTGGAGTAACTGGGGATAAAAGTATTCAGGGTAACTTCTTGAGTAATCTGATGGTTAATTATGACTACAACCATCAAAATGGGACTCATAAAGAACTATTTAAAATTAAATATTGCCATGTCACTTCTTTTGAAGAGAAAGGATACTATGCCACAATTAAACAAGATTTGAGGAGAGATAATAATACACTAGAAGAAATTATAAAAAACCCAATTTTAGGCATTTTACCAAAAAACCTCAATAACACACTCAAATACGCTTTTCCTTCAACTACTAGTTTTTTTACTAAAACACCGATTGGTGATATTGCTCAAATTCATATTCTCTACCCTGAAACAGAAAAAATCACCAAGACGTTTATTTTGATGTATGCCAAAGTAGTTAATCCTTTGATGAAATTTCTGTTTAAAAACTCAGTTTTACAAGCAGCAGCCACAGTCATTGAACAGGATACAGGTGCAGTTGAGAGTTTGTATCCTCGGCAAAAACCGAAAATTAAATTGCCAAATGAAGAGATTATGTTCTATGCAGAAAAACTTTACCGTGATTGGTAATTTGGATTTACAAAGCTTAACTGCGCTTTACAATTAAGTAGATACTGTAGCTAATTCCTGCTAGAGGTACTTAAATATGCAGCAGCTAAAATCCGCCGAAGAAATTCCTGGTAGCTATGGCTTACCCATTTTGGGGGAGACTTTGGAAATATTTCGGGATTCAGAGTTGTATTTATGGCGACGATTCCAGCAGTATGGTTCAGTTTTTAAAACGAGCGTCTTGGGGCGTAAACGTGCTTATTTAATTGGCCCTAGTGCTAATCGGTTGGTACTGGCGGAACAAGCGGAAAATATGTCGTCGCAGATAGGGTGGTATTTCCTAGAATCAACATTTGGCAATAATATTTTATTACAAGATGGGGAAGAACATCGGTTAACTCGTCGCTTAATGTATCCAGCATTTCACGGAAAAGCGATCGCTACATACTTCGATACCATTCAAAAGATTGTGCAAGACTTCTTTAAAGATTGGGGAGAGCAGAGAACGATTTCCTTAAATTCTAGTTTCCGTCAGCTTACCCTGATGGTTGCGACTCGCCTATTTTTGGGAAGTCAGAACAAGAGCGAAGTTGAGCAAACCAGTCAGTGGTTTACACAACTGTTAGATAGCAGCATGGCAATATTCAAATGGAATCTCCCTTTTACTTTATATGGTCGCGGTCAAAATGCTAGGGGTAAATTAGTGGCTTTCTTGCGTGAAGCAATCGCCCAACGTATCGAGCAGGGTAACTTAGAAGAATCAAAAGATGTTTTGGGATTACTACTAGCGGCTGTTGATGAAGACGGCAATAAGTTGAGCGAAACACAGGTAATCAACGAAGCATTACTATTGCTGTTTGCTGGACATGAGACAACAGCTTCATTACTAACTTGGGTAATATTTGAATTAGGTAATCACCCAGAATGGCGAGAGCGGCTGCGCCAAGAACAATTAACAGTTGTGGGAAATAATCCCCTGAGCCTGTCTCATCTCAAACAATTTCCACAGTTAACCAACGTACTAAAAGAAGCAGAAAGACTCTATCCGCCTGTGTATGCCTATAATCGTGGTGTCCTCAAGGATATTGAGTATGGAGGCTATCGCATCCCAGCAGGTTGGTTTGTGACCAGAAATGTTGAATGCTGATACAAAACTTTACATTATTAGTTACACTAAGTCTCAAAAGCTTAAATTAGTCAGCAAAACATCATCTCCTCAAACCAATGAACATAGCTGATTTTCTGACACATACAAGATTGAAGATAGCGGAATTTATCTAATAGTGTATGTCCCCATTGTTCGGGAATAGATAAAAGCTGTAAAATCAGATAGGCTATCAAGCTCACGTAAATTTGTATGGTAATACCATTGACGTTTTTGGTAATGAGTTTGTCAAGTTTTAAGTGCATCTTTAAAAACTTCCACAACAATTCAACTCCCCAACGTAATCGATAAATATCCCTAATTTCATCATCATGAACAGCTGCATCTCCCGACTCTGGTAAATTAGTCACTAAGCGAAACTCGGTTTTTGTCTCTAAATCACAGAAATTAATTACTCTATAAGCTTGAGCATCATCAGATGCACCAACTTTGACCAATCCATTTGAGCCATCAAATTCTAGTTTCCAATTGTTTTTTATCCGCAAAACAAAATATTTGTTTTCTTGTACTAATTCTTGGATAAATTTTAATCCAGCAAAACCCCTATCCATTACTCCAACAGCATTTATTGGGAGACTAGACATCATTTTGGAACCAAATTTATAATCATGGTCATGTCCAAAATTGATGAAGTTATCTTCTGGGCTTCCTGTGGAGAGATTTAAGGAACTAAACAGCTTGACTTGATGATGACCTAGTACCCATAACAATTTACTTGTGAGAGTAATAATTGTTGAATCTATTGGACAAATTGCATATTTATTGTGTAACTTTTTTTGAACTTTCTTCTGTACTAATTCATTTAATTTTTGGTAAATCTCTTGAAAAGGTTTTTGGCTTCGATGTAAATTTGCTTTAGAGAAAGTAGAAATATCTACCTCAAAACAATTGTTATTTAATCTGTTAAACAAATCTCGCATACTTGTTAAGCTGTTATCCAGGGCATAGGATAGCCAGCACTCAAAAAACAGACGACTGTTCAATACTGGATAATCGTTTTTTGGCAGGCTTTTCAGTATATCTTTGACAATTTTGGGAAATGAATTTATAATCACAATCAAACTAATATATTTTAAGCCTTAGCCCAAAACTACCATATTTTGGGCTATTTTTATCGGATTTTTCTTAACATTCAACACTTCTGGTTTGTGACTATTTCGCCGATGCTGACTCACCGTTTACCAGAACTGTACACCGAACCCGATCGCTTCGACCCCGATCGCTTTGCACCACCTCGTGAAGAAGATAAGAAACATCCCTTAGCATTAGTGGGTTTTGGTCATGGTTCGCACAGCTGTTTAGGTATGGAATTTGCCCAGATGGAAATGAAAATTGTGCTTTCCACACTACTTCGCCATTACGACTGGACAGTAAAACCGGATTATTCTGCGATCGCTCCAGTTCGTCAGCCTTCTAAAATTAAAGATACTCTACAAGCATATATTGAGCTTTTGGTGATAAAGCATCCCTTGGATAGTCAAACATAAATCTTTGATGAAACAAATCGATTTTGCGTCTCTACCCAGGTTGATACTGAAAGCTTTGATTTTGCTTAAGTTGATAGCATAAACAATTTGAACCCCCATACGGTTTGGATAAGCATTTTTCCTTTTCCTTGTGGTCTAGGGAAAGGGTAAAGGATGTATTTAAAACTTTCCCCTTTAACCGAACCGTATTGTCTTATGCCCCTACCTGATAATCCAATACGGTTCAAAGCGCTACTTGTACAAAATCATGGGTTTTGAGACGCGATAAATCGCCGTCTCTACAAGTATTTTGGTTTTATCTGAACTATATTGCCTGATAATCTACAAACTAAAATCCTAATTTCTCCAACACTGGCTTGGTGGAAACAACGTGCCGTTCTAAACCCAATTCTTTTGGACTAACCCCAAGTGCTAAAGCAATCAACTGGGGTAAATGCAATACTGGTAAACCTAACTTTTGCTCAATTACCTTTTCCACCTCTGGCTGACGTGAGTCTAAATTTAAATGGCACAGTGGACAAGGTGTAACTATACAGTCAGCACCAGATGTCAAAGCGTCCTGAATATGCATCCCCGCCATCTTGAAAGATTGGGTAGTGGCATAGCTAGCAAGAGGCCAACCACAACATTGTGTCCGGCCTCGGTAATAAATTGGTGTTGCACCCACCGCCCGAAACATATTTTCCATCGCTTCTGGTTGGAATGGGTCGTCATAAGGCATGGATTTTTGGGCGCGGAGGAGATAACAGCCATAAAAAGCCGCGCATTTTAATCCAGTTAACTTCCGGGTGACACGTTTGGTAATTTCCTCTAAACCGTAATCTGTCACCAAAGCGTAGAGAAGATGTTTAACGTCAGTACTGCCGCGATAAGGCGAACAGCCTTCCTTATGCAGCAAGCCATTAACCTGTTCAATGTATGTAGGGTCAGAAGTCTGGCATTCTTTCAGGTGTTCGTTTACATGACCAATAACACCTTGACAAGTACTGCAATGGGTAAGTAGGGGCAAATTTAATTCTTCTGCTAGGGCGATATTTCTAGCGTTGACTGTATCTTCTAACAGTTGAGAATCTTCTTTGAATGTGCCCGAACCACAGCAAGCAGCTTTTTTAAGTTCAACCAATTCAATACCTAGTGCTTTGGTAAGGGCTTGAGTTGACTGGTAAAGTTCCCGACAGGCCCCTTGAGCCACACAACCAGGGAAATAAGCGTACTTGAGTTTGAGTGTCTGAGATAGCATAGAGGTATATTTGGGTTAGAGCGATCGCTCTAAACAATAACTGTTTTATTACTTCCTTGTTAGCACCAAAATTATGATGTTTGACCTTCAGCGATTCTTTAACCATCTAGGTTCAAAGCCGCAGCGTCTAAATATTCTGATTGCTAGCAAGGCTGTAAATACCGATCGAGACATTGTAAAAAAATTTAGCAATAATTGACAATAAAAGCATTTACACGGTATCGGCGATGGCGTAGCCCGCTCCCATAAACAACTGTTCCCAGAAAAGTTACCCTATTCTTTTGAGGAACAGGAGAGGTTTTCTAACAGAAAAACTCTTGGTAGTATACGGGCGATCGCGCTTGACGATAAGATGTATATGCTCAAAACAATGTCTTCTCTAAAGAGTAGATCCTAGCAACTGGTTAAGGACTTTTATTATTTATGAGCCAAACGGAACTTTTTGAAAAGGTCAAGAAAATCGTCATCGAACAACTGAGTGTTGAAGATGCTTCCAAAATCACTCCACAAGCTAAGTTTATGGAAGATTTAGGAGCTGATTCCCTGGATACTGTTGAACTCGTGATGGCTTTGGAAGAAGAATTTGATATCGAAATTCCCGACGAAGCTGCCGAGCAGATTGTATCGGTTCAAGACGCAGTAGATTACATCAATAACAAAGTTGCTGCATCAGCTTAAAAAAGTTTTGAGTCTCTGTTCGCCCTTGCAGTCTCCGATTGGGAGAAGTTCAGATGGCTTTGTCTCGCTCCCTCTGGGCGTTTATGGCAAAAACCACTGCTTTGACTTTTAACTGAGTGCTGAACAGTTAAAAGTTTAGGAGTTAGAGTTTTCGGAGGCAAAAGTTCGGAGTTTTCTCCATCTTTGGGTGCTTCCAAAACTCAGAACTCAGGACGGGCTAAACCCTAGCTATCCGCTAACATAACTCAGCACTGTTTAATGCCTGCTGCTTTTTCGCCACCTTTAACTGAATCATGACAGATCATACACGTAAACGCGTTGTTGTAACTGGTGTTGGCGCGATTACACCGATAGGTAACACAGCAACAGAATATTGGGATGGATTATTAAGTGGACGCAATGGCATTGACTACATCACATTTTTTGATGCGTCTAGCCATGATTGCCGCATTGCTGGTGAGGTAAAAAACTTCGATCCACATGATTACTTGGAGCGCAAAGATGCCAAGCGCATGGATCGATTTGCCCAATTTGGGGTTTCAGCAGCAAAACAAGCTATAGCTAACGCGCAGTTAGTTATTAATGAACTGAATGCAGAACAGGTAGGTGTCATGATCGGTTCTGGCGTTGGCGGCATTAAGGTATTAGAAGACCAGCAAACGATCTACCTCAACCGTGGGCCCGATCGCTGTAGTCCATTCATGATACCGATGATGATCGCTAATATGGCAGCAGGATTGACGGCAATTCACACGGGTGCTAAAGGCCCTAATTCCTGCCCTGTAACTGCCTGCGCTGCTGGATCTAATGCTGTAGGCGATGCGTTCCGCTTAATTCAAGGGGGATATGCCAAAGCAATGATTTGCGGCGGAACAGAAGCAGCTGTGACACCATTATCAATGGCTGGGTTTGCTGCCTGCAAAGCCCTTTCTTTTCGCAATGACGATCCGGCTCATGCTTGCCGCCCCTTTGACCGCGATCGCAACGGATTTATATTAGGTGAAGGTTCAGGAATTTTAATTCTAGAAGAACTGCAACACGCCCTAAGTCGCGGCGCTCACATTTATGCCGAAATGATCGGCTATGGTATGACCTGTGACGCATACCATATCACTTCCCCCGTCCCTGGCGGATTAGGTGCAGCGAGAGCCATAGAACTGGCGCTCAAAGATGCTAATATAACTCCCGAAAAAATTAGCTATATTAATGCCCACGGCACTAGTACCCCGGCGAATGATTCAACTGAAACCTCAGCCATCAAAAAAGCCTTGGGAGAACACGCCTATAAGGTGGCAATTAGCTCGACCAAATCGATGACAGGTCATTTATTAGGCGGTTCTGGAGGTATTGAAGCTGTGGCAACAGTACTAGCGATCGCTAATGACCAAATTCCACCGACAATTAATCTGGAAAATCCCGATCCAGAATGTGACTTAGATTACGTGCCTAACTACAGCCGCGCTCAAAAAGTCGAGGTGGCAATATCCAATTCTTTTGGGTTTGGCGGTCATAATGTCACACTGGCCTTTAAGAAATACGTTTAAAAGAGGCAGGGGAGCAGGGAGCAGGGGAGACAAGGGGACAAGGAGATAAACAAAACTCCTAACTCTTAACTCTTAACTCTTAACTCAGCACTCCTAACGCCCAATGCCCAAAGTATCAGAAATATCATTCCGATATAACTTAAGCGTTCAGCATGACCCAATTATCAGCTTGATTTATCACCATAAACTCAGGAGATCCCGCTTGTCCATCGACAAGCGGGAGTGGGATGATGAGGATACTGTGGGGAATCTAAAATAACCCCAGCAAGAGAAGCTACGAAGAGTGCTAACCCGTCGTTAAAAACAAGAGATTATGACTGTTGCAACCCAATCCGCCAAAGAATTGTCCGTCGAAGAACTGGCTATTAACTCGATCCGCTTCTTGGCTATTGATGCCGTAGAAAAGGCAAAATCGGGACATCCAGGACTACCAATGGGCGCGGCTCCGATGGCTTTTGTCCTCTGGGATCGCTTTTTGAAGTTTAATCCCAAAAATCCCAAGTGGTTTAACCGCGATCGCTTTGTCTTGTCTGCCGGTCATGGCTCGATGTTGCAGTACGCCCTACTGTACCTGACAGGCTACGATAGCGTCACCATTGAAGATATCAAACAATTCCGTCAATGGGGTTCTAAAACTCCTGGACACCCAGAAAACTTTGAAACCCCAGGCGTGGAAGTCACAACTGGGCCCTTGGGTCAAGGAATTGCTAATGGAGTTGGTTTAGCGATCGCAGAAGCGCACCTTGCCGCTAAATTTAACAAACCTGATACCAAAATTGTTGACCATTACACCTACGTAATTTTAGGTGATGGTTGCAACATGGAAGGTATTTCTGGTGAAGCTGCTTCTTTCGCAGGACACTTGGGATTAGGCAAACTCATCGCTCTGTACGACGACAACCATATTTCCATCGACGGTTCCACAGATGTAGCATTCACCGAAGATGTTTCCAAGCGGTTTGAAGCTTACGGTTGGCACGTTCTCCACGTTGAAGACGGCAATACCGATTTAGCAGCGATCGCCAAAGCAATTGAAGAAGCTAAATCTGTCACCGATAAACCATCAATGATTAAGGTGACAACCATCATCGGTTATGGTTCTCCCAATAAACAAAATACTGCTGGCGTTCACGGCGCTGCTTTGGGTGCGGACGAAATTGCCTTGACTCGTAAACAATTGAAGTGGGAATACGAGCCTTTTGTAATACCCGAAGAGGCTCTCAACCACACACGCAAAGCAGTTGAACGCGGCGCAGGTTACGAAACCGAATGGAACAAAACATTTGCCGACTATAAAGCTAAGTATCCCCAAGAAGCGGCTGAATTTGAACGCTACCTAAGCAGCAAACTACCTGATGGTTGGGATAAGGTACTACCAACCTACAGCCCCGAAGACAAAGGACTACCCACTCGTAAACACTCAGAAACTTGCCTTAACAAACTAGCGACGGTTTTACCTGAATTGATTGGTGGTTCGGCTGACTTAACCCACTCCAACTTGACCGAAATCAAGGGCAAGGGCGACTTCCAAAAAGGTCACTACGAAAACCCCAACATCCACTTTGGTGTGCGGGAACATGCTATGGGCGCAATCTGTAATGGTATCGCGCTGCACACTTCAGGATTAATTCCCTACGGTGCTACCTTCTTAATCTTCACAGATTATATGCGTGCTGCCATCCGCTTATCCGCCCTTTCTCAAGCTGGCGCGATTTGGGTGATGACTCACGATTCCATTGGACAAGGTGAAGATGGCCCCACACACCAACCCATTGAAACTCTAGCTTCCTTGCGAGCTATTCCTAATTTATTAGTGTTTCGTCCCGCAGACGGTAACGAAACCTCTGGTGCTTATAAAGTAGCGATCGAAAAAGCGAAGCAAAATGCTCCGTCTCTGTTGGCGTTCACCCGTCAAAACGTTCCCAACTTGGCAGGTACATCGGTTGAGGGTGTGGCGAAGGGTGGATACACCGTTGTTGATAGCGAAGGTACACCTGATATCATCTTGATTGGTACTGGTTCAGAATTGAGCCTCGCCGTCGGCGCAGCCGAAAAACTCAAGGCTGAAGGTAAGAAAGTCCGTGTTGTCTCCCTACCTTCATGGGAACTGTTTGAAGCACAGGATGCAGCTTATAAAGAGTCCATTCTGCCAAAAGCTGTCACCAAGCGTTTGTCTGTAGAAGCTGCCGCTAGTTTCGGTTGGCACAAATACGTGGGTACTGAAGGCGATACTGTTAGTATTGATCGCTTTGGTGCTTCGGCTCCAGGCAATGTTTGTCTAGAGAAGTTTGGCTTTAGCGTTGATAATGTGTTAGCTAAGGCTAAACAATTGTTGGGTTAATAACAACAGAATATTCTCAAAATCTTGTGAGGTGGGCATCTTGCCCGCCTTTTTTTTACACAGAGGGGGATTGTTTATAGATATGTGTGCTTTAATAGTGAGCGGCTTTTGTTCGTTCATGAATTTTCATCACACAAAACGATCACCGATGCTCCTCACACACAAAGAAAACATTTTAAAATTTAGCTGGCTTCTACCCAGCTTCTTCAGCTTGTTCCTGTTTGGTTCCACTGTCAAAGCTGCTGCGATCGCTAATTGGCATTTTGATAGCAATCGTAATCATCTAGATTTTACGACAGACGAGAATATTCAACCCAAAGTACAATTACTTACCAATCCAACCCGTCTGGTAATTGATTTACCTGGAGTCAAACTAGGATATCCACAGACTAGTCAAAGAGTGGGGTTAGTAATTAAAGACATTAGCATCGGGCAGTTTAATGCAGATACTACTCGTATGGTCGTTACCTTAGCACCCAATTATACTTTCGACTTAGCGCAGGTGAAGTTGCAAGAGGAATCTCTCAATCATTGGTCTGTGCAGTTACCCAAGCCTATACAATTGACTGCAACCCGGCCTAACATTTTAGAAATAACTCCGACTCAATCGAGTATTTCTCCAACAGTAAGTGATAACAGCACTCTGTTTGCTGGCGTAGTTCCTATGCATTCACCGATGAAAGCGCTGGAACCGCAGATTAAAGCCTTGATGAATCGTTACAGTTTCCTGAAAACAGGAATGTTTTTCCTAGATTTGGATACTGGGGATTATTTAGATGTTGGGGGCGATCGCGTTTTCCCAGCCGCTAGTACGATTAAATTGCCAATTCTCATTGCCTTTTTCCAAGATTTAGATGCGAGTAAAGTCACCCTTCAGGAAAACCTGACTATGCGACGTGACTTAGTAACCAATGGTTCTGGAACTATGCAGTATGAGCGAGTTGGCAAGAAGTATACAGCTTTGGAAACCATCACTAAGATGATTACCATTAGTGACAATACCGCCACCAATATGATTATCGATCGCTTAGGTGGAGCTACGAAACTAAACCAGCGCTTCCGTAACTGGGGACTGAAAGACACAGTAATTCGGCATCTCTTGGCTGACTTGAGAGGAACCAACACCACAAGTTCTCAAGATATGGCGCGGGTGCTGGCTTTAGTTGTGAATAACAAGCTAGTTTCTCCACAAAGTCGGGAGCAAGCTTTGGATATTCTGCGTCACACTACAATTCACACACTCCTTCCCGCAGGTTTAGGAAAAGGTGCAGTCATAGCCAACAAAACCGGAGATATCGGGTTTCTCATCGGCGATGCCGGATTTGTGACTATGCCAAATGGAAAACGTTATTTAGCGGCTATCTTCGTCACCCGTCCCTATAAGGACACTAGGGGGAGGGACTTTATCCGTCAAGTTTCCCAACTAGTTTACGATTATCTGAATCAGACAAATCCAGTCGCTGCGGTTGGTTCGCCTAACAGTGCTACGAGATAGAAAGCCATAAAAATCTTAGCCTGCGTAGGTTAGGGAACCACTGGAGCTTATCTATTGCTGCTACTGAAAATAAAAAACCCCGCCTGATGGCGGGGATAAATAAAGTTCAAAATTATCAATGGATAGTCACTCTAGAAGGTGAAAGTAGTTCTGAGTGTACCGATAATTGCATCATCGTTAGCGCTGCTCTGACCAGGAGAGGTTAACCAAATTACGCCAGGGGTAACAGAGATGTTATCCGATACGCGATATTTGTAGAAGCCTTCAAAGTGATAAGGTATATCATTGTTGCCGCCAAAACCTGGACGGTTAAAGGAATAGGGTTCTGCGCCTGCAAAAAGACCTAAAACGTTACCTTTTTTACCGAAATCAGGTAAGGCTACTCCTAAACCATAGCTCCAAGCTTGATAATCATCATTTGCACCGACACCTGTGACATCATGATAAGAGACGAAGCCACTAATGGACAGTTTGTCGCTGGGCCTAAACGCAGCCGACACACCGTAGGAATTACTTGAAGATGGGGTTACACCTCCTGCATTACCTAAAAAGTTAGCTTGTCCAGTACCTACATCAAAAGCTCCAGTTGCTCCGTCTGTACCAGAGTCAAATAAAGCACCACTTGCGCTATAACCGTGGACGTAGGTAGCAGCTAAAGCCAAGCGATCGCCAACACTAAAGTTCAACTGTCCTAAAGCAGCATAGTCACCGTTGGTCAGACCTTGACTAAGACCAGGATTATTAGCTTGGGATGCCAAGTAACCCGCAGTGATTGAGCTATTTCCTAAGATGCCGCCACCTTTACCAAGGGGTAGATTGAGCGCTATACCAGCACCGCCACCAATCCGATAGATGGGACTTTCAGAAGCAAAGGCAGACAACGCGCCGTTACCGCCATCAGTGTTGTCAAAAAAGTAAGGATTGTTGACAGCAGCGTAATGGCTGTGTCGTCCACCACTAGCTGCAATGTAAACGTTAGCCGGCCCTACAGGAACTTCATAAGTTAAGCGGTCTATCCTGACACTGTTGTTACCAGCGCCATTACCAACTTGAAATGTTTGTGTGCCTTCAGCAGTGTTGATCGCACCACCAGCGTTATCAAATTGTGTAAAGGCTGTTGCATTACCAGCTGCCAGACGAGTATGTAAAACGTCTCTACCAGTGAAGCTGGTTTGCAAGTCTAAACGTACCCGATCTTGGAAGACTGTATTGTTGTTGTCACCAGTGTTACCGCCAAATACATCAGTAACACCAAAAATGGCTTCACCGACTAATTTTGTGGTAGTAGAGAACTGATTGGCTTCCAATTCAGCAGTCCGCGCTTCTAGGGAATCTACGCGACCGCGTAGGGTTGCCAATTCTGCGGAAAATTCTTCTTGTAAACGCTGTAGGGTAGCTAAATCTTGTTTCGTCACCAAATCAGCTGTTGCTGTGGCAATCAACTCGTTAACGCGATCCAAACAGGCGTTCAAACCAGCAGCAAATTCATAACGGGTCAAAGCACGATTACCACGATAAGTGGCATTCGGATAACCTGCAATACAACCATAGCGTTCAACCAAGGACTGCAATGCTTGGAATGCCCAGTCAGTGGGTTGTACGTCAGAAAATTGCGAAACCGATGTTACTTGAGACTGAGAGTTATTTTGGTTGCCTTCGTTGCTGTAACGATTAACTTGATCTATCGTTGTTTGAGCCAACATTTCTGGCTGTTGGGCAACTTCAGCTACACCTGCTTGTTTTGCTGGTGATACTTCAGTGGTTGTGTTTGGAGCCGCGATCGCTGTTGTCGAAACTAACAACGTTGCTCCCAAAACTGCTGGGCTAACCACTAAGGATTTCCATAATAGATTAGACATTTCTTCTTTACTCCTCACACCTTGTTTAGATAATTGGTTTCGTTCCACCTAATTCTCGAAAATGCCACATTTCATCGAAACCTATGGATGAGGCATAATTGCCACTACTACAATTTTAGTTTTTGCAAAGCTAATAAACGATTAACTTGGGGTTAAAAACTGATGTGATTAACTTATGCAAAAACATATCTTTATATCATAACATTATAAAACATCTGATCTAGATGGCAAGATTGGAGCGATCGGCTTAATAACTGTCACACATAGCTATCTATATATCTAAGCAGGGAGTAAAGTTTAGGGCATTTAGTTCCTACTTGGCTAAATTGCTGAAAGTCTTCTGTACTTAGCATCTTGCAGATAAAAATCACTTCTTACACTTAGCCTGGAGAAATTGCACACCAGTTGAAATCCACTGGCTCGGCCATAACAAACATAGCAAAGCTTTTCAGGAGGGTCGTTGCCTGGTCTTTTTGGAATAAAAAACAAAATTAGGAATCAAGGTTTTTGAAACCTGCGAACTTTCAAGAAAAACGCATACCTTTACTCTCAATCAAGCTACGGGTTAGTTTTCCCTCATGAGTACAGATATGCGTGTTTTGTCTTTGTCGCTGTTACTTTACAGTCGCCTGGTGCAAGATATCAGAAGAAATCACTTATTTAATTTGGGAAATCGTCTGCGCTACATCAAAGTCTGCCTGTGTTAGTCCGCCTGCATCATGGGTTGTGAGTGTAATCTTCACTTTGTTGTAGGAAACCTCTATGTCTGGATGATGTCCTGCTGACTCAGCTGGTTCCACCAGTTTATTGACGAACTCAATTGCTTGGATAAAATCCTTGAATGTTCGAGTAATATACAATTTAGATTCTTCGACAGTCCAACCTGACAAAACCTTTGCCTGCTCTTGAATTTCCGTTTCCGTGAGTAGTTGTGTCATCTCAAAAAATTCCTACTTATATATTTGTTACATCTTGCATTTGACAGAAATAGACCCATTTAATTTTCCACACATAAACTATGGGAAGATCAGCTAATGCCTAATGCGTGTGTGTATATTTAAATCAGGCTTGGTAAATAAATGCTGTAGCTCACATCAGGTAATACACCAAGGTTTGATGCAAGATATTTTTAATTTTAAGAAAACTTAAACGCATTGGCTTTATCCATCGCGTGTATTGCTATCTAAGTTTTAAAAAGTCACCCATAAAAAACTATCCGCTCTGGTTTGGATCGGATGATCTAAATCAGAGCGGTCTAGCGGGTCTTCAGGTTGCAACCAGACTGCCGGAAGGAACTCCGAGCTTGCCTAGCTACTTGAGCTAACTTAGTATCTCAAAGATGACTAAGGCTAACTTTTAGAGAACAGCCCCGGCACACAGCCGGCTAACTGCAACCTGATGACCCACGCATTTACTACTTTCTATCATGGGCATCACCTCCTTATTGCCTAAGCGGTCTTAGTTTTAAAAGGGCAGAGTATTTACTCTGGGTTCATAACCTTCACCTAACATAACACATAAATTTAGAGATATTAGCTATATATAAAAAAATCTCCCGCCTTTTGGTGGGAGATCACTGGAGAATGGGGAATATTGACACTTTATTAGCTTATGCCAAGGAGATTATTTAATCTGGCTGATGTCAATTTTCGGCAACCATAAAACTGATTCAAGTCATGGTCAGCTTTTAATATTACAGAGCATTACCACGTGGTAATACCTCCTCAGGGAATACAAATTGTTCGTGGGGTTGATCTTGAGGAGCCATCCAAGCGCGGATACCCTCGTTCAGCAAAATGTTTTTGGTATAGAAGGTTTCAAACTCAGGGTCTTCCGCCGCCCGCAATTCTTGGGAGACGAAATCATAAGCCCGCAGGTTGAGTGCTAAACCGACGATGCCGACGGCACTCATCCACAAACCTGTGACTGGCACGAACAACATAAAGAAGTGCAACCAGCGTTTGTTTGAGAAAGCAATCCCGAAAATCTGTGACCAGAATCGGTTTGCTGTCACCATTGAATAGGTTTCTTCCGACTGGGTTGGATTGAAGGCGCGGAAGGTGTTGGCACCATCTCCATCTTCAAACAAGGTATTTTCGACTGTGGCTCCGTGAATGGCGCACAATAATGCACCACCCAATACACCAGCAACACCCATCATGTGGAAGGGGTTGAGTGTCCAGTTGTGGAAGCCTTGCAGGAATAGCAGGAACCGGAAAATTGCAGCCACCCCAAAGCTGGGTGCAAAGAACCAGCTTGATTGTCCCAAGGGGTACATCAGGAATACACTGACGAATACTGCAATGGGAGCGGAGAAGGCGAGGGCGTTATAAGGACGGATTCCTACTAGACGCGCAATTTCAAATTGCCGCAACATGAAGCCAATCAAACCAAAGGCTCCATGTAAGGCAACGAATGGCCACAATCCACCCAGTTGGAACCAACGGGTGAGGTCGCCTTGGGCTTCTGGTCCCCACAACAGCAATAGGGAATGTCCCATGCTGTCAGCGGGGGTGGATACTGCCACTGTTAAGAAGTTAGCTCCTTCTAGGTAGGAGGAGGCTAATCCGTGGGTGTACCAAGAGGTGACGAAGGTGGTACCGGTCAGCCAACCGCCTAGTGCTAGGAAGGCACAGGGGAATAATAGTATCCCTGACCAACCTACGAATACGAAGCGATCGCGCTTGAGCCAGTCGTCTAGAACGTCAAACCACCCTCTACTGGGCGCACGTCCAACTGCGATGGTCATTAGAGCAAATCTCCAAATGTTTATAAGTACAGGTTGTATCTGTATTATAGATGGCTAAATAAAAGCCTTCCATAAGCAGAAAGTTAACCGGGTTGTTAACCAAGTTTACAATTTTTTACACACCTTTAATCATATTAGGTGTAAATCGCTAATTTTTCTAGGGGTTTTGTCATAAAAATTAATTTTTGATTCAGACGAGGCAGATAAAACAGGGCAGCAAGAGGGGAAAGAGGTAATTTTAATTCTCCCCCTTGCTCCCTGCACCCTGCCCCTCTGCCTCTTCCAATGCCCATTTCCCTAGAATCACTCAGCTGACGCTAAAATGAGTCCACAGTTAAATTTGATTATTGCTAAATGTTTACCATCGATTTAAGCATCAGAAACACTGCTTTCCCAATCTCAGTACAACGTAAGTCAGCAGAGGATGCTGAGGCTGTCTATCAGCTAATTTTGGCAGCAATCCGTTCTGGGAACCCTGACATTGTGGAACTCAAGTGCGAGGGCAAGACAGAGAAAAAAATTGCTGTCCGCGCTAGTGAAATTTCTGGGGTGCAGATTGTTCAGAAAGATGGTACTACCCCTGGTGGTGGCAGACCACCAGGCTTTTTCGCTGTAGCTGCTGAGTAACCAAGGTTGACAAATGGCTCAAGTGGGCATTGAGGTCAAGGATTTAAATTTCAGTTGGCCAAATGGAGAGAAAGTTATCAAATCTTGCTCTTTAGAAGTACCCAAGGGTGAGTTTTGGATGCTCTTGGGTACAAATGGCAGTGGAAAATCAACGTTACTTAGACTACTGGCGGGGTTATTGGCTCCTGAATCTGGCGAAATTCGGGTTTTGCACCCTGTTGGCTTTGTTTTCCAAAATCCAGATCATCAACTAGTGATGCCAACGGTTGGTGCTGATGTGGCTTTTGGATTGGTGGAAGAAAAGTTGCCACCTGCTGCCACCAGAGCTAGGGTTGAGGAGGCGCTGGGAGCGGTGAATTTGCTTACCCTGCAACGACGACCTATTTATGCACTCTCTGGGGGACAGAAACAACGAGTGGCGATCGCAGGTGCAATCGCCCGTCGCTGTGAAGTCTTATTATTAGATGAACCCACTGCCTTATTAGATCCAGATAGCCAGTTGGATTTAGTTGCCAGTGTCCGTCGCCTTGTCAAAAGTAGAGGGATCACAGCGCTGTGGGTAACACATCGATTAGACGAGTTAAATTACTGTGATGGCGCTTTTTTGTTAGAAAAAGGCTCTCTGGTAGATAGAGGTGAAGCCCAACGCCTCAAACAACGTCTGATGGAGGTACACAGTGAAGCCTCTTAATTAGGTGCTGAGTGCTGAGTAGTGCGTGCTGAAAAACGTATAAAAGTACTCAATATTTTCACAACTGTACATACTCTGGTTTTTATTTGGATGGTGTTTTAACTCAGCACTTTTCATTTTCACCATTACTGAAAAAGAACTGCAACGCGCCTTTGTTTAAAAGGCGCGTTTTGAATTGTTACGTCTATCTTAGGTTGTAGTTTTATGAGGCTAGCGTATTTTTTATCGTATGTAGCATAGTGTTACAGACAATGCATCAATTATTATAAAACTTATGAATGAATTTTGTTAACTCTAGAAAATTGTGATTAAAAACCATGCCCCGTTCCTTACTCCAAGCCGTTTTGTTGGTGGACGGCTACAATATAATAGGCGCTTGGCCTTGCCTTAAAAAAACGCGTGATAGCGTTGGATTAGAGGCCGCACGGGGTGAACTTGTGGAAGCAATGACTGGTTATAGTGCGTTTCAAGGCTATACAACTCAGATAGTTTTTGATGCCCAATATCAGAATTCTTCTAGCAATAAAGAAATAATTACTGAGCTTCTATCAGTTTATTACACTGATTTTGGGCAGACAGCAGATACTTACATTGAAAAATCCTGTGCTTCTTTTCGCCACCAAATAGCCCAATCTTTAATTTCTCGTGTGATTGTTGCTACATCAGATCGGGCGCAGCAGTTGATGATACAAGGGTATGGGGCTGAATGGTTGTCGGCGCAACAACTTTGTGGGGAAGTGGAAGCTACTGTCTGCCGGATGCGACAAAAGTATCATACGCGCAAACAATCGAAGAGTAGGTTTTTAGCTAATGCTATTGATGCTAAAGCACGGCAGCGTCTGGCTGAATTACGAATGGGATTACAGTAAATTATGTAGTATTTAAGAGTCTCTGCTTAAGTTCGTGAATGGATTTTGGCTTCAAAAATTATCTAAATTAAGCATCTAAAAAAATATTGGCGAAAGTACTTGCCAAATCTTATTTTTAGCCCTAAGATTATAAATCGTGAGTGATCCTCAGTAGCTCAGTGGTAGAGCGATCGACTGTTAATCGATTGGTCGCTGGTTCGAATCCAGCCTGGGGAGTTTATCAATTGTGTATTTTAAAACTTTGGATTCTATAGAACCCATTTGACATCTAAGAAGAGGCTGCAAGCCTCTGAAGCATTAGCCGAATGAAACAAAGATTAACCTTGGCAGTTGCATTATCTAGAGTTCTCTCAAAGTTCTTAACGAGAATTTTGCATCTCTCAATCCAAGCATTTGACCGTTCAATTACCCACCTCGCGGCAACCGGAACAAACCCAGATTTCCCTAATTCTTTGTTTTGTTGTTTTGATGGTTTTGCCGAAAGTTCAAACCTGATTTTCGTCATCATTTGGGGATAAACTTTTTCTAGCTCCTCCCTCAAATACTCAGGGTGATAACCGTGGTCTAGCAGAATGGTGATTTTGGGAATATTGACGGGTTTTGACTGGAAATAATCAATGTTTTTAGTCAACATCTCAATCAAACCCCTATCATCAGATACATTTGCTTTAGTGCAATGAGTAAAGAAGGGAAACCCCAGGGTATCAACGGCTAGATGTCTTTTAATGCCATTTGTCGAGAAAGTAGAAACAATACCCTTTCGATGTAATACTCGCATTACAGGTGTTTTTCACCGCTTGAGAGTCGATAATTATCAGCGTCGTCCACTTAGCTTTTTTTTTACCTGTTCACGCACTCGTCCATGTAAAACTCTCATCAATTCTTCTATCACTCCTTTGGCCCGCCACTGCTTGTAATGCCAATATACAGTCGAGTAGGGGGGCAAGTCCTTGGGTAAGTCTTCCCAATTGCAGCCATTCTTTAGTTGATAGAAGATGCCATCTAAGAGTTCTCTTTTTGTCCAGTTGGCGGGTCTAGTCTGTTTCTTAGCAGGCAATATAGTCGGCAGTAGAGGTTCGAGAATTTCCCATTCTTCGTCTGTTAGGCTGCTAGAGTACGGCATGGCTGCTGGATATGTCTTTTGCCGTCACTCTACTTCAATACAGTAAAAGATGTCAAATGGGTTCTATATTATCCATCAGAGATTTGTGGTCGCTTGACTCGGCTGTGACGTTTCTGAATCATAGGTCTTTTGGTGCTTGTCCTAAACAGGTGCTGGAGTTTCAACAAGGATTGCGATCGCATCAAGAATCTGTTTTGCATTTGTAGCAGTAAACATTGGGTGATTTGCCAAATAAATATTTTTATTACATACCACGTTTAAGGCAAGAGACGCGATAAATCGCCGTCTCTACAAATCGATACGGTGATTTATCGCGTCTTTGCAATCTGTAAAGACATTATGGGACTAGTGGTATTGTTTTAAGTGATTGCACTTAACAATGCTGAAACTAGGATAACGCTTTACATGACTTCTGGAGCGCTGCCTTCTAATCCTTTTGTGGCTGCGGGGATGATTGAAGATCCCAGGGTGTTTGTCGGTCGTAAAGATGAATTACACGCGATCGCATCTCGGATGAAGGGCGATCAGCCTACAAGTATTAATATAGTTGGCGAGAAGCACATTGGTAAATCTTCGTTGCTGCATTATTTCGTTCTGACTTGGCAGCAGCGAGTATTAAACAACAGTAATAATTATGTGGTAATTTACCTACCGTTAAGGGGTGTGGATTGCCAAACTGAAACGGGTTTTTATGAGGCTGTGGCAGAAGGTTTACTGAGTCACGTTCAGGGATGGCAACAACGCAGTCTGCAAAATTGTTGGAAGATTAAACCGCTTAATCGGCAAGCATTTTCAGATGCGGTTAAGGAATGGAAACAGCAAGGAAAGCTTCCCGTCCTCTGTCTGGATGATTTTGAAAGTCTTTTGAAACATCCCGATAAATTCGATAATGGATTTTATGACAATTTGCGATCGCTGATGGATAGCAATGCCTTGATGCTAGTGGTGGCTTCGCGTAAACAACTGGATGTTTATGCTAACGAGCATCGGTTTGTCTCTAGTTTTTTCAATATTGGTCACACAATTTCTTTGAATGAACTAACTACAGATGAGGCTATTGAACTGTCGCGCTTACCAACTCGCTCTACTAATGGTGCAGCTTTGAGTGTAGACGAACAGAATCATGCCCAGCAGTGGGGCGATCGTTATCCTTACAAGTTGCAATTGGCTGGTTACTATTTGTGGGAAGCACGTCAACAAGGCAAGGCAATCAAGTGGGCGAAACAGCAGTTTGACCAACAGCTTGCAAATCCTAAATCTAAAGCAAAAGAACAACGATGGCAATTATGGCTGCGTTGGTTAGTTTGGGATTTGCCAGTGCGTCTAGGGAAAATACCCAAATTCATCGGTGCAACGTTAGGTGATATAGGCAACTGGATTACTGGGTTAGTCATTTTGCTTTTACCAGTTTTGGTTTGGGTGGGTGTGCTGCACTGGAATGAAGTTTGGGATTTTGTGCGTGACAAGCTGGGGATAAAGTAGCAATGAGTAACAGATCGCTAACATCAGGCTTTTGGAATTATGTGGCTGAATGCACGCGCCTCTTGTATTGGGCTTACTTCAAGCCTTTTACCTTTGAACGTTGGCTGCGTGATATTCATCCAGAATTGAAGCCAACAAATAACCCTTTTGATGAACAGGCTGAGTTTCGTACTAACTTCCGTCTACGTCACTATGGTGGGCAAGTTTGGTGGCTAACTGCTTTAGTCCCAATGTTTGCTGTGTTGTTGGTAGCGCAAGTTTACACTCTGGTTAGTGGTGAATCATTTAACTGGTTATTAAGCTGTATTTTTTTGGTTGGCTGGTTTATAGGACGGGTTATAGACCGTGGCGGTAATAAAAATAGGCTAGTTCTTGTCCTTGTTGCTGTCTTTAGCATTTTTCTTGCAATTCAAT
The DNA here is from genome assembly GCF_013343235.1 of Nostoc sp. TCL240-02. GTDB lineage: Bacteria > Cyanobacteriota > Cyanobacteriia > Cyanobacteriales > Nostocaceae > Nostoc. The sequence goes on along the minus strand of NZ_CP040094.1, from coordinate 7,516,829 downwards.
TTTTATCAGGGGTGGCGTTCGACGTGGTGCTAGGCTTGGCGTTCGGCGTGGCGCTAGGCGTGGCGGTAGGCGTGGCGCTAGGCGTGGCGGTAGGTATAGCGTTCGGTGTGGCGTTCGGCATGGAGGGAAGCGTGGGGGAAAACGTTGCGTTCTTCGATGTGGGGGAAACATTGCGTTCGGCGTAGGGGGAAACGTTGCGTTCGGCGTGGCGTTCGGTGTGGCGTTCGGACTGGAGGCAAACGTGGCGTTCGGCGTGGCGCTAGGCATGATGTTCGGTATGGCGCTCGGCATGGTAGTGTTCCGTGTGGCGGTAGGTGTCGAGGGAAGCGTGGCGTTCGGCGTGGCGTTCGGCGTTGTGTGGATTTTGGGTGTGTTGCGGGTTTACTTCTGGTTGCCAGAATTACTATGGATACTCACCCTGTTCTTGTTGTCTCCAAATGAAAAACGGGTAAATTGTTTGCGATATCTGCCCCCTCGCTTTGATGAATTGATTATTTTGCCTCTGCCTTTCATGGATGTGATGATTGTAGAAGCTTATGGAAAGAACCCAAATGTTGCCCTTGAGACTATTAATTATCTAATTACATCCACCAATCAGCAAAAAGTTGCAGCACAGGCAATTTCTGGTATTGCTGTAGATATTCTCAATCGTTGTCAGAGGTTTAGCGATATTGTGGAGATTGCCAACCAACTAGCGTGGATTCCCTTACTAGCACCAAAGGAACTTGGCACTGTGCTGCCCCAATTTTTGGATATTAGCCAGAATGTACGGGCATCACAGGAAGCAACTTCACTTTATCGTCAATATGAGTTACTGAACGTTCCAATCACTGCATTACGCCAACTGGTGCAAAGTATAGCTTTAACAAAAGATGCTCGCGTTGCTGTTTCTTTTGGCAACACTGCACAAAGCTGGCTAACTATATTAGAAACGGCGCAGCGCACTTTAAACGAACAGGCACAGCAATCAAAAGAAATTCCGCAAGTTTATATTGCTGGTAATTCACTAGACCCGGAAACAGCGAAGAATCGTTTCAAAGGGCGAATTGATATATTTCGAGAAATTGAATCTTTAACACTTTCTGAGCAGATGCCAGTGTTGTTACTCTATGGAGGGCGGAGGACAGGGAAAACTTCAGCACTGAAATATCTACCTTACAGAATACAAGCAAATATTGTACCTTTGCTTGTAGACATACAAGGAGTAGCAGCAGCTACAACCTTAAAAGGATTGGCTGAAAATTTAGCTCAACAGATTATCGAAGCTGCACGGCGATTACCCCGTAAAGTATTCTTGCCTAATCCAGATGCCAATAAACTAGCTGAAGATCCATTTCCTGCACTGCAAACTTGGTTCGCAGAAATAGAACGCAGCAACTTTGGTAAGAAATTTCTCCTCTGTTTAGATGAATATGAACGCCTAGGTGAGGTAGTGAAAGCAACAAGCAGCCGTGCGCCACTCAATTTTATCCGTAACCTGCTGCAACATCAACGCAAGTGGATTTTACTTTTTAGTGGTTCACACGAATTATCTGAACTTGATGATTACTGGAGTGACTATCTAATTAACACCCGTGCTTTGCGAATGACTTACCTGCACGAGTTAGAAGCCCGCGATTTGATTCAACAGCCAGTAGAGAACTTCAGCGATATCTATGAACCAACTGCTGTAGATGAAATTATCCAACTTACTCGCTGTCAACCTTATCTCGTTCAGTTGGTGTGTTATGAGGTGGTGGAATTGCTAAATCGCGATATCAGAAGAAACAGGCGAGAAGCAGATACAGCAAAAGCTACTGCACAGGATGTTCAAGAAGTTATACCTATTGTGCTTGAGCGAGGCGATCAGTATTTTCGGGAATTATGGAAGAGTTTAACAGATAGCGATGTCTACGACGGGCTACGCCTACGCTCTCTCCTGCGCCGGATAATCTACGGGGAAACTCCCACACCGCAAGACAAAGGCGTTATCCGCAAACTAACGCGAAAAGAAATCTTGACTCCAGAAGGCAATGCTTTTCAAGTGCCTTTGGTGCAAAAATATATAGAACAGTTGCTCGAAGAAGAGTGATAGAGACAATTCTATTTAAGTTGCGAAATTAGTCCTAGAGGCAGGCAATAGGCAATACAATAATCAGTTTTTTGTAGAGACGGCGATTTATCGCGTCTCTTGTCTTAACCAAACTGTATTGTTTACCCATTTTCAAAAACATGGGTGTAGGAGAGAACAAAGTTTTTATCGTTATTGTCGCAACCGATATCGCTACAGTCATGGCAGAACTTCCTACAGACTACGCAAAACACGGAAACGTGAATGCAGAACCTCCTACAGACTACGCAAAACACGGAAACGTGAACGCAGAACCTCCTACAGACTACGCAAAATACGGAAATGTGAACGCAGAACCTCCTACAGACTACGCAAAATACGGAAATGTGAACGCAGAACTTCCTACAGACTACGCAAAATACGGAAACGTGAACGCAGAATCTCCTACAGCGAAGACAGAAGTTGCTACCGTCATAGTTTCGTGCCGTAATAGCTTTTTAACGGGACTTCTAAATAAAAAATATCCCACTATTCATAGTCAACAATTAAAAGTCATCAGTCAGCAACTTCAAGTGGTTGTTTTTATTTTTTGGAGTTGCCTAAATTTAATTTAACTATGAAACATCACAGTTACTAAAGGTAACAAAGCTAAAAGAAAGCCACGCCAAGATTGTAATTGAGCTTCTGGGGTTGGTTCTGGTGGTGCTAACAAAGCTTCTACTCTTTGTTCTAAACGATCTGCACCAGAGGAACCTAATGCAGCACAGCAAATTTCTGATAAGACGGGGCCGCTACTAACCACTAATAAAAGTGATTCTGCTAGCACCAGAGGGTCTACCTGCAATGCTGCATAACCATCGGCACGGAGTTCGCGCAAAGCTAAAAGTTCTTCCCACAAAGGCTCTGTATTCGGCAACCATGCAGTGCAAGAACGCACCCAACCTAGCCAGAAAAACCAGAATGTATCCCTATAATGATGATGCCCTTGCTCATGGGCTAAGACGCTTTCTAAATGAGCGGGTGAGAGAGTTTGCATTAATCCTTGGCTAACCACTAGTTCTGGTTGCCAAAAACCAATTTGACCTGCAAACAACGCGCCCGTTTGCAGCAGTCTGGCTCGTCTATCGCCAACATTCACTAAAGGGCAGTTACGGGCAGATTCTACAGATTGCCAACCCTGGAAGGCAAGTTTAATGCATGAAATGGCAAAAAATGCCAAATAAATTAATGCTAGTAAATAGCTAATTGAGCCTGTATACATCCCGCCCATTTGTCCTTGAGGCCCCATGAACAGCACAGCGATCGCAGTCATGAAAATTAGCAAGGGGGGGAAGAGAAACAAAAAGAGCGATCGCTGCCACCGCCGACTCCAACTGCCTTGATGTTGATTCCAAGCGGATCTTAACCACCAGGCAACTGCCAAAGCATTCAAAATCATTATTAGATGCATCATTTTTCCTCCCTGGCCTGGCGTGCAGATTGAATACGTTTGGCGATCGCTGCTATTTGCTCACTAGCTGCTTCATCCAGACTATCAGCAAAAGCTGCAACAACATCGGGGTTCCCCACTGCCAGAAATCGCTGTAACTGCTCATGAGCTTTGATGACATCTGATTGCTGCTTACTCAGCATTGGCCGCCAATAGAATGCTCGCTCTTTTTTATCGCAGGCTAACCAACCTTTATCAGTGAGGCGACGTAAAACGGTGGTGACAGAAGTATAGGCTAATTCGCGGTTGGGATCAGTCAAAATGCGATCGTGTACATCCTTGACTGTGGCTGAACCAAGTTCCCAGATGATATTTAAAATTTCCGCTTCCAACGGGCCTAAAGATAGTTGTTTAGGGCGGTAGTCGGGTAAAGGTGCCATAGCGATTTCGATTTGAGATTTTGGATAAGCGGAGTGGAGGTGAAAATTTCGGTTTTTGTTTGGCAAGGTTAGTCAGTATGCGTAGTGGTGCTAACTTGGAATGCCAAATACAGTTTTAGAAAGCCTGTTCTTGTTTTACATTACAGGATAATGCAGCAAGTCTGACAGTCTATAAGCATAAAAGTAGACTTTTTGAGTGTTTATTATATATTGAATGGGTTGCATAGTGCATTCTGATGCTAAAAAAATCCCTGAGAGTAATTGTAACTATAGTTAGTGTCACCAACTGGGTAGAATGTTATTTGCGGAAGTTGTATTAAAGCAGGTGTATCCAGCACGTGAAGCTATTTGTATACCACACTCCTGAATTGACTCCAACGGGTAAAGCGCCAGAATGTGCGATCGCAGTCGATGTTTTGCGGGCTACTAGCACAATAGCGACAGTTTTGGCAGCTGGAGGCGAAGCTGTACAAGTATTCAGCGATTTAGACAAGTTAGTTGAAGTTAGCGAAAAATGGCCCGCTGAAAAACGGCTGCGAGCTGGAGAACGCGGTGGCGCGAAAGTACCTGGCTTTGAGTTGGGTAACTCTCCCCTCGATTGCACACCAGAATTAGTGCAGGGGCGACGGTTGTTTATCAGTACCACAAATGGCACTCGTGCTTTACAACGGGTACAAGACTCCCCAAATCTCTTAGCAGCTGCCTTGATTAACCGGGCGGCGGTAGTGCAATTTCTCCTAGAAAAACAACCAGAGACAGTGTGGATTGTCGGTTCCGGTTGGGAAGGTAGTTTTTCTTTAGAGGATACAGTTTGTGCGGGTGCGATTGCTCATAGTATTTTACAACAAACACAGTTGTCACCAGAAGAACTAGCTGGTAACGATGAAGTGGCTGGTGCGATCGCTCTTTACTCTCAGTGGCAAGATAATTTATTAGGATTATTCCACCAAGCTAGTCACGGACAACGATTGTTGCGTCTTGACTGTCTAGATGATTTAAAATATTGTTCCCAAACTGATATTTTAGATGTTTTGCCCATACAACAAGAGACGGGAGTTTTAAAAAGAGGATAGGGAATGGGGAATGGGAGCAGGGGGCAGAGGGAGACAAGGGGGACAAGGAAAATGAAAATAATCATTCCCAATGCCCAATTCCCAATGTCCAATGCCCCATTCCCTACGTCCCATTCCCAATTTTCAAATCCCTAAGCATTTGCCGAAGTCTTTGTCGCCAATGAGGGGCATAAGTCCCTAGAATCGCAGAAATTTTCCCACAAGCAAGCACAGAATAGGATGGGCGACTTGCTGGTGTTGGATATTCGGCAGTTGTAATGGGGACAATACGTTCAATTTTTAAAGGAAAGCCTAGCTGTTGGGCTTCTTCAAAAATGGCAACGGCAAAATCATACCAGCTAGCAACGCCGCTATTTGTGTAGTGATAAGTGCCGCTAATTTCTGGGGTTAACTGGGGAATCGTCTGGGCGATGACTGCGGCTATATCTTGCGCCCAAGTCGGGCTACCAATTTGATCAGCAACAACACGGAGTTCTTGGCGTTCTGCACCTAGTCGCAGCATGGTTTTAACAAAATTACTTTTGCCAAAGGTTCCATAAACCCAAGCAGTACGGAGGATGAGGTGATGGGCGCAAGTTTCCCGAATTGCTTCTTCTCCAGCAAGTTTGGTTTTACCATAAACACTCAAGGGATTAGTTGCATCGGTTTCCTGGTAAGGGCGATACCCATTACCATCAAAAACATAATCGGTCGAAATATGAATTAGAAAAGCTCCTAATTTTTGGCTTTCTTGGGCAATAATTAGGGGTGCAGTAGCATTAATAGCGCTAGCAAGTTCGGGTTCGCTTTCGGCTTTGTCTACAGCAGTGTAAGCAGCAGCATTAATAATGATTTGCGGCTGCTTTGCTCTGATAAAGTTGCGGAGGTTATCGGGTTGGGCAAGGTCTACTATTGGGCGTGCTACTGAGATAACATTGCCATAGCTTGAGAGGATTTGTTCTAGTTCCTTACCCACTTGACCGTTGCTACCAATCAGCAAAATTGATTTAGTCATTTGTCATTTGTCCAAGAGAAGCCACGCCCACTCTTTAACGTGGTTTGAATTAGTCCGATGAAAGACAAAGTTTTTCCGCCACACCATAAAAGTAAGCTTAGGGTATCACAAGAGACGGGGTATGTACTAATGACCAATGACCAATGACTACTTAATCAAATAGTTCAGCAGTTCTCAAAGGTTTCCCGGCTTGGTCTTTAGCTGATAAAATCGGTGGCCCACTCAGGGGCCAATCTATCGCTAAATCTGGATCGTTCCATAATATGGTGCGATCGCCTTGGGGTGCGTAGTAATCTGTAGCTTTATAGAGAACTTCGGCTATTTCTGAAAGCACAAGAAACCCGTGAGCAAAGCCTGGTGGTATCCACAGTACACGTTTGTTCTCAGCACTGAGTTCATAACTTACCCATTTACCAAAGGTAGCCGAACTTTTTCTAATATCTACGGCTACGTCAAAGATAGTACCAACAATGGCCCGAACAAGTTTACCTTGAGGTTGTTGAATTTGATAGTGCAATCCCCGTAGTACATTTTGTTTAGAGCAAGAGTGGTTATCCTGGACGAAGTTGGTAACAATACCAGTCTCTTGAGCAAATTTCCGGTCGTTGTAGGCTTCAAAAAAGAATCCGCGATCGTCTGCAAATACTTTGGGTTCGAGTTGTATAACTTCGGGAATTCTGGTATGTACAATACTCATTAATATTATTTCGAGTAACCCGCCACAGTGTTAATTGTGAGAGTAATTTAATGCTTGTATTTTACAGCTAGCAGGTAACACTTCGATCGTGGCTTTTCTTCTTTTCACCAAGTAAGTCAGGTTAGTTCAATTTGACAGTCATCGCCAATTAGAAATCGCAAGGCTTTGGGGCGGCGAGGTGCAAGAGTCAATTGTGCCCGTTGCCCAATCACACTATCAATAATGCGCTGATGAATTCCGGCAATTTTAGCGCCTTCTAAAATCACGCTGTGTTCTAAATCAGTATCAATTAGTGTCGCATTGTTAGCAATACTACTATAAGGGCCAATAAAGCAGTTTTCTAAATGACAATTGCTACCAATGACTACTGGCCCCCGAATTGTGCAGTTAATTACTTTAGATTTTGCACCGATTTGGACTCGCCCAATAATCTGACTTTGGGCATCGATTTCGCCAAGAACTGATGCTGTCAAATACGTATCGAGAATCAATCGGTTAGCTTCTAATAAGTCATCTTTTTTACCAGTGTCAAGCCACCAGCCTTGAAGATTATATGCTAAAACTTGCTTATTCTGATTAATTAGGTATTGAATAGCATCAGTGATTTCTAGTTCGCCTCTGGCAGAAGGTTGGATATTTGCGATCGCATCATAGATGAGGTGAGAAAAAAAATAAACCCCTACCAATGCCAGATTTGAAGGAGGAATTTTGGGTTTTTCAATTAACTGTAATACCCGTCCTGTATCATCTACCTCAGCTACACCAAAGGCGCTAGGGTTGGCAACTGAACGCAAGAGAATCAGAGCATCTGGCTGTTGTTGGCTAAATTGTTGCAGAAAGTAACGTAATTCACCTAGTTGAATCAGGTTATCGCCCAAATACATGACAAAAGGAGAATCTCCTAAAAAGAGATGGGCGATTTGGACGGCGTGAGCAAGTCCAAGTGGCTGCTCTTGTACGATGTAGGTGATGTTTGCTCCAAAGTATTCTCCATTTCCGGTTTTCCCTTGGACTTCTGCTCCAGTTTCCGGGCTGATGATAATGCCAATATCAGTAATCCCAGCAGCGACCATTTCTTCAATGCCATACCACAAAACAGGTTTATTAGCAACTGGTACGAGTTGTTTTGCGCCGCTATAAGTAAGGGGACGTAGGCGTGTACCTTTTCCACCAGAGAGAATTAGTGCTTTCATAGGGATTTTTCATTTTTCATTTGTTATTCTCCGCGTTCCTGCGTTCTCTAAGTCCCTGCCTTACTCAACGGTATTATTTTACATGTACCGGGATAACACTTCGATGGTTGCTTTTCCTGTTTTTTCCCAACTGAATTTTTGGGAATGAGTGATACCCTGGCTAGAAAGTTGCGATCGCAGTGCCGAATTAGTTGCGATCGCCTGCATCGCCTCTGTAATTTCTCCGGTGTTGTAGGGATCGATCAGAATCGCCGCGTCTCCAGCCACTTCTGGTAAGGAGGAGAGATTGGAGGTAATGACGGGAGTACCACAAGCCATTGCTTCGAGGACAGGTAAACCAAAGCCTTCCCAGAGACTAGGGAAAACCAGAGCGATCGCTTGATTGATAATTTTTGGCAATTCACTGTAAGGAATATAATCTAGGAACTTCACTTGATTAGTTATACCTAGTTTTGTAACTTGCGCTATTAAACTTGGGGTGTAACGTGCATCAGTCGGTCCTGCTAACCAGAGTTCGTAATCTTTGCAGTTAGGCAGTGCAGCAAAGGCAGTAATTAAACGTTCAGGATTTTTGTAAGGATTATGCCGTCCCAAATAAAGGAAATAATTTTGTGTGCATAAATTCAAGCAAAGAAAATTTTTTACATCATACGCTAGTGGAATCGCAGTGATTTTTTCTTCAGAAACTCCCAAAAAACTGCTTAAATCCTGAGCCGTTGCCATTGAATTACAAATAACATGTTTTGATTGTTGTATTACAGCACGAATATAATAACTACAATAGAGTTGCTGTGTTATAGAAAACCATTGTGGAAATCTTAAAGGAATTAAATCATGAACAGTAACAATATAAGAGCAGGAAGAAAATAAAGGAGCCTCTGGGATCGGAGAAAATAATAATCTAGACTCCATCTGTTTATAAAGACTTGGTAGTTTAAATTGCGTCCATAGCAGACGCTTTAAGTTCCCTTTCATGCCAAAATCTGTTGTTATGCCTGGTGGCGATTGATGACATTTAATCCCAGAAATTTTAATTGGACTTAATACATCAATATCTAAATTTTTTAGTTCTTTTAATAAATTCAAGCTATAACTTAACCAACCTGTCGGCTGTGCTGGAGCAAAAGATAAATTTGCCAGTACGGGCATAATAAAATCCCTATATTATTAATTAGATACAGATACTTTAACGGCATTCTTTTTAATGGTAAGTAACAAAACAATAATTTTTAGACTGTTAGGATTAGCTGTAGTTATAAATTCGCCGAAGAATTTATAAAGAAGATATACGCGTAACAATAGTTGTTCCCAACCAGGACGATGTTTTTGATAATAATAAATTTGGCTACGTCTATATTCAATAGACATTGCATTAGCAGCTTTCTTTATCGAATATCCTTTCAAATGAATCAAAGATACATGAGGCGTGTAGATAATTTTATACCCTTCATACTGCGCTCTTTGGCACAAATCTGATTCTTCAAAATACATGAAAAAATTTTCGTCAAATCCACCTAATTGATGAAATAAATTTGAGCGAATAAAAAAAGCAGCCCCTACAACAATATCAACTTCTCGAACTTCTTGGAATTTCCGCTCAATCAAATTTTGCTGAGAGATATCTTGATAAGCTTGATGAAGCCGACGAGCTTCATATTCACCTTTAATTCCTAATGCTGGCGAAACAGAAATTTGTAAGCTTCCATCTGGATTTAGCAGTTTTGGACCAATAATTCCTACTTGTGGATCTGCTTGCATCAATTCAATTAAAGGCGGTATAATATTACTGTTAAGTACAGTATCAGTATTTAATAAAAATAAGAATTCTCCACTAGCAAGTTTTGCACCTGCATTATTCCCTGCTCCAAAACCACTATTATCTAACTGTTTAACTAAGCGAATTTGGGGATAATTTGTCTCAACTAATTCAGCACTGCCGTCGCTAGAAGCATTGTCTACAAGAATGATTTCATGGTTAGCTATATCAATAAATTTTTGTATAGAGTTTAAGCAATCTGGTAAAATATCTGCTCCATTATAGTTAACTAAAATAATCGATACCGAGATAGGTTGTTGCTGATTCATTTTTTTGTGATATTGCTCTTAGCCATTTTAAATATGGGCAACACCTTGAAGATATAATTTTTAACTCGTTGAATATCGAATAAAATTTTAAAAATGAAAATTCGTAGTGCTATGCCTTCAGAATGATATCCAGCTTTTAAACTTTGGTAACAGAGCTTAAGAATGCCACAACCAAAATCTAATTGCCGATCGTCAAAAGGATTATACCAACTTGAATCTAATTGGTGGTAAAATCTAGCCTGAAATACTTTACTCAACTTAGAGTGAATTATATAGCTTTTACCTGTAATTTTATATTTTTTACTGAACCATAGCATAAATTCAGTATAAAAATTACCAGCATTTTGCATTGCTCCTACTGCATTGCAACTATGAAGCCTATAGCGGACTAATGGTTGGCGAATATGAGCAATCTTACCTTTTTGAATTGCAACCAATGCTATCCACCAATCATGATGCCAACCAATTTCATCTTGTTGGGGAAAGGGTAGAATATAAGGAAGTAGAGAATTAGAAAATAACAAAGAGCATCCTGTCACGACATTACGAAGTAGTAACAATTCTACCGTGGCTTTTTCGGGATTACGTCCTTCAAAATCCCAAGTAGAAGGATTGATAGTTTGGTCATCACTGTTTATTAACTCCAAATCAGAATGAACCAATAGTGCGTGTTCAGCGCGTAACTTTTTTAACAATACTTCTAGCTTTTCTGGTTGCCAAATATCATCTTGGTCAGAGAAGCTTATGGCTGTAACTGTGTGGTCTTGAATACAGTATTCCAAACCCCGTTCAAAATTATAGTAATGTTTAAGATTATCGCTATGAAAATGAAAAATAAACCGTGAATCATTGCCAACAATTTCTTGCATTGCACTTTGATATTCAGGTTGGGAGCAGTCATCAACAATATGACAGACCCAATTGCACCAAGTCTGATTTTGAATAGACTGTATCTGTTTCTGAAAATATTCAAGCTGAGGATTATAGGTCGCTAAAACAATACCGATTTTTTCTTTAGCCTGCATTTAAGTGAAATTTATAAGTTTGACATAAAGAAATGTTGTAATTTAAAGCGAAATTATTGTTAGTAAGTTAATATTTCCTGTTTAATAATGATAATATTAGGAATTTTCCGGTTAATAATTTTTACTAGATATTGACTAAACTAGTATTTTGGAAAAACTATTTTGTGAGTTTTAGATTAGTTTGTTTTCTAGATACTTGAGCATAATAGCTCTCCTTTAATATTTGTTAAGGATTATACTTGTATTCCCATATTGGATAGTGAGAGCGGAACTTTCTTACATCTGAAATATACTAGAGATGAGCGCCAGAGCGATTCTGATCTGTATAGGTGTATTGCAGCTTATTACCTACGATGTTTTCAATTTGTTGCTGATTTCTGAATTTCTTATTAAGGGCGTATGATGTAATCATCACGCAAAAGTGATAATTTTAACTCAAATTTTCTATACCATTCAATTAGAAGTATCAAAGCAAAAATAAAGCGTTCTCGAATAATACCTTGCTGAAGATCGACCTTTACCATTTGACATATTTTGTTGATATCTAATCCTGGAAAGTGTATTCCCGCAAAATAATTATCGACTCCACCATGAGTCTCAAACCACTGTTTTAACCAATTTCCCATAGGTAGTACAAACCCTTGCTTACGGCGCTGCATAATTTCCTTGGGTAACCAACGCCCAGCCACACGACGCAGAGCGATTTTACTTATTTCATTGGACATTCTCTCACGCTCTTGTAGATTTAGTCCGATTTCAACTAGTTGTGGCTGCAAAAATGGGGCACGTCCTTCTAAACTATGAGCCATTGCCATCCTGTCATATTTCACCAGCAAATCATCGGGTAGCCAAGTTGCCATATCTGCACTACTGGCTCTTTGCAAAGGGTTTACAGCAGAGTCTAGCCAAGAAAGCAAGTCACTTTCCCACTCATCCATTTCGGGATGCGATCGCCCCATAAGTTGTTCGCGCTGTGCTGCATCTGACAACAATGGAAACCCAGAAGGTGTGATTGGTAAAGGGTTACGCACTAAACTTTGATATGATTCTGATGTATCAGGCGATCGCCCCAATAATTCCTTAAGGCTGTTTTTCCAACTTTTTTTCGAGGCAAAACGATTATAGTAACTGTATCCCCCAAATATTTCATCTGCACCTTCTCCAGATAGCACCACAGTGACGTGTTGCTTTGCCTCTTTGCACAGCCAGTAAAGTGGTAGCATGGCTTGATCCCCAATTGGCTCATCCAAAGTAGCAGCTACCACAGGTAGCAATTGGGCAAAACTGTTGTCATCAAACATAAAATGATGATGATTACTACCAATGGCTTGAGATACTTGTTGAGCATAAATGCTTTCATCATGGTCTTTTGAGCAAAATCCCATAGAAAAAGTATCTATTTGTGGATTGTGCCGAGCGGCGATCGCTGCCACAATTGAACTGTCAAGTCCTCCTGAAAGAAAAACACCTACAGGCACATCAGCGATTAATCTTGACACGACAGCCTCTTCTAGCTGTTTAGCTAATTCCTCATCAGATACGCGGCGTTGTTTATCAATTGGAATTTGATAGTAGCGAAATCTTTGTGGTACAGGATTGTCTACCGGAATGCAAAGCCTTTCACCAGGTAATACTCGCTTAATATCTTTGAGAATCGTGCGATCGCCAGGGACAAAATGTAGTGCTAGGTAGCGATCTAAGCCCACAGTATCTATCTCGTTATTAACCCACGACAATGCTGCCAAAGCTAACATATTTGAGCTATAAGCAAAACGCCCTTCGCCGTAGCAATAAAAAAGTGGCTTTTCTCCAAAGCGATCTCTCGCAAGATGCAGTTCACGAGTTCTACGATCAAAAATGGCGATCGCATACATCCCGTCGATTTTTTCTAGCAGTCCCTCAATCCCCCACTGGACAAAACCATGAGCTAAAACTTCTGTGTCACTATTAGTTTTAAAGACAAAATCTTGCTGTTCTAGTTCTTTTTTTAACTTTTGGTAGTTATAAATCTCACCATTTTGAAAAGCAATAATTTGTCCGTTTTGACTTGTCAGGGGTTGCCAGCCGTGTTCTAAATCAATAACTGCAAGGCGACGCATTCCCATCGCCACAGAGCCTTCAATAAAGTTTCCAGATCCATCTGGACCGCGTGCAAGCATGACATCTCGCATCATTTCTATGATGGCTTCGGGAATTATATTAAAGGATCTGTCAATTAACCCAACTATTCCACACACAAAATATTTTTCCTTAAATTAATTTTTATCTTTTAACATTCAGTCAGATTTATACTAATTACACTATTCATATAGAGATTCTAACTACAAATAAATATAGAGATTCTAACTACAAATAAATTACGCATACACTATATCTACAAATAATTTTAATAAGGCAGCCAGCGAATATAAAAAATAAAAAATTTGGCTTCCAAGCTATTTAGATGCACTGTGTATTTTGACTAAGTAATTGATAAATTACTTCATTAATATTGTCTTAATTTAAGAGGTTGTTTGAAAAAAAAGGGTTGACTTGAGCCTCAAGTGCGACTCAGGGGCGCGATCTCAAATCCCAAAACTTCGATTCTCTCGTAGCAGTTTCTCGGTAGCCAGGCTAGTCAAACATACGCTTCTGGACTTTTCAAACATCCTCTAATAACAGACAACTTTTTGGGCAAGTTATCTTAAAATTACCCAGATTTCTTATGCCTCAATATAGACAAGCAGAAGTCAGTTTCCAGTCCACCTGGCATCTCCATTAGTATTGCCTCAAATTCCAACAACAATTTAAGAATAGTTAAGGCTGCGGGATTTTTGTCATCTAAAAACTGGTTGTGATCTAGCAAAGGATAAAGGGGGTGGAGTAATCCACCTCCAAAAGGATGATAAACTTCCATGTCAAAGTAGTTTTCCAGGAAAGGGAGAATCAACTTGGAACGTACACATTCGGATGGATCAGTAGCGATCGCCTGCTCAATGGTGTGATTTTGAAATTCTCCTCTAGCACCTGCTCTTAATACATCAGGAAAACACTTATATAGACGATTAATTATTTTTATTTGTTGTTTATTATAAATATTGTAACAGTCACCAACGTATTCGTTAATGATAAAATAACCGTTTGACTTAAGGCATTTCTGAATAATTGCTAAAAATCTTTCCAATTCTTTAACATGATGCAGCGACCCAGAGCATAGCACTAAATCATATTTTTTTTCATCTATCACAGTAAATGCGTTTAGATCATCTTGGTAAAAATTTATTGTAGCTCCAGCATTTGAAGCATTTTGTCTAGCAATTTCTAGAGAAGCTTGTGAAAAGTCAAAAGCATCAATTGTTTTGACGATACCGGATTTGGCAACAATCACCTCGTGGTCACCAATTCCACAGCCTGGAGATAGCAGGCTTTCAAATTTTTGTCCAGCAAAATAATCTTCAATTAGCCAAGTGAGCCAGTGTTTTTTTGACTGGCCTCCAGACATCCGTTGGTAAACTATTTCTGCAATAATTGGGTTTGAAGTCCATTGACTGCTAGAATAAGCAGCATTAGGATTTGTTTCCCAATAATTTTGAGCTTGATCTTGATCTTGATTATTAGTTACTGATTTTTCTAGCATCAATCCACTCGAATATTGTATATTTTTTTCCAAGTTATGATTCAGTTCACTTTGTCTGTGCTGTAGATTTTTAACCTTTGAGAGTAAACTTATTACTTGTAAAATAAGCTTCTTCAAAAATTTCGGCATAATTCTGCACCATATCCTCAAAGTTATTTAAACAACCTAATACATGATGAGAATTATCTGCGAAGCGCGATCGCATCTTTTCATCTTGTAATAAACGTAAAATGGCTTCAGCTAACTGTTCTAAGTTACCTGGCTCATAAAAAATGGCGTTATTTCCTGGTTGTACCTGCTCTTGAACTCCAAATACAGGTGTGGTGATAATTGGTAGTCCATAAGCCATTGCCTCTAAAATGACTCGTGGAAAGCTTTCAATTCGAGAGGTAAGGATAAAAATATCTGCGGCTTGGTAATATTGGGCAATATCAGGTGTTTCTGGTATCATGCTCACTTTTTGCTTGATAGCCTCTGGGAGTTGGGTGACAAGATTTTTTAACTCAGTACTGTAACTACTGGGGCGATCGCCTACAATAAAAACCCTGACTTTACCATGCCATTCCTGAGGTAGTTGTGCTAATGCTAATGCTAGATCGTGTTGTCCCTTGCGTTCACAAACAGTTCCTAGCAAGAGGAAGACAACTTCATCTTCACTAACATTCAGTAATTTTCTGGCTTTGTCTCTTGTCCAACTTTTGCTTTTCTCTTCTAGCCTTTCTAAATTTAAACCATTGTGAATTACAGTAAAATTGTGATGACTATTTAAAGATAAGTATCTTTCTTTGGTGGCATCAGCTACAAAAACTACCCGGTAAGGAAAGCGAAAGCATTCTAAAGCACGAGCCGCAATTTCATGCCCAAAATTATTGAAGTAACTTTGCCAAGGTTCACTTTCTCGCACGTTCCAAATTGAGGGTATACCTAAATTATTAGCAGCTGCGATCGCGTAAAAAGTCTGCAACGTATTAGCATAAATTATCTCTCCTTTCAGTTCTTCAATAAATGCTGCTAATATAGAGATTGTTTGGTTATAATCGATATTTGTGACTACATCCTTAAGTGGATGTTCTTTGACGTATACAGGAATTCCTTGTTTTTCATAATCTGTCTTCAATGGCCCATTTTGAGGCGAATAAATTATGGGATCAATCACACCCATTTGTTTCAATTTGACTGTTACTTCATACTGACTGTAAGGGGCACCTTCCCAATTTAAATTATGAGTAAATACTAGAGCCTTAATTGGCTTTAATGAGCCAAGTACAATTCTCCGAGGCTGAATTTTGAACTCCTCATTATTTAAAGACAAGTGAGGGCTATACCAAGGATCAATTTTGCCATTGTATTTACGTTTAAACGCAGCTGGTTCTCTAGGATTATCCCTAAAACCTCTAGAAGCACCTTCTTTATGAAGTAACTCGGCAGTAGAACAATAGACGGAACGGTATCCCTTTTCTAATAATCTATAACAATAGTCCACATCGTTATAAGCGACTGCAAACTGCTTCTCATCAAACCCACCTAATTCTAAAAATAACTGGCGGGGAGTGAGTAGACACGCAGCCGTAACAGCCGAATAATTACGGCTAACTTTTGCATAGGAAAGATAACCAGAATCCCAGCTAGGCACATTTTTAAACGCTGGTCCTGCCAAGCCGTGATATAAACCATGAATAATCCCAGCATGTTGAATAGTTTGATTAGGATAGAGTAAGCGAGCGCCTACAGATCCTACCCCTTCAAATGAAGCGAAGCCCATCATTTGACTTAGCCAATGGGGAGATATCACTTCAGTGTCATTATTCAAAAATAGAATATAATCACTATCAACTTCTTCAGCAGCACGATTATTAATAGCAGCAAAATTAAACCCACCACCACCATTTCCAATCCGCAAAACTTGATGAGGGATTTGGTCTAAATAAGCTAGTGTTTTTGAGTCATCGCTTTCATTATCAATGACGACAACTTGATAATTCTTATATGTCGTCTTTTTCAAAGAATTCAAACATGCTTGGAGCAAAGTCAACTGATTTTTTGTAGGAATAATAATTGTTACACTTGGTCCTTGATCGGGAAATTGGTATTCAAAGATTCCACACCCTGCTTTTGCAGCCCAATCTGGATGATACACAGTTCCCGAAATGTTGCGACGTTCTAGTGCTTCTTGCAGAGCTTTTTGCCCAGATGTAAAGCTAGCTGGTTTGGCAGAACCGGATGTTGCTGTTGAACCTGGAACTGCTCGCCAGTGATACAACACTAAGGGAAGATGCCCAATATGATGAGAAATTTCTGTAGCTCTCAAGGCAAAATCATAATCTTGCGACCCTTCAAATCCAACCCGTAACCCCCCAACTTGCTGGAAAATACTGCGTTTAACTACGCATAAATGACTGAGGTACATATAGGAAAGCAGCAGCTCTGGCGACCAATCCGGTTTAAACTGTGGTGCAAAGCGACAGCCGTTAGTATTTATCTTGTCATCATCTGAGTAAAGAAAGTCGGTTTCTGGATGCTCTGCTAAATATAAAGCCACTTCCCCAAGAGCATCAGGGGTTAGCTCGTCATCATGATCCAAAAACACTAAATAATCAGCATTGGCTAGGCTAGCAGCGCTGTTAGTTGCAGCACTAATGTTGCCGTTTTCTTCTCGAAAAACTACGCGGATACGCCCATCACTGGCAGCCCATCGCTTTAATGTTAAATGTACTGCTGGATCGGTACTGCGATCGTCAGCAATACAAAGCTCCCAGTTTTCATAAACCTGATTGATGACGCTGGCAATAGCTGATTCCAGAAATGGAATTTGGGGATTGAAAACAGGCATCACTACAGAAATCTTTGGGAGGCTGGTTTTGGCTGCCTTTAAACGGTAGGTTAGATGAGAGAGCGATCGCTCATTTAATTCGTTCACTTCTAACCACGCGTCATAAACATCAAGGGGTTGAGGAATTAGGAAACCAGGAGGAAGTGTTGTTAAATCTGGATATAAATTTTTTTGTTGTCTGTAAAGGTTGATCACCCGCCTTGCTAATAAAGGTAACTCTCCCACAGTGGGAAAGCGGCCAAGTCGTTCACGTCTTTCTATTATTCGCTTAACGATCAGCTTGGCAAATTTGATTAATTTCTGAAATCTAAGTTTCCAATTTTGCAAAAACTTAAAGCGGTAAACAACCAACACCTCAGATGCAGGAAAGGTTACTATCTCACCTGACTCTAAGTAAGCATTCAAAGCAATTTTCCAGCTTCCAGGTGGCACATCAATAGTGACAACAAATCCACTATTTATGCTATTAGGAGATTGTGGATAAGTTTGTCCTACGTCTTTACGAAGATAACCGTAGTTACAATCTACGACAATTTTACCGCAAGATAGTGTTAATTTAGTTACCTTGAGCTTCGGATGGAAACACCAACCAGAAAAACAAATATTACTGTTTTCTTGCTTCCATTCTACGGGAGAATCGAATGCAGCTTTGATAAATAAACCTAATTTTTTCATCTGCAACTGCTCTAATTCTGTCTGAGTTTGTTGCAATTTCGATTGCAACTGCTCCAATTCTCCCTGAGTTTGTTGCAATCGAAATTGCTCCACTTCCGCCTGAATTTGGTGCAATTCTGATTGAGAACGCTCCAGTTCAGCCTGAATTTGGTGCAATTCCGATTGTGAACGTTCCAGTTCAGCCTGAATTTGCTGTATCTTTCTACTATTTGATATATCGATAGAATTTGTCATTTTATACAGATCCGGTAAGCTAAAACTGTACTCAGTCTTCGCAATAGATAAGATATCTTTATTTTGCAAAAGAGTAGA
Source organism: Nostoc sp. TCL240-02 (assembly GCF_013343235.1). GTDB lineage: Bacteria > Cyanobacteriota > Cyanobacteriia > Cyanobacteriales > Nostocaceae > Nostoc. The sequence continues at coordinate 7,498,410 of NZ_CP040094.1, read as the reverse complement.
AAGCTTTTCATATGCAATGCTTTGGATTAAAGACAAACTATGACTTAAATATAAAAATGCTTTTTCTAATTCATACTCTGCGCCTTCTTGAAAATTACTTTTTCTTATATTTTTTTTAAAAGCTTGTTTAAATAGATCGATATCAAGATCATCAAAAATATTTCTATATATTTGATATTGTTCAAAAAGAGAGCGAACCGAATTATTTGGGTGACTTAAATTATCCTCATTTTTGCGGATTCTGTACTTGACTAACTTATCTTCCATGATGAAGATATCATATTTTTTAACCAGTTTTATCCACATATCAAAATCTTGTAGTTGAATTGATGCCAAGTTGAATAACCCAGCTTCCAATAACATCTTTTTTTCTAAAAAAGCGGTAACAGCACATAAATAGTTACCTTGCATAAAGAAATAGTTGAGAATTTCTGCACTAGTTTTGTTACTATTATTAAAATAATTTCTGGCGAAATGCTTTCCAGTAACTGGATGACTGTCATCATCTATGAAATCAACAGACGAAAAAATTATTTGATTAATTTTTGGATATAAATATTGATATTGTTTTTCTAACCGTTGTGGATAACAGACATCATCCCCAGACATTAAAGCAATATACTTACCTCTAGCTGCTATAATTCCTACATTTAGAGCAGTACTCGTACCTTGATTTTCTTGATTAATATAAACAATCCGACTATCTTGAAAGCTTCTAATAACTTCATCATTTCTATCAGTCGAGCCATCATTGATAACTATCAACTCAAAATCTGTAAAAGTCTGATCTAGAACACTTTGAATAGCCTCAGCAATATATTTTTCATGGTTATAAGTAGTCATAACTACACTTATTAAAGGTGAATTTAGTTTCATTTACAAATCCTTATACTAAAGTTGTTATTAATGCTTGAATTGATTAATTTTTTAGATAACGAATTTTATATGGGAAATCTGAGTCTTTATTTTTAAGTTTGAGATCGCAAGCTTGTAAATCAATAAATAGTACTTTCATCACTTTCTAATCGTACATTTGCTATAAATTCATGGTAATTTCTGTAATAGTCAGCTTCGTCATAAAAAGTAGAAGCCAAAACCATACAGACAGAACCGGAGGAGAAATTATCAATTTCTCTCCAGATCATCGGACAGATGTAGAGTCCATAATAGGAGCGATTCAGATGGTAGCGTTTTTGCTCATAACCATCATTTAAAACTATATCGAAGCTACCTGACATAGCAATAATCAGTTGCTGTAACTCTTTATGTGCATGGCCACCGCGTTCTGCACCTCCAGGAACATCATATAAATAATAAACTCGCTGAATTTCAAAGGGTATATGCCTGCCACCTTCGATAAAAGTCAAGTTGCCACGTGGATCAACAATTTTAGGAAAATCAATGATTTTACAGTTAACAATCATAAATACGGATTAAAAAATAATTCGTAATAATTTGATGCAAGAATATTAAACGGTTTCCCAATTGAAACTAAATAAGGTTACTGCTCTCTACTAGTTATCACCTTATAAATACTGACTAATATTTTACCATTTCAATTTTTTGGTAAGTTTTCCACCTACTAAATGGAACTTCTATTACATAATATGTAATAGATGCTAATAAAGTTGATAAAACCAGAGTATTAATTAATCTCATATAAAATGCTTCAATAGGAATTTGTGATGTCAAAATAGGACTGATTTTCGTAATAATTGGTATATGCCAGATGTAGACACCATATGATATGTTTCCAAACAACTCAACAACTCTTAATGGATTTCTTAAAATAGCACTGAATGATAAAGTTTCATTTTTGATTGAAGGTTGATACATTTCAAACTCAAATACGAATATGAAAAAAGATGTGATTAATGCAGTTATTGGTTGCCAAATAAAAAAGGCTGTAGATGTTCTTATACCTTTACCAGCACGCTCTGGTAAATTCCATAGTTCTTGATAATATAAATGATGAGCAGTCAACATATAAAGAGTAATAAGCAAAATAATAGCAAAATATTTCATATATGATTGAGGAATTCTAATTTCTTTAATTTTTTTTATTTTTATCATTTTTTGATTATTAAAAATTAATCCATTCACTATAAAACCACATATAAACAAATCTATATTTGTCACTAATGGAGTATAGGAATATTCAATTACATATTTTATCTGTTCACTAATTTGATGTCGTAAGCTAATCCAAAATATAAGCCTTACAATAAAAGTAAAAAAAATGATGAAAATAGCTATAATTACAAACTGTTTTCTACTAACTAAACGCTGTAATAGAAAAATGTACAAGAAGGGAACAAGTATGTAGAACTGTACTTCTGTTGACAAAGACCACATTGCTCCATTCCATGTTGGTGGGAATGACTGATTGTATGTAAAGGTAATTATTCTAAACAGATATCCCCAATTTTCTATTTTAAGAATATCGGTATAAACAAATAGAGCCAAAATCAATACAGCAAAATAATACAGAGGACAGATTCTTAATAATCGGTTACGCCAAAAATTGATAACCCCCGGAACATCCGCAGTGTAACGTTCAGTATAAAAAGCTTTACCCATTAAGTATCCTGACAGAGAAAAGAAAATCCAGACACCTACACCACCTGGACTGAATGTTAGCCAACTCAGGTCATAACCTTTATAAAAAATCGCATTTCTAGGAGGATTACAGTGAGTCATTACTACCATTAAACATGCAAAAGCACGCAGAGCGAGTAGTGCATCTAAACGATTATGATTATTAATATCTGTTTGGATGGTTGGAAGCATTATTGAATATTAAATAATAGTTTTTATCACTCTTGCTGGATTACCTGCAACCATCTTTCCAGGTGGAACATCCTTGTTGACTACGGATGCCGCAGCAATGATAGAATCTTCTCCAATGTATACTCCAGGAAGAATATTAGCTCCTGCACCAATAGCTACTTTGTTACTAATTTTCGGCCCTTGAATACGTTGTTCGTCATATCCAAGTTTTCCAATAGCATTATCATTAGTTGTAGCAACTAGCACGCTAATAAAGACATCATCACCAATTTCACAATTACCTGTAATGTGGGTTAGATCCATAATTTTTGTTCGGTTGCCAATCTTGGTATTATAGTTAATAGTCACCCCTCGGCTCAGAATACAGAATTCACCAATTGTGACTTTTTCTCTAATCGAAGCATTATCACCAATTAAAGTATTTCTACCAATTTCAACATCATAATAAATTACACAGTTAGGTCCAATAGAACAATTATCATATATAAATAACTGTTTCCTAAACTCATTCTTTCTTGTGGTTGCACCCGCTCCTTTTGGCTCTTTTCCCAGATAAGCTCCTGGAAATATTTCTACCCCATTGCCAATGACAACGCCTGATTCAATAGTTACATGAGGATGAATAATTACATTATTTCCTAATCTGACATCCGCAGCAATAACTACAAAATCTTTGATTTCTGTATTATTCCCAATTAAACTGGTTTCTACTACAGCAGTTTTACTAATCATATTGACGAAAAAGTTTATTCGCTAATTTTCATGAAATCGATTGTGACAGGAGCATAAGCTCTTGACCAAAATCGGTACATCGGATTTATCGGAGCATTAACTTTAAAGACTACACAGTTGTCTACTATATCTAAATAAATATGTTGCTCATTAGGCATTACTGGTAATTCTACTCCAAAAACTATTGTGTAAATTCCATCATTTAAGATATTGAGTGTTTTAGTCTCAATAATATATACTTCTCCTGCTTGGACAGCAGGCATATCAATATTTTCAGTAGTAGTTGTACTACCAATAATTTCAATTCCCTTTAAGTCTTTAATTAAGTATCCAGCACAAAAAGTAGAAAAATCTTTTTCAAATAAAATAGAAGCTTGAATATAAAAATCTTCTTTGTAATCTAACTGCTCTGTTACTTCATGTTGACTATTCAAGATTTTTATATCTAATAACTTTGCTCCGCCATCTCCATAACGGTAAGCACTATCACCAAAATTGACTTCTTCATCAGTTTTGACTAAGATTTCAAAAGCTGATGTTATTTTTAATCGATTATTTTGATTTGGCTGCTGTAATAGTTTTATAGGCGATATTTCTACATTTTTAACTTGTTGTAATAATTGTTTTTTTAATTCATCATTAGTAGTTTTACGAATATTATTTAAATAATTGTTTACGACTATTGAAGCTTTTCCAATATTTATTAGTTGACCGTGTTCTATAAAAGCGCATCGCTGACAAAGACTTTTGACCGAACCGATATCATGACTAACAAAAAGTACTGTAACTCCAGAATCCATCATTTGACGCATTCGTGCCATGCACTTTGCCTGAAAGAACATATCTCCTACAGCCAAAGCTTCATCCACAATTAAAATATCAGGGTAAATATGAATTGCTGAGGCAAAAGCCAGCCGTACATACATCCCACTGGAATATGTTTTAACCGACTGATCGATAAAATCTCCAATATCAGCAAAAGCAGCAATTTGATCGAAGCGTTCATCGACTTCTTGTCTAGAAAGGCCCATGATTGCGCCATTCATGTAAACGTTTTCTCTACCTGTAAATTCTGGATTAAAACCAGCACCCAATTCCAGTAGGGCTGCAACTCTGCCATTAACTTGCAGTTCTCCACTCGTTGGGGTTAAAGTTCCGCAAATCAGTTGCAGGAGTGTGGATTTTCCTGCACCATTGCGTCCGATAATGCCCATAGTCTCACCTTTGATCACCTCAAATGAGACATCCCGTACTGCCCAAAATTCTTGAGCATAGGTTTTTCCTGGTAAGAGCAGTTCTTTTAGGCGATCAACTGGACGAGCATATCGCTTGTAGCACTTCGAGACATTTTTTAGAGAAATTGCAATTTTTTCTCCCATACTTTTGCTGTCAATCCTCAGAACTTTCACACCATGATTAAAAAGTGATTAATTTGCCATGTTTACAATACATCAGCAAAGGCGGGACGCAAACGTTTGTACATGGAAAATCCACAATAAAATACGATCGCTGCGATCGCAGTAGCAACTCCCCACTCATACCAGTGTTTAACCTCCCCAAGTAAAATTAAGTCGCGATAAACTTCAGCTATAGCCGTCATGGGATTTAACCAAAATACTAATCCCCGCCATTTTTCTGGAATTGCTGACGCTGGATAAACAATTGGTGTCAGATATAACCAAAGATTTAAAATCACTGTTAAAGTCTGCGGTATATCTCGCAAAAATACTGTTAACCCTGCTGTTAAATAACCCAATCCTGCTGTTAGTAATAACTGGGTTAGCCATACCAAGGGTAATAGTGCCAAAGTAGGATGTAAAGTATGAGAAGTTACCGCTACAAAAAAAATCAACGCCATTAAACCAAAAGAACTCTCAATAAACGTTGACAAAACTGGCACAATCGGTAACAAAGCTAGGGGAAATACAATCTTCTTGACTAAGTTTGGCTGTGCTATGACTGAACCAGAAGACTGCATCAAACCCCCTGTAAAAGCAATCCAGGGAAGTAAACCTGCAAACAGCCATAAACCAAAGATGAAGTTATTTTCTGGTAAACCTTTGAGACTTAACTTCACTTTCAGCACAATCGAAAACACATAGGTGTAAATCAGTAATTGTGATAGTTGATTTAGTAGAGGCCACAAATTGCCCAAAACAGAACCCTTATACCGCGCCTCCAAATCCCGACGCACCAAAGTTCTGAGTAAGTCAAACTTTGTCCACAAGTGTTCGTTGACTGGGAGCATGCGTCTGAGCCTCCCTGCTTTACGTACAAATCCTCGCATTGTTTGTAACAATTTTTGCTTCCTCGTTCACTATTTACACACCTAATTTGTCTCCATAAAGCTTTATAGCTTTGAAAACATGCTTGCTTGTATTCTTTAGAGAATATATCAGTACTAGAAAATAATATCTAAATTGTCTTGGTGATTGTACAATGAATCGGCTATTGCCAAGTGTTTACTACAAATATAATTTCTGTCGGCAATACTGCTTTGTTTGTGAATGGGGCAAGTTTTTGCTTAACTAAAGCTATCTGGATCAACTCCCTGTGATCGCAAATACTCAGCTAATCGTTCAGCCCGTTGACATTCTTGGTCAGCTTTTTCTTTGGATACTCGGCACTCAACCCTCTGAATTATACCAACGGTTCTAGCTGTTGCGCTTCGTTGCGCTGTGACAAACATTGAGTATTTTTACTTATCTTGATGCGAAGAAGGTAGGACGCGAGATTTTAGTGGGGAGATTAAACCCTTGCTACCTTGGTTGTTAATTTTAAGTTCTTAGGTCAAAAGTTTAGAAGTTAGAAGTTTGGAATTTTCTCCCTCATCTCCCCTGAATTTGTGAAAGCTGAGTCACGGATTCCGCTACACTGAGACTGGTTTGTTGCATTGTAATCAGGCATGGAAATCGGACAAAAGGTTAAAGTGTTTCGTTTGCGCGATCGCGTTTCTGCCCCAGTTGTAAAAAAACTAGGGCAAGTGGGTGTCATCCAAGGCTACAAAGTTACCGATGGTGGTGGAATCGGTGTCGTCGTAATGTTTGAAGACAATACTTCCACTTGGTTTTTTGAAGATGAAATCAAACCTGTGTAGTTGGAAAGAACTCAGATCCGGGCTTTTCTTGGCATCTGAATTTCCAGCACCGGTTGAGAATCTTTGTTGAGTGCTAAGTTGGAATTGAAAAGATCGGCGGTGAAAATAGGAATCAAGCAATGACTCTAATATTGACATTTTTGGGCAAAGGCGGCACCGCTCGTACCAAAATTGCGATCGCCGCCGCCAAATCATTGGCAAGTCAAGGCAAGCGTGTACTCCTCGCAGGACAAGCAGAACCAACATTGTCAATCCTGTTGGGTACTCCCATTGGTGTCGATCCTCAAGAGATCGCTCCCAAGTTACAGGCGGTACAGTTGAAAACATCTGTACTGCTTGAGCGTAACTGGGACGAAGTGAAAAAACTAGAAGCGCAATATCTCCGCACACCCATTTTCAAAGATGTTTTTGGTCAAGAACTGGTAGTATTACCAGGAATGGACAACGCCCTAGCCCTCAATGCTATCCGCGAATATGATGCCAGTGGCAAATATGATGCGATCGTCTACGATGGCACGGGTGACTCTTTAACGTTGCGAATGTTGGGTTTGCCAGAATCTCTCAGTTGGTATGTTCGGCGATTTAGGCAATTATTTGTCAACTCCGATTTGGGTAAGACTATTACTGAATCGCCCTTAATCCAACCGCTAATTAGCAGCTTTTTTAATATCAACTGGACAGCAGATAATTTTGCAGGGCCTACCAACCAAGTCAATAATTTCTTGGAAAAAGGGAGAGCCGCTCTTGCCGATCCGAAGCGTCTTGCTGCTTTTTTAGTGACCACAGGAGATCCAATTGACGTAGCAAATGCTCGTTATTTATGGGGTAGCGCTCAACAAATTGGTTTAACAGTCGGTGGTGTTCTGCTTGTGTCTCCTGAAACAAACGTCAATCTGCCAGAGGAATTTATCCCCCTACCTGTGAGCGTCGTTCCGGACTCACCAACAGGTGACTGGCAAGCACTGATAGACGCATTACCCAACTTTGAAGCACAAGCTCTACAGGCTCCTAAACCAATTGAAATAGACATCCACAATCGTCAAGTACGCCTATTCTTGCCAGGTTTTGACAAAAAGCAAGTCAAGCTTACTCAATATGGGCCAGAAGTCACGGTAGAAGCAGGAGACCAGCGCCGGAATATTCCCCTACCCCCGGCTTTAAGTGGCAGACCCGTTGCTGGAGCAAAGTTTCAGAATAATTATTTGATAATTTCGTTTTAAGTTATCAGGTATGGGCATGGGGCATAGGGCATAGGGCATGGGAAATAAGGAGTAGGGAATGGGGAAAAGTTAATCATCAATGCCCAATGCCCAATGCCCAATGCCCAATGCCCAATTCCCAATTCCCAATTAATCAGTAAAAATTATGTCAGAATCAACTCCCATTACCCCAAACCCTAACCCATCTGAGGCATTAGACTCAGTGGTAAATAATCCAAATGAGCAAGCAATAGCATCTGCCGATCGCAATGCGAAAGCTAGGCAGCTACTAGGGATGAAAGGTGCTGCTGCTGGGGAAACTTCAATTTGGAAAATTCGTTTGCAGCTAATGAAGCCGATTACCTGGATTCCCCTAATTTGGGGCGTAGTCTGTGGTGCGGCTTCTTCGGGTAACTATACTTGGACACTGGAAAATGTGTTGAAAGTATTAACCTGTATGCTTCTGGCTGGACCATTGATGACAGGTTACACCCAAATCCTCAATGATTACTACGATCGCGAAATCGATGCCATCAATGAACCTTATCGTCCGATTCCCTCTGGCGCAATTCCCCTATCCCAGGTAATTATTCAGATTTGGGTATTGCTGATTTCTGGCTATGGTTTAGCATTTGTGCTAGATGTGTGGTCTGGTCATGAATTCCCAACAATTACAGCGATCGCGATTATCGGTTCTTTTATCGCCTATATTTATTCTGCACCTCCCCTGAAACTCAAGCAAAACGGCTGGCTAGGTAGTTACGCCTTGGGTGCAAGCTATATCACCCTACCTTGGTCTACAGGACACGCTTTATTTGGTGAACTCAATTCCACAATTGTGATTTTGACAATGTTCTACAGCTTGGCTGGATTGGGTATTGCCATTGTTAATGATTTTAAGAGTGTAGAAGGCGATCGCCAGCTAGGATTAAATTCACTACCTGTAATGTTTGGCATTACTACTGCGGCATGGATTTGTGTAGTGACAATTGATGTATTTCAAGGATTTATCGCAGCTTATCTCGTCAGCATCCATGAGAATTTGTATGCAACAATACTAGTACTCTTAATCATCCCGCAAATCACCTTGCAAGATATGTATTTCTTGCGCGATCCTGTCAAGAATGATGTTAAGTACCAAGCCAGTGCCCAACCGTTCCTTGTTCTGGGAATGCTGGTAACAGGTTTAGCGCTAGGTCATGCTGGCATTTAAATTATACTTCTATAGTCAGAGATTAGGAATTAGGAGCGGAGCCGGAGACGCTCCGCCTCCGGTTAGGAGTTAATATACTTCTAATTCCTAATTTGTATCAGGACATAGCGTGTTAGAACTGATATCTTTCCTCCTTCATGGGATTCAACCTCTATTAGTCCCAATTTGCTTTGTCGTTGCTTGGACTGTAACTATTCTCGTTGTTTGGAGTCTCTGTGCGGCGGCGCGAGACAGTGTGACTACAGCCAAGCTTATGCATCAAATCCCCTGTACTGGTTGCCAATTTTTTACCGACAATTACCGTCTTAAATGTACTGTACGCCCATCTATTGCGAATACAGAAGAAGCGATTGATTGTTCTGACTATCAACCGAAGACGAATCCTTATCTGTATTAGGGATTGGGGATTGGGAAAGAGTTTGCCCAATATTCAATAACTATTGACCAATTTCCAGCAATATTTTTAAAACACCCCGACTCTGGGCGTGTTCAAAAGCTGCAAGCCCTTCAATGAGGGGATAGGTGGCATAAATCAGGGGTTGTACGTCAACTTGTCCTGTGGCTAGTAGCTGGAGGGCTGGGGTAAAGGGGCCACAACGGGAGCCGATGAGGGTGATTTCATCCACTACTAAAGAAGAAGCATCTAAGCTGAGGTTGCCAGCATAAGTACTTTTAAGTACAAGCGTACCACGGGGACGGAGGGCGCGGCGAGCGATCGCAAATCCTTCTGGGTTGCCAGTACATTCTACTGAAACATCGAAATATCCATCTTTTACAGTATCAGCTAAACCAGTTTTAATCCCCCGTGCCTCTAAGTTGGCAAGTTTGTCTTGATGTCGGCCTACAGCTAAGAGTTCACAGCCAGTTAGCGCTAATGTTTGGGCTACCAACTGTCCTAATTTACCATCTCCAACCACTAACACACGATCGTTTGGACACAATGGCACTTGCTGCTGAATTTCCAAAGCTGCTGCTATTGGTTCGGTAAATGTTGCTACTTCTGTTGGCACATTCTCAGGTACTAAATGCAGGTTCTCTATCGGCAAACAGAGATATTCACCAAAGGCTCCATTCCGATTGACAATACCTAAAACTGTGCGATTTTCGCAGTGAGTTGGTTGTCCACTGATACAAAACCGACAATGCCCACACACAGCGTTGATTTCTCCAACTACACGTTGGTTAACTAAGTGTTCTGGCCCTTTTTCAACCACGCCAACAAATTCATGTCCCAAAATACCAGTGTAGGGATAGTAGCCTCTGAGTAGTTCCAAGTCAGTATTACAGATACCCGCACGCAAGACGCGTACTAAAGCTTCTCCTGCTGGTGGTTCAGGAATAGGAATATCTGTACGTAGCTGCAACTGGTTATTTTCGAGCCAAAGTCCTTTCATTTTTCTTTACACCATTTTCAAAAATCTTTGCAAAATAATGAATCGACTGTAGTCAATTCAACCTTACAAGAGTGGGTATAAACAGCGTCTGCAAAGTGATTATGAATTACGTCTCTGTACTAGGTATAGGTATTTCTTGAGTTTTAGTTACGTCAATTTTGCTTAACCAAGTAACCAAGTCTTCTGAGTCCAGCGCTATCTCACTTCCTAAAGTTTTGATATAAAGAAGTCCGTCGCTAATAATTAAATCTCTAATTGGATACCATGAATCTCGTCTTCTAATTAGAAGTTCCAAAGGAATTCCTAGTCTTGAAGTATACTTGCGATATTTCCACCAAGCTCGCCATAAAAGTACAGATTTAGTACAGTGCATCTTATAGCCTTTGGGAACTTCGCTGTATTGATACTGATAAAAACCGCGACTATCTACTTCTCCTTTGAGAAGATAACTATATTCTGCTAATACCTGATTTATCAATTCCCACTGGGATGATTTTGGAGAAATCGAGAATTCAGATGGTGTGTTAGATAGTTGGACGGTAGCAATCACACCTTCGGCTTTTGCTGTTAGTTGGTTAGTCTTGTATGCTGTTTGCGCTGTCAAAGCAGGGTTTGACAACAAAACTTCTTTTTTCTGGATAGAGTTTTGCACAAACTCTCGAATTAAATCTAGATTAGACAACATAAAATTATTTATACTAAATTAAGCAGTGTGATATAAACCACAACGGTACTTAAATTAGTAACTACATTGGTTTTGCACTTAAATCAGGATTATTACCAGTTTTATTTATACTCAATTCTCTGTCTAACTAGGGCTTTATTAACTTTGATGTCGGGGATGTCGCCGCTCACTACTCTGATTGACAAAATAATCGTTTTAAGCATGAGAGCAGCTGATTAGATTTTTACGCCATCTAGAAAAGGTTGAAATACTGGGATTAATTCGGGATAACTGACAACCAAAGTGGGAAAAGAGCGATCGCTATAATCCTCGCCCGGTGACAACGGAAACGGTTCTGACTTTAGCGATGACCATACCCCACCAGCAGCCTGGACAATTACCCAAGCCCCCGCTAAGTCCCAAACTTTTGGTGTCGCCTCAATCCCACCGAGAGTAGCTCCAGTAGCAACTGTCAAAAAATTATAGCTAGCTACACCCAACATCCTAATTTTACAGGGAAAGCCGTTTTTGATAGCTGCGGTACTACGGGAACAGAAGTTAAAAAAGTGATTATTGCTGGGACTATCAATACTAGTGTGGATGGGGTGGTGGTTGAGAAATGCTCCTGTTGGTGTTGCTAAACCAGATGAACCTGCCCAGAAACCATGAAAAGCTTGATTCAAGGTTGGTGCGTAAACATAACCGAAAATGGGTGTACCTCGATACAGTAAACCCAGAGAAATTGTCCAGATAGGAATGCCGCGTGTGAAGTTGGTTGTACCATCGAGAGGATCGATTACCCAGCACCACTCAGTACCGGGAAATGACTGATCGCTCTCTTCGCTCAAAATGCCATAACCAGAGAAAGTAGAAGCGATCGCATCCCGAATTTCCTGATCTGCCCATTTATCTGCTTGCGTCACCAAAGTACCATCAGCTTTTTGGTCAGCCTGGACTTGCCCAAAATCTTGCATTAGCTGCTTGCCCACTCTGGTAGTGGTAGTTTGGGCAAAATCAAGAATTGTTGTCCAAAAATCATTCATTGGTTATTAGTCATTTGTCATTGGTCATTGGTCATTGGTCATTTGTCCCATGCCCAATGCCCTATACAGTTTAGTCTAAATCGCTTTCTAAGACTGAAGCGATCGCAAGCTTTGTACTTGTTTGAAATTCTGTGATATTTACCCGATTCAGAAACCAAATCGACAGCACCATTCCCACGGCTTCCAGAATAAATACCAGTCCATAAGCTAGTTCTAGGCTTGGTAGCAGCTTGCGTCCAATATCCAAAACTGTACCTCCGATTACCACCGCTATTCCTCTAGAAATTGACTGCGCTAATCCCCATGCGCCAATAAACGTACCTGCGGCTTCTGCTGCGGTGAGATCCAGCATCAAGCTAATTGCTGCTGTAGTTAAGAAACCTGTGGCTAAACCGAACAATACCAAAGCTAGTTTGAGAACTGCTGCATTAGCTGTGAATCCTGATATACCCAGCAAGATTGCACAGAATGCTACTAACATACAGCCTAGACGTGCAGTTCTGCGCTTACCCAAACGCGGGACAATGTAAAAGCCAGTAACGCCGTAGGCAATCAGTAGACCAGTTCCGTAAAAAACATTTAATTTGGTACTTTCTGCTAAGGGCATTTTAAACACTTGACCCGCATAAGGTTCCAAAATCGGGTCTTGCATAAATAAACTGATAGTCATCACCAATAAAAAGGAGAAGAATATACCTGTTTGTGAGCTAGCTGTCAAGATTTTCCAAGCATTGCCAAGAGTAATGCTGTCTTCCCGGTTTACTAGTGTGGAACGGGTTAAGTATTGGGAGTACCTTTTTTCTACGCCTAATGTAGCTGCGATCGCTAAACCAAATACAATTGCTGGGACGATAGTAAACAGCCTAGTGATAGATGCTTGCAAGGTTTCTAAGGTTGCTTCTGGCGTTAACTGTTTCAGCAAGCTGGCACTGATAATCGCCCCAACAATAATCCCCACCATTAGCATCGACCAAACTACACCAACTACTTTGGATCGGTTATCTTCTTCAGATATATCCACCAACAAAGCAGCGAATGCAGTACCGCTAGCACAAATTCCTAAACCGTAGATAGCGAAAACCAAAGCCAAAAGTGCTGTCCAGCCGATTGTTTGGGTTGTCCATGTCCAACCACCTGCACTAGTAGCGGCAAGATTTAGTTGCCACATTACTTGTATAGCTAAAAATGCTGCGATCGCAAATATTGCCGCACCTACCCAAACATAAGCTGTGCGGTGGTATCCCCATAACGGCTTGGCATCCGAAATCTGGCCGAACCAGACACGGGAAGGAGCAACAAATAAGGGCAGTGCTAGAACTACTGATACCAGCGTCGCCGGAATTGCTATTTCTTGAATCATGACTCTGTTAAGTACGCCCAGAGTCAAAATAGACATCATGCTCAACCCCATTTGAAATAAACCCAGCCGGAACATGGTTAGCAGGTTTACCCTTGGCACAGATAGGGATTTTCTTTCGGTATCAAATACTTCACCGCTTGCCATAGCTACTTTTTCGTATGGTTTATAGGATTTAATCTCTCTCTATTTAAATAAAGATAAACCCTACTCGCTTAAAATCAGCGAACGAAAAGTTGAAGTTGCGATTTGGCAAGCTATTATACACCTCAATTAGGGTGTACGCTTCAGCCAAGTTAGGATTAATTTTTATGACTTGGTTGTAATCTGCGATGTCTACGATGGTCACTGAGCGAAGTCGAAGTGCGGGCTACGCCTACGCATAACAAGAGAATTTTAGGATGAAATAGTGAACACGAGACTCCATTTACTATCAAATTTTTAAACGCTTTCCTGGGTTACTCTTTGAACTAATTGATAATCCTCCTCTGCAAAGGCAAAACTATCGATTTGAATCAGTTGAAGTCAAAGAAACCGCTTTTCGCATCGATAGTGTGTTTTTACCTCGAGAGGATGCAACATCCAGAGCGATCTTTTTTGCTGAAGTTCAATTCCAAAAAGCGGAAAGTGCGGTCTTGGGGTCTCCCCAAGTAGAGCAACTTTCCAAGACAGATGAAGCCCTCTACCATCGGGTAGCTACCCAAAATGCACTAATATCCGGAGAAAACTGTATAATAACTAGTCAAGTGGCGGATAAGTATAATGGAAAACTTCAAAAGCAAGCGGTTGGTTATGGTATACGACTATGTCTAGCAAATTGGAGTACGCACGCCGACTATATGACAGTGTTTTAGACTGGTATAAAAGTGCAGACTCAAAGGCTCAAGTAGTTTTAGCTATTGATACTGGTTTCTTGGCATTTCTAACAAGCACGATCTTTTCTGAACCTGATAAACTGCGAGCAATTCTTGCTGCATTCAGTTGGGTAACATGGCTAAACCTGATATTAATGCTTTTATCATTAATAGTATCAATTGGATCTACTGTTTTTTGCGTTTGGTCACGAATATATTCACTTAAAGAAGTTAAGCAAATTATTAAAAAAGCTGAGTCGAAATACCAAGATACTGACAAATATCCTCCAGAAATGATAATGTGGTTTTTCCAATTTATTGAGGCTTTAGATTTTCATAAATTTCAAGCTACTATTAAGTCCATTGAAGAGGAATTTGAGCTTAAAGTGCTTGCAGAAGAAATATATATACTCTCAAGGAATGTTCGTAACAAACACCTCGCAGTTAATATTGGATTTGGGTTTGCAGCATTGAGTCTAATCTTTTTTGTTATGGCGGCTGCGAGTTATCTACCCTCTGTTACTTAAGTTCTAAATAAACTACCCAGCATTGGCTTAAAGAACCCTTGTAGTAACCTATTTTTCACTTTGATACCACAAGCTTTTCTTACTTATGACTTATTAGAACTCTCAAAAATGATGCGCCAAATCCTTAATGCTCAATGCCCTATTCGCAATTTTGCCCGTGACAATATAAAAGTCAAAAAGCTTGAACAAAGATCGATCGCAACATTGAGCAGGAACTAGCGAAAAAAGAGCGATCGCCGGAGGCGGGCGGGTACGCCATCGCACTCCAGCAACTACAATGAGAGTACAACTAGTGTTGTACCTCTAGAGGCTGAAAAAATGAAACGCACACTATATATTCCTGATGAGTTGTGGACACAACTTGACCAATACTTAAAAGATCACCCAGAGCAAAGCCCATCAAGTGTTGTACAGGAAGCACTGGCGGAAAAGTTACGCCCCAAAAATGGTTCAAGGCTACTATCGCTAGCAGGAATCGTGGAAAATGCTCCTACAGATGCTTCAGTTAATGAAGACTATTTGATACAAGGATGAAGCGTCTCGTTTTGGATGCAGGCCCCCTGATTGCCTTGGTTTCTGTCCAAGATGACTACCATCAGGAATGCAAAGCAGGTTTTAGTAAGTTACCAGCGTTGTTTGGTGAGGTTCTAACCCCTCTACCAGTGCTGTTTGAAGTTTACAAGTTTGTGCTACGAGAACAATCGAGCCGTGCTGCAATAACTGCAATAGGTGTCATTAGTGAGAACACAGTGACTGTACCAGTGAGCATGGAAATGTTTCAGGAGATTTACAGCATGGTTCGCCAGATACCAGACTGGCAAGGAACTTTAGAAGATGCCTCTAGTGTTTGGACTTTAGATTACAGAGATTTAAGTTGGTTTAAGAGTCTAGAATTGTGGTTTCCCTGATCATTACACAGGTCAGTTGAAACATTGTGAAAATGTGGTTTTAACTACGCTATTCCATTGAATTAGTAAGATAAACTTGCCGTATATATGTCATCCAACTACTTACCTTCATCTAGTAACTAAAAAGGCATAAGCAATGAGTAAAGAAGTAGTCAAAGTAATATTATGGGAAGAAAATCAAAAAGATTTTCTCAAAAAGTTCTACGATCTCCAATTTATTCCGAGAGTAGGAGAGGAAGTTTACCTAAAAAAAGAGAGATGGAAAGTAACCAGAGTTGAGCATGATGTTGAAATTAGTGAGATTAATGTCTACATGGAATTGATCAAAAAAGCCAAACAGGATAAATCATCTAATTCTTAAATACAAATAAATACACTCAACTATAGCAATCCTATTTGATTTGTAAGAATTGCAGTCCACAGATCCCCGACTTTTTTGAAAAGTAGGGGATCTTGTTTCTGCGCGTTTGATTCAGGATTTAAATCTTTATACAAACCGCCATGTCTACGACGGGTGTAGCTACGACACCACAAGATTTACAGCCAAGTCGTGGCGATCGCACCCAATCTTGTCTGTAACGATAGACTATAAAAGTAAAGAAATGTAAATAAACTAAATTTTGCAACTGTGGAAAACATCACATTGGGGCAAAATGGCCCAGTTGTTACACCTTTGTGCATAGGCACTTGGGCTTGGGGTGATAAACTATTTTGGAATTATGGCAACGCCTACGGCCCAGAACAGTTACAAGAAGCCTTTACAGCAACCTTAGAAGCTGGTATTACCTTCTTTGATACTGCCGAAGTCTACGGAATGGGATTATCAGAGAAATTTTTGGGTCAATTTCTCCAACATACACAACAACCTGTACAAATTGCCACAAAATTTGGCCCTTTACCGTGGCGATTTACAGCCCAATCTGTATCTGATGCTTTAACAGCCAGCCTCAAACGTTTACAATTAGAGCGAATCGCGCTGTACCAAGTGCATTGGCCTTTTGCCTTCTTTTTAAGCCAAAAAACTCTGATAAATGCCCTAGCCGATGAAGTGAAGCGGGGCAGAATTGCCTCGGTTGGTGTAAGTAATTACTCAGCAGAGCAAATGCGAGACGCGCATCAAATATTGGCGGCCCGTGGAGTACCTTTGGCTGTCAACCAAGTGCGTTATTCTTTACTCAGTCGTCAAGTTGAAAGCCAAGGTATTATCGCAATTGCGCGTGAGTTGGGTGTAACTATCTTGGCTTATAGTCCTCTAGCTCAGGGATTACTCACTGGCAAGTACAGTATTGATAGTACTGAAATCCCCACTGGTGCGAGAAAAATAGACCCGCGATTTAAGAAAGAAGGTCTGCAAAAAATTGCCCCAGTCATATCCTTGCTACGCAACTTCGGGGAAAAATACGATCGCACTCCCGCCCAAGTTGCTCTCAACTGGTTAATTGCTCAGGGCAATGTTATTCCCATTGCTGGGGTAAAGACAGCCGAACACGTGCGTCAGAATGCTGGTGCTTTAGGCTGGAGATTGAGCGAGGATGAAGTTGCAGAGTTAGAACTAGTTAGCCGTCCTTGGCTGTAGTATTTTTGAACTACTCAAACACAGGAGGCCAAATTTCTGACACTATTAGCTCCCAACCTGGTAATAAGTCTGGTAGTGTCAGTTTATCGTTATCCTGCAAAACTATTGGTTCTTGGTTGAGTCGATAAACTGTAAGCGTTAATTTGTCAGGATCAATCAGGATACCAACTGTAGATCCGAGTTGTAAAAATAGCTGAATCTTTTCTACGAGTGGTTTGATCCGGTCTGACTTAGATTTGATCTCTACCATCAAGTCAGGTACAAGTTCTACAAAGTCGCGCTTGCTTGTTTTCAGTCTATCAGCACGAACAAAAGACACATCGGGAGCGCGGAGATTTCGTTTTTCGTTATCAGCTTCTTTCCCGTTTTCAGTTTCTAATGTAGGCAAAATAAAACCAGCGCTAGAACCAGTTACCCGTCCTAGCTTCTGTGGGCGCACCCAATTAGCCAGTTGCCGCGCAAACTCTATGCCTATTTCCTCTGACTCATAATCTGATGGCCCCATAACAATTATATTTCCGTCTACCAACTCCATTTGCAATTCTGGATGCTCTGCTTGTAATTGCTCTAAATCTGGAATAGTGAACATAAGACCACTAAGAATGCATCTTTAAATTTATCTTCCTACAAACTGGTAGAAAAAATTACCCAAAAAGCCAAAAAGTCAAGAGCCAAAGTCAAAATCTTGACTCCTAACTCTCAACTCTCCAATTTTAGATTTGGATTTTGGATTGAAGAAAAAATCTAAAAATCGTTCGACTGAACGCTCACGACAAGTCTAAAATCCAAAATTGATTAACTTCTAACTGTTGACTAAGAAGCTGATTCTCTAGCTATGGGTGAACCTATCTTTTTACTGGGGGATGCAGAAGAATCTTGTCCGCTTGTCCGCAGTTTTGGCTTGGGAGAAGAATGTCTTTCTTCACCATTGTTACTATCTGATTTCCACGCAGCACGGGGGCGATCGCTAGAAGATGATTCACGACGCTTGCCAAGTCTTGGTTTGGGAGCGGAACTTTCCTCTTGGGGAATTTCCACATCTGAACTCAACCAAGCAGGGCGAGTTTGATCGTAAGCAATTTGCAGTGCTGCGGCGGCGATCGCTTGAGCATCGTATTCTTCAATCAATTCGCTAACAATTGGCAAGAATGAAGCCAAACGCTCACCTGTTAAAGCTTCCCGTACCTGTTCTTGCAATTTCAAGATGTGCCGTGCTTCAATCTGTGCGCGTGTTGGAATCGACAGCAATTGCCAACTTTGGCGATTATGACGTTCAAATGTTTGCTGTTTGCGCCGCTCAAATGGTTGTACTAGAGAGATTGCTGTTCCTTCTTTACCAGCACGACCAGTCCGACCAATGCGGTGGACGTAGGTTTCTACACTATCAGGTAAGTCGAAGTTGATTACGTGTGAGAGTTGATCGACATCTAACCCTCGTGCTGCAATATCAGTTGCTACCACCCAACGCACTTGACGGTTACGGAATCTGATCAATAAACGTTCCCGCGCTTGTTGTGACAAGTCACCGTGGTATTCATCTACACTATGACCAGCGCCTTGTAACTGACTGGTGAGTTCGGCGGCGGTGCGTCTGGTGCGAACAAAGATTAAAGCTGTTTCTGGATCTTCCATTTCCAAAATCGGCTGTAATGCTTTGGCTTTTGTCCAATGGCGGGGGATCAAGTAAGCTACTTGATTAATCTTGTTGGGAGCGGCTTTTGGCTGCTCAACTGTGACGGTTGCAGGCGATCGCAAAAACTTGTTCACCAACATCCGAATCGATGGGGGCATTGTTGCCGAGAATAAAGCTGTTTGGCGATCTACTGGCGCTTGCGAGAGTATTTTGATTACATCGTCGATAAAGCCCATGCTCAACATTTCATCGGCTTCATCTAACACAAACCACTTCACTTGATCGAGCTTTAAACAGCCGCGATCGAGCAAGTCTATCACCCGTCCGGGAGTGCCCACAACCATGTGAACGCCACGTCTGAGTTGTAACATTTGGCGGTCAATTGATTGACCACCATAGATTGCTAACACCCGCAATCCTTCATCACCGATGAACTGAGCGATCGCATCGTGAACCTGCATTGCTAATTCACGAGTTGGTGTTAAAACTATGGCTTGTACGGCTTTTTGATTAATATCTAGCCGCTCTAAAATAGGCAGTGAAAATGCTGCTGTTTTGCCTGTTCCAGTTTGAGATTGACCGACTACATCACGACCACCCAGCAATTGGGGAATTGCTTGGACTTGAATGTTAGTTGGTTCGGTAAAACCGATTTTTTCTAGTTGGGCGACACGTTCTTGGGAAATGCCTAATTCTTGGAATGAAAGAGTCATTAATTCGTCCTAAATTTTATGTAAGGATTTTTGGATTAGTCATTTAGTCATTAGTCATTAGTCATTAGTCATTAGTCATTAGTTATTAGTAAGCCAAGGGTGATAGCGTAGCCTCAACTCTTAAAGAGGCTATGGCAAGTCCGCCAGCGTTTCAGGTAAACCCTCATGAAAACTGCCATTAATGCAGCATTGACATCAAAATAAGCGCGAATCTGTAAGGGTCATCTAACAAAGGACAAAGGACAAATGACAACTTAGTTATTGACTACTTGACCATAGAGGTCGTATGTATCAGCGTGGTGAATCGCTACTGGCACGATGGTTCCTAACTTTGCCTGGCCTTTGACATACACCAGACCATCAACCTCTGGGGAAAATCTACCTGAACGACCTATTAGTTCACCACTTTCAGGATTTTCTTGCTCAATCAGGACATCGACGATTTTGCCTACTTCCTGCTGATTTTTCTTTTGAGAAATCGGTTGCTGGAGTTCCATCAGTTGGTATCGGCGATCGTCCATCACTTCTTGGGCCAACTGATTTGGTAGCTTGTAAGCTGGGGTTCCTTCCTCAGAGGAAAAGGTGAAGACACCAACATGATCGAATTCATGCCGCCCGACGAACTCTAGTAGATGCTCAAAATGCTCTTGTGTTTCTCCTGGGAAACCAACAATAAATGTTGTCCGCAATACGGCTGTTGGTAGCGCCGTTTTGATGCGATCTATAATCCCATCATTGACGCGCCCTTGCCAAGGACGGTTCATGGCGCGGAGAATATCTGGATGAGAATGCTGCAATGGCAAATCCAGATAGGGCAAGACGTTTGGTGTTTCTTGAATCGCCGCGATCGCATCTGGGGTCAGTCCCGTGGGATAAGCGTAATGCATTCTGATCCACGATATATCTACTTTCCCCAAAGCACGAAGTAATTCGGCTAATTTTGGCTTACCGTAAATATCCAAACCGTAATTAGTAGTGATTTGGGAAATTAAAATAATCTCCTTTACCCCTTGACTAACTAACTGCTCCGCTTCAGCGACTATAGATTCAATAGTACGCGATCGCTGGTTCCCTCGAAGATGAGGAATGATACAAAATGCACAACGATAATCACATCCTTCCGCAATGCGGAGGTAAGCTACGCCTTCAGTTGTAGTGCGATAGCGCGGTGTAGTTTCGTCGGCGATGTAGGTTGGCTCAATACTAACCTGTTTGACCCGCTCACCAAGTTCAACACGCTCAATTACATTAACAATTTTGTGATAATCGCCAGTACCCACCACCGCTACTGCTTCGGGTAACTCCTCCAAAAGTTGTTCCTGGAAGTGTTGCGCCATACAGCCAGTGATTACGATCTTTTTATTTGCCTCTGCCAGTTCTACCAGAGTTCTGACAGATTCTTGCCGCGCTGCTTCAATAAAACTACAAGTATTAACAATAACGTAATCTGCTAATTCTTCATTTGTATCTACACCGTAGCCTGCTTCTACGAGCATTCCCAGCATGTGTTCTGTATCAATTCGATTTTTCTCGCAGCCCAGGTGAGAAATGGCAATTGTTGGCTTGTCACCCATATTTTGAAAACATCTTCATTTTTTTCTTCTTGTTGTTAAACATTCCGGCGCTAACTTCGCTTTTTTGCTATCAGCATCTTCATGAAAACACTACAGTGGCAAATCCCCACTGTTAGTAACTTTACGTGGATTCATAACCCTATCAATAAATAAAAATAGAGGTCATGTTATGATATTCCTATCAATCTGTTCCCCAGGGTAAATTGAAGTGTCTTTGGGTACATTTGACACTTGTAATCTTTTTTAACAATTTGCCTATTGGTATTTTACATTACCATAGCGTGTGCGTTGTTATCTACCCATCGGGAAGCCGCCCAAAGGGCTTGTTGTTGAGAAGTCGCTACCCTCCGGGAAATCGACGAAAGCGACTACGCTTGATAAAGCAGTAATACTAACCTGGCCATTGGCAAGTCTTGCGACTGAGCGCGGACAATATGCCTAAACCACGGAAAGCTGCCTTGCGTCTAGTGAGTGGCAAACTCCTCTTGTAGCCAAGTTTTATCTTAACATATCTTATGGGAGGTTTCACGCCAATTTCCATCTAAGGAAGGAGGCAGTAAACCGACTATCATAAAAAACATTTGACTAGTTAATGAAAAGTCAAGAGTCAAGGGTCATACAGTCAATAGTCAAAAAATTCTAGACTCTGGACTCCGCAAGGCGGATTAAAGACGTGGACTTATATCAATTATTTAAAACTCGCTCACCGATTATTGGCGTGGTTCACCTGCTACCACTGCCTACCTCGCCCCGTTGGGGAGGTAGCCTAAAAGCGGTGATTGACCGAGCCGAGCAAGAAGCCGCAGCCCTTGCAAGCGGAGGGGTTGATGGGTTGATTGTGGAGAATTTTTTTGACGCGCCCTTTACCAAAAACCAAGTCGATCCCGTGGTTGTGAGTGCCATGACCATTGTGGTGCAACGGATACAAAACTTGGTAACTTTGCCTATAGGGTTAAATGTTTTGCGAAACGACGGCAAAAGTGCAATGGCGATCGCTAGCTGTGTGCAAGCGCAATTTATCCGCGTCAACGTTCTCACGGGAGTAATGGCAACCGATCAGGGATTAATTGAAGGAGAAGCGCATCAACTGCTCCGCTATCGACGGGAGTTAGGCAGCGATGTTAAAATCCTGGCCGATGTGTTGGTGAAACACGCCCGTCCTTTGAGTTCTCCAAATCTCACAGTCGCCGTGAAAGACACCATTGAAAGGGGTTTAGCAGACGGAGTGATTTTGTCTGGTTGGGCTACTGGTAGCCCTCCTAACTTAGAAGATTTGGAACTAGCTTGTGATGCAGCCGCTGGCACGCCAGTATTCATCGGTAGTGGGGCGAGTTGGGAAAATATTGATACATTGATCCAAGCAGCAGATGGTGTAATAGTTTCCAGTTCTCTGAAACGTCACGGACGCATTGAGCAACCAATTGACCCAATTCGCGTCAGCCAATTTGTCGAGGCCGCGCGTCGCAGTTGGAACTCCAAAGCTGAAAGCAAATTAGCAGAACAAGTAAAGTTACATTCTTAGAAAGTGGAGAGTGAGGAGTAGGGGGAGTAAGCGAACAATTATTATTCCCCATTCCCCATTCCCCATTCCCCATTCCCCATTCCCCAATAGCAGTTTATGATTCGCCGTCGTTCTACTCCTTGGATTCATAAATGGTCACGGACATTGATTGCCGCGATCGCTGGATGTGGTGCCCTGATCACAGGTTATCTCACCATAGAAAAGTTAACAGGAGGCAGTGCCGCTTGTGTGGTAGAGGCTGGCGCTAAGGGTTGTAATGATGTGCTTTCCAGTCCTTGGGCAACGGTTTTTGGTCAGCCATTAGCTTTGTTTGGGTTTTTGGCATACATCAGTATGGTGATATTGGCTTTAGCTCCCTTGGTATTCAACTCAGGAGAAAACAATAGCCGCAAACAATTAGAAAATTTGACATGGTGGCTGCTGTTAGTGGGTGCGATCGCTATGTCTGTCTTTAGCGGCTACTTAATGTATGTGTTGGCATCTCAAATTAAAGCTATTTGTCCTTACTGTATCGGTTCAGCTTTGTTCTCTGTGAGTCTTTTGGTACTAACGATTATGGGTCGCACTTGGGAGGATATTGGACAAATCTTCTTTACTGCCCTGATTGTCGGCATGGTAACGCTGATTGGCACTTTAGGGGTTTATGCTGGTGTCAATAAATCAGATGTAATATCTGAAACTCCAGGACAACCAGCAAAAATTACCTTTAATTCCAAAGGAGACCCTAACCCAGCCTTTGGTTGGGAAGTTACTACTACTTCTGGTGAGGCAGAAATAGCCTTAGCAAGCCATCTGGCAAAGATAGGCGCAAAGGAATACAGTGCTTACTGGTGTCCTCACTGCCATGAACAAAAAATGATTTTTGGTAAAGAGGCTGAGGAAATAATCAACAAAGATGTTAAGGTAGAGTGCGCTCCCGAAGGACTCAATGCTCAAACTGAACTGTGTAAAACCGCAAAAATTGAAGGCTTCCCCACTTGGATTGTCAATGGTAAAAGCTATAGCGGAGTCCAAAACTTAGAGGAACTAGCAAAAGTTTCTGGTTACACAGGGCCTCGCAACTTCAAATATTTCAAATAATTGCCTTCAGTAAGTCCCTGTTGCGGTTCCCAATTTATTAGGAAGGTCAGTATATGTGTCAGATACAACAGTATTGAGTACCTTTTATTACTCATCAGTCGGAACTCAGTCCTAAGTAGAGTCAACTGGATGAATACAGCAAGGTCTGTTTCCAGTTGGCTTTTTTGTTTTTGGTGATAGATAATAAGTCTTGTCTAATAATCAATAACCAATTTTGCTGCTCCTTTTATCCGCAAACACCTAAAGCTGAAGGAAATTAATCAAGATTTATACTTAATTTGTGCTGATAGCCAAAAAAGTTCCAGTTGGCGTTTGGTAAGATAATTGGCCTCAATATATGCTAATACATCACAAATATCAGGATAGCTTGAAAAATCTTACGGAGTTGAACAAACTCTTAGAAACTCTATTTAGCTCTCCTTTGAGCTATGTTAGTCCGATAGTTAATAGCTATCGGAAATAGAGAATATTTCTCCCCACTAGGTAATGGGAATGAATCAGCAACTAGACAAGCGTTTTGTAAAGTTAGTCTTGAGACTCAAACAATCGCTTAGTCGAGGACACAGAGAATTGATTACTGCCGTCAGCATTGCAGTCTGCGTCGTGCTGTTGCACTCCATCGGATTATTGCAATCTTTGGAGTTTGCAGCTTTGGATCAATTGTTTCGCTTACGTCCAAATGAACCACCGGAAGAGCGTATTACAATTGTAGTGATTAATGAAGCATATTTAAACGAAATACGTTTGTGGCCGATTCCAGATGCGAAAATTGCACTGTTGTTGCAAAAATTAAATGTCCACAAACCCCGTGCTATTGGCTTAGATCTCTACAGAAATTTACCAGTAGAGCCTGGTAATCAAGAACTGCGTAATACTTATAAGTCAATGCCCAATTTAATTGGTATTGAACTACTGGCAAATGACAAAAACAAAAACTTTAGTGTTTTGCCTCCACAGGGACTAAATAAGGATCAAGTTGGCTTTAATAATGTGCTGTACGATCTTGATGGTAAAGTACGCCGCAGTTTGTTGTATTGGCACGTTGATAATCAATTACACGAAAGTTTTGCTCTGAAGTTGGCTTTATTGTATTTAAAGCCAAAGGGAATTATTCCCACTAAAGCAAAAAGCAACCCTAAGTACTTGCAATTGGGTAAGGCATCATTTACTCGTTTTGAGGGTGATGATGGTGCTTATGTGAGGGCTGATGATAGAGGATATCAAATTCTGACCAATTTTCCTAAACCTAAATGTCAAAGTTCATCTGGAGAATTATGTAGTTTTCGCCAGGTATCGATAAAAGATGTACTGGCAGATAAAGTCCAAGAAAATTTAATCAAAGATCGGATTATACTGATTGGCTCCACTGCACCCAGTCTCCAGGATTTTGTATTCATTCCATATTCCAGCAATCTAATAGGTACAGCAAAGCCTGTACCCGGCATTCAACTGCAAGCTTATTTTGTTAGTGAGTTAATCTCTGCTGCTGTTGATGGACGACCATTATTCAAATTTTGGTCTGACTTGATGGAATACTTGTGGATTTTTATTTGGTCTTATCTGGGAGCTGTGACGACATGGCGGATACGACACGCTACTAGAAGTCTGCTTTGTATACTAGTTTCTTGCTTTGTATTGACCCTGACCACATACATTACTTTTTTGTACGGTTGGTGGATACCGCTCCTTCCCTCACTGTTTAGCTTTGGCAGTTCAGCTATTTGGATGACCAGTCATATTGCCCATATTCAGGAAGAGCGGAAACGTTCTAAAGAATTTTTGCATCACGTAATCAACACAATTCCCGATCCAATTTTTGTCAAAAATGAACAACATCAGTGGATTGTTTTAAATGAAGCCTATTGTCGATTTATTGGTTATCCGAATAAGTTGTTGATTGAAAAGTCAGACTATGACTTTTTCCCTAAGCATGAAGCTGATGTGTTTCGACAACAGGACGATCTGGTGTTCCGAACTCAAAAACCCCAGGAACATGAAGAAGAATTTACAAATGCAGATGGACAGACTCATCAAATTGCGACTAAGCGATCGCTGCATAAAGACTCAGCTGGCAATTTCTTTTTAGTTGGAGTTATCCGAGATATTACTCAGCGCAAGCTAATGGAGGAGCAGCTGAAGCGAACTGCTGCTGAACTATTCCGCTCTAACAATGAATTAAAGCTCAAAGAAGACCACTTGCGTTATTTAGCGTATCACGACCCCCTCACTGGTTTATCCAATCGCAAATTTTTTGCCGAACAGCTTTATGAGTCGTTACATTGGGCGCAACACAATAACCTGTTGTTGGGACTGCTGTTTATCGATCTAGATGGCTTTAAGCAAGTTAATGATACTTTGGGTCACGAGACGGGCGATCGCTTGCTAATGACTATCGCTGGAAGACTCAGCAACTCTTTACGCGCTAGTGATACAGTTTCTCGCTTGGGTGGCGATGAATTTACTATAATTTTGCGGGCAATTCCTAATGTCCAGATAGCTGCTAAAGTCGCCGAAAAAATTTTAAGCAGTATTACCAAGCCAATTGTTTTGGATGGCTATGCAATCCGAATCTCTGCCAGTATTGGTATAAGTGTCTACCCATACAACAGCCAAGATAGTGAAAATTTGATCAAACAAGCAGATGCAGCAATGTATCGTGCCAAGCATCTGGGTAAAAATCGCTACGAGTTTGCTTAATTAGTTAAGAGGTAAGTCTCCATATTTTTCTCCCTATAGTAAAAAATTTTACCGTTAAATTAGGAATGTGGACTTTAAATATGTGCAAGGCACTATTTTGAAAAAGCATTTCGTATATAACTAGAGGTAGTTTTTTAGTCAAGATAGAGATTTAGCAAGGCTTTTGGGACTGATGACTAAAACTAAGAAGATAAGTGAAAAAGGAATTCATCATCAGAATTAATTAGAAAAATAATTTTTTTCGATTTTTATGTAATTACTTTTACAAACAAAAATATACTGATGTTATACGGAATTATAAGGGTATTCTATAGTTCCATAGTTTTTAAAATCCTTATAATCTAACAATTATGTTATTTTATCTTTATATATCTTTATTATAGTCAAAACATAACTATACAAGAAAATAAGTATTTTTTTATATTTTTTGAAATTTTGATTCGGCAAATATAGTGTTAATACTTAAAAGTATATAAGATATTATTAATAAATCGTGAATTAAACAAAACGCTTATAGCAATCCATCAACATATCTAACTTTAGACTGATGTAAAAATGGCTAATTAAGAATATTACTTAAGTATAAAAACTATTTAATACCAGCAATTTAAGGATATCGTACAAGTAAACACCACAATCACTTGTAAAGTATTAGAAATAATTTAATAAAGTTCAAATATTTTTGAAAAAAGTATCAGTAAATATACGTTAGTCAATAAAAATACGTTTGAAATGAAAAAATAGTAAATTTACTGAAACCAATGAAAACTAACTTCCGATTCACAAAGGTCATGATACTCTGTATAAGTGCTTACATATTATTACCTAAATTTGCCGCTTGCACGAGCCTATTCGGTACTGCAAGTGCTAATACTGTTATTACTACTAGCAGTAATACTTTAATCGCCCACAAAGTCAATTCTCCAAATTTAAAAGACACATATATCCCACCAAATTATGGTGGTCCTGACAGTCAGCATGGTAGCGGTACTCGCTGATGGCCATTTTTGATTTTAGATTGTGGTAAAGCAGCGCTATAAAGGGGCTCATATCTTAGACATCACATCTGTTCCTTGGAAATATCCCAAAAAGAACGGGCTGAAATTTCCGCCGACAGGGTTAGCGAGTCTAGTTCCTTTGGAAGATAGCAAGGGTAGTTTATTAAAAATAATACTAGAATAAGGCTCTCCCTAACTCCGCCCATAATTACGATGAGGAATGCGGGACAGAAGAATGTTCAAGATAATATTGGAGATTTCCACCAATGATTTGTTTGGACAAGTGTGTGAACTTGCCAATTTGGGTCTGATTGAGGATAGTCTAAACGGTAGTGTCCTCCTCGGCTCTCGGTTCTAAAAGCAGCACTTTTGAGAATTAAATCAGCCACATCTAATAAATTGCGGGTTTCTGCCCAAAGTCGCAATTGTCGTTCAACATTTGGTAAGTCAAAACTAGCTGGTTCTGCTGGGCGTAAACCAAGCAAGAATTGACTTAAAGGCAAAGCAGCAAAATCTTGCTGCCAAGATTCAACAGTGGCGATCGCAGTTTCCAACTTTGATTGCTCTCGACAAATACCAGCATTTTCCCACACTAGACGCGGTAACTTCTCTCTGAGTGCTTCTAGTTGTGCTTGCTGGATGTGCCATTCACTAGGATCAACGCTAAATTTCCGTGATGGCAACATTGGTATTTCTAACGGCAACCCGATATTTTCCAACTCAATTTGGCTCATTTGGGCCCCAAACACAATACATTCCAGCAGGGAATTACTGGCAAGGCGATTTGCCCCATGCACCCCGGTACTAGCGGTTTCACCCACCGCGTACAAACCAGGGATATTTGTGCGATTCATCAGATCCGCGACAATCCCACCCATCCAGTAATGGGCAGCAGGCGCTACAGGAATTGGTTCGTGGAAAACATCAACTCCCCAATGCTGACAAACTTTAATGATGTTAGGAAAGCGGTGACGAATCTTGTCGGCAGGGATGGGGCGCATATCCAACCACACATGGGCAGTGGCCAAATCAACGGCGGTACGTTGTAAATGGCTAAAAATTGCTCTACTGACCACATCTCTGGGGGCGAGTTCACCCGCAGGATGATAGTCAAAGGCAAAACGCCGCCCTTCATTATCAACAAGGTGTGCCCCCTCGCCGCGTACAGCTTCGCTAATAAGGAAGCGATCGGCACCAGTTTTAGTCAGTGCAGTGGGGTGAAATTGCACAAATTCCAAATCGCGGAGAATAGCCCCAGCCCGATATGCGATCGCTACCCCATCACCTGTACTCACAGCCGGGTTAGTGGTTTGGGCAAATACTTGACCGCCACCGCCAGTTGCTAATATTACAGCACCAGCTTTAATCCATGTGATTTTACCTTGATAAAACAGGCTTATTCCCTGACAGCGCTTGCTTTCGGGTTCAATCCACAAACTCAAAGCTAAAGCTTGCTGAATGACTTGAATATTCGGGCGACGTAATACTTGAGTGGTGAGAGTGGTTGTAACTTCCCTGCCTGTGGTATCCGCAGCGTGGAGAACGCGGTTGCGAGAGTGGGCAGCTTCTAAAGTTAAAGCCAAGGCTTGACCATGACGGTCAAAAGCAACTCCCAAGTTAACTAGGGATTGAATGCAGTTAGGAGCAAGTTGGGCGAGAAATTCTACAGCGGTGCGATCGCACAAACCTGCACCTGCCCGGATCGTATCTTCAATGTGTAGCGTAGGAGAATCTTCCGGGGAAACGGCTGCGGCAATACCACCTTGTGCCCAATCACTAGCGGACAAAGCAACAGTTTCTTTGGTAATCAAGCCGACTCGTAAGGACTCTGGTAGACACAGCGCTGTGTATAGTCCAGCAGCGCCAGCGCCGACTACTAAGACATCAAATTGGCTAGGAATTATCTCAGGCAAGGTAATGAGGGAGGGGGGAGGGGATAGGGGGAAGGGAGCAGGGGGAGACAAGGAAAAAATTTTACTTTGTCCTTCTTGTCTTTCTTTATCTTTAATAGAATAATCCCACTCCCTAGAATCAGGAGTGGGCTACTATTTGCTAGATTAACTGCAACTTATCTGTAGATACCGTTGTTAAAGCGATCGTCTCCTTCGTTGAAGGCAGGCTCTAATTCTGTCACGGTAAACTTATCCAAGTTGGCTTGCAGGGTTGCTTTTTGGCGATCGCTCAATCCTGGAAGATCCAATACATCCTCTACATTTTTGTAGGGAGCATTTGTGATGATTTTCTTAGCCAAAGTGGGATAAAGCCCTGGAAACTGTTGAAAAGCTCGGACGTTGGTATTATTCAAATCAATTTTTTTCCCAAATTCCGTTCCTAGCTTCTTATCTGCCCGATTCTGCCGCTCAATTGCCAAAATTGGGACTTGAGGAAAAGCAAAACTGTTGAAACTAGCAGCTTGGGCTATCTGAGTTGTTCCCAACCATCCCCAGCAACTAAGTAACAAACTAAACACTGTTAATAAACGCGCCAATCCTTTCACGATTTTCTACCTCTTTCCATCAAACAGAAATAAAAATTTTAAGCTAACAGCCGTAATTGGTCATTAGTCATTGGTCATTGGTCATACCCTGCGGGAAGCCGCTAATGCGTCTACGTTAGAGGACACAGGACAAAGGACAAAGAACAAAACCTGATAGCTTAATCAACACAGCAGTCATCAGAAACTAATATACAGCGTATTAATATCCACAATATTTACTGTTACTGGGTTTGACTGTGGTTTTGACAAAAATTTTTATCGCGATCGCAGTGGCTACATAGCTGTAATAGCCTTATATCAACGATCCTGGTAGTATTCCCTGCAAGATGAAATCTTTTCGGGGTTGCTGATTTTACCTTTTAAGCAGATACGAAACCGTCGATGTCTAATACCAAAAACCCTAGCAAGAAGACTTGAGGGTAATGGACTGTTATGTAATATTTCTTAACTAATTACTTATCTACAGCATCATTCTTGATGTGCTGTAGGCTGACTAGAAAAAGTTTTGGTAATAGAAGCGTCCTGCGTCCTGTCTCCTTCACGCTGCGATCGCAGCTAACAAAAACAGGCTGTCTACCAAAATGGTGCTTAAAACTGCGCCACCAAAGGCATACCAGTGTCTTTGCTTTCCACCTAAAGCGAAAATCCCAACTGTTAACAGCATTAACGCGAGAACTATAGCCCAAGTTTGTCCCCAAGGTGTTTGTACTTGCATCAGGGCATTTTGTAAGATTTGTGGTGCTAAATCTGCATCCACTCTCATAATTTGCCTCCAGTAAGGCATCAAGTCTACTAGATAAAAATATACGTCTGTTAAAACAGTACCGAGTAAAGATCCTAAATAAAACCAGCTACCAACCTTACCCCAATTCTTCGCTAGACACCAGCAAGCAAACGGTAATCCTATAGATTCTACTGGTAGATGCCATACGGGTTCCCAACGTAACCAGCCCCAGTAAATCGCGCCTGCTAACCAACTCCAGCTAAACCCTAAGAGCAAATCGCCCCAGATGTATGTTGCAGGACGTGACATTAAGGTAAAACTTAGCCACACCCAAAATGCTGTCAGCGCTAAACTGAGAGTTGGTAGCGATCGCACTATTGGCGCTTCTACAAATACTGGCACTGATACCAAAAATACCGCCGCCGCAAATACTAACCAATTTTGTCTGGCAGAAATAGATAAAGGTAAAGAGGGAGAAAAAGAGAGTGCAGATTCCAATTGCCTGATGCCATTCTGCCCAGTATCAGCCAAATCCAACTCGGTATCAATAGAAGGGGTAGAAGCAGTGTAGGAGGACAGTGTATTATTAATCAAAGTTTTTAATATTTGTTACTAAACTTTATCTTATTTAAGATATCACATTTTAAAATCCCCCCCTGGGGCATTGTAATTATACTGAAATTTCGTCGAGCGCAGGTGCAAACTAGACAAAACATTCTGCGCCAGACTAATCCATTCAAGTTGCACTATGTACAAAGCTGCTCTGTAGTTCCTTGTAGATAGGGAACTACAGAGAGATGAAAGGTAAAATATAACAGTTAAAAAGCGAACAGCATCAGTCTGCTAAATATTAAAGTTTGATGAACTGGCAAAATTTCGTTGACTTATTCAGGTGGGTGTAAGAACATGGTCAGCGTCTTAGATGATGTTATTGATCGGTAAAATCGAATTTCTATAAGATTAGGTGCAGTAGAGAGTATATAAAGCAACATCATCTAGACAATCAATGTTCATAATGATGTCTAGAAAAGGAAAAAGGTATTAATTGCTATGGAGTTTATTCAAGCTTTTATTTTGGGTATTGTTCAAGGTATTACAGAGTTTTTGCCAATTAGTAGCACTGCACATCTTCTGATTTTTACCAAGATATTTGGTTGGAAAGAGTTAGGTTCTAAAGATTTTGTCGATGCCATTCAATTTGGCAGTGTTATCGCAATTGTGGGTTATTTCTGGTCGCTGATTACTAATATTATCAAAGGTGGAATCGAAGCATTTAAAGATAAAGATTGGCAACGTGAGGAGTGGAAAATTCTTGTGGGGATTGTAGTAGGAACTCTACCTGCCTTGGTTTTCGGCTTTCTTTTGAAAGACATTCTACCGGAAAGTGCATTAATTATTGCCATTATGTCAATCATCATGGCACTGTTACTAGCTTTAGCAGAAAAAATTGGTACTCGCAAGCGAGGTTTTGATTCATTGCAGATTCGAGATGGGATTTTAGTTGGCTTGGGACAAACACTTGCTTTAATTCCCGGCGTTTCTCGTTCTGGATCAACGTTGACAACTGCCTTATTTTTAGGATTGGAACGCGATACAGCAGCGAAATTCTCATTTTTGTTAGGCTTTCCAACTCTTACCATTGCAACGCTGTATAAAAGTTTGAAAATATTCAAATCATTTCAAGCCCACGAGTTGCCAGATAACATTGTGGGACTGTTAATTGTAGGGATTATTTCAACCTTTATTTTTTCCTACCTATCAATTGCATTCTTAATCAAATACTTAGCAACCAAAAACACTCTGGTTTTTGTTTGGTATAGATTAGCATTCGGTAGCGCAATTTTAGCTGCGATCGCATCAGGTTGGAAAGGATAATTTCATAATAGTCATTTGTCATTGGTCATTTGTTTAAAACAAATGCCCAATGCCCCATGCCCAATGCCCCATGCCCAATGCCCCATGCCCAATGCCCCATGCCCCATGAATATTAATCCTGCCCGAATTACCAAGGTTCTTCCCGACTCAATAGCCGCCGAGATTGGCTTTGAGGCTGGGGATGCGATCGTTGCAATCAATGGTACACGTCCCCGCGATTTAATTGATTATCAGTTTTTGTGTGCTGATGAAATTTTGGAACTAGAAGTTTTAGATGCTGCTGGTAAAACTCATAGTCTGGAAATTGAAAAAGATTACGATCAAGACTTGGGGCTAGAATTTGAAACAGCCCTATTTGATGGCTTAATTCAGTGTAATAATCGCTGTCCATTTTGCTTTATCGATCAACAGCCACCTGGTAAACGCACCAGCTTGTATTTGAAAGACGACGATTATCGTCTAAGCTTTTTGTACGGTTCTTATCTTACCCTGACCAATTTGCCAGAAAGAGAATGGCAGCGAATTGAGCAAATGCGCTTGTCTCCATTATATGTTTCTGTTCATGCGACAGAAGCTGATGTGAGAATTAGACTATTAAAAAATCAGCGTGCCGGACAAATTTTACAACAACTCAAATGGTTTCAAAAAAGGCGATTACAAATTCATGCTCAAGTTGTAGTTTGTCCTGGTATAAATGATGGCAAACATCTAGAAAAAACTCTTAAAGATTTAACGTCTTTTCATACTGGTGAAGTCCCTACGGTGGCATCAGTGGCAGTTGTGCCAGTTGGGTTGACACGGTTTCGCCCTCCAGAAGATGAACTTATACCTGTAACTAGAGAAAAAGCTCAAGAAGTGATTTCTCAAGTGCAAATACTCTCACGGCAATTTCGCCAAAAATTTGGTTCTAGCGTTGTTTGGTTAGCCGATGAGTGGTTTTTAATTGCAGGTGAAGAATTACCCAGCGAGTCTGAATATGAAGAATATCCCCAAATTGATAACGGAGTTGGTTCGATTCAACTATTTATCAAGCAATTTGCCACCGTTGCAGCAGAATTACTCCCGCCAAAAGTATATCCTCAAAGAAAATTGACCTGGGTAGTGGGCAACGCCGTAGAAAAAGCATTTCAACCAATTTTGAAACGCTTAAATTGTGTTGAGGGTTTAGAGGTCAATATGCGGGCTTTATGTAGTGATTATTGGGGACAAACTATCAGTGTAACCGGATTATTAACTGGCCATGATTTACTTCTAAATTTAGAAGGTCAAGATTTAGGTGATGGTATTTTGCTCCCCAATGTCATGTTAAAAAATGGGGAATTGGTATTTTTAGATGATATGAGTATTGAGGAATTAGCTGGAAGACTAAATACAAAAATTTTCCCCATAGCAGGAGTTGAAGATTTAATCAAAACATGCACATACAGTTCTGTTAAGGTTTAATTATCAAAGATCAGTTGTTTTTCGGAGGTAATTTATTGTTATGCTGGATGATAAATAAGAAGTAATGCCTAATAATTAATCCACTGAGGAGTCAGTAGTGAAGAATCGGAAAGAGTTTCATGAAAAGGCAAATTTTCAAATAAAGAAAGCCGGATTCTTCATTTTAAGTTTTAACTTTTTAATTTTAAATAGTTTTAGTATTTTGCCAGTCACGGCGGCGACTGAAGAACCTGTATTGAGCGTAGTACAAAGCCAAGAAAATGCGAATCAATGGACAGGAATAACTGACCGCTTGCAGACAATAGGGATGAAATATTGTGTAATTCCCCTAAGCGATGTCAAGAGTAGTGCAGATTGGGGCGATCGCCGGGTATTATTTTTGCCCAACGTCGAGACGCTAACCCCAACCCAAGCGATCGCTCTCGAAGAATGGATGAGTAAGGGAGGGCGCTTGATTGCTAGCGGCCCCGTGGGTAGTTTGTCATCAGCAGGAGTGCGGCAGTTATTGCGATCGCTCTTGGGAGGTTATTGGGGATTCAGCCTCAGTGACATAGAACAGATCAAGCCCACAAAAACCAAAATCCCAGAATGGGCAAATCAAACTGAACTCTTTGGCAAAGTACGCGGCGGCGTTGTGATTCCTAATGATATGGGCACTGAATCTCCTGCTGTTTGGAATTCCAAAGATAATCCAGCCGCAGTAGTGACAACCGAGCGTACCACCTTTTTGGGCTGGCGCTGGGGAACAGATACAGCCTCAGCCGCCGAATTAGATAATGCCTGGTTAAAAGCTTCTATAAATCACTATTTGACAGCGCTAGCGCCATCGAATCGGATGAAAAAAGTAGCAGGAGGTTCCCCAAACTGCTCTACAACAGTAGCGGCTGCACCAAGGGGGCAGGGGGTAGGGGAGCAGGGGGCAGGGGGCAGGGGAGCAGGGGAGCAGGGGAGCAGAGGGGCAGAGGGGCAGAGGAGTAGTTCATCTCCCTTATCTCCTCCTCCCAAAACTGCCACTGCTCCCATACCGAGAGCGCTTCCTATAGTTAAACCACCAACTTCGCAAGAGGCCATTGACCAGCTGGAACAGGCGGTGCGTCTAGATGTTGCACCCAACTCCAATGAGCCGATTGACAGCAATCAAGCGATCGCTCTCCAACAAGAGCTAGAAAATCTCATTGGCCGGGTGGAAAGCGCTCATTTAGCGGTGTTAGCCGATGTGGTTAAGGAAGGCGTTGGCATATCTGAGGGAAAACAGACCTCCAGGCATCTGGAAACCTACAACTCTCAATCTGTCAAGGATCAGCCAATACAATTAGCCTCAACTAAATTGGGTGGGTTAGCCACAAGTAAAGACCAAGCCTTGGCACAAGTAAGGGTAATTGCCAAAAACTTACCACAATTGATTGCCCAAAAAAACTATGCTCTAGCTCGTCAGCAGTGGCTGGCAGCAAAGACGATTTTGTGGCAGCAGTTCCCTGTCGATCAAAGAGTGGCTCAACCAGAAATTCGGGCAGTTTGGTTAGATAGGGGGACAATTGTTCGTGCTGGTAGCAAGGCGGGACTAGCCCAGATTTTTGATCGCCTAGCCCAAACTGGGATTAATACTGTCTTCTTTGAAACCGTTAATGCTGGCTATACTATTTATCCCAGCCAAGTTGCAAAAGAGCAAAACCCCTTAATTCATGGGTGGAACCCACTAGAAGATGCGGTGAAATTAGCCCATGAGCGCGACATGGAATTACACGCTTGGGTTTGGACTTTTGCTGCTGGCAATCAACGGCATAATGAGATTATCAACCTTAATCCAAATTATCCAGGACCAGTACTAGCGGCTCATCCCGATTGGGCAAACTACGATAATCTTGGCAACATGATCCCCGTTGGTCAGACTAAGCCATTCTTTGACCCAGCCAACCCCGAAGTACGGCAATACTTACTCAAACTGTACGAGGAAATCGTTACTCGTTATGATGTGGATGGTCTACAGCTAGACTACATTCGCTACCCCTTTCAAGACCCATCAGCAGGTCGAATTTATGGCTATGGCAAAGCTGCAAGAGGGCAGTTTCAGCAACTTACTGGTGTAGATCCGATAAATATTTCTCCCAGCCAACTAGAACTATGGCAAAAGTGGACAACATTTCGGACTGAGCAAGTTGATAGCTTTGTTGCGAAAGTTTCAGAGCAGTTGCGACAAAAACGACCGAATTTGATTTTGTCGGTTGCAGTATTTCCTTTGCCAGAACAAGAGCGGATTCAGAAAATTCAACAAAACTGGGAAACTTGGGCAAGGCGAGGAGATGTGGATTTAATCGTTCCCATGACTTATGCTCTAGATACTTCTCGCTTCCAACGACTAGCCCAACCCTGGATAGCCTCTAAACAATTGGGAGCTACATTGTTAGTGCCGGGAATTCGCTTACTTTCTTTACCAACAATCGGGACGTTCGATCAACTCCAGTTAGTAAGAGACTTGCCAGTTAGTGGTTACGCACTCTTTGCCGCAGAGAATTTTAATAACGAACTACAAAAACTTTTTATTAGCACTCAAGGTAGAGTTCAATCTACAAAAAGTGAACCGATTCCTCACCGTCAACCTTTTCAAACTGCCGCCATCCGTTACACCGCGCTGCAACGAGAATGGAAGTTTGTTTTTCAAAATAACCCACCAGAAAGACCTGCCCAGACAATATCAGATTTTAACAACCAGGCAGAAGTTTTACGGACTGCTTTAAATCAGCTTGCTGCTTCTCCTTCTCCTAGTAATTTACTAGTGGCAAAAGCCTCTCTAACTCGCTTCCAGTCACAATTTCGG
The DNA here is from genome assembly GCF_013343235.1 of Nostoc sp. TCL240-02. Lineage (GTDB taxonomy): Bacteria > Cyanobacteriota > Cyanobacteriia > Cyanobacteriales > Nostocaceae > Nostoc. The sequence goes on along the minus strand of NZ_CP040094.1, from coordinate 7,461,485 downwards.
GTATTGATGAGCCAAGAAATTAAGTCGAATTCCTATCAAGTCAAAGTTTGGGAAAATCGGCTTGTAACTATAGAAAGACTATTGCGTTATGGCGAACGGCGGGTGCAGTTGCATCTCTAGTGAAGAGGCAGAACAATACTTGTCGGATAAACCCAACAATCTCTCTTTTGGTCTGGAGAAAGCTTAAATGGTAAGAGGTAAAGGTAAATTTAAACCCTTTCCCCTTCCCGTTTTCCCCAAAACCCGATAAGTATTGACACCAGTATTAGTTCATTTGAGGTAGGATATCAAATTCTCGTTAAGAGACAATTACCCAAGTACAAATGGTCACTAGCACGCGCTATAGTACTGACAGACAGGACAAATCGAATCACCTCATGGCAGTTTCTGTGAATAGTACCTCCCGTGTAGCAGAAGTAGCATTGTGTGAGGGTGAAAGACGATTTCGCACTATCTTCAACGTCACTTTCCAGTTTATCGGATTGCTAATAACAGAAGGCATTGGGCTAAAAGCGAACCAAACAGTACTCAACTTTAGCAGGCTACAATCACAAGATGTAGTTAGGCGTTCATATTGGGAAATATGGTGGACGCTACTTGAAAATTTCCAACATCTGCAATATTTATTATTCTCCAGCCCAGGAGTCATTTATATCTGCAAGAGTTCGGAAGATTTTGGTAGTAAATTTATGAACAAAAATGTTTTCGCTATCACGGGTTATCAAGTGTGGAAAACAGTTAAATATTCTGGCTTTTGGACTGTCCATTTCTATTCGATTAGAAATGTTAATTGTAAAAAAGTTTATAGATATCTACAAATATAAAATTTTTGCCATAATTACACCGGGACTTGGTACAAAGTTTACTCTCATTAAATAATAAAAAATAAATTAAGGTAACTTATGCCCAAAATTTTAATAATAGAAGACGATGAAGCAGTTCGTGAAAACATTTTAGATTTGCTAGAAGCTGAGGATTTTGAAACTATTGCTGCCGCTAATGGTAGGGTCGGCGTGCATTTGGCTATCTGTGAAGTTCCTGACTTAATTCTCTGTGATATGATGATGCCAGAAATTGATGGTTATGGCGTTCTAAGCGCATTACGCCAAGATCCATCAACGGCAACAATTCCCTTCATTTTTCTCACTGCAAAATCTGCAAAATCTGACTTTCGTCAAGGTATGGATATGGGGGCAGATGACTATATAACTAAGCCATTTAGTCGGGCTGAGTTATATAGTGCCATCATAAATCGGTTGGAAAAGCACGCTACTTTAAAAAGATATTTATCTACCCAGACTACAATTAACAACTTGTCTCCCAAAATGCAGTTGTTAGAAATTAGCTTGTATCAAGCTATCAAACAACATAAATTTCAAGAATTTGAAATTTATTATCAACCAATAGTCGATATTGCTTCTGGAAAAATATTAGCTGCTGAAAGTTTATTGCGCTGGCAAAGTCCAGAATTAGGGATAGTTTACCCAACAGAATTTATTCCGTTAGCAGAGTCTACGGGTTTAATTGTTCCAATTGGTAAATGGGTATTAAAAAGTGTATGTAAACAAATAAAAATCTGGCGTGATGCCGGAATTAATTCCTTTATTGTTGCTGTAAATATCTCAGTAATGGAATTTAATCAACCAGATTTTATTAATAAAATAGTCAATTTTATAACTATCAATAATTTGCAACCAAATGACTTAGAGCTAGAACTGACTGAAAGTATGATTATGCAAGACGTAAATAGTGCGATCGCTACTATGACTAAATTGCAATCCTTGGGTATCAAAATTGCGATTGATGATTTTGGTACAGGCTATTCTTCTCTAATTTATCTGAAAAATTTACCAATTAATACATTGAAAATAGACCGTTATTTTATCCATAACGTTGCTAACGATCCACAGAAATCAGCCATTACTAAAGCATTAATTCAAATGGGTCACAATCTCAATCTAAATGTAATCGCTGAAGGTGTAGAGACGGAAGCAGAACTTTCTTTTTTGCGCCAGCACAACTGTAATTCTATGCAAGGTTTTCTATTTAGTCGTCCATTACCAGCAGCAGAGGTTGAAAATTTTTTATTGACTAATAAATGCTTATATGTATGAATATTGGGAATTGAGAATTGGGAATTATTTTCCTAGTCCTTAATCTTCTGATACTTTTACTAAGTAAGAAAAATCGGACTTTAGACTGGTGACAATTATTAAGTCTCAAGTCTAAAGTAAAAAAATTGTGTCATAGTGTCTACCGCCATGAAAGTCTCTGCGCGTTTCTTGCTGCCAGTTTTGTTACTAACCTTGACAGCAGCGTGTAACCAGACTCGCGCTTCGTCAGATAATCCCACACCACAAGAATCTGTACCTTCTGCCCAACTGACACAGAATCCTACACAGCCAAAGCCAAAAAATACTGTCCGTACTGAAGCACTTTCGCCTACACCTATCCGTATCAATCTGAAGAATTTACCAGCACCCTTTGCAACAGAAAGTGCTTCCAAGCGGCCTGAAGTTGTGCCTATTCCGCAAAATCCGGTGCTGCGCGTACCAAGAGGCTTTACAGTTAATGTATTTGCCGAAGATTTAGATGCCCCACGCTGGCTAGCTTTAACTCCCAGTGGTAATGTTCTGGTGACTGAAACGGGGCAAAACCGCATTCGTTTGTTACGTGACAGCAATGGTGACGGTGTAGCCGACGTTCGAGAAACTTTTGCTAGTGGGGACAACGGACTCAATAGACCCTTTGGGATGGCTTTTGCAGATAATTCCTTTTTTCTGGGGAATACAGATGCTGTGGTGCGTTTTCCCTATACTCAAGGTCAAAACAAGATTACAGGTAAAGGAGAAAAAATCGCCGACTTGCCTTCTCAAGGTTATAACAACCATTGGACACGCAATGTCGTTGTCTCACCTGATCGCAATAAATTATATGTCTCAGTTGGTTCAGGAACCAATGTGGATGAAGAACCCCTACCACGCGCTTCGATACAGGTGATGAATTTAGATGGTTCCCAGCAGCAAACTTTCGCTTCCGGCTTGCGTAACCCGGTTGGTTTGGACTTTCATCCTCTAACCAAGGAACTTTACGCCAGTATTAACGAACGCGATGGAATCGGTGATGATTTGGTTCCAGACTATCTGACACGGGTTAAACAGGGGGCATTTTATGGCTGGCCTTATGCTTATCTGACACCAAACAACCTCGATCCGCGTCAAAAAACCGATGGCAAAAGTAAACGCCCCGAATTAGCTGCCAGTACCCAAACGCCAGATGTACTGTTCCAAGCGCATTCAGCAGCATTGGGTTTGCAGTTTTATGATGGTAAAACATTTCCAGAAAAATACCGGAACGGTGCTTTTGTTGCTTTTCGTGGTTCTTGGAACCGCGATCGCGGTACTGGTTATAAAATTGTATTTGTTCCCTTCGACGCTAAGGGGCGATCGCTTGGCTATTACGAAGACTTTCTCACAGGCTTTTTACTCAATCCTTCTGTACCAACCACTTGGGGACGACCTGTAGGTTTACTCGTGCTGCCAGATGGCAGTTTACTACTAACAGAAGAAGCTAATAATCGGATTTATCGGATTCAGTATACGGGGAATGAATAATTCCCTAGAGTAAAGTTACAGCAGTTGTGACTATATCTCCCTACCCAGGTTTATCCCCTTTACGGTAAATTACAGAAAAATACTAATACTTATCTGGTTGAGAAATTCATTATGACTCCCAACGAAAATAATACTCAGTCAAATATCAACGAATTGCCTCCACATTCAGGCACACGATACTGGGGTGAGGTGGAGGTGATCGAGGAGGGAGATACTTATAGAATTAGCCGTGTTGAAATCAAGCCCAGACACGGCATTAAACCACAAATTCATTATCATCGTAATGAGCATTGGGTTGTAGTTTCCGGTGTAGCCAAGGTAACTTGTGGCGATTCGGAAATATTGCTGAATCGAAACGAATCAACTTATGTTCCCGCAGCAACCCTACATAAGGTAGAAAATCCTGGACACATCCCGCTAGTTATTCTGGAAATTCAAAATGGTGAGTATTTGGGCGAAGATGATACTGAGCGCCCTTATGACTTAAATTTGGTTAAATCTGTAGCTGAAGGTTAGTGAGTGCTGTTAGCGGTAGCGGGGCGTTTAGCCCGTGCTGAGTGCTGAGTGAGTTAGGAGTTAAGAGAGACGCGATTAATTGCGTCTGTACAGGAATTAGGAGTTGGGATTCAAGTGATTAATGCCCAATGCCCCATGCCCCATGCCCCATGCCCCATACCCAATGCCCAAATCAAAACCACCCTTCTTGTTCGAGGGTTTCAATCAGCTGCAAGCCACGGGGATCACCCACTCCTAACAGTGAAGCTTTCGCGTCTTCCCGGACTCCCAGGTCTTGGTCTTCGGCAAAGGCTTGAATTAGAGCATCGATCGCTGTGGCATAAACTACATTAGAAGGCAATTCGCGGCACAGTTGACCGATTGCCCACGCACTATTGCTCCGCACTGCTGCCACGGGATCTTTGACTAAGGCTTCAATTAATGGTGGTATTGCCCCGATAACTGCTTCATAACCAACCTCTGCCATCTGTGCTAAGGAGCTAGCAGCCCACAAACGCACTGCGGAAATGTCAGTTCTTAAGGCATCTGCTAGGGGCGGTAAAGAACGGCGATCGCGACAGTTTCCTAAAGCCCAAACAACGCCTTTACGCACATAGCCATTCCAATCACTCTTTAGTTGAGCAATTAATGGAGCCACTGCTTCTGAACTAGGATTGCGTCCGAGAGCATAAGATGCGCTCACCCGGACTAAGGGACAAATATCAGTTAACAGGCGAATCAGATAGGGGGTAGCACGCGCATCTTCTATATCACAAAAAGCACGCGCCGCTAACATTCTTTGCTGGGGCTGGGGATTTTCCAGGAGGGCTAGCATCACTTCAGGATCGGGCTTCACCACAACTGAATCGTCAGTTAATGGCTCTATTTTATCTAGGGGGCTTTCTAGCTCCTCCTCAATATCGACATCGAGTAGGCTTAGATCGTCTTCGTCATACATAATTTCATTTTTATCCCTTTTCGGGATTAAGACATAATCCCCCGCGCCAATAAATCAAAAATTTATAAGTATTAGTTGCGTAATTATACACTTTCCCTAACCCTCGTTGAATTTTATCCAAACGAGAACTGCTATAACTCAGATGCTAAAGTATGTTACGGCTATCCTCTAGTTTATTTTTCTGCACTCAGGAATTTTACCATCCACAGGGATTGGGTTTGATAACCTAACTGATTGTAAAGATTTAATGCGGGTTTGTTTGATTGAAACACTTGTAATCCAATCTGGCGATCGCCTCTTTGAATAGCCCAATTTTCTACATATTGCATTAAGGCTGTACCAATACCCCGCCGCCGATGTTCTGGTACAACGTAGAGAATAAAGATGTGAGCATGGCGATTACCCTGCACTTGATCTATAGCATTGCCTACCCAAAGGCAAGCGATGGGGAATTGGGAATTGGGTATAAGAGGCAGAGGGGCAGGGAGCAGGGGGCAAGGGGGAGAATTAAAATTACTTCTTTCTGCTTTACTCCCTGCTCCCTGCTCCCTGCTCCCCTGCTCCCTCTCCTCCCCCTCCTCTTCTACCCACCACAAGGGTGTATCGCTAGAGAAGTATTGCTTAACTGTTTGCTCTAGGTGAGAAAAATCCTCATTGGGGAAGAGATCCTGGTAAGTTCGCTGCATGAATTTAAGCAGCAGCGATCGCTCCAATAAGGAACCACAGCGAATAATATACCCCGGTAGTAGTTGCTCAGACACTTCTGGCATTTATTGAGTTAGCTAGGTGAGTTATACCAATTACCAATTACGAATTAGTATGTGCTACTGGTGGCAAATTATCAGGAGTGGTTTGAGAACTTACCCCTACCTCTTCAATTGGTGCGGGTGCTGCCATATCTGATGGTAAGAAGATGCGGGCGCTGACTGCGACTAGAGCAAAGACAAATACCAGAACTACAAGCAGTGGGGCGATGTATTGACGAAAAATAGCCATATTTTAATTGCAAAGAGAGCTAGGAATTTTTATGAAAATTTAGCTGAAGATTTGTGAAGTATTCTTTATTTTAGCAATTTTCTGTATATGAAAATTGGGAATGGGGAATGGGGAATGGGGAATTGGGCAAAAAACTTGTTCAATAATTCCCCCTTGTCTTCCTCATCTCCCCCTGCTCCCTGCTCCCTGCTCCCTGCCCACTGCCCCCTGCCCCCGCAGTACTATTTGCGCTCCAAGTCATCAAGCACTCTTTCGCAATACCAATTTTCCGGCATCCCAGGATAAGTTTCCTTTGCCTGTTCAATTAACCGTTCGGCTGCGGCAGTGTCACCAGATAATTTAGCGATCAGTCTGTTTTTTAGATAGCTATCAGATACATCATCGTCTATCTGGTTTGATATCCCTTGATTTGTTGATGGTCGGGACTGATCTCTTCGTAACTGCCAAAATAAAACGTAATAAAGTGTCCCAAAAATTAAAATTAAGCTGAGTGTTCCGAAAAAAGTTAGTAGGTTAAATGCTAGAAATCCCAAAACTAACTGCGAGAGAACATAGCCCAGCAATAAACCTGTTAATAAGAGGATGAATGTGCCGACAGCAATAACTACTTGATTCCCCATATATCCTCTTCTTCGTCCTCAAGTCCTGGTCTAGATATTGCCACTGGCTGAGGGTTCCAGGGGGCAAATACTGGTAATAGGAGTAGTCCTGGTACGGCGGCGGCAATGGTAATTAAGAAAAATACAGGCCAACCCGTATTTTGGGCGATCGCACCTCCAGGGGCCGACAGAATATCGCGGCTGACAGCCATTAAGCTGGATAACAAAGCATATTGGGTTGCAGAAAAACGCTGGTTACAAAGACTCATCAAAAAGGCAACAAAGGCTGCTGTCCCCAATCCACCACAAAATTGTTCTACGTTGATGGCAAGTACCATAGCTTGGTAGTTTTTACCGATGTATGCTAGAAAAAAGTAAGCTAAATTACTTACTGCTTGTAGAATACCAAAAACCCAAAGCGATCGATTGATGCCAATAGCACTCAAAATTGAACCACCTGCTAAAGCACCGACAATCGTCGCAATTAACCCCATCCCCACTTGAATTGCCCCAATGTCGGTTTTGGTAAAACCCGTTTGCAGCAAAAAAGGCGTGGTCATATTGCTCAACAAAGCATCACCTAGCTTGTATAGGGTAATGAATGCAAGCATGAGAATAGCTTTGATAATCCCTTGACGCTGAAAAAATTCCTGAAAAGGTAAGATGACAGCATCAACCAGAGAAGCTGGAGGGCTAATTTCCTTGGGTTCCGGTGCGAACAAGGTTGCAAAAATACCAATTACCATCGTCCCTGCCATAAACAAGTAAACCGATGACCAAGGCAGTTTGTCGGCAAGTATCAAGGCTAAAGCACCTGCGACTAACAGGGCGATTCGATAACCCAAGATAAAAACGGCTGCACCAGCCCCCATTTCTAGTTTTTCTAAAACGTCGGTACGGTAGGCATCAACGGCAATATCTTGAGTTGCACTGATAAAGGCAATGACTATGGCGTTGATTGCTAGTAGTTGTAATGCTTGTTTGGGTTGTTGGAAAGCCATGAATGCGATCGCTACAATCAAAGCAATCTGCGTCAAAATTAACCAACCCCGTCGTCGTCCCAACACTGGTAAGGCGAACCTGTCCAGCAGTGGCGACCACAGAAACTTCAAAGAATAAGGCAAACTCGCGAGGCTAAACCAACCAATAGCGGCTAAATCTACCTTTTCTACGGTCATCCAAGCCTTTAAGGTATTACCGATTAACAATAACGGTAAACCCGATGAAAAACCTAAAAATAATAAAGCCGCCATTTTGCGACTACCGAAAACTTCCAGCAGTGATTTAATTTTCCTCATATTTTCAACTTTTTGCCTCTTTTGAGGAAATATCAATAAAATACAACGAGGAAATGCAAATGTGTATCATGTAAATAGTACCTATAAAGGTTTGAATTATCGGAGTGGCAGGAGTTACCTACATAATCCCGATCGGGGATTTAAACTCATCATCGCTGCTATGTGATTTCCCGCAAACATGACAAACTACCAAGATTTACTTGGGTTAAATACAAATTCAGGATAACCTTATAGTGTCAGCGTTTTCTTAACTTTCCTGAATTGGATAAACCTGATGCCCCCTGATTTCTACTCTGTGTGCAGCAAGGCATTTTTCCCAACCTTCAAGCGTACCGATGTCACTTTTACTATTGAGTAATCCTAATTGCTGTTCTTGTTGGGTGAGTTTAGCAAATTCTTCGTAGCCTGGGTAGTCGCTGGTGACAAATGTTTCCTTACGGTGCAAAATCGGTGGATTTGCCCTAGTTTCGTAGTCTCGGTGAGTTATGATGAGGGTTTTTAAATCAATACCGATGCTGGCTTTTAACGCCGGGTGAGGATCGGTATCGAATTCCGGGTAAGAGAGATAGGATATTTGCGGTTTGTCAGTGTGATATTTGATTAATGTAGCTTCATCGACACGCCCAATGGTACGACTAGCGCAACCTTCACAAATTCGTAGTACGGGGTCAAGTGCTGCAAGTGCCGAAACATGGACATAGAGCGCACCGCGTGTATGTTTACCAATTTTGCTTTTGTCGCAAGCAGTTTGAATTACCCCAGGTTTACCTAAGCTGAAAAGCTTTTGATCGGCTACAAGGCACGCTTCTTCATAGCTACTAAAAAAGGCTTTGATATCGTGACGCATTTCTGGCGCTAGCTTTTGCCATGCAGGACGTTTATCAAAGTGAGTCAGGGCGAGATAAACTTGGATATCTAGAGAACGACGATAAGCGATCGCATCCCATTCAGCCTCATCAGTAGCTTGCAAAACTACACCAAAGGCGCGGCGAAAGTTACCAAATTCGCTCAGTAATTCCTGTTCATTTTCCAATTCGCTTTTTACAGGTAGTCTACCGCGCTTGGTAAAGAAAGCCATTAATGGTTGCAGCTGTTCTTCATAGTCTTCAAACCGCTTAACGGGGATGCGGACTCGTGGTGTAGAAGTGGTAGAAAAGAAGCGGATAGCTTTGTAACTTTCTTTTTCAGCTTCATCTCGAAAAACAAAGTAAACGCCTAATGCAATGGGTACTGCATCTACATTTAAGACTTCATCAATATAAGTTTTGAGTTCTTGTTGTTCGTAATATTTCTGAAAAGTATTGCGACGCGTCACAATGCCATCATTGTAAGCAAGTTGGGTTTTGCTGGGAGCGTTAATCAGGATTTGAGCCGCGACAATTAAAACTTTCCCGGTGAGTTCCCAGGCTTGGATTAGGCTTTGACGGCGTTCCTCTGAGTCTTCAATGACGTTGAGGACATAACCCAAGTTGACCACATCGGCGGTGATACGTGGTACATCGGGATAGTAGTAAGGGTCCCAGCCTGAACTGGTGTAACCTAAATTTTTTACTCGCTGAACATCGCCACCGTAGCCGCAACCGTAGTCAAAAAAAGTGGTGTCTTGATTGAGGATTGACCCTTCTATAGCCAATCGTACAGGGCGAGAGATGTCGGGGCGAGCGATCGCGGCTCTATGACGCTCGATTTCTAGCGCTTCAGGCATAATATTAATTGTCAGTTAACAGCGAAGAGTTAACAGTCAACTAATATCCTTTCAATTTTTAACCGCTAGTTCAATTAAATCTTCAATTTTCTTGATATTTGGATCGCCTGCTAAGTAACCAATACCGCGATGCAAATGTAAACGGAATTGGGTGGCGAGGGTTTCTTTATCGGTGGGATAACCATCATTGTGACAGCGTTGCTTAAGGGCGAGGAGGAGAATATCCGACATTTCGCCGCCAAAGACGCGCCAAGTCATTTCAACGTTGCTATCTTGGGGAATTGGGACGGGGGAGGGTGCAGTTGCTTCTGCGAGAGAACGACAAAACGCCCAACGGCATAGGATATTCCATTGATCGATTTTGGTACTGCGTCTAAGTTTGGTAAGTTGGTCTTTAGCTGTTTGGGAAAGTTTAATTCTTTCGATTGGGGATTCCATAATCTTACTAAAAATTAAAGTATTTTTCGTTCATAAACCCAAACAGTAGCGAACCGCAGTTTCAACCTCAAGCATCTTGGAGTCAGAAAGTTTGCCAGATGGATCAGTAGGAAAGCGATTTGGATCTAAAGAACGAATTTGAAAACATAAGAACACTGTTTCTATAAGCAATTCGCTGTCGTCTGGAGAGACTCGTATATTGGTTGGATAATCACGCTTAATATTTGTTCCTTTCGTACCGACAATTACAGTCACAACCAAAGGTAATTGATTGATAGCGTCTATAGATAAAACAAAAACTGGTCTTGTTCCTGCCTGTTCTCGACCCAGCACTGGATTAAGATTAACAAAATAAATTTGTCCTCTCTCGATGCTCACAGCTTTTCTAAACCATCCATTTCTGTAATACTAAATTCATTGTTAATACTATTAATTTCTGTTTGTATATCTAAATCAGTAGCCATTGCAACTAGTTGTTCATTCATATATTTAACATTAGTGAATTTATTTACTATTTGCTTTCTTTCTTGCACTTGCTTTGCGATACGTTCTAATAGCCATTCTAATTCTTCTAATGACAAGACACGTAGGTCGTTCTCTATTTTTAGTACATGGGGTGAGTTCATAATTGTTTATCTACTTTCCAAAGGTCGTGATATATATTGTAAATATCTTTTTTAGACAATATCTACTATCAAAAATATTGATTTTCTAGTACTGTTGTTTGGCGGGTGGACGAGTCGTATTTGAGGAGATATTCGCGGGCGATCGCTTTATTTTCTCGCAGTGTTTCTACTTCTTTTTTGCCAATCTCAGTATCCGTAGATAACAAAATTACTTGATGGCTAGCAGATGGAAAGTAACGTTCAACTAAGTTGTTGCGGTGTGAGGAGTCGAGTCTACCTAGCGGCGTATCGATTGCTACTGGTAGGCGGTGTCCAGAGACTTTGGCTAAACCCCAGAGGAATGCGATCGCAAGTAGTTGTTTTTCGCCAGCCGAGAGACGATGTTTAGGTACAGGTTTACCATTTAAATCGTAAAGCAAAAGGCTGAAAGTCTTAGTATCAATGGTGATGCGATGCACTAAGTCTGATTTGTGGAGGAGATAAAGGAAGCAATTTTTAACTTCTTCTTCTAACTTATTGAGCTTTCTCAATGTTAATTTTTCACGAAAAATCTTGAGTGTGTTTTGAACTTTAGCCGCAGAAGTAATAATATGTTCGCTATTTTTATGTTTAATATTTTCTACAGTATAATCACTTAATTCTCTCTTTGACTTAGCAATAATAGTTTCTAATTCAGCTAAACGGCGGCGGATTGTTTCGTAATTTGCTTTAGCTTCCACAACTTGATTTTGTGCCGCTTCAAGTGCTTGACGCAGCTTTGTATAATCTTCTGGTGCTGCTGCTGTTTGCACTTGTCTTTCTAGAGTATGAATTTCTTCTTCTTTATTTTTAAGAATAGCTAATTTTTCTTTTGCAGAAAGCTTAGAATTTTGTAAGTGATAGATAAGATTATCTAGCTGACTTAAACTTTCATCATCAGCTAATAACCAAGGTGCTTCTGTTTGGAGAGTCTTTGCATATAAACTATCTACATCTTGGATTAAAAAGGATTGGATTTTTTCAACTTGTATCGGAGAAATTTCTACTTGAGTTAGCCAAGTGAGTAAACGCTGATCTCGTTCAATTAACAAATCTTTAGAAATTTGTACCTGTTGATGGCGAAATTCTTTTTCGCCCTGTGTCTGCGCCTGATTAAGCAAATTGGGAATTAATGCTAGAGGTAAAACATCAGCCGCTAATTCACACATTGACTGGCGTACTTGTTCAATTTCCGCAGTTTTTGTATTTTGCTGTAGTTCTAGTTGATTGCGTTCTGCTGCAATCTTTCCACCTTCAGAAATGAATTTATCAAAGGCTTCTTGCTGCTTTTGTTCTAACTCACCTACCTGATTTTTGAGAATTTCTACTTTCTCTGCTGTAGTTTGATAATCTTCTTGTTGTTGAGTTAAACTAGTTTCAATTTCTTCTAGGTTGGCTAAATCCTTACTATTACCAATTTCTTTCAGTTTACGATTAACTAAAATATCTAAATCAACAGCTAACCGGTCTGCTAACTCTAAACCTAAAAGTCCGCGAATCGCATCCACTACAACTGGTGGTGGTGTTTCCTGTTCTGCGAGTTCTTTAACTTGTTCACCATCAAAGAGAAATAAGTTAGAAATGCCTAATGGCAGAAGATTTTCAATATATTCATCCCAGATATTAACTAAAGCATCAGGCCATGTATCACTGTCACCTAAAATACCTAATGTATCTTTACCATCTTTGGGATTTTTTGTCCAACTACGTACAACACGGTATTTTATTGGTTTATCGTTTTCAATATGTTCAAAAAGTAATTCAATCCGCGTGTCTGCAACTGGATCTATTTTGTTGTTAACGCATTGATTCAGGAAATCACTATAACTTAAATTACCACGGGTAGAACATTGGGCGCGGGGTCCGTAAAGGGCGAGACGAATGGCATCCATGAGGGTAGTTTTTCCGCCGCCATTCATCCCACCTAAGAGGATAATTGGGTGTGAGTTTTCCTCATCAATTTTTGGGTTAAGATTGATTACCTGTTTACCACTGTAGGGGCCAAAGTTTTGTAATACTAGTTCAAGAAATATCATTAGTTTTTAAGATTAACATAAGTTCGACAGCGATCGCAGAAGCAGAAAGTTTGTGATGAAAGGAATCAGATAAAATTAATTAGATGGTTTTGTCTGACGCATTGATAAAAAATATTATCTATGAAATATAGATAATACCATCACTAACTGTTAAGAAATGCGATCGCATCTGTCTCGGTGTTGGTAAGCGTGGCTAGATTTGCACACCTCCAGCTTGAAAAATCTGTTCGGCGGTTAAATTCAATTCTGGGAAAGTAGGCGAGACAATATGAGTATCGCCTTTAAATTGAGTAACTTGGTACTCACCATCAATTAATTGATAAATGGATATAGTAGGCAGTTTAGGATTGCCAATAAACTTTCTAGCGCCTATAGCCGCGTAATCTATAATCCAATATTCGGGAATACCTATAGCTTCATAATCAGCTAATTTTTTATAGTAATCATCTCGCCAATTAGTACTAACAACTTCAATAACTAAGGGAATAGATGTAGCTTGAGATACAGTTGATTCTTTTTTCCATAAAGGCTCATGCACTAAATTTGGTCGATTGATTATTAAGATGTCTGGTGAATAAGCTGATTCACCTTCAAATGGCTTGACTAATACAGTTTTTGGAATAAAGTAAGGAAGTTTTTGTCGCACAATTTCGATAGATATATTTAGCGCCAAAAAACCAACAACATCCTCATGATCTCCCACTGGTTGAGCCATTTCAACAATCACGCCATCATGTAATTCATATCTACCACCCTCAGGCCGCCAAGCTGCAAAATCTTCAAAAGTTACTAATTTGTGTATGGCTTGAATCATAGAACCTCGCTTGTTTTAAAATAAGTAAACTTTGTTAAGCGTTCTTTAAGTAGCTTGACTCTCGTCTTTTATTATTCTATTGTTATGGATTTTTCTTTTTAAATTTCATACTTGCCCAAGTTACCTCTTCATCACTTTCACTTTTACCTTCATCTACTTCATTGATTACTGGAACATCGCCCAAAGTCATCTGCTTGACTTTTGCAACGTCACCTTGACTAACTGCTTCGCTTAATTCGCGCTTCAAACGAGCATTTTTAATCGCATCTTCTGGAGAACGTGAACTCGTATTAAAACATTTTTCTAGGGTTTCATATATTCCCACGCGACGAGTCTTTTTGCGATACTGGCGTTCTGTGTCTAACAATTTCGCCATAAGTTCCAAGTGCATCGCGTCACCTTCACAGATTTCTTCTAATACTATCCATTCATCACGACCTAGTAGGCTATAGTCTGCACCAGGACGGGGGTCTTGAAATTCTTCGCCAGTCACTTCTTGATAAATCCGGGGTAAACTATCATCAAATTCGTGTTTGTCTTCTAGCCAAATGCGGCGAATTTCGCTCATTTCTTCGAGAGTAATTAGGGTGATTTTACCCATATTTTTTGGTGCTGTACGGCGGGTTTCTGTTTGCGCTTCTAGCACTTTTCTTAGCCAATGTTCGCGCCAATATTTTGTATAAGGGCCATGAATTGGTTCAACGGATATTTCACCATCTAAATTGCGTTCAAAAAGTTGAACTTCACCCCAAATTCGTCGAAAGTCCCTTTTATCACGGTCATCTCTAATATCTAATTCATTACGAATATTTAATAGAGGCTGCATCCATTCTTTCTCTTCATCATTTTGAATCATTGCCTCCATTGATTTATCTTTATTAACAATTGTGCAAACCCAGCAACCAAATCGAGAATCACCACAGCTAGGAGTAGATGTATCAACAACTAAAGGACATTCATTATCTGCTGTCGCACCTCTATACATAGTGAATAGGTCTTTGTTGCTATATCCCCAAGGATTTTGCCACTGATTTAAGTAAATCCAAACTTCATCAGTACGCCAGTCTTCAATGGGAAGGTAAATTAGTGAGTTAGGTCGGTTAGGATTAGTGTTTATGTGATCGCGTATGCGCGACTCTCGATGTTTAGCCATCGTGATGGCACGTTTAACACTTTCAGCTTTGCGAGTACCCAAAACGAGAATTACTTCACCATTGGCTTGAATTACTTCACGAATAAAGCTGTCAGTCGGTTTAATTTTCAATCGTTCAGTACACCAGCGCATACGATTACGCGGTGCTGGGTAGCCTTTGCCAATTAAATTTACCCAAAAGGTGTCTTTGACTGCGGGATAAAGCAAATGGGCTTGAATTGGCATTCCTTGTTCTTTAGCTGCAACTCTCATTTGTTCTAAAGAGTTGCGTACCCAAACAGAGACTACAGGATTTTCTACTAGCGTATCAGTTGTAATAACATGAACTGGCTTAATCCGTTTTTCAGGTGGAAGTGCTGCGATCGCATTCCAGATAAGCTGTAAAGTGGCAGTACTATCTTTACCACCGGAATATCCTACTACCCAAGGTATCTGGTCTAAACAATACAATTCTTGAATTTCAGTGGTGAGAGCTTGGATGTAGTCCACTAACTCTGCTACAGTACGTGTTTGCTGACCTGTATTTTCTGCTTGTTGTGCTGTAGTCATTTCTCCTTCTCTCTGGAAACCTGGCGTAATATCGGGGTAAATAGGGCAAATAGAATTCGCGGCTACACAGACAAAACCCACACTTCGACAAGCTCAGTGACCGCCTCCGTGGGTTTAAAAAATAGTTTTTAAAAACTTTACTACTAATATCTAATTTTTTGGATAATTGAACTGCATAATACTATTCTGTTTTTAAAATTTAACATGAAAGATAGTGCATCTGACCCAACTGCTGACATCGCTAGAGAATATCTAGAACGAGAAAATAAAGAAAAACAGGTACTAGCTTTACTCTTAGAGAAGTTTTTAGGGAGAAAAGATCAGATTCTCGTTCAAAAAACCGAGATGGGTGGTACTGAGGCTTATGTTAGCTCTGTTACACTGGAATGGTTCGCAGGTCGGGTTCATTTCGCCTCTGGCTTACCTCTGTTTCAGAAAAAGTACAATCCTGAAACTGATAATGTCGAGATTGACGCAGATAGTATTGATGAAATTCAGCAACGTCCCCTTGATTGGTCACGTCAAGCGCCGCTAGTGCAGTATTTAGCGGCTAGAGACAATCATAAGTTTCCACCGGTGCTGGTGGTGATTAATCAACCGTGGGTGGATAATCCCAAAGCTGCTGAGTGGGATAGCGAAGGACGTGCTACAAAGTCTACGACTGATTTTATACCCCTAGATAAAGATGGGAAGGTGGGTCTGCTAAATATTTCTGAGGATGATGTGACTATTTATGCACTAGATGGACAACATCGACTGATGGGAGTTCAGGGGTTGATGGAGTTAATTAAAACTCGTAAACTCCAGCGTTATAAAAAAGATAAAGGTGCTGATGACAGTTTTATTACAGTCAATGATTTGATAGAAAAGTACCAAGTAGACCTTGCTTACTTGCAAAATTTACCCAAGGAAAAAATTGGTATTGAGTTCATCTGTGCGGTAGCGGCTGGGGAAACTCGCACCCAGGCGAGGCGGAGGGTAAGATCGATTTTTGTTCATGTCAACCTGATGGCTGCACCGTTGACTAAAGGGCAACTAACACAGTTGAATGAAGATGATGGTTTTGCGATCGTTGCTAGAAAAATTGCAGTTACACATCCACTATTAGAACAACGACAAGAACGCAATCCCCGCGTGAATTGGAATAGTGCAACAGTGGCTTCCAATTCTACTGTTTTAACCACTTTGCAAGCTCTGCAAGATATGTCTGAGCGATATTTGGCTCAAAAGTTCTCTCACTGGAAACCCTTGGAGAAAGGTCTAATTCCCATGCGTCCAGAGGATGAAGAACTTGAGCAGGGGATTCAAGAATTTAGCAAGCTATTTGATCATTTGGCTAGTCTTCCCAGTTATAAAATTTTAGAACACGAGGATACACCAGCTTTACGGCGATTCAGCTTTGAGAAGGATGGAGGTGAAGGAAATATGCTTTTCCGTCCGGTTGCTCAAGTTGCATTAGCGCAAGCTTTGGGAATTTTGGTATTTAAAAAAGGTTTTTCCCTAGCAGATATTTTTAAGAAGCTGCGAAAGTTTGACCAACAAGGCGGCTTTAGTGGTATGGAATATCCCCAATCTCTCTGGTATGGGGTTTTGTATGACCCAAATAAAAAGCGAGTGCAGGTTGCTGGACGAGATTTAGCAGCGAAATTATTGGTTTATATCCTAGGTGGAATTCAGGAACAGATGGAACGTGCTGAACTTCGTAAGGCTTTAGCGGATGCTAGGACTGTGGAAGATAAAACTATAGGTTTTGATGGCGAGTTTGTTGAACCGAAAGCGGTAGGACTTCCAGCTATTCTGTAATGATTGTATATAAAATGACGTTTATGTAGTTGCATTTAGCCAAAGTATAAGTGTATAATTTTGTGAGTGTCCAGTTGGGCATAAAACATAAGCAAAGCGTTCCGTAGAGCGCAGGAAAAATAAATGTCTACAAAGATAACAGCTCCTTTCTTTGCTACTGCTGCTTGTAAAGCATATAAAGAGGATAAAGAATCCAGTCGAGTAATTTGGAATCTCACTGTCCCTATATGCCAAGTGCCTCAAGGTTTACCTCTAGATCCTAATGCCAGACTAGCCAACGAAAATCGGCGGACTGTAAAGAGTATGTTGACAACTCTGGCACAAAAGCCAGAAGAGTTTATTTTCTACAACAATGGAATTTTAATTGTTGCAGACTCCATACAAGTTAAAGGTCATGGCACCGGTGGAGGGTTTGACGTTGAGCTTTTACTTGTCAGTCCTGAAGAAGGACAGGAAGACAATTTCATTGGTAATGGTATCGTAAATGGTGGGCATACTTACACTGCTATCACAAAAGCCCGCAGCTATTACGATAAATTAAAATCAAAAGGATCTAAACCAAAACTTAACCAACAAACTGGTAAGGTTGACTATTCAGAGTTGGAAAGTGCTAGTGTCCAAATTTTTGTGCTGGTCAACATCAGCCAAGAAGAAATATCAAATATCAGCAGGTATCGTAATACTAGTGAGAGTGTTGAGGAGTTTAGTCTTAAAAACTTAGCTGGAGATTGGGACATCATCGAAGAATACCTTCCTGCTGGATGTAAACCTTATGTTGCTTTCAGAGAAGGTGAAAATAAGCAATTCGATGTGACTGATTTGGTTCGTCGCCTTGCTTGCATTAATAATAAGTTGTACCCCTGGCGAGGTTCAGACGGTTCACCTAAAAATCCTAGTGCAACTTGCTCTGCATACGGAACTCTCATTAAGAATTGGAAAAAGGAAGACTTTAGGGAGATTGTGCCTTTACTTAAAGATATACTCTATATTGAGGAGTGCCTTCGTGATGAGTATGATCGGCAAAAAGGGCTGAGTAAGTTAAACGGCGTTGAAAAAAAGCCTTATCAGTTCATCACAGGTAAGCAATTTAATCACACCCTCCCGATTACTTTTGTATTTCCTATTCTTGCGGCCTTCCGTGTATTTATAAAAGATGGGCAGTGGGAGTATCCTGTCGAAAAGTTATGGGATGAGATGGGAAACACCCTTCTGAATAACTTGCTAACCGCCTACAGAAATGAGGGGAGGGGGAATCCAGCTGCTTTTGGGCGTTCAGCTTCAACATGGTCTAACCTTCTTTTAGTTCCCATGTTGAAGTTAACTGAATAGTTAAACTTACTTGAGCATTAATAACTATACCCATATTGGAAGTTAAATTCTTATATGGGTATAATTTGATATTTCACCCTGATTGAAATATATTTTGACGATGCCATTGTAGCGCTTCTAGTTCTGGAAAATGCTGCTCTGTATTTGGTAGAAGTATCGTTTCACCATGAAAATCTTTCATAGGTTTAACATGGGGAGATGCTTCTTTCAAATCATTGCTAACTATAATTTTGTATTGCTCATCTACAGCAAACCAACCGCGATCAAATGCCCAATGATGGTTTTTGCAAAGTGCTATTCCATTATGAATTCTACTATCATTGAATTGTGCAAATGGCTTGATATGTGCGCCATCAACGATGTTTTGGCTTACAGATTTAGTAACTTTTATCCCACAAAAAGCACATTTGTAATCATAAATATTTACAATTGCTTTCCTAAAAAAAGCATTTCTAATTACTTGATTTCTTAAGCTCCTTCTAGAATTAGCATCTAAATTAGTAGACTCTATATTTTTGTCTATGTCTATTTTTAAGGAGATATCTTGAAAATTTTCATTAATTGTTAAAAAACTTTCTATTGTATTATCTTCAGATGGTAGCCAAGCTGAAACAAGTGCATCAATTAATATTTGCCTAGAAATTTCATCTTGAATTAAATTAAATAGTTCATCATCCAAATATGCATAGTCAACATCTTCCTTGAGTTTAGGAATTGTTTGTGGACGACCACCATCATATCCAGAACTATACCTGAGATGCCAAAATTTACCATTATCATTTTTTAGATGAAAAAAAGGAAGGGCAAAATCACTTCCCTTAAAAGTACTAGAAGCAAGTACTTGCCAATACTTCTTGAAAGTATCAATCAATTCATCTGATATGATAATACGATTATCTGTAATTAAATCTTGTGTAATTAGGTCAATTATAGATAAAAGTAATATAGGTTTATTAAGAGCATCACCCCTTTTCTGACTTCTATATACCTTAATATTAGAAAAACATTCACAATAATAAACTAAACTATGCTGATTTATCGGCTGTTGTGCTTTACTCATTGTTTCATTTTTCTATATATCATAAGTATTTTCTTAGCCATTTGGTAATGGTTAAGTGTGGATCGATGCTAATTTATGAAAGAAATTTGCTTAAATCAAAATCCTCTTCTTCGGAGTTATCTTGAAACCTCTCAGAACTAAGTATCAATAAAATCCTTTCAGAATAATCTACTGCACCACGGATTTCTGATTGTAAGATTTCAAGTCCACCATTTGCATATTCTTCAAAGATATAATTACGTTTCTCGTTATTGTTTCCTTCTTGAAGAGATAAAACTTTTATATCTTGAATTTCAGCAATTGCTATTAAATTTATTACCGTATTATATCCCCTGACTATAAACTGTTCTTGGGGTATTGGCGACGGTTCCCTTTTAGAAATTTCCCCTAAAGGCACGCGTTTTTTATGCTTTGCACCCAAAGCTGCTGCAAACACAATCACATCAGCAAAAGTATTAAAAGGCCCTGTTCCACCATCTGAAGACGTTAAATCCTTCACCAAC
This sequence comes from Nostoc sp. TCL240-02, assembly GCF_013343235.1. Taxonomy (GTDB): domain Bacteria; phylum Cyanobacteriota; class Cyanobacteriia; order Cyanobacteriales; family Nostocaceae; genus Nostoc. The sequence continues at coordinate 7,441,491 of NZ_CP040094.1, read as the reverse complement.
TCAGCTTTATCTTTAGCAACCCTGATTCTGCCAGTTTCCGCCATGATATTAATATTTACATTGTTGCCATCTTAACCGACAGCGAAAAGCGATCGCTACGTTTACGCACTTGCGAAGGTATGATTTTATGATAGTATGTGGGCGGGGCGATCGCTAAACAAACAAGTTATCCACAAACATAGTCCATCCTGACACCGCGCCTCTGCGTGAAATTTAAATTGATAATTGAACATCTTCATAAAGCAAAGAAATCGGAAAATGGAAATCGACGCTAGTTAAATGAACCTCATCCCCTGCTTCATAAGGGTGTAACTCCCAGAGTCCTCTATCATTTAATCGAAAACAATCTAAACCAATTTTTTCAGCATCAATGAGGACATATTCTTGCAAAGTCTGAATGCGACGATACCGCGTAAATTTTTTACCTCTGTCGTAAGCTTCCGTGCTTGGGGACAGAACTTCAACAATCAAACAGGGATATTGGAGAAATTGAATAGCTTGTTTATCCCGTTCATCGCAACTCACCACAACATCGGGATAATGAAAAGGCCCCTTCTCAGATACACCTACTTTCGCATCCGCCATAAAGGGAAGACACTCACTCCCTCTTAGATGAATTTTTAACGCTGAAGCTAAGTTTAAAGCAATAGTTGTATGGGGAAGAGTACCCCCAGTCATGGCGAAAACTTCACCATCAATATATTCATATTTAATTTCTTGGCGTTCTTCCCATTCCACATATTCTTGGGGAGACATATAATTTCTGTCTGAACTCGCAACCATAACTTTATTCCTCTCTTTTTCTCAAATGTAACCAAGAAAAAACCTTTGCGCTTCTCCGTGAGTAATTACCCATTCCGTTCAACTGCGATAATTTCCGTATATTCAAACTCATTCGGACTTTGTTTCACCAAAGGATATCTTTCCCCACCCAACTGAATATAATCTTGTTCGCAATCCGGCTTAGATGAATAATACGTAAGCACATATTCTCTACCAATTCTGTCTGTAATTTCTGCTTCCACTTCACCCCGCCACTGAGTCTTAGTAACTAAAACTATCAACTGATTAGCTAATTGGGGAATTGTCTTCGCAATATGTCGCCGCGAATTCTCATCCAAACTACCAAACGGCGAATCCATGACAATTGGGAAAGTACTACTATCGGGAATCATCATCATTTTACGCTTTTCACTCCATTCCCGTACTTTGTCAATGATGCTGGCTATAAAAGATAAACTGAGAATTTGATTTTCCCCAGTAGAAGCTGCAACTGGCGCTTCCACACCTGTAGTATTTTCTACTAATGTCAGTTCATATTTATCGCTAATTTTAGGAATGTATGGAGTCACAGAAATCTCAGTAAATATTTCTTGTACTCGCTTTTCTAGTTGCAGGCGAAATTGTTGTTCTTGACGATTTCTAACTTCCGTTAATCGTTCGATTGCATCTTGAGTAGCGTTAATTCGTCGCTGTGCTAGAGTTTGCTTGTCTTCATTCAGTTTTTGTTTGGCAATTTGTTTATTTAAACCTTCAATCTCAGTTGTGAGTTGAGCAATTTGCTGCTGATTTGCACCCTGTTCTCGATTCAATTCATCAATCTTACTTTCAATTTCATCTAACCGTTTTTGTAGACTGCTAATTTCTTCATTAGCATCTTTTCGCAACCGTTCTTGAATATTGTCTAAATCGCCTTCAATTTGAGATATGCTTTGCCTTAACTGATTAATCCTGGTTTGTTCTCTATCAACTTCTTCCCAAAATCCTATTGCTTGCTTATCAATTTCATCTACTTGTGCTATCATCCGAATTGCAGTTTCTTCTACCGCCGAAGAACCTGCTTTATTTAACCAAGTACTCACATGAGTATGAGAATGATTACCCTCGTGTAATTCTGCACCACAAATACAGCGTTGAGAATTGAGTAAATCATTGACAAATTCCCGCGAAATTCCTGATGTTAATTCGCCACGCTGCTTTAAATCATTGATAATTCCTCGGAACTGGGATGTAGTTTCTGACAATAAAACAGTATAACCCCGCGCAGAGATAACTTTTTTCAGTGCTTCCTTCGTTTTTTTATATTCTTCTTGATTCGCAAGTTTCTGCGATTCTAAATCCTGCCATCTTTCTTGCAATTCTTTAGCTGCACTCAATTCTCGCAAACGATTACTTGTCTCTTTTTTAAAAGTTTGTTGATATTCTAACTCTTCTTTAATTTCAGTTTGGCGTTTGGTAATGCGTTCACGTTCTCTTTCTATCTTTTCTTGCTGTCGTAATAGCTGTTTAGTTTCAGAATCACCAATAGCTTTCAACTCATTTTCTAAAGTTTTTTTAGCATCTCCTAAATGTCTGATGGAACGGTTGATTACTTCCACACCCAAGAAGATTTTTGTAGCTTCAGCAATTTCAGCTTTTTTATCAGAACGGACTATTTCTTCAATTCGTTCGCCGTCAAAGAAAAAATATTGATGTAAAGTAGCGGGTAAAATTTGATTAATTATATCGTCTGGTTGCTGAGTTGGTATATTCCATTTACCATCATCCGCACCAACCCACATAGTTAATTGAGTTTTACCAGCATCAAAATCACCTTCGTTTTTATAACCCCGACAGGTGCGTTTCACTCGATAGCGTTTACCTTCATGTTCCCAGCCAATCTCTACCCAACATTCTACAGCTTGACCTTTTTGAGTTTCTGCGATCGCACGCTTATTTACTAACTGTTCTATCGATGCAAATGCCGCACTGAATTTCTCATATAATACCCACGTAAAGGCATTTAGTAAACTGGTTTTTCCAGAGCCATTATTACCATGAATAATAGTTGTGTTTTGAATATCTCCACCAGCCAGAAGCATTTCTGGTGTCGTACCATAAAAGGAGCGAAAGTTGCAGAGCTTGATTGAAGTCAGCTTCATCGCACCTCTTCCTTAATAATGTCTAAAATATTATCATTTATATGGCTGTTAATCTTTTTATCTAGTCTGCCTTTTTCCAACTTCCATACCCGCTCAATAATTCGCCGTACTTCTGGAGGTGCGCTGGTAATTGGCTCTTGAACATCATCGATATCCGCCTCTTGTGACATATCGGATTTTAAAATATAGTTTTTCTACATTTTAACTTTCTCTAGTGCTAAAATAGCCTCCGTAAACTCACTATTAGCGTTATCTTTAAAAACCTAATTTTCTTTGAAAAAACACTTTATTCTTTAATTGTTTTCTGTTATTATATATTTTAAGTAATATAGATAATAATGGGATGTAAGTAAAATTTTTAAAGCAACTTACATCCCATTATTATCTAACCCATATTTTTATTATTTCATACTTAATGCTTCTTTTTTCAAAACTAAAAAAATTTTACAATTGCTCATCAAATATCTAATAAACCATAGCGCTTTTGTAAATCAAGTAACTTCATTCTTGCTTCTCCTGCGTTATCAGCTAAATCAGCGAACTCCACAAACCGCCGTAATTCCTTTTTTAAGAGATTGCGCTCAACTTCTATAGTTTCTCTATCTAAATCTGGTGGCAAAACAATCATGTCAAATATAGTGGCGCGTTCTTTAGCAGGATGAGGACGTAAAACTCGCCCCCGTCGTTGAATGAATTGGCGGGGATTACCAGAACTTGATAAAATCACCGCAGTTTGAATTGCCGGAATATCGACACCTTCATCTAAACAACGAATTGCGACTAAACCTTGCAACTCTCCACTTTCAAATTGATGCCGTAAAATTTCCCTTTCTTGTAAAGTTGTTTGGGCTGTATAAGTGCTTACCTTGTAACCTAAATCCACCCCCAGAATTTTAGCAACAGCTTTGAGTTGGCGCAGAGATGAACGTTGTCCCGCATCTTGGGAACCATCACTACAATAAAAAAGAGTGTGGCTAGTTTCGCGGCGAGTAATCATTAAATCGCGCAAAGCAGTTAATTTGTTTTCTGCCGCACCAATTAGCCTTGCTCTTTGCATCAACAACGGCTTTAAATCTTCATTGTCTTCAAAGTTTCCCGCCTGTCCATTTTCTCGATCTCGATAAAGAAGCGATCGCCCAATTCTTTTAGTTAGCTTTAAATAAGCAATACTTTCTGCTTCAGTTAACTCTACCAGCACCGGATAATACAAATAATGTACCAAAGCACCTTGAGCGATCGCATCCCTCAAGGTAAACTCTGGTTGGACAACTGGGCCAAAATAATCAAATAGAGATTGCGTGCCAAAATCATCAAAATATCTCTCCGGTGTGGCAGATAAAGCTAGTCTCAATCCAACGCTGCGCGGTAAACTTTCTTCTAACTTGGGTGCGCCTAAATTATGCGCTTCATCTCCAATAATTAAAGTTTTGGCGGGAAAATATTTGAGTTGAGATTGAAACCCATCTCCAATTAAAGTAGAGTTCGTAGTAATCACCGTGACAAATCTTTGAGAACCAGAACGCAGATTATAAATTTGCGTAGACAGTTGACTTTGCCAAGTGCGTAAATTTTCAAAAGCTAAAATGGGTTGCAAATTAAATTTTTCGCATTCTCGCGCCCATTGAGTGACGAGATGACGATAGGGACACACCACCACCAGAACTTGTAAATTAATCTGTTGATACAATTCACAAGCGATCGCTAATGCGGTAATCGTTTTACCACTACCAGTAGCCATTTTCAGCGTCCCTCTGCCATTGTTGGTAAACCAGCTAGCGATCGCTTGGCGCTGATATTGCCGCAATTGCAGAGACGGAGGCATTCTTGGGCATCCTGGTAATGGTTGCGTGTGATAACTGCCCTTACTTTCCCTTGTAAATGGTAATTTCAACCGGAAAGTGGGCAGTTGTTGCACTGAATTTTGCGTCAGGTACATATTTATTTAGTCATTAGTCATTGGTCATTGCTCATCAGTCATTGGTACTTATCTTTCCCATTCCCCATTCCCCATTCCCTATTCCCCACTCCCCATTACTCAGTTGTAACCACGCCAAACACCAATGAGTGAACCTTGCACCTGCACTTGCATAGCGCTGACTTCTATGGGATTGTACTTGGGATTTGCTGGTTTAAGGGTAACGCGATCGCCTTGGCGATAAAAACGTTTTAATGTTGTACCAAATCCATCTACTCTGGCGGCGACGATAGTACCATTTTTTAAATGATTTGGTTCTGCTACTGGACGCAGAAATACCACATCGCCATCAGTAATTAAATCTTCAATCATACTATCGCCAGCTACGCGCAAAGCGTAGGTTTGGGGAGGTAAATCAAAATTAGAAAAGTCTAAATGATCTACAGCATCAGTAAACGGTTCTATTAAACCACCAGCCGCGATCGTGCCCAAAATTGGTACACCTTGCTTCACAGGACGCAAAATCCGAATTGTTCGCGCTTGTCCTTCAGCCCATTCAATATATCCTTTAGTGCGTAAATGCTCTAAACGGCTTTGAATTGGTGCTGGTGACTTCAGGTTCATCGCTTGCATCATTTGCCGAATAGAAGGCGAATGCTGGTGCGTTCTGATGTATTCTGCCAACCATTCGTAAAGTTCTTGTTGAGCTTCTGTTAGACGTTCCATAAATTTGCGGGAAGTAATTATTAATGTCTCTAGAACATTAGTACTACAAAAAACTCCCTATAACAAGAGAAAAGTAAAAATTATGAAAGGCAAAAGTAAGAATATTCTCTTTTCTTTTACCAATTTATTTCGGATTTTTTACCAGCAAGTAGTTAGGAGCCAATTGCACACTAGCTATTCTGACTCCTAACTTTTGTACAGAAGCGATTAATCACGTCTCGTCTGTACTCCTAATTCCTAACTCCTTTCATTCCGCCCCTAAGATACTCGCAAGCAAAGCTTTTTGAGCGTGTAAGCGATTTTCTGCCTGTTCCCAAACTTTTGATTGAGAACCTTCAATAACTGCCTCAGTAATTTCTTCACCACGATGGGCTGGTAAGCAGTGTAAAACAATTGCCTCTGGATCAGCAAGACTCAATAGCTGTTCCGAAATTTGGTAAGGCTGAAAAATTGGCATCCGATTATTGGCTTCAGATTCTTGCCCCATACTTGCCCAGACATCAGTATAAAGTACAGTAGAACCCTTAGCTGCTAATTCTGGATCATGAGTGACAAAGACTTCCGTTTTGTTATTAGCGATCGCTCTTGCTTGTTCTACAATCTTAGAATCTGGCTCATATCCGCTAGGAGTAGCAATTCTGACATTCATCCCTACCAAAGCACAGCCCAACATCAGAGAATTAGCCATATTATTGCCATCACCCACGTAGGTTAAAGTTAACCCAGCAAGGCTGTTAAAGCTTTCTTGAATCGTCAATAAATCAGCTAATACCTGACAAGGATGTTCTGCATCAGTAAGCGCATTAATTACCGGAATCTTGGCATAGTGAGCAAAAGTTTCCAAATCCTGTTGGGCAAAAGTGCGAATTGCCAAAATATCCAGATATCGGTCTAACACCCGCGCCGTATCCTGTAAAGGTTCCCCGCGACTAACTTGAGTGACATTAGGGTTGAGATCGATTACCTGTCCACCCAATTGGTACATCGCCACGGTAAAACTTACCCGTGTGCGAGTTGAAGCTTTGGAGAACAACAACCCCAAAACTTTATTACACTGCAACTTCAACTGCTGTGATTTAAGTTGAGTTGCCAATTGCAGGAGTTCTTGAAGTTCCGTAGAACTGATGTCCGCTAGACTTAATAAATCTCGTCCGAGCAATGCTGCCATGCTTGTAATCTGTAAAAAATAATTATATATTTCTGTCCCTTTATTCAGCTGTGCTAAGAAAATCCAGTTTTGGAACTGACGAGATATTTTTGCTTTCAGCCCAGGATTTGAGTTAGCTTTTGGTATGAATATTAATTTATTAACTTTATCAGTGATTGCGATCGCAGATTTGTTTCTGTTTCATCACAATTGCAACGCCAACTAAACTGTCTAGGTGCAAATCTCTAGTCTTCTAGCCTTATTTCTGGAGAAGTAGATATTTTTTAGCAATTACAGCTAGACAAATAAATTGATTATGGTACAATAGGAAATTGTGGTTGCTACTTAGAGTAATCAGTAAAATTGCCAGCATAGCACAGTGGTAGTGCATCCGACTTGTAATCGGAAGGTCGCGAGTTCAAATCCCGCTGCTGGCTTTAACGGAAAATCCCCCAAATGCGGGGGTTTCGGCTTTAAATTACATGAATATTTTTAGCATCTAACTAAATCGTAATATGTTGAAATATTCATGAATTCGCTAGTTGTTGGTAGCGTTCCTGAACTTCCTGAATCGAAAATAAAGTTTCAAACCTTAACCCAGCTGACTGATACAACTCACCTCCACCTTGTTGTCGGTCTACTAGGGAAATTATTTGATTTACGGTATAACCTGCATCTTTAAGACGTTCAACCGCTTTTAGAGCAGATTGCCCAGTTGTCACCACATCTTCCAAAACTACTACTTTTGCACCTTCTGGTAAAGTGGGGCCTTCTATATAAGCTTTCGTCCCATAACCCTTGGCTTCCTTGCGAATAATCAGCGCTGGTATGGGTCGGTTTTCATAAACAGAAACTATACTCACTGCTGTCACCATTGGGTCAGCCCCCATCGTTAAACCTGCTACAGCCTGAGTATCTACAGGTAGTAAAGGAAATAACAATCGTCCAACAGCTAAAGCTCCTTGGGGGTGGAGTGTTACCTGCATCTTATTGACATAATAAGAACTACGTAACCCAGAAGCGAGAACAAAATCACCCTCTTGATAAGCCCGTTGAGAAAATAAATCTAGTAGCTTGTGGCGCAAGGTTGTCAAATCAGCAGTGGTTGCCCAAATATCTGAGTGGGTAAGAGTTTCAGTAGGATACGTCATTACAAAACATTAAAAGTTGTGCTACACCAAAGGTTGAACTCATCAGAGTTCTGAACTTAAGCATAAATTAAGATTCGCCCAAAAGGAAAATTGAGGAGTCAGAAACGTGTGTATAAAATTTAAAACCTTTGGTGGTTTATTGGTGCTGCTTGCTGCTAGTATTGCTTTTCCCTCAGTTGCATTTGCCCAAACCGAAACCCCCAGAACTGAAACCACAAGTGATGTATTTGAACGAGCTTTTTTTAGTCACGATCGCAATTTCTACGAAAATGGCAGCCTCAAGCGTCAGGTAGACTCACTTCTAGGATCTGGTTCTAGTTTCGGTGGTTCCTTCCCAGAAAATGAAATTGCCCGCGATGCTGAGTTGGTTAACACTTTATATCATGATGTCTTGACTCAGCAAGTTGGTAACGATCCTTATCTTCGCACCCCTGATTTACCAAATCCTTATGATACATCGCTGATCATGTCCCCTCGTTTGAATGGCAACAAACTCAAAGTAGGAACTGAATTCAGGTTCGAAACTTTACCACCTCGGTAAGATTAGCGAGTGGGGACTGGGGAGTGGGGAGCAAAGGACAATAATTACTCACCAACACTTCAGCAATGCTCAGTACAACTGCTCATACCCAATGCCCCATACCCCCTATTACTACTTTTTGATGATTCAGTGCGCCCTGCTGGAATCGAACCAGCCTGAAGACGAATTATGAGTTCGTTGCCTCCCCAATCGGCCAAAGGCGCTTGTTTTGGTCGCATTCCTACGAGCCAATTATTTTGACTTTTTAAGTCAACCTTTTTATTTGCTAATTTTAGAGTGAGGAAAATACTTCATTCACTGATTTTAGCCAATTCCCTAATTATAGCATAAATTTACCACGTGTGAATACTGGACACTAGTTTACCAAATTTTTATACTACATAATTTAATCATGAAATAGTAGAGACTAATATTGATTAAGTTCCTTTAAGGATTGAGGTCAAAAGCTTCAATATTCTTAAATAGCCCAGCATTCTTATGCGATCGCTTATCAGCAATGAAAATAAATTCTACTGTACTTCTTACTTTGATTTTGTTAATCCTGATGATGGGGGCAGGTTCTGTGAGCGCGTTTTTGGGGTTTGAACTGGGGAGTTCAGCACTTAAAGGCGTTACCGCACCCGATGGTCGTCCCACAACCAAATTTGCCAGCAATAAAGCAAATGCCTCTCAACAGGGAGGGCTAGTGCTATTAAAAGAGGAAGAGATTCTGAAAGTTGTCAAGGCGCGAATTGATGGTAAGACCAAGGCTGCTAAATCGGAAAAGCTAGAGGAAGATGACGAAGAAACCAATAGCAGCAAGCAGAAGCCAGAGGAAAAACCTCCAGAAGTGATTGAAGAAAAACCCTTACCAGGCTTTCCAGTTACTGCTCAAAGTCAGGGTGTAACTATGACTGTGCAATCTGCTCGCTACTCTGGTGGTGACTTGCTACTGAAAGTGAAAATGCAGAACAAAGGTAAGGATTCTGTGCGTTTCCTGTATAGTTTTTTAGATGTTACCGATGATAAAGGACGAACCCTAAGTGCTAGTACAGAGGGTTTGCCAACAGAATTGCCTGTCAATGGCCCAGCATTTTCAGGTACAGTGAGCATTCCCACAGCTTTACTTGATGATGTCAAGAAAATATCACTTGCTCTTACTGATTATCCTGCTCAACAATTGAAGCTAGAGGCATCGAATATTCCTGTAGAAAGGTAGAAAGGTAGATGGGAATTGGGAATTGGGAATTGGGAATTGGGCATTGGGCATTGAACATGAAGAAGAGACAAGGGAGACAAGAGAGAGACTTGTTCAATAATTCCCCCTTGTCTTCCTGCCTCCCCTGCTCCCCTGCTCCCTGCTCCCTTGCTTCTTCCCTATTCCCCATTTCCCCTAAATGGAGGGCGTGAGTTTTACACGAGCTTTGGCAGTGAGTGGTTTTCCTAATTTGATTTGGACGGATGTGGCGCTGCGGTTGTTGTCAGTGCTACTACTGATTGCCATAAATGCCTTTTTTGTGACGGCGGAATTTTCGATGGTGAGCGTACGGCGATCGCGTATTCACCAGCTAGTTAAGGCTGGGGATATTCCAGCGATCGCTGTGGAAATGCTACAACGTAGTATTGATCGACTACTATCTACCACTCAGTTAGGCATTACCCTTTCTAGTTTGGCGCTGGGATGGATTGGCGAAAGCACAATTGTTGTGCTGGTGAATGCCTGGTTAAGATCCTGGCCTTTACCTAGTGGGATGACTAACTTCCTTGCCCACTCCCTATCAATTCCCATCGCTTTTTTCTTAATTGCCTATTTGCAAATTGTGGTCGGAGAACTATGTCCCAAATCCTTAGCCATGCTTTACTCAGAACAGCTAGCGAGGTTTTTGGGGCCTTCGGTAAAAGCGATCGTGCGTTTTTTTGGCCCCTTCATCTGGATTCTCAACCAATCAACTCGTTTTTTATTGCGGATTTTTGGTATCCAATACACAGGTCAAGGCTGGCGGCCGCCTGTAACTCCTGAAGAATTGCAACTGATTATCTCTACAGAATGGGGATCTACTGGTTTACAGCGTGCGGAACGAGAACTGCTCAATAATGTCTTTGAGTTTGGGGATGTCATGGCCCAAGATGTGATGATCCCCCGTACCAGTATTATCACGCTGCCAAAAGATGCTACCTTCCAGATATTACTTAGAGAAATGGCTGATACTGGTTACTCACGCTACCCCGTGATTGGTGAATCTTTAGACGATGTTCGCGGCATTGTTTATTTTAAAGATTTGGCACAACCTTTAGCTGTGGGAAAGCTCAGTTTAGAGACACAGATCCAACCTTGGATGCGTCCCGCCCGGTTTGTTCCAGAACACACGCCCTTAAGTGAACTTTTGCCCATGATGCAGCAAGAGAAACCCGCTATGGTCATGGTAGTAAATGAATTTGGCGGGACTGTGGGACTCGTGACAATCAAAGATGTCATTGCCGAAATCATCGGCGATGCAAGCGAACCTGAAAGCAGTGACGACTTACTGATTCAGATGTTAGATGAGCAGAAATTTTTGGTGCAGGCACAAATCAACCTCGAAGACCTCAACGAGGTTTTGCATCTCAATTTGCCCCTGACCAGAGAATATCAAACACTAGGAGGCTTTCTGTTGTATCAGTTACAGAAAATTCCGGCCATTGGTGAAATCTTCTATTATGAAAATCTTGAATTCACTGTGGTATCAATTGTTGGACCACGCCTGCATCAAATTCAACTGCGACGCTTGGAGGAAGCGGGAGGAGCAGGGGAGTAAGGAGTAGGGGAGGCAGGAAGACAAGGGGGAATTATTGAACAAGTCTCTCTCTTGTCTCCCCCCTCTTCTTTGTCTCCCTTGTCTCTTCTTCATGTTCAATGCCCAATGCCCCACTAAGCATACACCAGTGGATCAACGAGTCCCAATTCGGCAAAAGCTGCCAACCGCAAGCGACAAGAATCACATACACCGCAGGCGACATCATCACCTGCATAGCAAGACCAAGTTAGCTCCCAAGGAACTCCCAATTGATTCCCTAGTTGGATGATTTCGGTTTTTTTCAAGTTGATTAGAGGTGCAACAATATTAATTGGTTGTCCCTCACGCCCTTGTTTGGTTCCCAGACGAAAAACTTCCTGCATTGCTTGGATATAGTCGGGGCGACAGTCAGGATATCCTGAGTAATCTAAGGCGTTGACACCGATATAGACACGTTCAGCCGCGATCGTTTCGGCGTAGCCAAGAGCAAAGCTTAAAAAAATGGTATTCCGAGCCGGAACATAAGTCACAGGAATATTTTGAGACATTTCATCCAGCGATCGCTCTTGGGGTAGATCAATCGCATCATCGGTAAGTGCAGAACCTCCCCATTGCCGTAAATCAAAATTCACTACTTGATGTTTTGCGATCGCAGCCTTTTTAGCGACAGTCAGGGCTGACTGTAACTCTCGTCGGTGTCGCTGCTGGTAATCAAAGGAAATAGCATGACATTCACAGCCATCAGCCTTAGCTTTATACAGAATTGTGGAAGAGTCCAATCCCCCAGATAACAGAATTACAGCTTTCATCTCGATTGCAAATTTTGAATTTTAAATCGCCAAATTACACCTTAACAAGATGCCAGGAAGCAATGCCAAAAAGCTTCCTAAACGTCTCTTAGTGATGGCAAAGCCACACAAGTCTCTCTCAAAAAGTGCTGTGATATCTTCTCTACGAGACGCTGCTAGTAGCTTGTTTCTTTGCAAGAATATGTTTCTACCGTAGCTACTGCAAATAATCATACAAAAATCTTTTCCGTTAAACAGTGATAATAATTCCTGATAATTTTTTTGAAAAAAGCTTAAGTGTTATTTTTGACTATTTTGTAATTTTAGTGTTGTCAATTGGATATTGCTCTCAGTAACTAATTACCTAACGGTATCCCAGAGAGAAGTCCGAACCAAGGAAGCTGACCCTGAAAACTTTGGAGAATTTACACTTAAGTCTTACTGAATGTTTTAAAGTTAATAAAAAGACATATATTTTTTGTAGAAAGTGCAAAATCAAAAACCAACCCGAACTATCTATACAAAAGATGTTTGGATTACGGGAACCGATCGCAAACTTTGAAATTCTTCATAAACATAGGCTCTATGTTACCATCTGGATGGTTTTAGACGGATCGTAACTGGCTTTCGAGTATAAACGCCAACGGCCGTAGCGTCTCTAAATTTGGTGGTTGAGGAGAGAATAATAGTGCAAGATAGCATGTCAGTGGCAGAACCGAATCTATATACACAGCGCAACCAGCCACGACCGATCCGCATAGGCGTGATTGGAGTGGGTAACATGGGACAACACCACGCTCGCGTGCTGAGTTCAATGAAAGATGTTGAACTGGTTGGAGTGGCAGATATTAACGTCGAACGAGGATTAGAAACTGCCAGCAAGTACAAGGTGCGTTTTTTTGAAGATTACTGTGACCTGCTACCCCTTGTGGAAGCAGTTTGTGTAGCTGTTCCCACCCGTCTGCACTATGCCGTGGGCATTAGCTGTCTGCTAGCGGGAATTCATGTTTTGATTGAAAAACCCATCGCAGCCAGTATTTCTGAGGCAGAGTCTCTAGTAAATGCGGCGGCAGAGTCTCAGTGTATCCTGCAAGTAGGTCATATTGAGCGTTTCAACCCAGCTTTTAAAGAACTGAGCCAAGTTCTGAAAACCGAGGAATTGCTGGCGCTAGAAGCCCACAGAATGAGTCCTTACTCAGATCGGGCAAACGATGTTTCGGTTGTGCTGGATTTAATGATCCATGACATCGACCTACTTTTGGAATTAGCTGCTTCCCCAGTCACAAAATTGACTGCTAGCGGTACTCGCTCCTTAGACTCTGGTTATTTAGATTACGTAACTGCCACTTTGGGGTTTGCCAATGGTATTGTTGCTACTCTGACTGCCAGTAAAGTCACTCACCGAAAAATTCGCCGGATTGTCGCCCATTGCAAAAATTCATTTACTGAGGCAGATTTTCTCAAAAATGAAATCTTGATTCACCGACAAACGCCTGCCAATTCTCTCACCGACCACCGACAAGTACTTTACAGGCAAGATGGTGTGATTGAAAAAGTCTACACCAGCAATATTCAACCTCTAAGTGCGGAATTAGAACATTTTGTTAACTGTGTACACGGTGGTAATCAACCCTCAGTAGGTGGTGAACAAGCTCTCAAAGCGCTGAGGCTGGCAAGTTTAATTGAACAGATGGCGCTGGAAGATCGAGTTTGGAATCCATTAGACTGGCAATCGGAACCAAGAGTACAATCACTGACCCCGACAGCCTAGAAGAAGAGGGGATGAGGGGGATGAGGGGGACAAGGTAAAATTTTCTCCCTACTCCCCCCCAATCACCAACTCAGAAGAAAACCCTAGAGTATGTTTTTAAATTTGCCATCAAGTCTTTAGATCCTCCCTAGTCTTTTTACAAGGCTGACTAAGGGGGATCTAAAAAATTAGAAAACAAAACTCAGTGGCTCCTTTCATTAATTTTGTAAGGTTCGTGGTGAGCGATTTATCGCTCAATTTCAAAGGTTAGAGCTACTTACGAACTTTTCTAACCCTCCAAATTAATGAAACAATCTCCTAGCTTCCACTTGTCTTCCTCTATTTTTAAGTTGCGATGCAACTGTTAGTGCAACCCAGTTACCTTGGCTCTAGCAAGCGGGGATAATTCTTTTAAAAAACTAAGCCTCAATCTTAGTAACAAGACTAGTGCAGCAATTTCAGGAATTGACTCAATGCTTGAATGGATAACTAACACTATCAACTATTTTGGCTATTGGGGAATCGCCCTACTAATGTTCCTAGAGAACCTTTTTCCCCCAATTCCTTCAGAATTGATTATGCCACTGGCTGGATTTACAGCAAGTCCATATCAACCAGGAGGGGCAAAGCTAAATATCATTGGTGTGTTTTTCGCAGGACTTTTGGGTTCTGTATTGGGCGCACTTATTTGGTACTATCCAGGTAAGTTTTTGGGTGAAACTCGTTTGAAAGCTTGGGCTGACAAGTATGGCAAATGGCTGGCTATATCCAGTAAAGATATTACCAAGGCCAAAAAGTGGTTTGACCGACAAGGTAAAAAAGCAGTATTAATAGGTCGTCTTGTACCAGGAATCCGCACCTTGATTTCTGTTCCCGCAGGGATCGGCAATATGCCCTTGCTACCATTTTTGTTTTACACAACAGTAGGTAGCGCGGCTTGGGTGGGTTTGCTAACATACTCAGGATACATATTGGGTAGTCAGTACGAACTTGTGGACAAGTACCTTGCTCCTGTATCCAAAATCGTACTTGGCGGTTTGGTTCTAGCATTTGTTTTCTGGATATTCAAGCGCCAGTTAAGACGTACTAGAAGATGAAATACGGACGCTTTTGGTTTGAAAGCAGTAAAAGCAGGGGTTACATCTGGCCAAAATTCGCCTACACTATGCCAAATAATACTAGATGTACGTTGGCATGAGCCCATCGGAGATATGGCCAAAATTAATTTTTGGCGTATTTCTAGCTACACTTGACGCAACCTAGAATTTCTGGTTGCTCGCATTTTTGTAAGATGAGCATGACAACTTTTTACAGTTAAGTTTGAACTAGGAGCTTTCATGACAGACCAACCTTCCGCCGCTAACCCTATGAATAGTGCTGCTATACCCATGAATAGGCAGCCGTTAGCATCGACGACTCCCATAAATGCTGTTAATAATAATCCTCCCGCTATTACCAAGTCAGGCGGTGGTTCCGGGAAAACCATTCTCAGTGTTGATTTAGGTAGAACTTCCACAAAAACTTGTGTGAGTCGTGAACCTGGCAGTGTGGTATTCGTACCTGCCAACGTCAAGCAGATGTCAATAGAACAAGTACGCGGTGGTGTTTTTGAAGCTAGAGCTACTGACCCCTTAATGGATTTGTGGCTGGAGTATCAAGGAAATGGATATGCTGTTGGTCAACTAGCAGCAGATTTTGGGGCCAATTTAGGAGTCGGCCAATCTAAGGTAGAGGCTGCACTGGTAAAAGTGTTAGCAAGTGCTGGCTACTTCAAACTCAGAGACGATATCTCAGTTGTACTTGGTCTGCCTTTTCTTTCTTTAGAGCAATTTGAAAAGGAAAAAGCACAGTTGATTAGCCAAGTAGGTGGCCCTCATGTCTTGAACTTCCGAGGCGAATCTATATCGTTGAATGTGAGTAAGGTATGGGTAATGCCAGAGGGCTACGGTAGCCTGCTGTGGTCTGAAGCTCAACCGAAGAAAAGTCCTACCAGTCCCGATTTTACAAAAATATCGGTAGCGATCGTTGATATTGGACATCAAACTGTCGATCTTTTGATGGTAGATAACTTCCGTTTTGCCAGAGGTGCTTCTAAGAGCGAAGACTTCGGTATGAATAAGTTTTATGAATTGGTGTCTGCCGAAATCGAGGGAGCAGATAGTCAATCTCTTGCGCTGATTTCTGCCGTTAACAAACCCAGAGGTGAACGCTATTACCGTCCTAAAGGCGCTAGCAAGCCCACCAACCTAGACGATTTTCTTCCCAACCTTACAGAGATGTTTTCGCGTGAAATCTGTAGCCGTGTGCTAGCCTGGTTGCCAGAACGCGTCACCGATGTGATTCTCACTGGTGGCGGTGGTGAGTTCTTCTGGGATGATGTTCAACGTCTTCTCAAAGAAGCAAAGATTAATGCTCATTTAGCAGCACCTTCCCGTCAGGCGAATGCTTTGGGGCAGTATATTTATGGAGAGGCACAATTATCCTCCAATCGCGCTGCTAGGGCATAAAGCTGATGTTCCAATGGTCAAAAAAGGTAGTTAAATCCGTCACGTTCAACCCAGAGCTTGCTGATGAAAGCTTGTTAGCGCAAGTAGAAAGTTATTTGGAAAAACAACCAGACAAGACTTTCAGCGACCTCTGTAAAGAAGCCTTGTGGCAATCTTTATGTGTACCGGAATCTGTACAACCTGCTCCACAAACAGCAGCAACAACACCGGTTGAACAACAAATCGGTGAACTGCAACGTCAAGTGGCTGGACTTGAGGAACGTTTTTTTGCCAAGGGATCTAATCGTTTGGAGGCGATGGAACATCATCTATTGCAACTTTCTCAACAAGTTGCACAACTGGCGCTCATAGTCAACGATCGCTCGTTCGTTCCGTCTCCAACTCAATTAGAAGTAGTAAATAATACTTCTTATACTGTTGCTACCCCTCCTCAAGAGGTTGACCCCGTAATCAGTCGCCTTAGTCAGTTTCTCGATGATTTTTAAGGAAAAATCACGTTTGTGAGCAGTTTTTGCTCATGTTAACAATCCTTAATAGTATTAACTATTAAGGATTATTAATGTTTATACAGAGATGCGATGTCTGACCAAAAGCTACTTTGTACGGTAGTCGCTACAATTGACGGAACCTCCCTTTTAGTTCGTCAGTCGCTTAGGTTGAAAAACCCGTCTTCAGCACTTGACTTATGGCAATGCGTTGCCTTATCTAGGCACATCAATTTTTAGTATGCGCTCAAAGTGGGATAAAGTATTATTTAGGACTATTGTATAAAGTTTTTCACTTTTAGCAATCTACAGCCGGAAATTACCCAGTTATACTGAGATAAACGAATGTAAGTCAAAACACCGTTTGAGTTCAGTTGACACTTATCATCATGAGTAATACCAGTTTTTGGAAGCCTGCTTATCAGCTTTTTAAGCCAGAGGAACCACTTACTACACCTGAAGAACTGAGAAATTTTTATGTCCAGCGAGCCAACAGTCCTGTAGAGAATTTAATCACTTTCTTGGATATGGAAGACGATCCAGCTAAATTTTTACTAGCAGGTCACAGGGGTGGTGGCAAAACTACAGAATTGCGGCGATTAGAACAACATTTAAACAGCAAGTATACAGTAATTTGGATTGATACTGTAACTGCTCTTGACCAGTACAACATTGGCTATGCTGAGGTTGTAGTCCTAATTGGAATTAAAATTTTTGAAAAAGTTATTCAACGAGAGTGGGGTTTAAAAGACGATTTATTAAATGATTTACTCAAAAGTCTCAAAACTGTAGTTTATCAAGATGAAGACGCTGAAAATGCTGGTCTTGAACTTCCAGAAATCATCAAAAAGCTAGGTCTAATTCTTAAACAAGGACTAACTCGGAAAGTTACTACAACTCTCAATATTCGTCCGCAGCTTAGTAAAATCATTGAGCGAGTTAACGCCATCATAGAAGCTGCTGAGAAAAGAAACAAGCAGAAGTTACTGGTGATTGTAGATGGTCTTGACCGACACGATCAAGTTACAGCCTTGGAAATGTTTGCTAGTCCACTGCTGACTCAGCTAAGTTGCCATATTATATATGCAATTCCGATTTCACTTAGGTATTCTCCAAGCTTTCGTCAACCAATGGAAAGCTTTCAAAAATGCTTAGATTTAACTAATCCACCAGTATTTGAGTGCGATGAGAATTTATGTCCTACTACAATCCCTAATCAACTTGGTAGAGACATTCTTAATAGTGTAATTCATAAGCGTTTAGCAAGCTTGGGTGATGCTTATAAGGGTTTATTTAATCCAGATGCGCTAGAACTAATTTCGGAAAAAAGTGGTGGCGTGATGCGTGACTTAGTGCGACTGGCTCGTACAGCTTGTGAAGTTTCTTTAAGGCTAAATTTGATATATGTAAACTTAGATGTTGCTAAAGAGGCTGTGCAAGAAGTTCGTAGAGAATATAATTTAAGTGATTACCATTTCTCCGAACTAGATAAAGTTCACCGCACAGGTTGCTTAACTACTAACACTCATAGTTTGCCTAACAAAGGTCAGTTTGTTATTTGTGATGAGCTTTTACAAAACAAATTTGTATTAGGTTATTACGATCGCAGTAAAAAATCCTGGTTTGATGTTAACCCTATTCTATTGGAAGATTTACAACGTTGGCAAGCTGCTAACTCTCCAAAAATTTAATAGTTGTTTTCTCTCCTAATTAGCAATTATTCATCAAGAAAATGGCTTCTAACGAAGATAACACTTATTCTCTAAGTGCAAATGACGCAACAGAGCTAAATAAATTAGTTAGTTTCTTAGAATTATCTAGTGGGACAACGACAATTTTTGCTATTGCACCGGAGAGTGGGCCACAACATCCGATAGTCGAGGAAATAAAGTTACTTTTAGCAGATGGGTATCATTCTTTTAAAGAACCTCAAAACTTTTTTTACAGTGATAATTCACTCTATAATTTTCTCTACAGTTTAGATGAAACTGGGCTGCATAATTCTGAAACTAAACGTGAATTGATAATGGCATTTGGAATTGACCAATTGCCGACATCACGCCTGAAACAAGAGATGAAGCAGTTGAATTTAGGGAGAGATTCACTATTTGGTCGGGAATTAGTCATAATTTTTTGGCTGAATAAAGAAGAATTTTTAGAAGAGTTTCGTAACCGTGCGCCTGATTTCTGGGATTGGCGGGGGAAGTTGGTGAAATTTGAGGCACGTCCACCTGTAAATCCCCTATTTTATCCTTATCTAGAGTGGTTGATAGCTGAAAATTCCTATCTCAAAATCAGTGGCGTGATGCAAGTCCAGCGCCAAGTAGATATTTTTCTAGATCAAATTTATGTTTCACTACAAGCAGTAAGGCGACAGCAGATTGCAGAAATGTCGAAACTAGACCAAGAGATGACTACATTTCGCCAAGCTGATAGGTTGAGCATGAGCATCTCTAGCCCCTACGATTTAGACGAACCTTACTATTACGAAGCAGTTTTAATAAGTTCAATACCCACTACTAGCACCAAAACAGTAACACAAAGAATTGATTTATCTCATGCAGTGCGCGAGAATCAATACTGCGTAATTCTTGGCGCTCCAGGTGCGGGAAAGACAACGTTACTGCGTTATCTGGCGCTACATTTTGCCACAGCGAAACGTGATGGCAATGAAATAGTAATAGGTGGCGAACCCCAAGAAGAATTGGGTAAAGCTCTGTTGCCAATTTTCTTTCGTATTGCCGATTATGCAGAACGACTGCAACAAGAACCAGAGTTAAAACTGCTGGACTATCTGCGCCAATTCTACCGCCAGTGGGAAGCTTACTTTCAAGATGAAGCGGAAGTAGGAACTGAGATGGCGACGCTACTATTAGAAAAAATGCGTCAAGGGCAGTGCTTAATGCTGCTGGATGGGCTAGATGAGGTATTTGAACAAGAAAGCCGCAGGCTGATTGTGGAAAGAATCGATCAGTTTGTCAATGCTTTTTCTACTAATAAGTTTGTCATTACCAGCCGCATAGCTGGCTACCGCGATGTGAAACTGAGCAGCCGTTTTGCTGAGTTCACTATTGAAGATATGGGTAGCGAACAGGTAGAAAAATTCCTGGAACGCTGGTGTTTGGCGATAGAAAGAGCGCAGCAGCCAGAAGCTAGTGAGGCGCAATGGCAAAGAGCAGGAGATGACCAAGCAAGGAAGATTTTAGAGGCAATTAAAGACAATGAGGGTGTAAAGCGCTTGACAGCGAACCCTCTACTGTTGACAATTTTGGCACTGATTCACCGCAATGGTGAGCGCCTACCTAACCGGCGGGTGAAACTTTATGAATTGGCAGTGCAAACCTTGACGGAAGATTGGCAGCTAGGTAAGAAGTTGCCAGATGCTCCGAAAGTACTGCTGAACCAAAATGAAGTAGTGGCATTTTTAGCACCACTGGCTTACTGGATGCATGAGGAGAAGCCCTCTGGTTTAGTCACTGAGGCAGAAGTTGAACAACAGTTAGGAGCAAAACTAGCAGAATTAAATGATACTGACATAGAATCAGACTCAGTACGGCAAGCCGTGCAGGAGTTTTTACGAAAAGTGCGGGAAACCACAGGGCTATTTGTGGAACGTGCGCCAGGAGTTTACGGCTTTATGCACCTGACGTTTGAGGAGTATTTTGCTGCACGTTATATCGCTGACAATGAAGTAAGCGATATTTTAGCAATTATCCGTAAACATTTGCATGAGCCGCGTTGGAATGAGCCGATTCTACTGGCTTTAGGCTATTACGGCATTTATTCTCCTAAACAGGTTAATAAGCTAGTTGAGCAGCTTTTCAGTAATCTTGATGCTTATGAACCTGTAATTAAAGGTGGTAATTTAAAAATCAAAAATGCATCTTCGCAGGATGCGATCATCATCTGGTCAGGTTTGCAAGAGGAATCAACTACTAACTGTAACCAGTCGGAATTACAGTTGAAAGATTTGCTATTTGCTGGGGAGGTTTTAACTCAAGTTGAAGTGAATAGCCGTCTTCGTAGAAAGCTAACTAAAAAGTTAGTTATTACTTTAGTATTAGGAAATAACTTAGAAGATGGAATAATTAAACAACTGCTAAAACTACTGCGCCAGATTGAACTATTTAACAATAAGAGTGAAGTTATAGCTTGTTTGGAACAATGTGTAAAAGAATCAACACTATTTGAAATTATTGGCGCAATTGCACAGTTATCAATCCTCTATATCGCTTGTGCGGAATCTGGAATATCCTTACTCAATTGTGTAACCGATATTGTTAATCAGTTAAATCCATTGCTTTTCAGTGGACTGAAGGGAATATTTGCAGATTTGGGTGAAGAAATGACTCCTGCCTTGGAATTTATTAAACGGGATCAGGAAATTGACCAAGTTAGTGAACAAGCTTTAAACTTTATTACCGCATTGTCTTATATCCGTGACAATAACTATATAAAAGCTATCACACTTTTAGAACCACTAATTTACAGTTCGGATAAAAGCTTGATGCATTTCATTACCTGGGCATTAGCTGATTGTTATAAACTTCAAAATCAATATGAGAAGGCGAGTAAATACTACCAGCAAACATATGACAAACTAGCAGTATATCCTCAACAAAGCTCTTTATTAGCTTTCTGGAATGAATGGGGAGCTTGTTACCGTTTACAGGCTAAATACAAGCAATCATTGGAGTGCTTTCAGAAGCGGTTAGCTATTACTCAAGGTGTCAATGACTATGAATTTAAAGCAGATACTCTCTATGAAATAGGCAAGACTTATAAAGCATGGGGTAAATATGAAGAAGCGATCGCCTATTATCAACAGAGCCGTGACCTCTATGAGCAATTAGGTAAAGATAAAGATATAGCTAACTTATGGTATCGGCTAGCTGATTGCTATCGTGATTGGGGTAAATATCAGGAAGCTGTAGAGTGTGAACAAAAAGATTTGGCAATTTGCCAGCAGTTAGATGACCAAACCGAAATAGCTCTTGCTCATTATCAGCTAGGACGTATATATCAAGCATGGAGCAAATATGAAGAAGCGATCGCCTATCATCAACAGAGCCGTGACCTCTATGAGCAATTAGGTAAAGAGAAAGATGTATCTAACTTATGGTATTGGCTAGCTGATTGCTATCGTGATTGGGGTAAATATCAGGAAGCCATAGAGTGTGAACAAAAAGATTTGGCAATTCGTCAGCAGTTAGATGATCAAACCAGAATAGCTCTTGCTCATTATCAGCTAGGACGTATATATCAAGCATGCAGCAAATATGAACTAGCGATCGCCAATTACCAACAAAGCTGTGATCTCTATGAGCAATTGGGTAAAGAGGAGATTATAGCTAACTTATGGTATCGGCTAGCTAGTTGCTATCGAGAATGGGGTAAGTATGAGCAGGCAGTCCAGTGTGAACTCAAGGATTTGGCAATTCGTCAACAACTGGATGACCAAACAAATGTAGCAGATGGCTATAGGCAGTTAGGAAGCGTCTATCAAGCATGGGGCAAATATGAACTAGCGATCGCCAATTACCAACAAAGCCTTGACCTCAATGAACAATTAGATTTAGAGGAGAATGTGGCTAACTTGTGGTACTTGCTAGGTGATTGCTACCGAGAATGGGGCAAATATGAGCAAGCAGTTCAGTCTTTGCAAAAGTGCCTGGGAAAACGTCAAAACTTAGAAGAAAAATCAGGTTTAGCTTCGGCACACCATAAACTAGGTCGCATCTATCAAATATGGGGCAAATACAAAGAAGCGATCGCCAATTACCAACAAAGCCTTGGCCTCAATGAACAATTGGGTCTAGAGGAAAATGTAGCTAACTTGTGGTACTTGCTAGCTGAGTGCTATTGGGAATGGGGAAAATATGAGCAAGCATATGAGTGTGAGCAAAAGGATTTGGCAATTCGCCAACAGATGGATGACCAACCTAATGTAGCGGATGCCTATAAACAGTTAGGTCATATCTATCAAACATGGGGTAAGTATGAACAAGCGACCGCGCACTACCAACAAAGCTGTGACCTCTATGAGCAATTGGGCAAACAGAAGGATGTAGCTAACTTGTGGTATTGGCTAGCTAATTGTAATAGCGACTGGGGCAAATATGAACAGGCATTAGAGTGCCAGCAGCATTGTTTGCTCATACGCCAGACATTAAATGACACATCATTGATGGCTGTAACTTATCGTCAATTAGGTCAAATCTATCAAGCTTGGGACAAATACGAAGAAGCGATCGCCTACTTGCAACAAAGCCGTAACCTCTATGAGCAATTGGGCAAAGAGAAGGATATCGCTAACTTATGGTACTGGTTAGCTAGTTGCTATCGGGATTGGGGCAAATATCAGCAGGCACTCGAATATGAACTTAAGGATTTAGCAATCCGTCAACAACTAGACGACCAAACAAATGTAGCGGATAGCTACAATCAACTAGGTCGAATTTATCAAGCTTGGGGTAAGTATGAACAAGCGATCGCCTACCACCAACAAAGCCATGACCTTTATGAGCAATTGGGTCTAGAGGAGAATATAGCTAATCAACTATCTTGGATCGCTAGTTGCTACCGCAGTTTAAATGATTATGCGAAGGCGATTGAATATTACCGGCAAAGTCAAAATCTTTATCATCACTTAGGCCATGATGAGAGTGAAGCTAGACGCTATATGCAACTTGGTAAAAGTCAACGTTTACTAGCAAAAAATACTTCAGATCGAGCAGTAGTTTTTGAATTCCTAGCGCAAGCTGAACAAAATATCCGTCAAGCTATCCAAATAAATACCACAGGAGACTATAAAAAAAATCTTGCTTACGACTACATTATCTTTAGCTTAATCTGCTCAGAACGCTTACGCCCATCGTCTTTTGATGACTCGTCACTGCAAGAACAAATTACCCAATTTGAAGAATATTACAATACTGGCTTGACATATCTTGCCAAACTGGGGCAGACAGTAAATCGAGCAGAAGAAGCTCTTGATATCGCCCGTGTTTATCTGGAAGTCAGCGTCTTAAAAAATCTTGATCGAGCTGAAGAACTAGCCCAAGAATCCCTTCAAGTTTTTCAGGAGTACAATCACCGGAAACTAGAAGCTTCATGTCGTAAACTCTTGGGCGAAATATACTTGAACCGCGCCCAGCATCATCAATCAGATACTAAAGTAACTGCTACCCAGTTTTTAACAGAAAGTCTGCAAATTTATAGAGAGCTTGATTTAAGAGAAAAAGCTGTCGAGGTGGAGCAGCTAATGTATTCAAATCTAGATAATACTGGAATACTTAGCGATTAAAATTCCCTACTACATAAACTAAGCCTGCGTAGATACTATATGAAAAATCTACGAAAGCGGATTTTAATTGTGAGCCAAAAGGCGCTGTCTGACTACAAATCACTGTCGTCTACGCAGTTCATTACATAAATTTGCTCGCCTTTGTGTTGAATATTATTTAGTACATATTTTTACTAGATTCTTTTTTTACTCTGCACACTGTATAAATGCTAGAATCCTCAAGTAGACAGTTAGGATACTTAGATGCCAGTTGTAACTAACTCAATCAAGTTTGGTACAGACGGCTGGCGGGGCATTATTGGTGACGAGTTCACCTTTGAACGCCTAGCCCTGGTCGCGCCAGTTGCCGCAAAAGTATTATATGATACATATTTTTCTACGGTGGGTAGCCGGACAATAATTGTCGGTTACGATCGCCGATTCATGGCTGAAGACTTTGCTCGTGCTGTTGCCGATACTGTCTCTGCTGTCGGATTTGATGTGCTACTGAGCGAGAGCTATGCCCCAACCCCAGCTTATAGTTGGGCAGCAAAAGAACTCAATGCTTTAGGGGCGCTGGTAATTACAGCCAGCCATAATCCTGGTAAATATTTGGGTTTAAAAGTCAAGGGTTATTTTGGTGGATCAGTACCGTCAGAAGTCACAAAAAAGATAGAAGAGCAGTTGTCAGTGGGAGTACCTCTAGCAGCGACCCCAGGCAAGCAAGAAAAATTTGATCCTTGGCCCAGTTATACCCAAGCGCTAGAACGTAAAGTTGATATTGCCAAACTTCGAGAAGCGATCGCATCTGGCAAACTGACATTATTTGCAGATGTTATGCATGGCGCTGCGGCTGGCGGATTGGCGAGACTACTAGGCAATCAAGTCAAAGAAATCAACTCAGAACGTGACCCCCTCTTTGGTGGCGGTGCGCCGGAACCCTTACCTAAATACCTTTCAAAGTTATTTGGAGTCATCAAAGCTCACCGAGAAACCGATAAATCAGGTTTAACAGTGGGGTTGGTATTTGATGGAGACTGCGATCGCATTGCAGCAGTAGATGGAGAAGCAAACTTCCTAAGTTCCCAAGTCTTAATCCCGATATTGATCGACCATTTAACCCTGCGGCGCGGTTTTACTGGAGAAATAGTCAAAACTGTCAGTGGTTCCGACTTGATGCCCCTTGTAGCAGCACTGCATAACCTGTCAGTATTTGAGACAGCAGTTGGTTATAAATACATTGCTGACAGAATGTTAGTAGCAAAAGTGTTGCTAGGTGGCGAAGAATCGGGAGGAATTGGCTATGGCAGCCATATTCCCGAACGCGATGCCCTGCTGTCAGCATTGTACGTCCTAGAGGCGATTGTAGAATCTGGTTTGGATTTAGGCGAGTATAATCGCTATTTGCAAAAACAGACAGGGTTTATCTCAGCTTACGATCGCATTGATTTACCCTTAGCAAGTATGGAAGTGCGATCGCGTCTTTTGCAACAACTGCAAACCAAACCCTTAACAGAAATTGCCGGGTTAGCAGTAATTGATTGCCAAACAATTGACGGCTACAAATATCGCCTCGCTGATAAAAGCTGGTTAATGATTCGGTTTAGCGGGACTGAACCAGTTTTACGCCTCTACTGCGAAGCCTCGACAATTGAGCAAGTGCATCAAACTCTTGCTTGGGCGAAACAGTGGGCGGGGTAAAATTTATTATTAGTCATTAGTCATTTGTCCTTTGTCCTTGGTAAATGACCAATGACTAATTACCAATGACCAATGACTAATTACCAATGACCAAATTACTTGTAGTAGCTACAGGAAATCCAGGTAAGTTGCGAGAAATGCAGGCTTACCTGGAAAATTCTGGTTGGGAATTAACCCTCAAACCTGAAGAATTAGATATTGAAGAGACGGGCGAAACCTTTGCCGCTAATGCTTGTTTGAAAGCATCACAAATTGCTAAAGCTACGGGGAACTGGGCGATTGCTGATGATTCGGGTTTGCAAGTAGATGCTCTAAATGGCGCACCAGGGGTTTATTCTGCACGTTACGCCAAAACGGACTCAGAACGGATTGTTAGGTTATTGAAAGAATTAGGCAACGAGGTAAATCGACAAGCACAATTTGTTTGTGCAGTAGCGATCGCTCGTCCTGATGGTGCGATCGCATTAGAATCTGAAGGTATTTGTCGTGGTGAAATTCTTCACGCACCTCGTGGTGATGGTGGTTTCGGGTACGATCCAATTTTTTATGTGCAAGAGTTGCAATTGACTTTTGCTGAGATGACACGAGAGTTGAAGGGTTCAATAAGTCATCGAGGCAAGGCTTTTACAGCTTTACTCCCCCAACTGGAGAGAGTTAGGAGTTAGGAGTAGAGACGCGATTAATCGCGTCTCTACAAGAGTAGGATTTATGAATTCTGTTAAATCTTCATTCATTTAGTCCTGACTCACAACCCATAACTCTTAACTCATAACTTTTTTAAACTGCTTCTGTGTTCTTTTCGCCAGTCCGAATCCGAATCACTTGCTCAACAGGCGAGATGAAAATTTTACCATCGCCGATTTCACCAGTGCGGGCAGCAGCAATAATTTTGTCTACCACCATATCAACCTGATTGTCGTCAACAACGATTTCCACTTTGAGTTTTTGCAAAAACTCAACGGTGTACTCAGAACCGCGATACCGTTCAGTTTGGCCTTTTTGCCGTCCAAACCCCCGAACTTCAGAAACAGTCATACCGACAATACCTGCGTTAACCAAGGCAATTTTTACCTCATCTAGCTTAAATGGGCGGATAATAGCTTCTACTTTTTTCATCTTCTTGACTCCTGACTTCTACTAGCTTCGTTTATATATCTAACCAGATCCTTTGTCTGAAGCTGTAACTACCAGTGCTTTTCCTAAAAGATATGTAATAATTACCACTTTTTTAAAGTGTAGATTCTTTGCTTGATGTTTGAGATATGAGAACCAGCAAGGATTTATTAATTAAATAATCTTTGAGGTTCTAATATAAAGAATTTGCTGTCAAGCTAGCATATTATGTAGCTTTTATAACCTAAAAATAGATAAATTCCGCTATTTAGCAGATATCTTCAAATATCTTAGAGAGTGATTACAGAGAAATTGTTCGTTAGCCTGCTGCTGACTGTGGGAGTGTCAACTAACGTTTCTGATGTTCAAACAAAGGACGTACAACGAAATATCCAGCGCTAAAGGCAGTAAGCATAATTAGCAAAATGGTGATAATTAACCACCAGCCATTGAGTCCCTTGGGATCTGACTCAGTAGTGGAATAATAACTTACTTGTTGCTCTTCTATAAAACCTGGTTCTTGTATAGGGAAATTAATTTCCATTACAGGTGTTGCAAAGTTTTGACGGCGGCTTTTTCCGGGTGGAGCTTTGGAGACAACAGGTGGACGCGGATGAGCAACCTGCTGGCGTGGAGGCGCTTGATTTACTGGTACTTTCGCGGCGCTTTTCACATTGCTAGAAGCTTGGGTGGCTTGCTGATAGCTGGGCGTAACATGGGAATCGACAAAATTTTGCAAATGAGAAAAAGAATCAACAACTTTGACAATTTCTTGGCGTAATAGTTGATTTTCTTGTGTTAGTTGCTGATTTTGGGTAGTGAGTGCATTTAGCCTCGCCTGTGCTGCTTGCAACTCTGCTGACAATTCTCTGTATACAGATAATGGTACAGAGGGAGGGTAGGCTTGAGTAGTCGGTGTTGGCGAATTTCTGTGAACAGAACCTATGGTTGTTCGCATCGGTGGCTTGGTATTAAAAATCAAGGTAAGTAGATCGTACAGAGATGCTAACAGAGATAGTCAGCCCTGAAACTATGCCCAAGAATAATAGAAAAATTCCGAAAGGGCAAAGATTTATTATGAGGGATTGGGGATTGGGGATTGGGAATTGGGGATTGGTTAATCTTCCCAGTCCCCAGTCCCCAGTCCCCAGTCCCTAGTCTCTAGTCCCCACAATTGGGAAGAAGTGTCCTACAGGACCTTGCCCTTTGCCAATATCTAAGGCGTAAGTGAGTGCAGTAGTCACATACTCCTTAGCCTGTTGCACTGACGACCACAAGTCATTTCCCTTAGCCAGATTAGCAGCGATCGCAGCTGATAGTGTACAACCAGTACCGTGAGTATTTTTTGTCTCTACTTGCTGGCAAGTCAAAACTTCCAACTTGTCCCCATCAAACCAGATATCAACGCCACGCAAATCTCCCTGCATACCGCCGCCCTTGACTAAAACAGCCTTCGTCCGTAAAGTCTTGTGAATAATTTCAGCAGCAGCTTGCATATCCTCCAAGGAATTAATTTGTAACCCACTCAAAATCTGGGTCTCGTAGCGATTCGGCGTGATGATAACTGCCTTGGGAATCAGGGTATGGGATAGAGTCTTCACAGCATCATCATCAATCAATTGTGCCCCTGTACGTGACACCATTACTGGATCAACTACTAGATTCTCGATTTCTAAAGCTTCCACCTGCTGGGCAACAGCAAAAATAATTTCCTGATTGAGCAACATTCCGGTTTTGGCAGATTGTACGCCAATATCCTCAACTACTGCCTGAATTTGCGCCACAACAGCCTCTGTTGCTATAGCATCGACCCTTTTCACTCCTAGAGTGTTTTGTGCCGTGACGCAGGTTATGGCGCTAGTACCGTGGACACAGTGAAAAGCAAAGGTGCGTAAATCAGCTTGAATTCCTGCACCACCACCACTATCTGAACCAGCAATGGTTAAAGCAACAGGTATTCTAGAGTTTATTTCAGTGTTCATTATTAAAGAGAAAGTTTTGATACAGCAGAATTAAGGAGCCAAAAAGGGCAGAACTAAAACACGCTTTATTAACTTAGCTTGTATATAACACCCAACTTGAAGTCTGCTGTATGTGTTTCTGTAGATTGCTAATTTTGAATTGGTAATTGAATAACCTTGCTTTTACCAGGATTCATCAACCGATATGGGTCAACTATTTCTTTAAATTTTAACTGTTCAGGAGCAATAACTTTTCTGCCTCCGTCTTCCATAATATACGTGTGTGGATTGCCAATATTTACACCTTGTTCTTCGTGATAGCGAATAATTTCATTGAGGCGTTCTTCTGTGGTGTAGCGAACAAGTTGCAAACCAGCAGGAACTACAGCACCGTTGAGGCGAAAAAATTCTAAATGCATCATAACTTCATCGCCAAAGTGATGATATAACTGCTCTACCACTTGCAAACTGCGAGCGCTAGGGAACATACTTTGTAAGTAGGTGATTGTAGTATCTACACTCCGGGCATGTAAGGTAGTGTGGTTCCAGCTAAATTCTATTAAATGTGTTCCTTTGGCTGCTTCCTCGGCTGGTTTTTCATAAGTAATTTGGCCGCCGTATTGCTGCACAAAACCCGGTAAGAATTCCAAACTCGATTCAGCAATTATCAAAGATACTGCGTGAGTTCCTTCAGGAATGTACTGTTGTAGGGTGTGAAAGTATTGGGGTATTGGGGATGCAAAGACAGAAATCAACTTTTTAATCATGCCATCAGCATTACCAAGAGCCTGACCAAATTTTGCTGCTGTCATAAAGTCGTCAAATGTGACAATAACTTCTGCCCAAGGATAGGCTGGCCCCAATGGGATTTCTACTTCGGTAATGATGCCGTTAATTCCCCAAGCATGATTCACCTTGTGTACATCATCACCGCGTAATTCGATCGCACGAGGTTCATCTTCTACAGTTATTACTCGCACTGCTAAGATATTACCGCGATCGCTTAGTAACCCATATTGGATCGAGCCAACACCCCCACTTCCCCCAGCAATAAATCCGCCAATTGTCGCTGTGCGGTAAGTCGAGGGTGCCATCCGAATTTCCCAGCCAATCTCTCTGGCTTTTTTATCCAAAGCCGCTAACTTCACGCCGGCTTCTACCCGCGCCACCCCCGGTTTTACCCAAGGAATCCCTTGCATCCGCGTCATATCTAAAATTACGCCACCATGTAAGGGTACGCATTGCCCATAATTTCCTGTTCCCGCACCCCTCACTGTCACGGGTATACGGTTTTTCGCACAGGCGGCTGCAACTTTTAAAACCTCTGCTTCATTGGCGGGACGGACTACAATATCCCCGACTTTTCCCTCTAGTTTCGGTATCAGTACCGGGCTAAAGTTGTGATAATCCTGGGATAATTTTGCTACTTGGGCAGAATCAGTAATGGTTTCTATACCTTCTAGAGAATTAATCAGGGCATCCAATTTTATCGTCATAGTTTTATATCCTTTTTTTGACGCATAGGGACGCACGGGTTTGCAGAGAATTAACTCCTCTGTGTTTTTAAATTTTAATTCTCATTTTTTACAGCACTTTCATGCCACTTATTTAATATAAATTGGTTTGCCTTTGAAGTAGGCAAGGATTTTAATTGCTGGGTTGGGATGTGTAATAAGACACCAGGGGTTTTTCTGGAAAATTGCTGCGACTGTAATTTTGGGAATACTTTGTGCTATTGCGTTCACGGCATCAATGCCATAAAGAAATCTACCGTACCCCCCATCAATAATTGAGTAGCGCTGGAAAGCTGAAAGTTACTCATTTTGATATTGACATCTAAACCGTAGTCTTTGTAGATACCAGTGGCCATCACCTGGTAAAATTCGCCGTGTTCTGCTTGTGCTATCCAGTTTTTACCTAACGTAACTTTATCCAACTGAGAATTGCTAGTTGATGGTTGGTTGCTGTTAGTACAAGCAGCAATAACGCTGCTACCAATCCAGATAGAAGCGTATTGAATAAAATTGCGGCGACTAAGGCGATGAATTGCTGTTGATGAGGGTGATGACAGATTCATAAAACAGTATGATGCTTTCTCCTATCTGCCGTTGTAGCTGAATCTAAATGTACATTCTAGAATCAACTTTTGATTCACTAGTGAATAGGGCTGAATTTCTAAAGCACGTTTAAAAGCTCGGATAGCTTCACCATATTCTCCTAGTGCTGCATAACACAACCCCATACCGTGAAGTGCCCCAAAATGTATCGGATTTATTTGTACAACCATCTGACAATCTGCCAAAGATTTTTGATAATCACCAATACTGTAATAGAGGAAAGCACGACGATTCCAGGCTTCGGCAAAATCTGGCTGGTCTTTAATTAGTGCCGTCAGCGCTGTTTCAGCTTCAGCAATTTCACCTGCATCCAGTAACTTTTGACTACGGTCAATTATTTCCAGCCCATAGATTCCCTTTTGCTGAAACCAGATCCGCCAGATTTTTCTGGTTGCTTTGTCCCGGACTGTAGCATCGGGGTTTTTCAACTCTTCAAGTAAGGAATTGATAGATAAAGAATCCATGAATTTGAAATCAGTGAATATACCTTTGTATTAACTTTCTCACAAAATATATCTACTGAGCCATTTTTAAAGTCATCTTTAAATTAACGCTGATTAATTGCTATTTATGAATTTCCTGTGTGATTTATTGTATTCAGCAATATGACTAATATTACACTCGACATTCAGGGTCATAAAAATAAAAACTCGCTAAAGGTAGTTGACGCATTCCTAGTGACTAATAGCTGAGAAAACATCCCTAAAGAAATAATGACTATGCCTAATTTGGGATTTACCAGAAATTAGCAAGCGCTTTGGGATTGCAGAAGCACAGTTGCGTCGTACTTTATTTGAACAAACTGGGAGCATATTTATAGCGTTGTTGACGCGATCGCCTTTGAAGGTGTTGACGGTGCATATTCTCAGCGATCTGGCTGCGATCGGTTATCCTAACAAGCCGTTGATGAAGTCTTTGTGTTTGGTGCAGATATATGGAACTGTCTGCTTATTCGCTGCACCATAAGGTATCGAGCGATTTTGTAGGCAACACTATAATGTGATATTTTATACATATTAAACAGAGGATAATTTGGATGAACATAGCTATATTATTCCTGCTTTGGGAAATGCAGACGATGCCTACACTTATTGGACACAAAATAAGCTGATTACCCATCAAACAATTACCATCAATGCAGTAGTTAATGGGAGACTTTATTAATTATTGATTAACAACTTTTACATTGCCAAAATTAGATAATTAGCTTAAATAAATTCGTAATAAATATATTGCAAAACTACAGAAAACTCTCTCAGTCTATTTCTTGAACATCTACTAAGTAAGTTGGTACAATAAATAAAATCAAACTATGTAAATAAAAATCAACTAGGCTAAAACCCTATTGCCTTATCCCAACGACAATTATTTACGCTTACTTACTTATAATATTGAATACTTAAGTTTTGAAACTGAATATGCCGACTGATTACCACTTCTAATTGATTAAAATCATAGGGTTTAGTAATACAATCATCAAATCCTGCAAGCATAGTGGATTGATCATCTTGTACCTCTGTTAAAGGTGTTACTGCAATAATTGGGATAGTAGCAGTTTTTGAATTGTGTTTGAGGTCATGAATGACTCGGTTAGCACTCAAATTACATAGCATCGTATCTAGTAGAATTAAATCTGGTTGATGAGTTTGTGCTAACATCACAGCCCTCACTCCTTGCTTGGTACAAATGCATGAAAAATTTAATATTCCTAGATGAGAATTAAGTAGCTCTAAATCATGTAGATTATGTTCTACAACCAAAATTAAAGGCTTTCCATTCATTAGCAGTTAGTCCTATCCAAAAAAGGCTACGCATAAAGACTCCGCTTATGAGGAAAACCGAGAGGTATTTTTTTCTGGTAGGAGGTTAAGTAAATATACGAAGGCGCATTTTGCCAACTAACTAGGCTATGAAATAAATAGACTGGTGTATAATCCATTAGGTTATCCATCTATGCTAAATTGCAAGAAAAACGCAGCATGATAATATCAAGCAAATAGTAGCATATATGATGCGTATACTAACAATGTTGATTAAGCGATCGCGATTTTTTGGCTAGTACTACACCTAATTTACTCAATTTAGCAGGGAGAAGGAACGCACGCTTCAAAACGCTAGATACATTTCTTTTTATTTCCCTTCTGCCTTTTCTTGTAATTGACGTGCATAAGCGATCGCTTCTGTTGGCGTTGAGACTTTACCCTCAGCTTGTGCTACAGCAATTTCTGTCAAAAGTTGTCCAATGATTGGTGAAGCTGGAATATCTAATGCTATGATCAATTCCTTCCCGCTCACTAGTAGAGAGGGATGAGCAACCAGATCATCAGGGTTAAGGTAGCGGTTGATTAAAAGTGTCAAGACAGGGCAGTCCCTTGCTTTGGTTTCCAAACTTGTAGTGACTGCTGTGTGTAGTGGCTTGTCATTAGACATCGCCTCTACCAAATTATCAAGTGCTACAGCCAATACTGCCGCAGTGGGAAACACAATATCTGCGTCACGGAATAAAAAGTATTGTTCTCGCAAGGACATATCGACTACTTGAAACTGTGGTAACAATTTCAAAGCAGTGGTTACACCCCGGATTTCGGCACGGCTATAAGTTAGTTGTTGTAGCTCTATTTCTGCTAATTCTGGATTGGGATTGACAAGACAAGCAAGTTTGGCAATACCTAACCAAGTAGTTTTGATACTATCGCGGACATAAGCTTGTAGTTGTGTCCCTAATTGTTGCCAATTTTCTGTGATTAAGGTGGCTGCACTGTCAATTGCAGCTAGTTTGCTCAAGCTTTCACGAGTAGCATTTTGGAAGAAAGGGGCAAGTAAACCATCTTCCCAAGCACTAGCGATCCAAGGAGTACCCTGAGAATTTTCCAGTAGATAGCCAATCTCTACCCGAACTCGTTCGGCTGCAACTTTGCTCAGATGTGATGCTAAAGAACAAATTGCGGTTCGGGTAGCTGGCTCAATAGTAAAACCTAATTGGGCAGCTTGGCGATAACCTCGCATTAACCGTAAAGGGTCATCTTCTAAGTTTGCGGGTGATATCATTCGCAAAATGCCCTGTTGTAAGTCTACATAGCCTTGTAGAGGATCGATAATTTCTTGTGTATGGGGATTATAGGCGATCGCATTTACTGTAAAGTCTCGTCTGTGCAAATCAACCTCTAAACTATCTCCTTCCTGTTGGGCAAAGTCGGCTGTGGCGTGAGGAAAAACCACACGAGCAATTTGTCGTTCTGCATCAAGTAAGACAAAACCAGCTTTATAATGATGAGCGATCGCTCTTGCTACCTTTACCGCCTTCGATGGTATAACAAAATCTAGATCCAGATATTCACGAGTTCTGCCAAGTAGCGCATCTCGCACAGCGCCACCTACCATGTAAGCGGGTTGTGGCAAGAACTCTAAACTAAAAGGCCAATTTTCGGGAGCTAGGGTAGAAGGAATTGATTTATGCATTGTAATAAAAATCAACCCAGCAACTCATGAATAACGGTTGGGCTTAAGTTAGATTAACAATAAAGGCCCCTGGAGTTGGTTCTATTATGTGTATTTGTGTGAACTGCCACTATGTAGACAGCTGTGTTACCTATCATGCCGTAGAAGGGCAGCACCAACAGCCTCACTTGACTGAAACACCCAGTTTTGATCCGAATGAACCTTCTATCAATGTCAATATTCGGACAAACGATGATATGATTGAGATGGAATGGGATGTTGTTGGTTGTCTCAGCTTCAAACGGGAAACGGGTAAATGGTCAAAATTGCGTCCTGGTGAATTAGTGCCGACTTGAGAAGTCAAAAGTAGTATATTCTGCCTCAGCGCATTAATAACAAAATATTGACAACTCCATCCCAAGTTTACTATTGAGAGTAAAAGTATTTAGTTTGACTTTACATACGTAGATTATTCGTGGGGATATAGCGATCGCTAAAACCCTTTCTCTTTCGTTCAACCCCGCGAAACGCCTGCTTTGTAAGCAATTTGAGGACGGTAGACTCTGATCTTATTGTCAAGAATTTAAGCTGAATGATAGGTAAATTAGATACCTACTAAAATGAACCCTTCAAAAATTGTCATAGTAAGGCTTATAAAAGGGTAGAGTTTTTCAATCACTTCCCCTCATAGGGATAAAAACAAAGTGAAAATTCATAACTATGATGTGCTTGAATAGATATATCAAACTAACTATAGAAAAACCAATATTTTAATTAACTTTGACTACAGAACTAAAACACCTTACAGTAACAAAATACGCTTTATCACTACACACCACCACTCCCGAATTAGGATTGGCGATTAGTAATTTTACTGATGATAATCGCTCTCA
Organism: Nostoc sp. TCL240-02; assembly: GCF_013343235.1. Lineage (GTDB taxonomy): Bacteria > Cyanobacteriota > Cyanobacteriia > Cyanobacteriales > Nostocaceae > Nostoc. The sequence continues at coordinate 7,406,299 of NZ_CP040094.1, read as the reverse complement.
AATTTGGGATTTGGGGCGTGATTTATCTAGCTTAATCCATCAATATTTAATTGACTTTATCAAACCGCAAACTTGGACAGACTTGTCTTTCATTGCAGTTGCAAAAGGGCCTGGTGGCTTTACAGGAACTCGCATTGGTGTTGTCACTGCTCGAACTTTAGGGCAACAATTAGATATCCCTATATTTGCAATTTCAACTTTAGCTGCGGTGGCTTGGGCAGAAGCAGGCAAAAGTCCAAATCCAAAAACTATTGCTGTTGAAATGCCAGCCCAACGAGGTCAAATTTTTGCTGCTATTTATCAGTTTGAGCCAGATACTTGTAAACTAAAAGTGTGTTTGCCAGATAGAGTGTTCACACCGGAAGCATGGCAGGAAACTTTAGCGAATTGGAAAACTAATTATCAGCTAATTCAAGCCAAATCTGGGTTAGCAGCGACGGTAGGGAGTATTTTAGAACTAGCTAATCTCGATTGGCAAGAAGGTAAGTATCCCAATTGGTCGGAGGCTTTGCCATATTATGGGCAACATCCAGTAGAAATTTAACTGATATGTGTCACAGGGCATAAATCCAAAATCAAAACAGTAAGCCAAATCCAAAACCCCATAGCGCAGGATTAATTAAGATAGACTTGGCAATCTGCCAATGATTCTGGACACCACCGCCAAAACGCGATGCTAGTAATACACCCGAACCGTAAGTTCCTGGGAATGAACCTAACAAATCGTAAAATAACGCCCAAGCAAAGTATTCCTTGCCTACCATTGCTAAGGTAATGGGAAAACCAAGATAACATATATTACCTAACATTGCGGCTAATATCAAGCTAGCCTGAGTTGGTGGTTGGAGGACAGTATTTCTAAAATAGTCTTGTCCTTTAATGGCTAACCAAGCTAAAAATGCTCCTAGTAAAATGGCTAGGTAAGCGATGTCTACGACGGGCTGCGCCTACGCAGGTGCAATCCAAATTTGCCCTGACAAGCTGGATTGACGCAAAAAAGATACTATGCTTATGGGTACTCCCACCCAAAAAAGAAACTGTCCCAAACGTGTAGGAACTGTCACAGGTAGTTTGCGTCCCAGAATAAAACCTACCAGGACTAATCCTCCCAGCTTGACGTATAGTTCTAAAAGGTTTGTCAAGATTGCGCCTAAGAACCACAGATGTAAAATGCTACCTGTTACGTCTACTTTTGTCCAGTGCAAAATCTGTTATGGCTATCCCACAAAAACAGGAGTTTACCCTTGAATAAGGCAGGGTTTTCTGGAAAACCGCAAAACTCATCGAATGACTTTGGTGATGATATTCCAGTGGCTGTACGTGATACACCTGTTGCAGCACGCAAAATGTGGTTGCAGCCCCAAATTATGCTGATTGGCGGAGTGGTGGGATTTATCCTGCTGGCTTTAATTAGCGGTTTTTTGTTTTTCGTCACTGCACCCAAAAAAACCGCCGATTCTCAACCTTTACCAGCTACTTCTACTCCTCCGACTCCAGTACCAGTACCATCTAATAATTCTAGCGATACTGTATTAGGGCATTTTCCCTACCCAGAAGCGCCTCAGTCAGAACTAATAACCATCTCCGCAAATAGGGGCATTAGAATGCGAAAAGCTGCTGCCCAAAAGTTTGAGGAGATGGTAGCAGCAGCCCGAAGTGCAGGCGTAACTTTAGTACCAATTTCTGGCTTTCGCTCAGTTAAAGACCAGGAGCAATTGTTTTTTGGTGTTGGTGCCCAGCGAAATCAAACGCCAGCAGAACGAGCTGCCCTCAGCGCTCCTCCTGGTCATAGCGAACATCACACAGGTTATGCTGTGGATGTTGGGGATGGATCAGTACCAGCAACTAATCTCCAAACTAATTTTGACAAGACCAAGGCTTATCAGTGGCTGCAAGCAAATGCAGCACGTTTTAGCTTTGAAATGTCTTTTCCTAAAGATAATGTTCAAGGTGTGAGTTATGAGCCTTGGCACTGGCGTTTTGTTGGCGATCGCAACAGCTTGGAAATGTTCTACAAAGCCAGAAACTTGAAACCCGCTAAGATATCGCCATAAAAGACAGCAGACAGGAGTCAGGAGTAATTGGTTTTATCCCTCTCTCCTTGCTCCCTCTTTGCTAGTGGAGGCTGAAGCACTAGTTCTGTAAGGGCTGGACAGTAGTATTCAGCAATTTTTTTAGCGATCGCATCTGGTCGGGAAATTTTATCTAGATTGCAAAATAAAATTACGGTAATTTTGTCATCAATAAAGCGGGTAATGTTACTTGCAAATCCTAATATTGAACCATTATGACCAACTACTTGGTGATCGCCATAATTGAATACCCACCAACCTAAACCTGCAACATATCTCAATTTTTCCCAATCATCGCCCTGATTTGGAAAATGAGGAGTCCACATCAAATTCAGGGTTGATTGCTTTAGCAAAGTTTCACCACAAAGCGCCTGTTCCCACTTCACCATATCTTCCACACTGGAAAGTTGACCTCCAGCAGAATAGGTAACTGAGAGACTGTAATAAGATTTGTTAACAAGCTTGCTGTTTAGTAACCGATAACCAGCAGCCCGGTGCGGCACTATGTCACTGGGATTATTCATCACGGTTGCATTCATTCCCAAAGGAGCAAAAATTCGTTCTTGTAACAAATCTTCATAAGATTGTCCAGTTACCTTTTCTAGGATCAAACCCAGTAGATAATAGCCTGTGTTGTCATAGGCGCTAAACTCACCCGGTTGGAACTTGAGGGGTAGATGAGTAACTAAAGCCAAAATTTCAGATTTCGATAAATTAAGATGGGTAATTTCCCAGTAGTTTGGGGCATCGGTATAGCTAGGAATTCCAGACTGATGAGACAAAATATGCTGGATTGTGACATTTTGCCATGTTATAGGTAGATCGTCGAGATAGTCTGCGATCGCATCTTCTAGCGAAATTATTCCTTGTTCTAACAGCATTATTATGGCTGTAGCCGTGAAAGTTTTACCAACAGACGCAACTTCATAAACTGTGTGTTCATTCGCTGAAACAGAGTGTTCAATATTCGCCAGCCCATAGCCCTTAACTAAAACAGGTTCACCTTCCTGCACCACTGCAATAGAAATTCCTGGAATCTGGTTTTGAGTCATTATGGCTTGAATATAGTCGTCAATCACAATTGACCTCATTTTTGTATCGAGATGAGAGGCACAGGAAAATAATCAATTCCCAATCCACAATTTCATGCTTTCTTAAGCGTTGGTTTCTGATACTTACCTGGATACTTACGCTGAAAATATTCCTCCATAATTTGTAAGATCATTGGCGCAGCAATGCTACCACCGCCACCGCCAGAATGTTCCGCAAATGCCACAATTACAAATTCTGGCTGTTCAGCAGGTGCATAAGCACCAAACCAGGCGTGATTTTGCTTAACACGTCCCTTCCAGGCTTCGGCAGTACCACTCTTACCCGCGACTGGGGGAACTGTTGGCTGCTTCAAAGCCCTACCAGTCCCTTCCGCTACTACTTTCCGTAATCCTTGCCGGAGAACACTAATGGTTGTCGGCTTCATATTTAAAGATTCTCGCCAGCTTTTTGCTTCTTCATTGTCTTTAAGCAAATGTGGCTGGATTCTATAGCCACCATTCGCGGGTACGGCAAACATGATGGCAACTTGTAAAGGTGTAGTTTGTAAAGCACCTTGACCAATTGACATATTAATGCTGTCGCCTACAGTCCAAGGTATCTTCCAAGCTTTCTGCTTCCATGCCTCATCTGGTACTAAACCTTTTGCTTCTTCGTTGGCAAACTCAAAGCCAGTTTTTTTACCAAATCCATACTTGCGAGTCCATTCAATTAAAGTTGGGCCGCCGACTCCGCGACCAATTTGATAGAAGAAGGTATCACTACTCCACTGTAATGCTCCGACAAAACCCAATGGGCCGAATCCGGCATGATTCCATTCACCAAATCGGGTACCACCAAAACTTAAGGAACCGTAGGTTTGCAAGACTGTACTAGGAGAAAATTTACCTGATTCCAGACCGGCTGTGGTGGTGACAATTTTGAAGGTGCTAGCGGGTGGAAAGGCGCTGAGGGCGCGATTGACCAAAGGATGATCTGCACCTTGTACAGTTTCCCAATCTTTTTGGCTGAGTTTCTGCTTCGAGAAAATATTGGGGTCAAAGGTAGGGTGAGATACCATTGCTAAAACGGCACCGTTCTTTGGGTCAAGTGCCACGATCGCACCGTCGCGATCGCCTAAAGCTTTTTCTGCTGTCTTTTGCATATTTAAATCTAGGCTCAAGTGCAAATCTTTACCAGGCTTCGCCTGCTTCTCACCCAAAACCCTGAGCGGCCGACCTGCGCCATCGACTTCTACCTGTTGACCCCCCCATTCGCCCCGCAGACTTATCTCATAAGCTTTTTCAACACCCATTTGACCAATCACATCACCTAATCTGTAGCCCTCCTGCTTCTTTTCTTTTAACTGGTCGGCGGTCAGTTCTCGCGTATAGCCTAATACATGAGCTAATTCCTTGCCGTGGGGGTAGTAGCGAACGGCTTCTGTATGAATTTCTACATCTTTAAGTTCTGTTTGATACTCCTTCAATGCCGTAATTTGTGCTTCGTTCAAGTTACGAGCAATCCGTATAAGTGAAGAAGAGTTAGCGCCTGCCTCTTCTAATTTCTTCTCCATCTCTTCTTGGGGAACCTCAAGAATTTGAGATAGACGTGCCCCTACAACTGACCACGCAGGCTTGGTATGTGCCATCGGCCACAAATATACAGAGCGAGGATAGCGAGTACTGGCTAAAAGTTTGCCATTACGATCAAAAATGTTACCCCGTTCTGGTTGTTTGGGAATCATCCGAATTCGATTTGACTCAGCTCGTTTTCGGTGGCTTGCTCCTTCAGTAATTTGCAAATATGCCAAACGAACACTGATTCCCGTCAACATTAATAGAGTAAATATAATTAAAAATAGTGGCTGAAAACTCTGTCCAACTGTACGTTTATTTTGTTTTGTGCCAAGTGGAGATGGTTTAAGTATAGTCATAAGACAAAGATGATTTCAAAGTTAAGATTATCTGTAAACAACTCTGCTGAATTCTTAGCAGGTATTTAAGGGCAAACTAATAAGCAGTGATTAATTGTTTTCAATTAATACCATAAGCTCATCTCTTCCATTGTGTCGCCCAAAGGCTTTTTGAATTTTGAACTTTGCACAATAGTACAGTTCAGCGTAAATAAACGACCCATTCCAAATGAATAAAACACTTACGCTGTATTCATTTTTAATTTTTAATTTTTAATTCCGCCTTGCGGTACTAGTCTCCAGTGCCATGTCCTGAATTTTGAGTTTTTGCTTCTGATGAATCAGGCTGAGATTTTTTATACTTACCTGGATACTTGTGCTGAAAATAAGCTTCTAGCACTTGTAAAACCATTGGTCCACAAATAGTACCACCATGTTCGCCAGAGTTTTCTCCAAAGGCCACAACCACAATTTCCGGCTTATTACTAGGGGCATAAGCACCAAACCAAGTATGATTTGGGCGACCAACACCAGCTTCAGCAGTGCCACTCTTTCCAGAAGCTGGGGCAATTGTCGGCACATCCAAGTGCTTACCAGTACCTTCACTCACCACCCTTCGCAGTCCATCGCGGAGAACTTTGATAGTTTCCGGCTTCATATTTAAAGATTCTCGCCAACTTTTTGCTTCTTCGTTGTCTTTGAGCAAATGCGGTTGAACGCGATACCCACCATTAGCAGGGACAGAAAACATAATCGCCGATTGTAGCGGTGTTACTTGTAAAGCGCCTTGACCAATTGACATATTAATGGTGTCGCCTACAGTCCAAGGGGTCTTCAAAACTTTCTGCTTCCATATTTCATCTGGAACCAAGCCTTTTGATTCTTCATTGGGAAATTCAATGCCAGTTTTTTGACCAAATCCATATTTGCGGCTCCATTGGATTAAAGTTGGCCCACCAACTTTTCTACCAACTTGATAGAAGAAAGTATCACTACTCATAGCGAGCGCTCGTGGAAATCCTAATGGCCCGAATCCGGCGTGGTTCCATTCACCAAAAGTTACCCCACCAACGGTAAGAGAACCAAAGGTCTGTAATATTGAGTCAGGAGAAAATTCACCTGATTCCAGTCCGGCTGTCGTGGTGACAATTTTGAAAGTGCTGGCAGGTGGAAAGGCACTCAAAGCCCGATTGACCAAAGGATGATCTTTACCTTGCAAGCTTTCCCAATCTTTCTGGGAGAGTTTTTGTTTTGAGAAAATATTCGGGTCAAAGGTAGGGTAAGAGACCAATGCTAAAACAGCACCATTATTCGGATCGAGTGCTGCGATCGCACCTTTTTGATTTCCCAAAGCTTTTTCTGCTGCCTGTTGCACATCCAAATCTATTGTCAGATGCAAATCGTTACCAGCCTTTGCCTGTTTCTCGCCCACAACCCGAATTGGTCTACCCGCACCATCTACTTCCACTTGCTGACCACCCCATTCGCCTCTTAGCACTTTCTCATAGGCTTTTTCTACTCCCATCTGACCGATGACATCCCCCAGGCGGTAGCCTTCCTGCTTCTTGTCCTTTAACTGGTCGGCGGTCAACTCTCGCGTATAGCCTAATACATGAGCTAATTGCTTGCCATGAGGGTAATAGCGTACAGAATCTGTATTAATTTCCACTTCTGGGAGTTCATTTTTATACTCCTTTAGTGCAGTGATTTCTGCTTCATTGAGATCGCGAGCAATTCGGATGAGTGAAGAAGAATTAGCACCTGCTTGTTCTAATTTCTTTTCCATCTCATCTTGGGGAATGTTGAGAATTTGCGCTAGACGCGGGCCGACTACAGACCAAGAAGGCTTAGTATGTGCCATTGGCCACAAATATACAGAGCTAGGATAGCGAGTACTGGCTAAAATTTTACCGTTGCGGTCAAAAATATTACCCCGTTCTGGTTGTTTAGCAATCATCCGAATCCGGTTTGCTTCGGCTCGTTCTCGGAGTTTTGGGCCTTCAACAATTTGCAAATAGGCCAAACGAGCCTCAATCCCAGCAGTCATTAAGAGGGTAAATACAATTAAAAATATTGATTGGAAACCACGTCCAACTGTACGTGTATCTTTTTTGCTGCCAATTGATGGGAATAAAGACATAAGACAAAGAATGATTCTAAGAGCTGATTCGTAAACAAAAGATTAAGCTGCCATTCGTTTTACCATCAGACGAATCAATGAGCCGTAAATCATGGCTTCACTGATCTCTGTGTACAACTCATAATCCTTGCTCAAACGCCGAAATCGATTGAGCCAGCCGAATGTCCTTTCCACAATCCACCGCTTGGGTAATCGTTCAAATGTTTTCGATATTCTCTCAATCACCTCAACACGAACCTGTTCTCCGCAAACTTGCTTGACAGCTTGAGCAAAGTTTTCACCAGAATAGCCTTGATCTACCCAAACAACTTCCAATTTAGACAATTCCTGAGCCGATTCATGGAGTACAACCACAGCCCCCAAACGTTCCGACGCATTAGCTTCAGTCACTAAAACGCCAATCAACAAACCTTGAGAATCCACAACTATATGTCGCTTACGGCCTTTAACTTTCTTACCACCATCGAAACCGTAGACTTCCCCTTTTTTTCCGTTGTCTTCACTGACTGAGAATCGGCGATCGCAACGCTAGAGTGTTCGTCTCTGCCCAAATCTTGTCGCAGTTGATGGCGCACTTGGTCATGAATTTTCTGCCATATTCCTTTGCGCTGCCATTTCTGAAAGTAGCCGTATACTGTTGTGTAAGGTGGAAGATCATGGGGTAGCATTTCCCACTGACACCCGGTACGTTGCACATAGAAAATAGCATTCAAAATTTCTCGTAAATCTACTTCTACAGGATGCCCAAACCCTTTAGGTTTTGGTAGAAAGGGCTTGATAATTAACCATTCGGCATCGCTTAAATCACTTGGGTAGGGTTTACGCTGTGGATTTTCAATCGCAGGTAGACGGCTCATCGACTACAACATAAATTACACTCGACTTAGCCTATAACCTGAACAAAACCGGATTCAGTTTTCTTTAGATTTTCTTTACGAATCAGCTCTAAGAGCAGTATTATCTGTATACAATTACCCTAAACTCATGCCCAAAACTGGGTATGAAAAAATCGGGCAAGTATATTCTTGAACAATTGTTTTTGGCGGATACAATAAACCAAAGTGTCAAATATAGTCTGCCCAATAGACTACTGACAAAGTTACGTAAGATCACGGCATTCTACTAAGGATTATGGCTCAAATTGTCATGCAAAATCAGAGGGGGATAACAAATTTTCAGCCACTTGATGTTGAACTGCGTAACGTGTTCAAGTTTTTTAACCAAGAACCAGCAGTACATGGAATAGATTTGGATGTCAGACAGGGAGAATTTTTTAGTATTTTAGGCCCCTCCGGTTGTGGTAAAACAACAACACTACGTTTGATTGCTGGCTTTGAAATCGCTGATGCTGGCAAAGTGTTGATTCAGGGTCAGTCTATGACTAATGTGCCGCCTTACCGCCGACCCGTCAATACTGTATTTCAAAGTTACGCTCTATTCAATCACTTGAATGTCTGGGATAACATCGCCTTTGGACTACGGTTAAAAAAAATCCACAAATCGGAAATTGAAATTAGAGTTCAAGAAGCTTTAAAGTTAGTGAAAATGGAAAGTTTGCGATCGCGCTTTCCCAGTCAACTTTCTGGTGGTCAACAGCAGCGAGTCGCCTTAGCAAGGGCTTTAGTCAACCGTCCCACCGTGGTACTACTGGATGAACCTTTAGGGGCGTTAGATTTAAAACTACGTAAAGAAATGCAGGTTGAGTTATCAAATTTACACAAAGACTTAGGAGTAACCTTTGTGATGGTGACACACGACCAAGAAGAAGCATTATCTTTGAGCGATCGCATTGCCGTCATGAACCAAGGCAAAATTGAACAAGTTGGCACTCCCTGCCAAATTTACGAACGTCCCCAGACATCGTTTGTTGCTGATTTTATTGGCGATACTAATTTATTTAGTGGTGAGATCGTAGCGGTAGACTCCTCTAGTATTAAAGTTTCCACAAAAACAGGACTCTCAATTATCATTAGCCGCGCTGAAGATACACCATCTCAATTATCACAAGCGGTAGTAGTGAGTGTGCGCCCAGAAAAAATACAGCTTTCGCTTTATCCACCCAATTTGCCAGCTAACTGCTTTGAAGGGCGGCTTATTAATGTTATGTATCTGGGCACACACGTCAATTATGTTGTGGAATTAACAAATGGTATTAGCATAAATGTATTGCAACCTAATACTTTTGGTGCTTTACCAGACAGCGACACGCCAATCTACGCTTGGTGGGCAGAAAATGATTGTTTAGCTATTAATCAATAGTTATAATAGTCTGCCTTCTATAAGGCTTATTTTTGATTTTTGCGAAGCTAGAGCCTTTTTTCCTATTGCCTCTTAAGCCAAATAACTATGGCTACGCCACGCTGGGCGAACAAAAATCCAAGCGCATTCCTATATAAAATTTAATAATGGAATAATACCTTGACCCTGTACTAAGAATATTAACCCATGTCAATTTTTAAAAGAGTTCCTTGGGTGTCCCTGGCGTTAGTACTGCTTAGTTACAGTACCTTGGGCTGGGTAATATCTGAAACACACGCTCCTCTGTTTGTGTGGGTGCTGACTGTGGTTGCGATCTTGCTTTTAATAGTGACGTTGACCACTCCTTGGCCGAAAATGACCTATTACCTCAGGATTTTGCTTAAATCAAACACTAGGTCTTTTGGGGTTGCTGTCTTAGCAGCTTTCTTATTTTTTCTGATGATTGCCTGGTTTGGGGTATTTCTTGATACTTTACTCATCATTTCGGCAACTATATTAGTCAGGATAGATTTCCAAAGAGCAGGTCTTAGAGAAGGGCTAGCTTTTTTTACTGCATCTATCTTTTCACTTACAGGTTTAGCTTTGGGTGCGCTAATTTACGAGTTAATATATTCACACGTTTTAGTAAAGTTATAAAGTATTTTCAAAAAAACTAGAGATGTCTGTGGTGGGCTCCACCAAAGCTTCAAAACTGATATTTATTACCTAAAGATTTATAAATGAAGGCAGGAGGAAAACTGTACTTCCCTATAAGATGCTATGCGAATAGACAAGCTCTGTCCTGTCCTGCCCCCTTCAAAATGCAGGCTGGTCAAATAGTAGTAGAGAAAGGAAAAAATCCATGATAAAAATGGATACCCAACTAGTAACAACTGCCTTTGTTGCCGATTCTCCTACTTCCTTAGCTCCTCCCTTAGTAGTTAAACCCCAACTACAGCCGATGACAGCAACCAGCAAACCAAAAATAAACCCTTTTAACAAAATAATAAACAAATCTGATGGTTCTAAAAAATTTCTGACTGATTCTAAAAATGTTTCGGGAATAATTTTGTAAAAGTATGATCCGGCAAAAACTCCGCCGATAATCCCAGTAACTAAAGCCAAAATCGTCATCAAAGGCACCATCAAACAACAAGCGATTACTCTAGGAAGTACTAGATAATCAATGGGATCAGTTTTGAGCATATAAAGTGCATCAATTTGCTCAGTTACCCGCATTGCACCTATTTCTGCTGCAAAAGCAGAACCCACTTGTCCTGCCATAATACTAGCGGTTAAAATTGGAGCTAATTCTCTACAAAAAGCCAAGGCAAAAGCACCTCCCACAGCATTTTCAGCCCCAAATCGGACTAATTCTCTTGCCGTCTGAATAGTAAAAATCATTCCTGCAAAACCGCTAACCAGGAGAACTGGAGAGATAGAACCGGGCCCAGCAGTCACCAGATGTTGCATAATTTTGCGGTAGTAAGTTTTTCCCTGAATAAAATGTAGCCACACTTGACCGAAAAGCAGTACTGCCGCACAACAGCGTGCAATCTGAGATTGCTCAAAATTTGTTTTTAGTCGCAATTTTATCGTCCTTAAGACTGGCTTTTTTTTGCAAATTTATTGTTATATCAATTCTTCAAAATAAAACTACAGACACAAATGCTGGAAACCCAGCTAGATGTAATCTGACTTTCTCAATTACGTCGTAGACGCACGAAGTCCGGCTTTCCGCAGGATATTACGAATTGGTCTTAGGGTATGGTACATGAACACCATCAAGTTTGAGACTTTTCTGCTCAATACAAATTGTCTATAGGACTCTCCTATAGCTGGTATTTTATTTTTACGGAGTTCCTAATGTTAAATGATTTTTTATGAACAGGATAAAAGCAGGAATATTTATGTTGCTATTGATACTAGGCTTGTCCATAGCACATCCAGCTTTTGCATCAGTGTGTCGCAATTACGATTTCTCCAACGGGGTACGCCAACACCACCAGATTTGCATTCTCAGCATCAACCGAAGTGCTAAAAACTATTGGGAATACAGGGCAACTGTTAGTGTAAATGGAGTAAAAAGACCCACCGAGGTTTACAATTGCCGGGAACGAGTCAAGGTTCAACAAGGTGGAGGTGTTTTACCCTTTGAGCAAAAAGACCCTGGTGAAATGATATGTAGCTTTTTTAATTCTTCTCGGCGGTAAACACGCGCCAGATAATAAAGACTGTAAAACCTAGATAGGTGAATACTGTTAACCATTCTTGCCAGCTACCAAATCCATTATTCACGCGATGTGCAACTTTCTTTCCAAAGATAAAAGTCCCACCCTATGCTTAACCGAGAGATTGTGATTGTTATCTCTTGCCAGGGTGGAACAAATGTTATCTATGGAAGACTTGATCACAGCAGTGTTTTGCTGTGTGGATGATCTATTAAAGGAAGTGACCAATGGTAAACCTATGGGTAGTCGAGGATTTCAGCCATCTTTAAGTGATAGTGAAGTGATTACAATGGAAATTGTGGCAGAGTTTCAAGGTATCGATACGGACAAAGGTATTTGGCAATACTTTCGCCGTCATTGGTTCTCAATGTTTCCCCAGATGAAAAGCCGTTCAACCTTTGTACGACAAGCTGCAAACCTATGGCAGTACAAGCAAGAACTACAACAAGCCTTAGCAATAGAACTTGGTGCTTTCAGTGATAATACACACATTATTGACGGGATTCCGATACCGTTATGTTGCTTTACTCGTGCTCGTGGTTGTCGTAGCTTTCCTGGAGTTGCTAACTACGGTTACTGTGCCGCAAAAAAGGAAACATATTACGGATTTCATGGTCACTTACTCATTAGCGCCTCTGGGGTGATTACAAGCTTTACATTAACCTCTGCTTCGGGAGATGAACGGGAAGCGATCTGTGATATCGTGACCTTGATTCAGGGGTTGGTAATAGGTGACAAATGATACATAAGTACCACTCTCCGCCAGGAACTAGCACGCTATGGCATCGATTTACAAACACCCCTACGTTCCAATATGCAAGACGACTGTCCTGCATATTGGGTAAAGCTACTTCAAACTGTCCGTCGCCTAATTGAAACAGTAATTGGACAACTTAGCGTTAGCGTAGCTCGCCGCAGGCATCGCTTTAATATCGAAAAAGTCTGGGCCAGAGATATGTGGCATTTGACGAGTCGTTTAAATCGCAAACTATTGGCTCACACTGTTTGTGTCTGGTTAAATCGTTTATTTGGTTTGGAACCATTACAGTTCGATGGTCTTGTGACAGAATAAGTTGCACATCGCGTTAACTCGTAACTCATGAATGATAGGTTTATCTTATTGAATACTGATTTCGCTTGGTGTAGCGATAAGGGCCCATAATCGCTCCCCAAGTTGCTTTTCCAGTTGTGGGATCGATTCCTTTATCGTAGCTGTGAAATTCTGCCGCAGTGGTTTCAAATCCCAAGGAAACATGGATGCTATTACCAAGATAAGTAAAGCTACAACAAGTCTCTGGTTGTGGTGTGGCGGTAAACTTATAGCGATCGCCAGCTAATGCTTTGTGAGTTACTGTTAGGATACAACCTGGTAGTAAATCTAATTGTTCGGGTGTCAGTGTGTTTAGTAGAGCAGGGTTATTGCCTGCGCCTCTTAATGCATCTGGATCTTGAGGTATATAGTATTGTACTTCCAGAGATGTGTCAGAGTTGCTACCATGACGCAACCGCATAATTCGCTGACGGTAAGGTTTATCTAGGTTAATCACGCTAGCTTGTTCGGCAAACAAGGTGATGCTATCTTCTGTGAACAAATTCACTGGTCTTTGCCACATTCGGAGATGCACATACCAAACTGGTTCTTCTATAGCTTGTTCTCGATTATCAAATTCACCAGCTAGGTACTCACCTAAAGCAATTAACTGTGGCGAGAAGTTCATAAATTCAATAAACAAATAATTAAGGAGAAATATTTCTGGCTAGTTTTTTAGAGGAAAAGGTCTTAATCCCCTGTGGTTACTAGCTTATAAAATACTTTTGATTTGTTTATATTGTAAATGAAACCGTCACAAGTCAAAAGCTCAACTTGGCAAAGTAGCCTTTAAGCGAGAAAATAAAGATACGTCGCCCTTAACATTTTCTTTGTGAATAACGTCCGTACTGTCTCTGATACAAAACGAACTTTTTACAATCTTCATACCCGTCCGATTAACACTATTTATCGTCGGGTAGTAGAAGAATTGATGGTAGAAATGCATCTGCTGTCAGTAAATATCGATTTTAGCTACAATCCAATTTATGCCTTGGGCGTCGTCACTACTTTTGACCGCTTTATGCAAGGCTATCAACCAGAACGAGATCAAGAATCAATTTTTAATGCTCTATGTCGGGCTATAGAACAAGATCCCCAACACTATCGACAGGATGCTGAAAGATTGCAAGCTGTAGCTAAAGGTTTGCCAGTTAAAGATTTAATTGGGTGGCTAGGCCAAACTACTTACTTAGATCGAGATGCTGACTTGCAAGCACAACTGCAAGCGATCGCCAACAATCCTAACTTTAAATACAGCCGTTTGTTCGCAATTGGTGTATTTTCGTTATTAGAACAGTCAGATCCTGAATTAGTCAAAGATGAAAAGCAACTAACTGAGGCGCTGAAAGCGATCGCAGCTGGCTTGCACGTATCTGATGACAAACTCAACAAGGATTTGGAATTATACCGTTCTAACCTAGATAAGATGGCGCAAGCGCTGGTAGTGATGGCAGATATGCTCTCAGCCGATCGCAAAAAACGCGAACAACGTAAACAACAATCAACGACTCCCGTTGCTCCCCCAAGTTCCAACGAATAGTTAGGAGTTAGGAGTTAGGAGTTAGGAGTTATTAACAATTAATTCCTAACTTCTAACTCATCACTATTGATTTTAAACACCCAATAATTTGTAGATTAAGCTGTTAATTATAGTCAGCGTAAATGCTCCAATAACAGCACTCCAAATACCGTAACGTAAGCGGAAGCCCTCTACTAACCAAGCAGCAATACTAAAACAAACTACGGCAATCATAAATGTGAAAATGCCGGATAGTAAGTCCAATGTCAGTAAATTGGGGACTGCAAAAACGAGGCTTAAAATCGGTCTGACTATTGCCGTCACGATACCAAGCACTGCGGCAGAAAGAAAGGCTTTACCAGGAGTATCAATTTCAACTCCTAAAGGTAATTTACTAATTATCAACAGGCTGATAGCTGTTACTACCCAAACAATTAAAAGCGTAACGATATTCATGCCACAACCCCTGAAACGTGAATGGCAATTGGTTATAAATTCCTTGAGTTTATCGGTGGAAAAATCTTTAAAGCTCAACCAATTATTTGTAAGTTAGCAGAAATTTCATTGCTAACCGAATTTTATTTTAGATATCTTTAGGATTGAGAAAAAGCTTCAGGGGAGCAGGGAGCAGGGGAGCGGGGGTATAAAGAAGAGACAAGGAAGAGTGGGGAGACAGGAGAGAGAGACTTGTTCAATTCCCCCTTGTCCCTCTGCCCCCTGCTCCCCTGCCCTCTGCCCCTTGTCCCCCTGCTCCCTGCCCCCTGCCCCTTCTCCCTCTTCTGCCCAATCCCTCATATCCCTATTTCATCTTTTAAGAGGTGATTGGGTTTGTTTGGGTGCTACAGGGACTTGGGATGCTGGTGGGTTGGAAATACCAGGATTGATAGGACTGATGCCTTGCCCGGTTGGAGACTGACTTACACCAGGTAAGGGTACGGAATTAGGTGCTAAGGGAAATTTAGGGGTAATATTCCCTTCGGGATTGATACCTGGAACTGGTGCTATACCAGGATTGACTGGGAAAGACGGGATATTAGGCTGATTGAGTGAGTTTGTGGGTGCTTGAGATGGGCCAGGAATAATTCCTAAAGAAACGCGATCGCCTCCTACTTGCCGTAGCAAATCCAAGGTCTCAATCACGTCATTGTAAGTTGCTGTCCGCGAAGCATTTAGCACCACAACAGCACTAGGGTTTCCTTGAAGATACTGTTTTAACCTGGCTCCCAAATCGTCGCGTTTTACAGGCTGTTTTTCTATGTAAGTATTACCAACGGCATCAATAGTTACAATCAGACTTCCGCTCTGTGATGTTATTCCAGATACTGTACTAGGGCTGGCTTTGGGCAAATCAACATTTATTGCCTGTTGCCGTGTAAATTGTAAAGCCGCTAACAAAAAAAATGTCAGGATACAAAAAACGACATCAATTAAAGGGATGATTTGAATTTGGACTTCTTCAATTGGGGTATGTAGATTAACTTTCATTTTCTCAATTTAATCGCCTGGTTGGGGTTAACTTATTGACTAATTAGGTAAATTCGGGGGTTCAGGAGGTTCAGGCAACCTAGTCTTTCCTGGCTTGCGGGGTGGAGTGAAATTTTCCCTGACAATTGGTGATGTAATATTACTAAAATCAGGCGGGGACTGGCGGTAGAGTAATTCCATCTCATTCCCTGCCTTCCGAAAAACTTTGACTTGGTTAACTACAAAACTTTGAAATAGGCGATAAAATACCAAGCTAATGATGGCAACTATTAACCCAGTTGCCGTACTAATTAAAGATTCACCAATACCAGTAGTCACCCCGGCGGTAGATTCAGTTCCCAAATCGCCAATCCGAATTGAGCGCAGAGAGTGAATTAGACCTAAAACAGTACCCAATAATCCCAGCAGGGGTGCGAGGGCAATCACAGCTTCTAAAAGCTTTTCGCCCCGCCGCATTCCAGCCAATTCATCTTCTGCTGTAGCCTCAAGTGCTAGTCGGAAGGTTTCCACATCAGTTTTTGGAAAACGTAAGGGGGCATAGAGAAAACGCCCGACAGGTTGATGGCTTGTTTGTTTAGCAATGTCAGCAGCTGCTTGCCAATTCTCTTGGGCAGCATCCAGAATGCGATCGACTATTTGCTTTTCCTGAGTCAAAATTCGCAACCAGAACCACAGACGCTCAAAAATCACACTCAAAGATAGAATCGACAGGATAAGCAAAGGCCACATCGCTGGCCCGCCCTTATAAAACAAATCTAAAATATCCACTGTTTAAGTTTCCTCCCTCCATGACTAAAGCAAATGTGCTAAAGCATTTTAATTCTAGAGATTAATGCAAAATGAGGGACTTCCAAAATATAAATTTCTCGAAAAGCTAAAAAGACACTCTAAGTATGGCGTATTTGACTTAGCCTGCTGGACAAACTTGCTGCGGGGTTGCCATAATCCCGAATTAATACAATCACTGTCTAATTTGTCAAACCCTTGCGGTATTAGACTCTTATGGATAATTACAAAATAGGTTTTTGATGACAGATTACGAGTAGCGTCTTCCCGACTAACTAGGACGGTTATTCCCACCAGGAATTTTTAGGATTATTTGTCAAAATTAAAGATAACTGGAGGTTCAAAATATGAAATTTTCAATCCAATCACTTTACACCTGGTATCGCGATGTGCTACGTAACCCCAAGTACCGTTGGTGGGTTATTTTAGGAACGTTGGTCTATTTGGTCAGCCCATTTGATGTTCTCCCAGATTTTATACCCGTTGTGGGACAGATTGACGATGTTTTCCTTTTGACTCTGCTAGTTTCTGAGGTGTCTGGGCTAGTAATAGAGGGCTGGAAGGCTCGTAAGAGTGAGGTGGGTAATGAAGTGCCTAATACTACTGATGGTTCTACCTCTAGTGCAAGCACTATTGATGTTGATGCTGTTTCTGTTAAGTAGTTTTAATAAAACCCCTGCTTTTAGAATTTGAGGTGGGGGATATTCTTTTAACGCAATAAACTAAGGGCAATGGAATTTGCTTACCAACATTCAATCCAGCTTTCTTCAACTCATAATCCAAGCACTCTTCATAAGCCGATTCCAATAAACCAGGTCCCAAAGCAGTATGCACCCTCATCGCACACCCAATAATCACCCCACTCAACTCATTCTCTCTCATCCTCTGCGTTCCTCTGCGCTTCTCTTTGCGAGCCTTTGCGTTTAAAAATCCTTCACAAATTCCGTCAAGAACCTAAACGCTTTCAAAATATAACTAGCGCAATCTCTGGGAGAAGTATTGTAAAACGATCGCCACGCAGTCGCCTTATCCTCATCATAGCGATCGCTGCGTTGACTATGATTTTCTAGCCACGCCAATCGCACTGCGTGTCCAATCAACACATCTAACACAATATATTCTTCGATTTGCAGCTTGGGATTATTAGCTGCGATCGCTCCTAATTCGATTAATGCTTCAATATTAACTTGGCGGTATTCTGGAGCTTCGATTTTATTCAGTAAATGCTCAACTAATAGAGCAAAATTCCTTTCCCCTGCTGTCATCTCGGACAACATGATCTCACTATCCAAACGATTGCGGCGCTCTAGTTTATCCCCAATTACTAGACCCTTGCAATGTTGCATTAATAGCCAAACCTGCTTGAAAAAGTCTTTTGGTACGCGCCCTGTCGCACCCTCGGCTTGGCGAAACCGTCGCCAGCCACCTGGTGGGACTTCTATTTCTTCAGCGATTCCTGGTAACACCACCCAAGCAATATCACTTTCTTTTTGCTTGACATGCAGTGATTCTTGTTGGCGTAACAGGTTACTCATGCCAGTATATCCAGTTAATACCTGACGCAAGCGCATTTTCACTTCAAAGGGTGAAAGTTGCATTAAGTAATCGTAAGCTTCATCTTGAGTAACGTGTAATTCCTGCGCTAGTTCGCTGGTTATCAGCAGGATGAGATAGCCAACTCTCAGCGTTAGTAGTCCTTGGAATAGTTCGGGTTCTGAGCGAATTAAGATACCAAGATAGATTAAAATTTCTTGAGTTAGGACGCGATCGCGGATATCCTCACGACAAAAATGATTAATTTTATCGGCAATTTCATCGTGAGACATGGGTACGGTAATCAAGGACGCTTCGCTGTAAGCTTTACCTACAGCAATTTGCTTACCCCTTACCAAAATACTCGTAACTGCATCTGATAGACTGATATCAACCATTTGGCGCAACCCCGCAGCCCGACGCACTACCGCCCAAATGCCTAAATCTCCAGCTTTGGTATAAACTTCATCAAGTAAATCGGCTACAGTGACAGGATATCCTGGGCCGCCATACCCCGTATCAAAGTTCATGCCTTGCAAGCGAGTTAAGGTTTGCAATAACTCAATTTGCTCGTAAATATTCTCTGATGAGCGTAAATAAGAAAGTAATAATGCAAAGTTAGTTTCATACTCCATCTGAAATTCTTGAGTATGCCCTAAGCGCCAGTTTTTCTCAGGATGATAAGCCAAATAATAGCAACGTGGGCCAGCATTTCTCACTGGCGATCGCGAGAATTCTGCATTGGGAAGAAAATCAATTCTTTGGATTCCGGCTGTTAACATTAGCTGATTTAGCCGCCCTAATTTCACTCGCACACCGTTACAAACACCATCTTTTAGTTCTTGCATCAGTTCTAGTAATGCTTTCGAACCTGCTTCTAACATGGTGTGCGTCAACATTAAAGTCAAGGTAGGACGACCTAAATCGCTCCAGTATTTTTGAATATAAGCTAGTTCGCTTCTAATTTGATCTAGTAGAAAATGGTAATCAAGGGTTAAGTAAAACTGTTGAGAGTCGGAGAATGAAGGCAAAAATACAATTGTTTCCCCACGAATCCGAAAGATTCTAGATGTTGTTAAACTCCGCAGCCGTCGTACTGGCCGCCCAGTTAAACCAAGTTTGTCATTACGGCCAATTTGGGTATAAATAGCTGAGAATTCTCCAGCTTTTCTCACCTGAATCGGTTCTACTTGGGTAGGTGTTTGTGTTTCAATGCCATGAACTTCTAGTTTTTTCTGTAAATCTTCATCTTCTGCTAGCAAGGCAATTTGTACCAATGATTCGCGCTGTTTTCCCACACACAAATGTCTTCCCAAAGGGTCGATATCACCAACTGCTAGTAATCCTTCACTCAACATTTGACTAAGAAAATATAAACTCTGCGCCCACACTAAAGGGATATTCTCATTGGGTAAACGTGGTTGCGTTTGGGGTGCTAACTTTTCTGCTTCTATGTTTTCGGCTGGGACATAATATAGTTCTGGCAGTAAACGCAAACCATCTTGTTCTATAAGTAATGATTCTAAAAGTTCTTGGTATTTTTTAACTTGTTCTTGCTCACCGCAAAATAATCCATCTAAAACTAAATAAGTGAAAAATAACGGCCATTCGCATTCAATATGCTCAAATTGCTTGAGTTCCCACGGTTCGTAGTGCAAGCGCTGATTATCTTCTAAAACCGTCTGGTGTCCATCACGCAAAAAGCGTTTGCAGCCGTATTTACCTGCAAGTTTATTGATAATATCGTTTAAAGTGCGATCGCGTAACTGCGAGTCTTCTACTGCAAAGGCAGGATAACTAATAATACTCAATAGCGCTGCATCAATTTCTTTGGAACCAGATTCCCTCGGTAATAGAGATTCTAAAGTAATTCGGGCGCGGGCAATTTCATCTGGTAACACATGAATTACTGATGCTTGACTACCACGCACACCAAACAAATCCAGTCCGTTGATAGCTTCTAAAGCAGCTTTTGCCATACCTACGGAACTGGCATTTAACTCAGCACTACCACGATTAATTTTATTCCCACGTTCCCAAATGCCGTAATCTGGTGTGCGGTAAGCTCGTCCAATGTAGTAAACCAAATTTTGGACGAAATTCACTTCATCAATCGTATAAATTATTGGCAATCCTGCTGCGGTCATTTGCCCCAACATCAGCAAATATATAGATGTGGCATCAAGTTGCAAATGTCCCCATTCGTCATCACCAACAACAATGTCACCAGTCGCGGTGTTATATTTGGCATGCAGTCCATCTAGTAGCGACTGAGTATGTTTAAATGTCTCTACTTTATGAGCCTGTCGCATCATCGCAAACAATAACCCTCGCATCAATTTGATGACACTGTGTTCTAGTTCATAGGTGCGTCCCTTATCGTCGTCAATTTTGCGGTATGCAAGTCCTAAACCCCAAACTGCTAAAATGCTGTAAACGTTGTCTCGCACCCAGGCATCTGTATAATCGCCGTGGGCTGTAATCGCTGTACTCGCAGGTAGTAAACCAGTAATCGGATTCTGCCGAGCCAGGATAATTATCTTGATTTGCTGGTAGTAATAGTCCAGACGAGTTAGCAATTCGGTAGATGTTTTCATGATTTGGTTCAGAACTACTTGCAAAAATTGACCCTGTGACTCTAAACCAAGCCAGAACAAGTTCTGTAATGGTTGATGGGACAACAGCTAAGGGTGGTGTGAGTTTCTTATTATCTCGTGTTATTAGACCTCTGGGTACTGAATTTTAGCGATCGCAAACTAAGATACGATTTACTTGGATGATTTTATACCTGAAATAGCAAAATTTATTACTAGTCTAGTGCGGCGTAAATAAGCCTTAAATTTAATATTTTAGGAGTTAATTTAGTCACACCCTCAGTCCTTGATACGCCCCCCAAACGGGTTTTTAGCTGATTATTTATTCTCCCACCAATATGGTTTGTTAATTTACGCCGTGCTGTACTAGTTAGAAATACTCTTTTGATATACAAGCACTTATATCTCTGTCATCTCAATAGATAGAGCAATCCTATTTAACGCGATGTGCAACTTATCCTTAGAACCCCACTTCCATTCTTTTCCCCCACAGGGAGAGAGGCTTTGATTTTTGCTTCCCAACGCTAGTAGGGAAGGGGTTGGGGGTTAGGTCTGAGAGAAAGTTGCACACGGCGTTATTTATTTATATTTAAATAGGTTTATTTTTTCACACCGCACTACTTAGATAAATTTTTTATGTCAGGAAAAACAAACTTTTTTTTATCTATCTAACACTTTTGTAAAAGTTAGATAATTTAATTTTTTGTACTCAGCTAGTAGAAAAATTTTAGCAATTTTGTTCCTTTTAATTTATACATAAATCTGAGAATACAACATTAAATCCTTTAAGAGTAAGACTTGCAAGGAATTTTCTTATGACTAGATATGCTTAGGATTTAGTATTACATCTAATCAGGGATTGAATCTTTTAGCCATCCTCATAAGAACTTATTTTAAATGGATAGAAAAAATACAACTTGTATATACAGCTAAAGATAGAGGTTATAACTGTAAGTTGGTATTTAAGATTAATATAAATAGATTTTATAGATTAATAACATTAGGTAAAGTCAAAATATTATGTTTACTAATTGTCTAAAAAACAATGATGAATTAAGTGTAAATCAAGGTAGGAATGTCTCAAATGTTGAAATAGCACTTTTTATAGATAAAATCAAAAGCAATATCTGGATGTTTGGTATTCCATCTTGGCTTTTTGGAATAACCGATAGAAGTATAGCTGCATTTGCTGATGGCTATTTATCTTATATAGAAATATTTCAGCTATTTACAGCTTCTTTCTTTTTTGTGAGTTGGCTATATCTCAAACCTAACGAAAGCTTCAGCAGCAATGATTTAGGAACCAGCCAATATCAAGAATATCTCGCTCGTACTCAAGCTAATAAGCTTCAAGTAAAAAAGCTCCACATGATTAGCCAGGAGTATATTTTACCGTTTCCTTATCTTTGCCAAATTTATCATTTATTGAACTTAAAGCATTTAGAAACAGTTCATAATTTTAGCCTTAATAACCTTAAAATTTTTCGAATTAGCCACTTTCAGCCCACCAGCACTGGTGGAATAATCAAATTCCAAACAATATTAGACTCGCCAGCTAATCCTTTGAGAATTTGGCGACAACCGATTGTGGAGGTAGATTTAATATTACATACTCCCTATACTGTTGAATTGAGTATTCCAGTCTACAATAACAAAAGGATAATTGTTTTATTTAATGCTTTTCCGTTAAATGACTCAGAACATCAGTTCTTTATAGATATATATAGTGACCTAGAGTGGCCAAAGCCATTATTACAAATAATATTGCATTTTGCTTCTTGTCTGACACTCTTTGAAGACTTGCCCTATTTAAGAGCTTTAGCGGATAAAAATATAGGGCGTTTATTCAACTTAAGCAGAGCTTCAAATCACGAGACTGGATTGCTATTTAAAAGATTCATTGAACTATATGCTTCGAGTGGAGAAGCAACTAAATTACTTAAGGGGAGGGAAGAGAATGAGGAGTTAGAGACGCGGTAAATCGCGTCTTTACACGAGTTAGGAGTGGGGAGTTAGTAATTCATAACTCCTCACTTTGTTGAGCTAGGCGCGTGCTAGTAAGGGGGCAGCAGCTAGTAGTGTTTTGGTATAAGGGTGCTGAGGATTGGCAAAAATAGTTTTTGTCAGACCGAGTTCGATAATTTTGCCACCATTCATCACGGCAATACGATCGCACAAAAATCTAGCTAACCAGAGATCGTGAGTGATGAATAGATAAGTTAACTCAAATTCTTCCTTTAATTGCAACATCAAATCTAGCACTTGCGACTGCACGCTAGCGTCTAACATACTCACAGGTTCATCGCAAATCAAAAGTTTAGGGTGAGTAATCAAAGCACGAGCGATCGCAACTCTTTGCTGTTGCCCTCCAGATAAATCTGATGGATAACGCTCATAATATACTTCTGAGGGTGTTAACCCAACTTTCTCTAGCATCCACAAAACCTGTTCTTTTGCCTTAACAGGAGCGGCTAAATTGTGGATAAATAAAGGATCGGCGATACTTTGTCCCACAGTCATCGCTGGATTGAGACAAGCATGGGGATCTTGAAAAACCATTTGGATTTGTCGCCGTGAGGAGCGAATTTCTTGAGGTGACAGTGTAGTTAAATCTTGTCCTAAAAATTTAACTTTGCCACTGGTGGGACGAATTAGTTGCAGGATTGTTCGTGATAGTGTGCTTTTACCACAACCTGATTCACCGACTAAGCCGAGAATTTCTCCTGGATAAATATCCAGATTGATACCATCTACTGCTTTTATTGTCTGTGCTTGTGTGTTAAACAGTCGTTCGATAAAGTTAGGTTCTATGGTGTAGTATTGCTTAAGGTCTGTAATACTCAAAATTGGAGATTGCTTATTAATAATCGGTAATTGCTTTTCTGAGTCGTTGGCAATTATCAATTCTCCATCATCGTTTACTGCTTGAATGTGTAAAGCTGCTTTTAAAAGCGATCGCGTGTATTCATGTTGAGGTTGTCTAAAGACGGTTTCTGTAGAACCCATTTCAACCATTTTGCCCTGGTACATCACGCCAATGCGATCGCAATACTCAGCCACCATTGCTAAATCGTGAGAAATCAGCAACAATCCCATATTTTCTTCACCGCACAGGCGAGTTAATTCTTCCAATATCTGCGCGGAGACGGTGACATCTAAACTGGTGGTGGGTTCATCGGCAACAATTAACTTAGGGTTGAGGAGTAAAGCTAAAGCGATCGCAACCCGTTGGCGCATTCCACCGCTAAATTCGTGGGGATACTGATTCCAGCGACTAGCGGGAATATTCACCTTTGCTAAGGTAGCAAGTGCTTTTTCTTTGGCTTCCCGCGTTGATAATTCTGGTGAGTGCGCCTGAAGGGTTTCGATACAATGTTTACCAATCGTCATCAACGGATCGAGGCGTGTCATGGGATCTTGAAAAATTAAGGCGATCGCCTCTCCTCGAAATTTCCGCAACTGGTTAGGCATCAAGTCAAGCACCGACTGTCCTTGAAATGTCACCTTTCCCTCAACACAACTAGAGGCTGGTAGTAAACGCATTACTGCCCGCCCGATAGTTGACTTACCACAACCTGACTCTCCCACTAATCCCATTATTTCACCTGGTTGCAAGGTGAAAGATACATCATCAACCGCCCAGCTTGCCTCTTCTCCACTCCGTTGAGGATAGGCAACTCGCAGATTTTCGATACAGAATAAGGCTTCACTCATATTTAGTTATCAGCCCTGGGTTACCAGCTTTTATAATTTCAAATTTAAGATAGTCTATCAGATTATTATTAAACCTCCGTTGTGTGAATATCTTTATTCTCTTAGCTTACTGATTTATACCGCTTGTCTCAAGTTTTATCAATGAATAGTAAGAGACAAGCAAGTATTTTTACTATTAAGCTAATTAATGTTCATGATCTTGATGATAATCGTTTGTAGCTTGCTCAGTTTCTAGTAGCCGTGAAATCAGCACATCTGGTTTTCTACTAATAACAGACCTAACTTTATCGATAGCAACTACTTCACTTATTTTTACAACCATTTCCCAGAGAGTATCCTCTTCTGTATCTTTGTTGTAAGTTCTATGTTTAAACCACAACAAATCATCCCAAACTCCAATAATTGTGGCGAAATACCACTTCTCTCGTACTAATATCCAAATTTCTTGTTCTAAGTAAGTCTGTAGAAGAGATTTCACAATGACTAAGATAAGGATAAAGATTGTGCTACATATTAAGTAAGTATTAACTGGCAAGGCAACAGTTAAAATACTGATATATTTTAGTGTAAATTAGTATTTATGTAATTTAACGATTAGCAAGTACAAAATCTAGATTAACTATGTTTCAGCCAATATTTCAGTTGATAATTGTCTAATTTTACCCAACAATACTTGTATAAAATACGATTTCATAATTTAGTATTAGCAGTTACAGACAATAAGTATATAATACAGTACTCTCACTGAGATATATCGAGACTATCGCCCAAGTAGTATTATTCCCAAGAGTACGACCCAACCTAACAGAACTGTTTCCTATTTAGCACCTTGGATGACGTGGGACTCATATTTGATTTTTGAAAAAACTCCGTACAACTCAAAGAGGCTTTTTTTCTATTGCCTCTTGCCTCTTTCCTACCCACGCAAGTAAGTATAGCTACGCCACTGCACGAAAAAAAATCAAAGTATATTCCTATATCAGCCAGTTCAAAATATTTAATAAGTTAGTTTAACTGATTAATTCACCCATTTGCGGGAGGTAATTAACAAGCCAATAAGTGTAGCTTGCTTATAGTAAGACCAACAGAAGATGGTTTGAAGCAGCAGTTACACAACAGATGTATCAATCATGTTAAACCTGATATTAACTAGATGTATAAAAAGCCAACTCTTACTGATTTCAACAGCTTTTTTACTGGCTGTACAAAGTTCTGCCAATGCTGAACAACCCCTTCCTAGTTTGACTCCTGCACAAGCTCAAAGTTTATCCCGTGACTTAGTTCCATATAATTCTCAAGACTTTTTTAGACAAGGAAAAGATTCGATTGAGAGAGAAATTCAAATTCTTAGGCAAAGGCAACTGCGCTCAATTAAACCTGTTCTAAAGATTGAGTCAGTACAGCAGATTAAAAGACCACCTACGCAGCAAAAACTCTAATATAGTAGTCAGCTTTTATTTATGTTCGCGCGGCGTGGGTAGGCAAAAGGCAATAGGCAACAAAAAGCTTCTTTGAGTTTTACCTAGCTTTGTAAAAATCAAATCTGAGCCCTGTATGTTATCTAAGTCGGAAGTATTGTGATTTTATGATACTGATACTTTGGATTGCTGTAAATTATAGCACATAAATCGCACTTTCAGGCATCACAGTAACTAGGCTCTGCTTTCCATAGACAGAGTTTTTGTGTTTTAAATAACCTTTGTAACAAAAAGGTACAATTTTACTCGTCTAGCAAACTCATCAATGCTTGAACTTCAACGTCTTGCGGCTCTGATAATTGACACTGCAACTTTAATAACTGACTCTGTAGTGCTTCTACTACATGGATCATATTAGATTCTTGGGCAATTCTTAACTGATTTTCTTTAATTTGGATTTGTTGAAGCAAGTCGTTTTCAACGTGAATTGAGTTGTCATGTTGAGCAATCATAGGTTTACATTTTTTATCAATATCTAGAGGGGGATTGAAGAAGAATTCAGAAGTTTCAGTTAGCTCTAGTCAGAATCAAGACACTCTCAAGAGGATGTTTGAAAAGTCCTTTTATCGGTATCAAAAGTTTTAGATCCCTCTAAATCCCACTTAAAAAGAGGGACTTTGATTATAGTTTCCCCCTTTTTAATGGGGTTAGGGCGGATCTAAAATGCCTAAAGTCATAATTAAATACTTTTCAAACAACCTCTAAGAGTTGCTATGACGCAGGCTTTACGCTTTGCTATCAGCCAGTTGTACAGAATTTATTCTGTTAGCAGTAGCAAGACGTTTAGCCCATTCTGGCTCCTGACTTATGACTCTTATTTCGACTAAATTTATCACCAATGCATTATTCCACACTTTTATCATTTTTTAAATATCTGATAAATTAATTTTCATTACTCATAGTGTTTATGGGTATGGCAGACTTAATACACCATGTCCATTTTTTTAGGAGCTTTTACAAAAATGTAAATCATGATATAAGATTGGTTGACTATAGGATTTACGCATGAGTAACAGGAAAGCTAGGCACAGAGAACACCGAGAAATAAAAGTTTGAGATATTTTTTGCGTAGGTTATCACAGATAAACTTATCTGTTACTTCATCGAGTTTTGTAGAGAATTTTCAACGATTGTTTTGAGAGTGGTATGAACTTAAAACTTATAAAGAGAAAAATTTTTACAATGGTAAAAATTATATCTACAATTCTTATATCCAGCGCAATTGGATTAGAATCATGGAATATTTATGCATTAATAACTAATAGTAATATTCCCAGCAGCCTTAATCCAATTTTTTGCATTGAGCGTTTTGCTATGACGTGCCATTTTATCGAAGCTATTATAGCAGCTTTTTATGCACCTTCAAGAAAAAAGATGCCAATACAATATGCCACTTATACTTTTTTTGTAGGCACCATTGGGTTGTTAGAACTGTTTGATCGAGATGATGCTTCTATATCTTCTACATCCTGAAGGTGTGAGGTTTTTGGATTAGGTAGGTTGGTAGGTGCGATGTCTACGATGGTCACTGAGCTTTGTCGTACCCCTCCGGGGAACAAGCTACGCGCAGCGTCTCGTAGAGAAGTGCGGGCGTAGTTGCGGCACCAGATGTAAAATTATTAAATCCCTGCTACTGACTTTTGCTCAGTAGCGGGGATTTGCCAATACAGGTGGCTGGTGAACCTGACGGACAGAAGAAGGTATAGTTTGTATAGTAAGATTTTTGCTGCAATTTTAGTTTAATACTAAGGAATTAAAAAATGTCTGCTGATACTCAGATAGTTGCTTATGTTGAAGAAAGTGAATTTGATGTTGTTTTAAATGGAAGTGAAGAGAAAGTTGTTGTTGTTGATTTTACTGCTACTTGGTGTGGCCCCTGTCGGCTTGTCAGTCCTTTGATGGAGCAACTTGCTGAAGAATACAAAGGCCGCGCCAAAGTCGTTAAGGTAGACGTTGATAGGAATAAGCCGATTTTCAAAAAATTCGGTCTTCGCAGTATTCCAGCAGTTTTAATTTTCAAAGATGGCATTTTAGCAGAAACCATTGTGGGAGTTTCTCCTTACGAGCAGTTCAGCGAAGCTGTTCAGAAGCTTCTTGAGGTTGTTTAAACTTAATTTGTAATTAAAAAGGCTTTTTACCGGATACCTAATAATGGCATTGATGTTTCAAGTGGTGTTTAAATTTCCCGAAGTTTTGAGTCTCGGATTTATCACCACTTGAAGCATAATTATGAATTATACATTTTTAAAGCTTCCCTTTTCGCCTGTAATGTGATTGCAGTAAACCACTAGAATATTGTTTTGAGTTAATCAGTTCCAAATTTAACTTGCATCATTGGGACAGGCAAGATGCCCAAAAATTTTAATCTGCAAATTAAATGTGTTTTAGCTTAGTAATTGTGAACGGAGTCTTGATTGCAACCCATTTCACCAAAAAAATTGCTCTCCGTTAACCAAGAATAAAAAACGGTGAATCGAAAAAGGAATGCAAGTCCTGCCTTCTTTCCTTTGCCTTATTTTTGGTCTAAAGTTTGAATTGTCAGCATTTGAGGGGGCGTAGCATCTGGTGGGTAGAGAAAATCTACTTTTACCATTCGCAGCTGGCCTGGAGACATTTTTAATTGAGCAAGTGGTTCTCCCATCTGTCCTCGTTGTTGAACTAAATGCCAATATTGGGTTCTGGGTAAGCCATTATCATCATTGTAGCGAATACGAACTGTGCCTCGAAAAAAGACGGATGGTTGAGGTGGCGAAAAAAAGCGAAGCCCAGGTTTGCTTAAGTCATCTTCTTTGATAGGCGTTTGAAAAAGCACATTTACGGTTTGCGTTTTGCTCGTATTGTTGATTAATGGTAAAGAGATGTTGTATTCAATGCCATAGTTGCCGTGGGCTTCGTAAGCAGTACCAGGATAACGCACCGCAAGTTTGGCAGTTTGGTTTTGTCCAGTACCCATTTTGCCTGCTAAGAGGGTACTTAAACCGTATGAAAAAGCTTGTCCTGAAGCAGGAATTGTCAGGTATGAACTATTGGAGTCGGTAACTTGTGCTTGCCAACGAGAGCCAATAGCTACCGCTGCTACCCGGCCATAAATTTCTGCTGTCGCTGTCAGGTTATTTGGAGGACTAGGGGCCGGTTCACGCGGCCCCGCAAAATCACCATTTTCTAACAAGTTCTCCCATTCTTTTAAAGTAGGCGCTCGTTCAGTAGCATCTGGATTTAGTTTGGCAAACATGGCTAGGTTCGCCATATAAACTGGACTATCACTGTACAAACGCAACAAAGTAGAACGCCCATTCAATGGCGGTGTTAAAGGACGCACTGGAATTGGATGATTCATTAACATCCGACTTTGTTTTGGTGGAATTACTAACTGCGCTGGCCATCCTGACTGTCGTTTTCCTCGTAGCACATCATTCATGACGCGATCGCCAGGCCCAGCATAAATGTTTCCCGAATTATTTGACTGCATAGAGGGAAATTTGAGAAAAGGTGCATCAGGTTGACTAACATAACTGGCTGCTTGCAATATATTTATAGTTGCAGGGCGATCGCTTGGATTGTAAACAATCACCCCCAAATAAAGAGTCCGCAAATCATTTGGAGTCTCAATGGCTCGAGCAATATGATGAGAAAACAAATCAAAGCGTCCCTTCCATAGAAAGTTCAGGTGTGCGGTTGGCACTTTTTTACCTTGAGGAGGAAATGTAGACAGCAGAATACCTTCACTCTGAACGACTTCTGGGTTATTACTGTTAAATACTGGTATTGCATCAAGATTGCCAGGTAAAGGTCTTGTTTGTTGCGGAATGAAGATTTCCTGGGGTTCAGATGCTGGAGAAGGTGTCGCTTGAGCCAAAAGCAAATAGGAAATAAAATTAAGCATTTATTCGAAAAGCTATTTATCGATGAAGTTAAGAATACAGCATACTGATAGTAATTATGTATGATGTTGCGCTTTATTCACCTATGCCATATGAGTAAAAATTTTTATGTTGACATTGACTTAAATCCAATACCCGTGAATGAAATTCTCAGGTTGACTTTGAGGAAAGAATTTCTAAATTTTCTTCAATGTCACCCGGAGGATAATTTGTCCGAGTCTGGAGGCTCTTAAAAGCATTGCTTTTAACTTTCCTGTTGGGGATAACCGTTCTTCTCGCGTTTGAGGCTTTCTTCTAAGGCTTGAATTTGTTCGCGACGAGCTTCCAATTCTAAGGAACGCCTCGCTAAATCTTGGTTTTGCAACGTCAAGGATTGCCGCCAATGTTCTGCTCGCTCGGCTTCGTGCTGCAAAAATTCTGGGGTAATACCGATGGTGAGGTAGTTTTGTACCAAATGGAGTACCCAGTTGGTAGCGTCTTCTATTCTTTCAATGTCGCCTGTTGAGGAAAGTTCTACTAAAACAAGCAAGTTCTCACTCATGCTCTTTCCCTTTCCTAGCAGAATGAAAGCCTCTTCTGGAATTATCGCCCACAAGTTATCAGCTTCTTGACGCGCCAACAAGCGTAACTGGTGCTGGTCTAAAAAATCGTTTTTACGCACCTGGGCTAGATATAGCATGAGGGTCGCTTCGCTCCAATTAAAAATTAAAAATTAAAAATTAAAAAAATTTAATAAAATAATAAGTTCCAGAATTAATATTTGAATCTTGTTAATTGGTGATGGGTAATCGAGAATTATTGACACTCTCATTACCCATTACAGTTATCCTAAGTCATGCAGGCGATACCTAAGACAACGCCTTTAGGCGATCGCGCAAAATTTCAGCTTGTTTTTGTGCTTCTGCTAAGGCATCCCGCGCTCCCTCTACCACATCGGCTCTGGCTCTATCCACAAAACTAGGGTTGTTTAATCTGGTACTGAGGGATTGAACTTCGGCTTCAGCTTTACTTAGGCTTTTCTCTAGTTTGGCACGCACAGCTTCAATATCCACTACGCCATTAAGAGGAATTAGCACTTGTATTGTACCAATTACACCAGCGATCGCATTTTCTGGTTCTTGTAGTTGTTGTGATTCTGTCTGTGGGAAAAAGCGTCCCCATAACCTAAGCCTCGCTTGAGCGGTTAGCAAATTTTGGCTAACAAACCAAGCTGTGTAACCAAAACCCACCATTTCAAAGAAAGTTCCGACTAAGGGAATGTCATCAATGGCATTTCCCGCAGCTAAACCCAATCTACCAAAGACAATGGCCACAAGAACTAAGGCAATTATCTTCAAACCCCTCTGAGGTTTTTTAGCAGCAATAGTTTGGCTTTTTTCTTTGTCAGTAATAGTTAAAGTCTCAACTTTCGCCAAATCTTTAATATAAGACTGTCCAGCAGTGAGGATTTCCCGCTCCTTTTCACTTTCAGTTTGCAAATTCGCTGTCACTTTTACCCCTGGCTTAATATCCGCTTCTGCGCGCAAATTCCGAATTGTGCGGATAGTAGCAATCAGTAATTCAAACTGTTCTTCTAAAGCTAAATCAATTAAATTTGCATCTATCTGAGGATAGATTTGCAATGGTAAAGTTTGTAGAGAATCTGCTGGTTGTTGGGTGAGAGTTTGCCAAATTTCTTCGGTGATATGAGGCATGAAGGGATGAAGCAGTTTCAAAACTCCTTCCAGCACGTAACCGAGGGTTTGCTGTGCTACCCGCCGTGATGCGGGCTCGGCATCTGCTTGCAATCTGGATTTTGCTAGTTCAATATACTGATCGCAGAAATCACCCCAAATAAACTCGTAGAGTCCTTTTGCTGCTTCCCCTAAACCGTAATTATTGATGTAATTAGTGGTTTGTTTGACAACTTGATGATACCGCGAGATGATCCAGCGATCGCTCAATTCTGTGGCTACTGGATTCCCTAATTGTTGCGGCGTTTGTCCATCCAAATTCATCATCACAAACCGGGCTGCGTTCCACAACTTATTTGCAAAGTTGCGGGATGCCTCTACAGATGCTGATTCATCCTTTTTGCGATCGTATTCTAAGCGGATATCTTGACCCGCGCCAGCCACTTCCCTAATTAGGGTATAGCGCAGGGCATCAGTACCATATTTGTCAATTAATAACAATGGATCAATGCCATTACCTTTGGTCTTTGACATCTTCTGACCTTTTTCATCCAGCACCAAGCCGTGGATGTAAACTGTTTTGAAAGGCATTTGCTGCGTAAAATGCCCAGCCATCATTGTCATTCTAGCTACCCAGAAAAAGATGATGTCAAAGCCTGTCACCAAAGTAGTAGTCGGGTAGTAAGTTGCTAAATCCTGAGTTTGTTCCGGCCAGCCTAAAGTCGAAAACGGCCAGAGTCCAGAAGAAAACCAAGTATCTAGCACATCTGGGTCTTGTTCTAACTTGACATTTTCGCCAAATTGTGATTTAGCTTTTTCCCAAGCTTCGCTTTCTGATTTTGCTACTATAAACGGCGTGTTATCGGTAATTTGCCCATCCGTTTCACTGATAGCGTACCAAGCCGGAATTTGGTGTCCCCACCATAATTGGCGAGAGATACACCAATCTTTGAGTTTTACTAGCCAATCACGATACACCTTAGTCCAGCGTTGAGGGACAAACTCTGGCGAAGTTTGCTGGTCGAGGAATTCCAGAGTGTTATCAGCTAGGGGGCGAATTTTGACAAACCACTGAGTTGAGAGGAGGGGTTCAATAGGTACTTTACCGCGATCGCTGTAGGGAACGGTATGTTTATAATCTTCTATTTTCACCAAAAAGCCATCTGCTTCTAGGCGAGAAACCACATTTTTTCTCGCAACAAAGCGGTCTTGTCCTTGAAACTCACCAGCATTGGCGTTGAGAGTGCCGTCTTTGTTCATAATGTTGATTAACGGCAGATTGTGACGCTTACCCATGTCAAAATCGTTCGGGTCATGGGCGGGAGTCACCTTCACGCAACCTGTGCCAAAGGTGGGATCAACGAATTCATCGCCAATAATGGGAATTTCTCGTTGTAGAATTGGCAGAGTTAGAGTTTTGCCAATGAGATGTTTGTAGCGATCGTCATTGGGATTAACTGCTACTGCTGTATCGCCCAGCATCGTTTCTGGTCGAGTTGTCGCTACCTCTACAAAACCGGAACCATCGGTGAGGGGATAGCGGAAGTGCCAGAGATTTCCATTCACCTCTTGATTTTCCACTTCCACGTCAGACACAGCCGACTGGGAAGCTGGACACCAGTTAACTAAATATTCACCACGATAAATTAAGCCTTCCTCGTAGAGGCAAGTAAATGCCTCGACAACAGCTTTAGATAAACCCTCATCCAGGGTAAACCTTTCCCGTGACCAGTCCACCGAGACACCCAAGCGTCGTAGCTGATTCAGAATCGTTCCCTCAGACTCCGCTTTCCATTGCCAAGCGCGTTCTAGGAAGTTCTCGCGCCCCAATTCGTAGCGAGTCTTACCCTCTTTTTTGAGTTGCTTTTCCAGCATAGAATGCACAGCAATGCTGGCGTGGTCAGTTCCGGGTAGCCATAGGGTATTGCGTCCCTGCATCCGGTGGTAGCGCACGAGGGTATCAATTAGGGCACTTTCAAAGGCGTGACCCATGTGTAAGCTGCCGGTGACATTTGGGGGGGGAATGACGATGCAGTAGGGTTCGCCGCCTTTGGTGGGGTCAGCTTTGTAAACTTGGTTGTCTTCCCAGAATTTTTGCCACTTGGCTTCGGTGGAAAAGGGGTCGTAGAGACTAGGGAGATTGGGAATGGTTGCGGTCATGCTGGGAAAACTAAGGAAGGACTTTTATAAATTTTGCCATAGGGTTGGAGGGGGATTATGGAAACGAACCGCGTTCGCGCTTCGCGTCTCGTAGAGAAGGCGCGAAGTACGCGAAGGAAGAGGAAAGAAGGATGAGGCAGTTTGGTGATGAGCCGGAGAAGCTAGTGTATGCTGTGATTGGCGCAGCGATTGAGGTACATAGGATGTTGGGGCCAGGATTTTTGGAGGAGGTGTATCACAAGGCGCTAAAACTGGAATTTATAATGCGTGGAATACCTCATAAATCTAAACATCCAGTGGCAGTGGAATATAAAGGGCATCCCGTTGGCGAGGGACAATTAGATTTTCTCGTTGGTGATGTTGTAGTTGTTGAATTAAAAGCCGTTCAAAACCTAGCTCCTATCCATGAATCCCAAGTCATCTCTTACCTCAAAATGACCAAACATCCCCTTGCCCTTCTAATCAACTTTAACGTCCCCATCCTAAAACAAGGCATCAAACGCATTATCCTCTCTTCTTAACTCTTCCTTCGTGTACTTCGTGCCTTCTCTACGAGACGCGAAGCGCGAACGCGGTTCGTTCCCCAAATCCATGAAACACCAAACAACCTCCCCTTGGAAATTCATTCCCACCCTCTATTTCACCTCCGGCATCCCTTACATTATCATCAACACAGTTTCCGTAATCTTTTACAAAAAACTCGGAATCGATAACGCCCAAATTGCCCTTTGGACAAGCTTCCTCTATCTACCTTGGGTCATCAAAATGTTTTGGGCCCCAATCATTGATATTTACTCTACCAAACGCAAATGGATACTCTATACCCAATTTGCCATGTTCGCTTGTTTGGGTTTAATAGCCTTCTCCCTACAACTGCCAAATTTCTTTTTCATCTCCCTTGTAGCATTAACAATAGGAGCATTTATTTCTGCAACTTATGACATTGCTACAGATGGCTTCTACCTCCTCGCCTTATCTCCAGAACAACAAGCCTTCTTTGTCGGCATTCGCTCACTGTTTTATAGAATGGCTGTTATCTTCGGTTCAGGAATATTAGTCGTCTTAGCAGGTCAGCTTGAAGTATCTCTCAACAACATTCCTTTAAGCTGGACTATTGCTATTGGATTCTCAGCTTTAATTTTAGCAATCCTGTTTATTTCCCATCGCTTAATTTTACCATTACCGGAATCAGATAACCAACGGCAAATACAAGTTAGAGAAAATATACCATTTTGGTCTATCATTAGCTCATATTTTGCTCAAGATAAAATTATCAGTATTATAGCTTTTATCTTGCTCTACAGATTTGGCGAAGCGATGCTTGTCAAGATAGCCTCTTTGTTTTTATTGGACAAACCAGAAGTAGGAGGCTTAGGGCTATCAACGTCAGATGTTGGGCTAGTATACGGTACTTTTGGGGTAATCTCCCTGATTTGTGGAGGAATTTTAGGAGGATTGCTAATTTCAAAATATGGATTAAAAAAGTGTCTATTTCCTATGGCTTTGGCATTAAACTTGCCTGATATATTTTATGTATATATGGCTTATGCTAAACCTTCGTTAAAATTAATATATCCCTTGGTTTCATTAGAGCAATTTGGGTATGGTTTTGGATTTACAGCTTTTAGCGTTTATTTAATGTATATTTGCCAAGGCGAATATAAAACTTCTCATTTTGCCATATCCACTGGCATTATGGCTTTAGGAATGATGTTACCTGGATTAGTTAGCGGTTATCTCCAAAAGTCTTTTGGCTATCCATTATTTTTTGTCTTGGTTTGTTTGTTTACTATTCCTGGGATGATTGCTATCTTTTTTATTCCTTTGAAGGAAGAATCGAAGCATCAAAATCAGTAATCTTATTACAACCCATGAGTTATGTTTTAGGAATAGATGGCGGTGGAAGCAAGACTGTTTGTGTTTTAATGAATGACTTGCGTCAAGTGCTAGGTTACGGTGAAGCAGGCCCATCGAATTATCAAAGTATAGGTATTGAAGCAACTTTAGAATCTATTAAATCTGCAATTAAAAATGCGGTTGAGGCAGCAATAATTACAAATACTGTGAATATTGATGCGATATGTCTGGGTTTAGCAGGTGTAGGTCGTGCAACAGATATCGAAGTAGTGAAAGGTTTAGTTAAAGAGTTACAGAATAATAAATTGCCTATTAATTGGGCATTACAACCAGAGAATATTGTAATTTGTAACGATGCTTTAATTGCTTTAGTTGGTGGAATTGGTCAGTCTGTAGGAATTGTGGTTGCAGCAGGTACTGGTTCGATAGTTTTCGGACGAAATCTTGAAGGACATACTAAGCGAGTCGGCGGCTGGGGGTATATTCTAGGAGATGAAGGTAGCGCTTATAAAATTGCGATCGCAGGCATGAACGCAGCATTAAAATCTTATGATGGACGGGAGATATCAACGAGTTTGGTAGAGGATTTCAAACAGCATCTTGATTTGGAAAGTATAGAAGATTTAATAGAATTAATATATCGGCGAGAATGGGGAGTTAAACAGATTGCGGCTTTAGCACCAGTTGTAGATTTGGCAGCAGCGTCAGGTGATATTGTAGCGAATATCATAATTGATGATGCTGTAAAAGAGTTAGTAAAAGCTACATTTACAGTAATTGATGCAATTTTTAATGCTGACTCAGTTTTAAAGGTAGTCACAACGGGAAGTGTATGGCGCGGTAGATGCAAGATCCATGAAAGATTTGCAGCGTCTCTTGTTAAAAATTTTCCTAATGTAAATGTGATTTTTCCGAGGTATGAACCTGCTTATGGTGCTGGGTTATTAGCTTTGCAGACAACTCAGAATTGACGCGAAGAAAGCAACAATAGTAGTTTTCATTTTGCAAATATGCGCCCCAAGAAAGTTATTATTTCAGACCAAGCTGCGGTGGTAGCACTAGAATCATAACGATAACCGTCGTCGCGCATGAATGTATGTTCTGCTTCATACAAGAAAACTTTGTGAGGGATGTTAGCGTTCTCAATTGCTTTGATTATGGTTTTGCGATCGCTATCTGGTATATGAGGGTCAAGAGTACCAAACACCATTAGCATCTCGCCTTTGATTTCACTTACTCTCTGGATTGTATCGGCTACCTCTTTACCCAGTTTGCCACTGGGAATACCAGTAGGGTAACAGCAAACGGCAGCCCGAATTTCGCTTTGAAATGCTGCGCGGAATGCTAAATGTCCACCAATACAAAAGCCTAAAGTGCCTATATGGTTTGGGGAAATCGCACTCTCTGCTTTTAGAAATTCAATCACAGCAAGGCAATCAGCATCATAATCAGCTACGGAGGTTCGACGCGCATCGTCATTTCCCCGCATCCTTCCCAGATCGTCTGGCTCTATTACTAAACCAACTGGCTCAATTCGGTGAAAAATTTCTGGTGCTGCTACTACATAGCCATATCCTGCTAAGTAGTTAGCAAGACGAATCATTGGATCGCCTAGCTGATAAATATCACTGTAAAAGACAATACCAGCGTATTTTCCTGCTGCTTTAGGAGCCGCAACATAAACACGCATCAAACTGCCATCGACTCTTAACTCAACGTTGCGCTTAGTAATTTGCACTTTTTTGTCTCCGTGTATATCAATATGGCATCTAGCGATCGCCTTATCGCAATAATCCGCTTAGATATGCCTTAGCGTTGCGGGACGAACATTTCATGTCTTTTATATTGAACTGGTTGTAGTATTCTTCTACATTTTTCAAAATCTACAGAACGAAATTCTATTAATTTATTAATAGTAAAAAACATCTTATCTCCGGGACGTACATCTTTATGCTGATACGAATGTGTTTTTTAATACTTAGATATTTTCAATAAATAAATTATCCAAAGAAACTTACCACAGAAGTGATCGCAGATAATGACTGTTGGAAAATTGCTAAACAGGTAAGGGATTAGCTATTTCTGAGCAATTTGCAACTTCAACTCTTGTAAAAGTTCATTGCTAATAGGTGATGTTGCCAGAATTGGATGCTTAATACCTCCCCAAATACTTCCAGTGCGGATACGATGGGAAACTAAAACTTCAGGAATTTGATTAGAGATTAAAACCTGTGGTGGTACAAGTTGGCCGAGGGTTCTAGCTCTCTGGTAATGATATGATTCTGATAAAGCCAAATCCAGTTGTTCGGCAATAATTTCTGGGCTTTCTTTTGCCGAATCTAGTAATAAAATATAGTGGGGAGGATTGGCAATTGGCATCAAACTTTTAAAATTAGTTTCTTGCAAGTTCAACATAGTCAGAGCGTTATTTACCAAAGTTTCTTGCAACTTTTCGCCCACCAAATCGCTAACGGCTTGATGTCGTCCGAGAAACTCTAAACAGGGAGTGTGGCGATAGTAATGAGTTACTCGGATGCGATCGCCAATTCGATAACGATACAATCCCCCTTTTTGGGATAAAATAATCGTGTATTCCTTGCCAGTGTGGAGTTCATGTAAACCATACAAGGAACCAGCCTCATCCTCAAACTCGAAAAAAACTTCATCAAGAACTGGCACACATCCTCCAGCGACAATCAACGGAATCGTTATTGGGGCTTCCGTTGCTAGTAATCCCTTACCTTGAATTAATACACTTGGAAATTGCAAACGTAATCCCTGAGCCTGATCTGCTGCATTAGCGCTATCCCAGCAAGAAATCAGCTTCAAATTTGGCCAGAGTTGCAGCCAGGGAATATTACTTTCGCACAGGAGTTGCAGGCGATGAGGTGAAATCCGGTTGTGTAATTTCGTTCGCAAGAAATCCTGATTTTCTTGAATATATTTTAAATGTACTTGCAGAAAACTAGGACTCCAAATAGAAATAATTTCTAGTTTTTCTGCCTCTAATAATGCCAAAGCCAGTTGATGTTTAAACAAGTTCGCATCATGCAGCCGATTAAGTTTATTTGGCATCACCAACCAAGGACGTAAAAACCAACGCAACCAGCCATCTAAATAATCTAAATCGTTCTGTAAAGTTTGGCTATCAGCTACATTTAATTGCGGCGAGATACAAGCATAAATCTTGCCTGTGGAAAATTTCGGACCATGTACAATCAAATCATGCGCCCATACACAGAACATTTGATTAAACGATCGCCGCAAAGATTGAGTATAAGGAATCCATTTTACAGCCCCACTACTACCGGAGGTTTTTTCATAGAACAAAATGGGTTCTGGTGTCAGAGAAATTTGCTGATGTTTTTGATTTAAGTAGAGTTCGAGCGCATCATAATCTACAATTGGTACACGCTGCCAATCGTCTACAGAATGAATCCCCAAGGTTTTACCATACTCACTTTTGATTAGGCGATCGCAAATTTCCCTTTTTACAGATGTCTGCATTAACTCTGGCTTATCCAAAGCTCGATAAAATCGCCTCGCAGTTGGCGCGAGGATTTGCCCAAAAAGCTGAATAATCGGACGCATTATTGCACCTTTTGATTAGGATAAAGGTTGGTGGCTGCTGGTACATAAGAACCATCAGCAACGACTACACCGGGAGCAAGATGAGATCCAGCACCGACAAAAACATTGCTGCCAATCTGGACTTTTTTGACATACAACATTAAATTTTGCTTGCGGGGTTTAATAATGTGAGAATAGATCCCGACACCATGCCCGATAACGACGCGATCGCCAATTTCTAATAAACTGCGATCGGCAATCTCCAATCTTGTTGTCCAGTATACATCTCGCCCCACTTTAGCACCCCACAATCGCAACCAACAGGAAAATACCCCCGGAATCAGTCGCAGCACTGCTTCCAACACCGGAATTGCAATATAAATTACCTGGATTTGATGACTACCCCACCAAGGACTATATTCTTCACCTAGTAGATAACTAATACCCTCGCGCACAGGATAAACCCATTCATGTAAGCGGTAAACTAGCACTGGTAGCCCATAAATAGAAAGCAACACCGCCAGAATGCTGAAGATATTGGGTGAATAGGCGAGGTATATTATTGCTGCACCAGTTAGCAATAATATAAAGGTGGGAAAAAACGAAAGAATTTTGCTGATAACTGTCATGCAAATGGAAATAAAAGTTTTTGGAACAAGTTTAATGAGATAGGAATTCCAATTATAGATGGCAATTTTTCGCTTTCATAATATGTTCCATGTAACTTATCCCAAATTTTCAGATTAGCTCCATAGTTATAATTGTGGACTTCGCTGCAATGATGCCAAGCATGATCCTGTGGTAAGATTAACCAAGAAGATAAAAATTGATATAACCTAGTATTTGCAGGGATCATCAAGCGGCTATGTCGCCATAAATCTAAGGCAGAAGTTAGACTGACTCCAAGTAAATAACCTGTGGGATCGGCTAACAGATATACAAATAGAGTGTGTATCCATAAATATATAATTAACAAACTTGTCCAAAGTGTGTTGCGAGAAGTTCCTAATACATCCATCTGAGTAACAGTATGATGGACTTGATGAACTTTCCACAACAATTTAGTATGCAATAAACGATGATTCCAATAATAGAAATAATCAACTACAATAAAATTGATGATAAAAGTCGGTATTACTGTTAGTTTTAAATTTCCTTGGTGAAGCGGGAATAAATGTTGATATAGCGAATAAACTAAAGTAGCTTGTAGTAAGGGAATAAAAATTCCTTGAATCGTTAATCCTGTACCATCTAGCAACCAATCTTCACGAGTTTTTAGTTTAAATTGAGTTCGTCCAAGCTGATTGGTAATAGTCCAACTAACTAATCCGATAAAAGTACCAAAAATTAGTAATTGTGCAAAGCTTTGTATTTCCACTTTTGATTGCTCACACTGATATTGATTAATTACGAATTATTTTTAAACCCAAAATGCAACTTCTACTGATTGATTTGGCAATAAACGTGGATCTTCTCCACGAGATATAGCCGCTATAATTGACTCTACAAATATATGAATTGTGTCCGCAGGCGTATTATAAAATTGTGTCCCGTATTTAGCGATCGCTTCTCCCTGAATACCCAAAATTTCCACGTCTTGGCGGATAATATGTTGAGCAGTCCACCGCACAAAGGGACGCGCTAATTTATTCCAGATACCATAGTTATAGGTGACATCGGTGTAAACCAGAGTTGAATTATCATTTTCTGGAATAGATTGACTGGTAATGAACAAATGGCGATTATGTGCCATCTTATACTCTACAGAGGTAATATTGGGCATATAAAAGCGATCGCTATGTTTAATCTCTGCATTCTGCAAATTCAGAAAACGGCTGTACCATCCCAAATTACTATTTTCCTTGCGATACTCCACCAAAACCGAACCATTGCAGCGTTCTACAGTCATCTCTAACTTTTGTTGGCGGGAAGTACGGAAAACCCCAGGATGAACAAAAGCCGTATGGGGAATATCAATAAAGTTCTCCGCACAATTAGTAACTTTGTTAGCAAAACGGTTAATTACTCGTACCGTTTCCCATCCTCTTTGTCCGTAGTTAGGCATAGAAAAGGGTTCAAAATTAATACTTGGGGTATCGGCTAACCGCACATAAACATAGCCATCCTGTTCTTTGGTAGCGTAACTCTTGGCTCGACGCTGTGGCGAAGGTTTAAAGTCATCTCCTTCGGCTGGAACAGCAATCACGTTTCCAACCCCGTCATATACCCAACCATGATAGGGACATTGTAAAGCACCGTCACAGATTTTACCTGATGATAGACGGCTATTGCGGTGTAAACAGCGATCGCGCAAAGCTACGGGTTGTCCATCTTCATCGCGAAATATCGCTAACCATTCTCCTAAAATGCTACGTGATAATACCTTGTTAGGTTGTAGTTGGTTGCTGAGTGCGACAATATACCAAAAGTCTGCAAATTGCATAGTGGGTGAGAGCGATCGTATTTGAATTATGGCAACCTCAGAAGCCAATATTCCTGCGAATTTCAACATTATCTGTAACATCAACCTGACAAGCTAACCGCGCATGAGGATGATTAGCTGCTAACATCTCCAACATTTCCTGCTCATCAGGTTTAGGAGGAGAAATATTACCAACAACCTCAACCAAACAAGTGCCACAAATACCAGTCCGACAACCAAACAAAACAGGTGAATTCTGAATCGTGAGATGTTCAGACAAATTTTGATATAGTTGCAGAGTCAGGGAAGGGTAATCAGTTCCTGGAAAAGATATCTTACAAAAGTTAGACATATATAAACATTAGCGCACTAACCACTTTTGTAAATAGTAATCTTGTAGCAGGTATCGACCATTCACCAACATTATTTCAAATTAAACAGAAATAATTTGACAGATGAAATCAGACGAACTAACTCAGTCTTATTATGTGTGAGAAGATCGTGTTCCCATAATTCATTCGTGTTATCAGAGCAATCCTTGGCAAGGGCTTCTCCGATCTTTTCAAAACTCTTGTTAATATCTCTCCTTAAACTCTCTGGTTCAGACAACACTCCAAGAACAAATACTCTATTTTTTAAATCATCTGGAATCTGATGCTTTACATAAATTAGTCTATCTTTATCTTCATCAAAATCAATCAGCAAAATTATCATTCTTTGTGGATATTGCCGCATTGTAGAGGCATAATCGTTCGTGAATTTCTCCACAACTTTTTTCCAACCACCAGCAGGCGGCAGGACTTGAATAGCGCGGCTATTGAGGTTTAGATCAAGAATAAATCCGTTCACAATCTGGCGATTAGCATCATCTTCAGGCAAGACAAAAACGTGTGGCTGATAGTGATTTACGCTCATAGTTCTATATCGCCACGAATCAAGGTATCTACAAGATCGCCTTGAATTGATAGATCACTGAGCAATCTGACCAAAGTTGGCTCTAAGTGGCTTTTTCGATCAAGTACAAAGGTATTTTCATTTGAAAACTTTCGGATTGCTTCAGGATTATGAGATGTCACTAAAATTTGGCCAACATTTCTAAATGAGCCTCGCAGTGATGTTATAAAATGTCCAATCTCTGATATGGCGAGATAGTTGTCAGGCTCGTCCCAAAAACAAAAAAGTGGGCCGTATGATTCGTTGGCAGCTAAGACAACAGCACAAAGAAAAAAGCATTTTTCCCCGTCAGACAAGGCTTCAAAGTCAACACTCAAATTCGCATTATTTTCTTGAAACCGAACAATCATGCTTTTGGAGTCTTTGCCGATTAATTCATTCAGAAAATCCTTAATATCAGGCATAACTTTAAGGAGATATTGGACAATCTGTGTGTAGGCGGCAGGATAGCGACTGAGTAACCCAGAAAACCACTCTCCGAAGTTTGAACCATCCCGTTTTGGCTCTAAAGTATCGCCGTTGGAATCTCCTGTCATTAAGCTTGGGATCGGGGCTAAAATGATCATACGAGCAAGCCAAGTCTTGAAAATCCGAAGCGGATCTGTTTCTGATTGCTCCTGAATGACTGGAAGAGCAACAAGATGCCAATCCACCAGGAACTGAGCCTCACGATTTTGTGAGCTAGTGTGAAGAGTGACTTGAGCTTCTTTTCGAGAGTAAATTGGATCTCCTGAAACTAGCAGTTGTTCTTCAAAAACTCGAAGTTCTTTAAATTTTTCCGGCAACTCTAAGGCAAGGATATATTTATATAATTTCTCGTGAAGTAATACTTCTATTTCAAACCGGATCGGAACATCAGACCTTCCACGAGTGAAATCCTTCTGCTTGACAAGTTCGCCAACTCTATTTGTACCTCGACTAATTTTCTGAAGTACCTCTAATGCATAAGCAGTAGTTGATTTACCTGAACCGTTTTTTCCAATCAAGAGAGCAGATGGCATTCCCTTTATGGTCAGTTCAAAGTTTTCTAGGCATCTGAAGTTGTGTATATACAGTCTTTGGAGCATTTGAACCTTATCTTTTTTTGTATATTATTATATATCAATTATTCTCTTCACAAAATGCAAATAAAATCAGAACAATATATTATACTCTTAATTTACATTAACTGAATTTACCCTATTCTTAATATTTTATTTGTAACAAGTCATTGCCAATTATCTGTGGAATACTTTTCAAACCCTTGAAATGCCATTTTTTGAGTTACCAAATATAGAGAAATTGAATTAGTAGCCATCAGTG
Source organism: Nostoc sp. TCL240-02 (assembly GCF_013343235.1). Classification (GTDB taxonomy): domain Bacteria; phylum Cyanobacteriota; class Cyanobacteriia; order Cyanobacteriales; family Nostocaceae; genus Nostoc. The sequence continues at coordinate 7,362,656 of NZ_CP040094.1, read as the reverse complement.
ACATATCCCGATTACGTTGCCAAAGATAATTGAGCTTTTCAACATACACCTGATAAGATTTCATCGCCTCTTGATGAGTTGAAAAACTGCGCTGTAACCCTTCTGACTCCTCCGTAAAACAACGCCGCATCATTTCTTTAGCATCCATATCACTCATGCCAAAAATAGGCGATCGCAACACCCGATAAATCTTCTTATACAGCGCCGGATCGTACCAAAAAATCCCGTTAATGGCAGCCGAAAAATGAAAATGATCGCGCTGACATCCCAGCAATCCTAAATTAGCAACCAGTCGCTCAAAAGCAGTCGGTGGCTTCAGGCAAGTGACAACATCGTGAGATATAATAGTCGAACTATTGAAGTGAAAACTTTCATCCATGAAGTGATAATAGGAGACTTTAGCAGGAATGGGAGCGGCTTCAGGATGGGGATGTTTTTGATAATAATTGCTGAGTTTATGCTGTACTAACTTGCCGTTTAGCGTCCGCACTCCCCGAACTGTGAAATACTGACAAGCCAAAAAAGTATTATTCGCAGAAATTAGCCCAAAGTATTGAAGTTGAATTTTTTTCCACCAAGTTTTTAGAGCATTGGTGTCAGCATAAACCATCGTTTCTGTAAAGGGGCCGCGCATCGGGTAGGTAAAGATAAGTTCCCCAAACAACGCATGTTCAACCTGTTTGGCAATTGTGCGGAAAGCGTTAATGTGCGATCGCTCTTGGGCGGATTCCAAATCTAAGGTATCGCAGATTAAGCGAAAATCTTCTTGAGCGTAAAGTCCGGCTGCACTGGTTTGATTGAAAAAGATAGTGGCAATTTCAGCAGAAACAATTTGTGAGTAGTAAGCGACCCAGTAAAGTTGGTTTAAAATTATACGCTGATGTTGGCTGGACTGTTCCCATAAAGGTGTACCATATAACAGGGAAAATTCCTCTGGGTTCCAATACTCGTTTTGACAATCCTCATAGCGAAAATTAGTGACAGCTTCATCCATTAAAGCAGTATGGTCTTGCTGTTTGTTGCGAGTGTGGTTAATTTGTAATTTACGATGAATAGTTTTTTCCATATCCGTTTTGATTTAACGCAGAGATAAGATTGATATTAATTACACACATTGATGGGCGGGGAGGGGTTGAAAGGCTCCGCGTTCTTCCAAGGTTTGCAGGATAAACTGGGCTGATTTTCCTCCCATGAGCGATCGCAATATTTGTAATCGTGTCCCGCTATGGGTTTCAGTATCCAGTTCTTCTAAAATTTGGATTTTTTGCGATCGCGTCAGATGTCCTTTTACTTGTTCAATTGCTGCTAGTAAGCTTTGCGGCCCCACCTGTACCATAAACAAAAACTGTGCCAATACATCGAGAATTGTTGTTTGACTGAATGCTGAAACAGAAGTTTGATTAAACAAGGTGGTTCCCGTAGCGTGATGACGGGATTCAGATTGTAAAAAACTGGAAAAAAGTTCTGCTAAAACTGGATGGCGGCATTCCTTAGCTAAACGTCGATAATGGCTTAAACCCCATCCTTCTAAAACGACTTGCAGTACAAATAACAAAACTGTTTTATCTGCACTTTCAACCACTTCTGATAGTAAGCGCAAAAATGGATCGTTCATGCTAGTTACTTCCATTTCTGGTAAAAAATGGCTAATTTGGTGAAGGTGGGTAGCTTCATCAGATGTAAACAATCCATAAAGCATTCGTTCTTCAACTGTTTCTGCTAACAATACCATTTTTGCCATGTAGCCAACGCCTGCTTTCTCAATCAAATATGATTCTTCTAACAAACTGCGGTTGGCAAGTTCCAGAATAGCAGATTGTTCAGTAATATTAGATTTTTGAAAAATTTGTACTCGATGTAAGTTGAAAAAATCAGCATCCCAATAATTTAATTGTGAGTAATTAGCATGATTATTTTTATTAGGTAATGCTGCTGTTAATATCCGTCGTAAACGATCATCAGAATCTGTGTGTGGCAGATTAAAACCAACAATGTTATGTTTTGAATCCATGTTCAGGGTTAGGTGTTGATAGGGTTTGAATATTTGGATAATTAATAGTGTCCCAAGTTCCCCAGGTTAAAGCTTTTTGTTGATTAACGTGCTGAATAAATTCTAGAATAGACTGATCTGCTTTAGTAGGAGTCTTCAAATCAAACTGAATTGTCTGAAATACCTGCGTATCCCCTTTTGCAAAGTAATTACCAACCTGCTGAGTTAACCATAACAAACCACGATTTAAAACCCATCCCCAAAATCCCGAACGCTTGGGAGTGACAAGAATTGTTTGCCCTTCAGTTTTCCCACCTTCTATCATTCGCAGTGTAAATATAATGTAGAAGTGCAGAAAATCTGGGCCTAGCGTCACAGTGCCAGTGCTGCCATACCAGTAACACATACTATAAGTAACTTCGTTGCGATATAGAGGACGAATCAGGCGAATTAACCAAGAATCATCCCCTCCACGTGTAGTATTACTGAAGCTAATAGCGTTGGGGTTGAGGTTTTGAGAATCAAATACAATCTCTAAAGGTAAATTGTGTACTGTATTGAAATGGTAAGCATCAATCGCATTAATTAGTAAGACATTGGGATGGCAGTTTTTGACAAATTTAGTCCCCAATATATAATCACAATCTGCTTGTTCTAATTCTGGTACAAAAGGCGACGAACTTGGCTTTTCTTCTCCTACCCAAACCCAAATTATGCCGTATTTTTCTGCCGTATGCCAAGTTTTAATACACACAGGTAGCGGTTTTCCGAGAGAAGGAACATCTACACAAATTCCGCGACTGTCATACTTCCAATTATGGAAAAAGCAACGAATTCCATCACCTTCTACCTTACCTTCTGCTAAATGAGCGCCCATGTGTGGACAATAAGCATCTACAGCGACTACCTGACTACTAACTCCCCGATAAATTGCCAGATTTCTACCTAGCAATGTTATAGCTTTCACTTTGCCAGGGTTTAATTTTTTTGATGGTAATGTCCAGTACCATCCCTCTAGAAATTGAGTTGGATTATTAAAGTTTGATTGTAGGTTTGTAGATGCCATAAAAGTTAAACAAGAACACAATCTTGCACAAATTCTAACGATGATTCTGACTCCCACATCCGTTTTCCAGCACGAGTAAGATTGTCATAGTTAATTTCGGTTAAACAAACTAATTCATCCCCTAATCGATAACCTGGGTTTTTTTCTTCAAAAAACTGGATATGGGGGTTAGTCTGTCTTCCTGTGGGGATTTCAATCAAACCCTCACGAAGAATTTGGGGATGCTGGAAATGGACTATACCAGTTGCTTCTTGGTATAAACTACCATAGTATTCGCGTGCTAAACTCACCATTAGATTTTTAATATCTGCAGGTGTTGTAACATCATAACGTGGGTAGAAATCTTGCCAAAAAGTAGGTAGAAAACGATAAGTACGAAAACCAGAGCAAATTAGCAGCCAGTAAAGTTTATTTTCTGCATAGTGTTGACGCAGAAAATTGATAGCGGCAATCCAACTACGTGGTAGTGTTGTACTTGACCAAGCACTAGGATCGACAATAGTGTCGCCAGAATACACCACACTAATTTTTTCTCCCAAAAAAGTCTTTTGGCATAACATCAGAGTTGAAAATCCTTTGAGTGCGTTGGATGTTTCATCTCTCAACAACAAAACCCAGTTTTTGCGCTCTAGATCGACTAGAAACCCATCCCAGTTTATACCTTGAAAGTGATTTTGCAGCAACGCATACATGGCAGTGCGATCGCTTGGCTGCAAATTTTGAACAGGAATCAGCAAACTCTTCATTATTCGGAAATTACCTAAAATCAATTTGTAATATGTTTGTAATTAAAACTTTATCGACCAAATTAGTAAATTTACGGTGTAATGTGACAGATTAAAAAATGGTTATTTACGCTACAATTATGCATTAACATCTCCCACCTTCTCAATCAGGTTTGGTGGGCATTTCCGATTCTACAAAATAATTCAGATATGGGTTAGGTTGAGAAACCGAGCATTACCAAAGCTTTTGTTGGGTTAGCGGCAACATAACTCAATGTACTATTCTACACCCCTATTTTTTGACCATCGAGACGGTTTTAGCTGATTTACATACTCCATATATTCAGCTAATGGACGATCGATACTAAGGAGTAATGTTGGATTAAAGCGAATATTGTCGTAAATCTTACCATCCTCATCCCTGAGCATATAGTAAGCCAAGCGCGTACAGAATAGCAAAAACTGACTCAGCAAATATCCCACAATGCCTTTACGCTTTTCAGTTACATAAATCGGTTGAATTCTCGTTCTTTCCGGTGCAATTGGAGTATAAGCATATATCATAAACAGTGGCGGAAAAAGCCTGACATCCTTCATCATTGTTAACAAACCAATGCAACCATGAGCATAACGCATTGAATACTGATATGTAGAACCAAGAAATCTTTGACCTAACTTTTCTCGAAATGTAGTTTGAGGGAATTTTCCCTGCATTGTAAAGTCAATTTGTGTTCCTAATTCGCTGCGATGTAGCGACAAATCCATTTTGATGTCTAAATGATGAATTGTTTTTAAATGTTGAGCATCAATCCCATTCATCATACAAATATGATGATGGCAACTTCTTTCAAATGCCATATCAGCTTTTGCAACAATTTCTTTTCCCTTCAATTCATCAAAATAAACCACTCTCTCTGGTGCTTTAGCATCTGGATAAATCCAGATAAATCCATACTTTTCTTCTGTTGCATAAGCTTGCAATTTAGCTTGAGTAGGAATTTCTGATTGACAGGGAATATTTTGACAAAACCCTGTTTCATCAAATGCCCAATGATGAAATGCACAACGAATCCAATTACCATCAACCTTCCCAATTCCTAAATCTGTTCCCAAATGAGGGCAGTAAGCATCTAAAGCTCGTACTTGCCCATCTTCACCTCTAAAAATAGCAATTTTATAACCGCATACTTCTACAGATTTTGCTGTTTTTTTAGGGATTTCATGACTAGGACAGGCAATATACCAACCCTTAGCAATTACATTCCAATTATTGAATATTTGCATAATTGTTTGATAGATAATTATTTAATATTTCTTGTCGTTGGCGAATATCATCTCGATATTTACCCGTCAAAATTCTAAATAACATTTTACCTAAACAATAAGAAGCCCGCCAAGAAAATACAGCATCTTGTAAATCAATATGGCTACGCTCAAATAAAAAATGCCCAGTTAATCCTAGCAACTGAGTTAACGGTAATCCTAAGAGTAACCAAAAATTTTGCAAATTCCAAGTATAAAAGAGTAAGCTGTAAAAAAACAATATTCCTAGAATGTGTAGAGTAATATTAATTGGATGTTGATGTTTAAGAATAAAAATATCCCAATAGTCTGTAAAAGGATGATCTGTAATTTGACTATTAATTCTATTTCTTAGTTTTTGTTTAGGATTAAAATTGATATTAATCATAATAGAGTGTATGATAAATCAATATAAGTTGTGCTTTAATAGTCATTGTCAGCCACACAAATACCTTTACATTTAATACCGTTTGTAGCAGTACGCTGGCAATGAGAACACAAAAATTTTTCGTTTTCTGTTTCTTGATTTATTTCTATACTAGTGCTTGTCTGTAGCTTGTCTTTTTCGGTCTGAAGTTTTTCACTCATAAGAATGGAGGGATTTTTTGCTGTTTAAATGTTACAAGTTATTTACGAGTGATTATTGGTGAGGCACTATCTAATATAGCAAAGTCATACCTGTCCTGAATAAAGCGATCGCTCCATCCGCCGTAGGTATTACTCTCATAAAAATAGTGCGTTCTATTTTGTTAATGTAGCGTACAGGAAGAGCCATCGCACTAAAGCTCTAGAAATCGAGTTCGAGACAAACCCGCCTCTGTTGCAAGTTCTGGAAATTTTATCTGTACTTCTTTCAGTGTTAAAGGCGGATCTGGATCTATGTCAAGATTTGCACCTATTAATCTCGCACGTCCATAATCTGCGCGATGGATATAGTTGTAGTATATGACATATTTATCCCGATCAATTTGGTACAGTTCATAAGAATGTGGGCTGAGGGAATCTTGATAAATTATCAGTTCAGCAATTAACTTACCTCTAAAGCTAACCACTTCAATCGCTATAGGGTAGTTTGTATAATTAGACCAGAGTGTACCAATTTTTTTCTCAACAACACCTGCACCAAGAGGTTCTTTAGGTATTTCGGATAGTCCCCAGTCTATTGGAAGTTCAAGACCTCGGCGTACATATTCAAGATGTTCCTGTTTGATTCGCTGTAATTGATCAACTGGATACTCATTTGGTTGGTCATCAACTAATTTGTGATGTATTTTACAAAGCAGAATCAAATTCGAGAAAGAATCTAGTTGATCAACAGGAAAAGTTAAATCTCCACGTGGGCCACCTGCTTCTCTTGCAACAATGTGACACTCATCACCAACTATAGATTCATCATCATTTGGTGAAGCATCCATAATTAGCTCACATTTACAGATTGCACACCTATTTCCAGAACGTCCCCATAAAATTTTTCTTGTTTTATCCGTAACGCCCAAGCAGTAACACCTCATATCAATTTACATTGTTAAATTTATATTACCAACAAAACATTAATGTAGTTGTAACACAACCTTATCCAAGAAGATAATTGAGGTTTGCAAAAAGCGTCTGAGCAAATATGATACCGATCAACAGGAGTAATATGATGGATCAAGCGAAGAGAGAACGTTTGGAATCTAAAGGCTGGAAAATTGGCACAGTTTCAGATTTTTTGGAGTTAACGCCCGAAGAAACTACGTTTGTTGAAATTAAGCTAGCCCTCAGCCAAAACTTGAAGGAGCGTCGGCAAAAACTGATGACTCAAAGTGAACTCGCTGCTAAGATTAGTTCCAGCCAACCTCGGATTGCTAAAGCTGAAAATGTCGATGCTTCAGTATCAATTGAATTGTTGATTAGGGCAATGTTAGCAACAGGTGCAACTCCTCAAGATATTGGCAAAGTCATGGCTGATGTGAAATAAAAGCAATTTAGTGCGAAAATCTCAACCTTATCTTTGCGCTTCTGTGTAAGATAATTCAACAAGAAAACAAAACAGTTCCCAACTTTTCACGCCCCAAGCGATCGCTCACTTTCCCCTGACAAACAACCCGAACTCCATTAATATAAACTCCTTGCACAATTTCATCTGAACCGCGCTTAACCATCCGAGGTTCACCATCTAAAACTGGATCTGATATCTGCACTTGCGGGCTAATTGGCTGATTTAAAGCATTGGGATCGAGTAAAACTATATCCGCTTTTGCACCAACTTTCAGAACTCCCGTATCAAGACCAAACCAACCAGCAGGTTCTCCGGTAACTCGGCAAATCGCAGCTTCTGGTGAAAGGAATTTCGTTGCCACAGCTTGTTTTAGCAAAGACAAAGCTCCATCATAGTAGCCCAGATTACGCACGTGAGCGCCAGCATCGGTAAAACCAGGCAAAATATAAGGATGCTGCATCATCGCTAAACGGGGTTTTAGGCGATCGTTTGCTCCTGTGGCTACCCAGCGTAAATCTGTATCGTATTTTTGTAATGCGTAGATAAATAAATCTACTGGTTCTTGTTGCTTTTGACGAGCAATTTTGGCAAAACTTAAGCCTTGCCAACTTGCTTCGGGACAGTGAATAACTTCCATCAAATCTAACTGGCGATGGAATGATTTATGCCGTTTACTGAGCCATTCTTTACGAAACTGACGACGAAATATTTCCGATGCCCATAGTTGTTGTCTTTCTTCTCGTGACTGACAACCATTGAGTTGTGCGCCTGTGGAAAATTCTTCAAATAAGGGAGTCACAGATCCATCTGAGTAAATGGTGAAGGGTTCAGTTAGGGTTTGAAAGCGCACATTCCCATTTAGAAGCCGATTCCAAATAAAAAGTAGAGGGGAAAATATTCGCCATAGGTTGCGATCGTGTACGGCATCTAAGGCTGAGAGGACAGTTAGCCGCAGTGGTTTTTGTCCAATCCCTGAACCCATACGCAGAATCTCTACAAAGGAAGCAAGTCGTTGTAAGTTGGGTGTGACTTGAAAAACGCGATCGCACCGACGACACAAATCTGACAACATTGCATATTCTTTAAATTTCGCGTGTTGAGAGGGAATTGTGCAGCCTTGCCATTCTCCACTCATCCGATGCCAGGGAAACATATCAATAGAAATGCCAATAAAGCCAGCATCTATTGCATCTCTGGCTATACGCTGCATAAGATTTAATTCAAATTTTGTCGGCTGAACAGTTAAGCTGCGTTCTAATCCCATCACATGAGCGCGTAAAGCACTGTGTCCAAACATTGGGGCAACATTGGGGCCAAGGGGTAACTGTTGCAAATGCTGTAAATATTCTGCTGGTGTCTGCCAGGAAACCGACTTTTGTAGCCATTTTGCAATCAGCCGATGGGAAAGTGTCTCTACCCTCTGAAAAATATCAGCCAGGATTTGGGGTTCTGCGATCGCAACAGACAAGCTACAGTTACCAATAACCACGCTGGTAACACCATGACGAACTGATTCGCTCAATCCTGGTGCAATTTCTAACTCTAAATCGTAATGAGTATGGATATCTATAAATCCAGGTGTCACCCATAACCCAGAAGCATCAACCACTTCACGCGCTAGGGTAGTTAAGGAGGGCGCAAGGGTGACAATCTGTCCGTTTTGAATGCCAATATCTCCGCGAACAGGTGGAGAGCCTAAGCCATCGAAAATTAACCCGTTTTGAATCAGCAAATCTAACATGATTCTCTATTTTGATAATTTCAGCTAATTTCATTTGTTTCTTGATAAAACCGAAAATAAATTTTATATTTATTATGTTTTTTGGATTTTGTTTTTTTTAATTCAAACAAATTAGATATTTTGATTATTTCCAGAATATTCTTAAACCCATAATCATTAGGCTTTATTTCTGGGTACTCTGTTTTTAGCCGTTGTTCACAAATAGATAAAGAAATCCATCCATCTTGATTTGCTATCTCTGCTCGAATACGACTCAATGCACGAACTATTTTAGTATTTTGCCATAATTTCTTTTTTTCTGCTTGCGGGTTAAATGTAGAAGAATTGTTTTTATTAAAATTACTTTTTGTCTGGTAATCAAAACGTTCATCAAGATTATTGTGAATCTCTATTTCAAGAGAGCCACCCGCTCTTGTTAAGGATTCATTCAAGAGTGAATACAAATTATTTAAACTATTTTGATACTTATTAATGTCATCTATATTATCGACGTTTTCATATAATAATATATGTGCATAAATAAAAGTTGGATCAAAAACATCATTTATATCTTTTATTGCTTTTCTATATTCCTCTAAAAACTGTATTCCTCGATCTATACCTTCTTCTGTATTCACATTAAAGCCTGGTAATTTTACAAGGTGATGAATAATAGTATTTCTATAATTTACAAACCTATTAACTAAAAATTCTGCATCATCATTATTTAATAAAAATTTATTTTGCTTGAAATAGTTGAAAATAAACCCTAGTGTTCTTTTCTCTAAAATCTTCTCTCTCGCCAAAAAATCTTCTTTGGTAATTTCAGGCAATGCATCGTCAATATTAGGATGAATAAATTTACTAAGCTTTTTCAGCTTATATTCAATTACTTGACCTTCATAAACACTTACTCCAATTAACATAAAGTATTTTTTCTGCTTTTCTATCAGATTATCTGATTCTTCAACCATAATTTTTTCCACCACAATGCTCAGTTTTAACCCAGCGCGATCGCTCCCTTTGCACACACATCTTTAAAGTCGTCACAATCATCACAGGAATCCAATGCACCATGTATAATGAGCCTTGAATTGTTGCCCAAAACAAAGACCATCCTCGTAAAGTTTGAAATTGGTAAAGTCCAGCAATAAAGGCAATTGTCAAAATGATGCTGAGTAGTGTTTGCAGTGGAAATAGAACAGGATGATGGCTATAAAATATTGTCCAAAGTAAATCGGGGATTAGTCCAATTGGTAGCAGAAATTGCAATAAAAAAAACAATAGTAAATCAATTTCTTTCGCCCAACCTAAAGTCAGAATTTGCGGAAAATAATCTAGGTAACGCTGATAGCCACCTTCAGCCCAACGGCAGCGTTGATACCAAAGTTTTTCCCAACGAGTTACACCTTCTTCCTGAATTGATGGAACTGTAACAAATTCAATTTCTGCACCTGCTAAATACAGTTTGAAGCAAAGATCCAAATCATCGGTGACAGTGTTCTCATTCCAACCTTGACACTTTTCTAACAATTCCCGACAAACTAACATCCCATTACCGCGCAGTTCAGACATTCCACCAATAGCAATGCGATGAGTTTGTAGAAAGCTATCACAGCACATTTCCATCTGCTGGCAACGGCTTAAGAAGTTGGTGTTAGCATTAGAAATCACTTTTCGCACTTGCACTGCACCGATCGCTTGCTTCTGAAATAGAGGTACTGTTTGCTGGAGAAAATTGACAGGTAATTGAGCATCTGCATCGCAGACTAGGATAATCTCGCCTTGGGTAAAGGGAAACACCGCATTCAATGCGCCTGATTTACCACCTTTTGATTCCCGTCGATGAACTTGTAAAGATGGAAATCGAGTTTGTAATTCCCTCAAAACCTGGGGAGTTTCATCGGTACTACCGTCATCAACAACCCAGATATCTAGAGAATCGCTGGGATAATTCAATTGGCATAAGCTGTAAACTAGATTAACCAAGACTGAACTTTCATTTTTAGCTGGAACTAAAATTGAGACTGGCGGTAAATAAATCTCGCTCTCCATCACTGCCGCCACTGGTTTTGCTAACAGCATCCGTAATGTTTGCACAGTCAAAATTGCCGTTAATCCCAGCATCAACCATTGTGTTTCTGGTAGCCAGTGCAGCAAACTCACGCCACCCCAAACTAATAAAACTACTATGGTTGCTTTGAGACGGCGATGAAAGCTAATATTTTTACTAGGTTGATAAGTGCTTCTTCCCACTTTATTTGCTATATCCTTTCGGTTCGTGGCTTAGTCCTGCGACGTAATAATAGCATCGTTACTGCTCCCACCAGGAAACCGCCTACACCTGCTGCAACTGCTAGAATTCGTCCCAATTGTTGAGCAGCATTTAGCACTGGGTTATTCAGCAGATTTGAGGAAAAATGCAGCGATTGAATCGTCCATTTATCTTGGAGTTTTTGCAGCACTGCTGTCCATCGCAACGCCATATCAGCCGCTTTGCCATCTTTGAAAGAGAAAGATGCGATCGCTTCTCCAGAGGCAACATCTATTTCTGGTGTGAGAAATGTTCTGAGAGTATCTCCCTTGAGCTGCATTTTGATATCTTTAATGGAACTGGAAAACTGCTGATTCCAGTACTTTTCAAACTCAGGAACTTTGTGAAAAATCTGGTTATCAACTGTTGTGATTGTGAAGTTTGGGTGCAAGTAAGGCTGTATTTTGGAAAAATCGCGAGTGTTTAGGGCTTGCAGGGCAATATCCCGTGTGCGAATAATTGCATTTATTTCCTGTGGGTTGACATCTGCCAGAGCGTATTGGGGTTGATTCCAAATTATTAACACTAACAAAACACTCCAAAGTAGCTGAGTGCATTTGTATATGCTTGCCTGTCTCTGTTTCATCATCTAAAAAACCTGTAGATTGAGTGACACTTACCGAGAATTTTTTAATGTTACTATCCACATTCAGCACTTCTTTTTGTTGGACATAAAGAAATACAAAAAGAAGTGCTGATCAAGTCAACGAAGAGAGCAGGGGAAGCAGGGAGAGCAATAGGGGCTTCAAAAATGGCGGACGCTTTTTTCCGCACTTTATGCCGCAACGCTAACGCACTATGTGTCTGTCAATTCGCTACGAACTTATGTAAGGTCGTATTTAAGTATTTTTACTACTAGTATATTTATTGATAAGATATTGATTTTATACTTACTTTTCTGGCTTTTCATCAAAAAAGCGCAACAAGAGCTATCATTTAAGTTCTTTGTGCAAAACCAACGTGTTTCATTGGGTGATTACTCTGCCTACGATGATAATATTAATACGCTGAATAACTACATTAGTTTCCTCAAATAGTAAGTAGGTTTTAACGGAGTTTACTTTATACTTCAAATGACCATTGTGAAGTACGATCGCTTTCCCGATCGCACTTCACTCTATATAACTCAATTTTTTATTTTGTCATAGGCGCGATCGCTCAGATGATTTTTGTCTTACAAAGCAAGACGACGTAACACTATGAGAGAGCGGTCTGTAACTGGCACAGTTTGCTCACCCATAACCAACTTTCCTGGGCTAAGGAAGCGAGATTCGTTGGTGTCAATAACTATTTCCCATTCCCTATCCTGGAAAACATTGGGTAAAGCAAACTCAATCGTTTCGTAGTGAGCATTAAAAAATAGCAGAAAGCTCTCATCAATAATCCGTTCACCACGGCGGCCAGGAGTAACAATGCCCTCGCCATTCAAGAAAATTTCCATAGCTTTGGCATAACTAACTAGCCACTGCTTTTCAGTCATTTCGCTGCCATCGTCATTAAACCAACCAATATCACTGATCCCAAAACCGTGAATAGGAAGGCCTTGAAACCACTTACGCCGCCGAAATACTGGATGCTGATGACGAAAATAAATCAGTTCGCGGGCAAAATCTAGTAGTTCGGAATTAGACTTTTGTAAACTCCAATCACGCCAGGCAATTTCATTATCTTGGCAGTATACATTGTTGTTACCCTTCTGAGTGCAACCAATTTCATCTCCTCCTAATAGCATGGGTATGCCTTGAGACAGCATTAGAGTTGCTAAAAAGTTGCGTCGCTGACGTTGCCGTAAGCGGATTACATCTGGGTCATTGGTTTCTCCTTCTACACCGCAATTCCAAGAGCGGTTATGGCTTTCCCCATCACGGCTATCTTCGCCGTTGTCCTGATTATGCTTTTCGTTATAGCTGACCAAATCATTGAGCGTGAAGCCATCATGAGCAGTGATGAAATTAATACTGGCACTGGGATTACGCCCGTTTGCTTGGTAAAGGTCAGGGCTGCCAGTAAAACAATAAGCAAATTGTCCGAGGCTATCATCCTCACCACGCCAAAAATCCCTTACAGTATCACGATATCTGCCATTCCATTCAGACCAACGTAAAGGAAAATTGCCAACTTGATAACCGCCTTCTCCTAAATCCCAAGGTTCAGCAATCAGCTTCACATCTGCCAGAATTGGATCTTGATGAATAATATCAAAAAAAGCTGCGAGACTATCTACTTCATATAGCTCTCGCGCTAATGCTGAGGCTAAATCAAAGCGAAAGCCATCAATATGCATTTCTGTTACCCAATAGCGCAGGCTATCCATGATTAACTTCAGAACTTGGGCATGACGCACATTTAGGGAGTTGCCGCAGCCTGTGAAGTCCATGTAGTAGCGGGAATTATCTTTGACCAAGCGGTAGTAAACAGCATTATCGATGCCTCGTAGCGATAATGTTGGCCCTAAATGATTGCCTTCGCCAGTGTGGTTATAAACTACATCTAAAATTACTTCAATCCCAGCAGAGTGTAAGTCCTTGACCATCTGCTTAAACTCGGTCACTTGTTGTCCGAGTGAGCCATTAGCACTGTAACCAGAGTAGGGGGTGAAATAATTAATGGAATCGTAGCCCCAATAGTTTTTGAGTCCTTTATTTACCAGAAATCCTGGAGAAGATAAAAAGTGATGTACAGGCATCAATTCCACAGATGTGATTCCTAGTTGTTGGAGATATTGAATTGCAACTGGATGTGCCAGCCCTGCATAAGTACCACGTAATTTTTCTGGAATTTCTGGGTGTAATTTAGTAAAACCTCTAACGTGAGTTTCATAAATAATAGTTTCGTGCCACGGTATAGAAAGTAGTTTGTCATCTCCCCAATCAAAAGACTGATCGACAACAATACACTTCGGCATAATTTCGGCATTATCTAAATCGGAAAAAGCTAGGTCTTGTTCTGGCGCATCTAAAGAGTAGCCAAAAATAGCTGCGGTATCGCTAATTTCCCCATCAATTGCCTTAGCATAGGGATCAATTAATAGTTTATTAGGGTTAAAGCGATGACCAAGTTCTGGGGCCCAAGGGCCATGTACTCTAAATCCATAGCGTTGCCCAGGCCCTACTCCTGGTAGATAAGCGTGCCAAACAAAATTATTTTTTTCTGTTAAAGGCAAGCGAATTTCATGATTATCAGTATCAAATAAACAAAGTTCTACACCTGTTGCATTTTCCGAAAATAAAGCAAAATTCGTACCTTTTCCATCCCAACTAGCACCTAAGGGATATACATTCCCAGGCCATACAGCTACATACATAAGCGAATTACCAAGAACTAATTTTACTGTTAATAAAAAACTTGAAGATGTGTTTAATAGTAATTAATACAAGTTAATTTTAAGGTTAAAGCTAATAAGTTTAAATTAATGAAAAACTACTATTTTATTGCAATTTGTATCCTTAAAAAATCTTAAAACTTGATGAAACTAAGGATCACTTTACATTTGAAAATAGAATTTTTATCGTTAATTGATAATATTGGCAACATTCTTGTTACTTTTGAAGTCATAAATATACTAACAAGTTTTTTTGCAAATATTTTCAGCTTCATAAATTTACGAAAAATAGCAAATACCAACATCTACCAAAATGAATAAATTTATTTATATCAGCGTGTAGATTTACTTAAAATATCTTTTGTGAGACTATGTTATAGATTTTTGGATTTACTTATTGTTGGAATATTTATATCTGATAGCAAGCATCATCTTGAGTTGATAGAATTGCCAAATAAATATGGGTTTCCTTTAGCCAATGCGTTGTTGTGGAAGAAATAAATTTACTATTTACTAAGTGTATTGATGTATTTTGGGCAACAAAAGATGCAGATAAAAGTGAAACTACGGGATAAGAGCAAGAATACGTTGAATTTTAAAGAGAAATATCACCTTACCATTTATGCCATCCGGTATATGTGGGCGAACCGCAGTAGCGATTAACTTAAATATTAGGAAAATGCGCGAATTGGCTGGGTTTAAGCTAAAGGGAATCAATAAAAGCCCTTTGGCTTACTTTTTTAGTGATGAAATTTACGTACAGTCTCACTGCCTGCGTTTTTCAGCATTGGGAGTTTTTAACAAGCTCACTAAGCTGTTATGCTGCCGTGTTCAGGCAAAATCTCTAGTAGAAATCAACCTGTATTAGGAAGTGGGCGATGCACATTGGATTTCTCAACCCTCAAGGCAATTTTGATTCAAACAATAGTCACATAACCAAACACCCAGATTTTGGGGGTCAACTGATCTACGTTAAGCAAGTCGCCATAGCCTTAGCCGAAAAGGGACACAAAGTTGATATTCTCACCCGTCAAATTATTGACCCGGAATGGCCAGAGTTTGTCCAAGGGTTTGATACTTATCCAGGAATTGATAACGTTCGCATTATCCGCTTACCAGCTGGGCCAAAAGAATTTCTCCCCAAAGAGTTGTTATGGACTCATCTGATTAGTGATTGGGTACCCAACATCTTGAAATTTTATCAACAGCAAGGTGGCTTACCCGATGCTATGACTGCTCACTACGCCGATGGAGGGCTATGTGGCGTTCTAATTGAAGAGGATACAGGCATACCTTTTACCTTTACTGCTCATTCTCTTGGTGCCCAAAAGATGGACAAGCTGGAAGTCACTTCAGAGAACTTGTTAGAAATAGAAGTCACTTCAGAGAACTTGTTAGAAATAGATGAGCAATTCCATTTTAAATATCGCATCCTAGCCGAACGCTTGAGCATGAATCGCTCGTTCGTTAATATCACCAGTACACGACAAGAACGCTTTCAACAGTATTCTCATCGAGTCTATAGGAGTGCAGTGGATGTAGACAACGACAACCGCTTTGCAGTGATTCCACCGGGAGCAGATTTCTCGATTTTCGGTGCAAAGGCACGTTCCGAAAATGAGAAGGCGACTGAAGAATTCATTCAGGAGCGATTGGCACGGGACATTGCAGAGCCACGTCGAGATTTGCCCGTTATCGTAGCATCCAGTCGATTAGAGCCTAAAAAAAACATATTAGGGCTAGTGCAAGCCTTCGCAATCAGTCCAACACTTCAGGAACGAGCTAACTTGATATTACTTACAGGGGGACTGGACGATCCCTTACGAGAAGAGGCTAGTGACAGCATAGCTGAAGAGGTATTAGCCCCCATTCGAGAGGTAGTCAAGGAAAACGACTTGTGGGGCAAGATTAGTGCATTTGGCTTGTCAGATCAGTCTCAAGAGTCACTGGCAGCAGCCTATCGGTTTATGGTTAAACGCCGCTCGGTATTTGCGCTGACAGCACTTTACGAACCCTTTGGACTTGCTCCTTTAGAAGCAGCAGTTGCAGGTTTACCAGTGGTAGCAACCAAAAACGGTGGCCCTAGCGAAAGCTTGCGGCAGGGAAATAAGGAATATGGCATACTCGTAGACCCAGAAGATCCTGCTGATATTGCACGAGGCTTGGAGCGGTTGCTATGTGATGCTCAGGAGTGGGAATATTTTGCCCAAGCTGGTCAGCAACGGGTGCTGAAGACGTACAGTTGGGAATCTACTGCTGAAAACTACCTGACTTTGCTTGAGCAGATTCTGTCTTTACCCAAAACCCGCCCTCGCGCTGAACTCCTGCCCATCCATCCCTACTTTCGTAATCCAGAATCGCAGACTGATGTTTCTTTGGAAGAATTAAGCGACCTCTACTTTGGAACCAATCAAAAGGCACTAAGGATCGTGGATTAAATAACGTGCAATTCTGAAGCATTGAGATGTAACCCAACTAATTCACATACCGTCTTTATCACCTGACTATAACAATGTCGAGCTAGACGAAATCTGTCACTGGCTACTCGAAAAATTTTCACCCTACATATCAGATGCTCAACAAAAATCCTTCTAAAAGATAATTCCTTATTCTCTGATTTTTGAGTTTTTGAAAGTTCGGCTTTTTTGTGATTCTTGTCAGGTGTGGTAATAAGTTCTTCTCCTATCTAAGCTTTATCTCTTAAAAATCTTTGTTTGGTATCCAGACTTTTTCGATTATTCCTAAATAATGTAATATCAATTATCTTCCCAAATTGTCCAATACAAATATCAACTATATCTCGAACTTTTGGTAATACTATAAATTTATTTTTTATGGTGTGCATTTTCTTCTTACCCGAATAATATTTTTTCTGCTCTTCATGGTCTCTAGGTCATTAAGATAGCGTTCGCTGTGGTTGAGATCGTCTAGATAAGTCGAGCAATCCATCATCTTAATATTGGAGTGCTTGAATCCGAAATGCCTTGCCAGTATTCAAGCAGGGGCTTTGGCGGCTGATTAATCACAATTCCGGGAATGCGATCGCCTAAGACAGCCAGATTTTTCTAAGGTAATGTTGGGTTGCGTTTCACTCTACTGAATACTTCTCGGTTAAGGGGAAAAGGGGAAGGGGAAAGGGGAAAGTACCCTTTACCCAAAATCCGATTCCGAATTAAAAATGCTTAACCGAGAGGTATTGTCACTCTACTTAACCTACATGAATATATTTTTTAAAAAACTCTAGGTTTCAACATAGATGAGGTTTATTTTTTTGTCTTTTTTACTTTTGATTTAATCTACCAAGAGAAATAATAAATTTAGCTAGATATTCCATCAAAAGAAAGCTCTTCTAAAATGGTTGATAGACCAAAGATGATCCAATGAACTAAATAGCCTTTACGATAAAAAACGTAATATTCCATATTCTTCGTTTCACAAATAGGAAATAAACAGTGTTACCAAAAAAGGCCACCGCTAGCAATCAAAATCAACGCTGGACATTTGCTCAACTTTTTGGACTGGTAAAACGTAATCCCCTGATGATTTCGCAGTGGGTGATCCTCTGGGTAGCTGTGGGTACTGCTGGTGGTCTATTCGCTGCGTTTTACTGGAATGTTTTAGAATTTTTAACTCACCATCTGCAACGATTTGAAGGTTTTAGCCTGCTGATAGTGATGCCACTCGCTGGTTTAGTTATCGGGCTGGTGATTCATTTTCTGGGAAATCCCGGTGAAATCGCCGTAATTGTTGATAATATCCATTTTCGTGGCGGACGCTTAGATGTTCGCAAAAATCCCTCAATGATTCTTGCTTCTCTAATTAGCATATCGGCAGGCGGTAGTGCTGGGCCAGAAGCGGCACTAGTACAAGTAACAGGTTCTTTTGGTACTTGGGTTGCCGATCGCCTAAAACTCCAGGGTGAAGACCTCAGAACTTTGAGTTTAACGGCGATGGCGGCTGGCTTCACTGCTTTGTTCGGCGCACCTCTTGGCGGTGCAATATTCGCGTTGGAGATTTTGCACCATGAGCATATTGTGGAATATTACGAAGCCTTGATGCCAGCCATTGTTTCAAGTTGCGCTAGTTATCTGGTATTTGCAGCAATTACACATTTGGGAATTGCACCCACTTGGCATTTTCCCCAGTACCACCTAGAAAAAATTGATGATTTTGCGATCGCGATCATATTCGGAATCATTGGGGCGGTGGCGGGATGGATTTTTATGAGCATTTTTCGGGGCTGCGATTACTTGTTTGCTCGAATTCCGGGCCCCATTTATGTACGCACAACCTTAGCAGGATTTGGGCTTGCTACTTTAGCAGTTTTATTACCCCTAACCCGCTATTTTGGACATGAAGAATTAGAGCCAGTCCTCACTAGTAGCTTTGGTGCTATTTTTCTCTTAACTCTTGCTCTTGGTAAAATGGCAGCCATTAGCATCACGGTAACAGGTGGGTGGCGCGGTGGATTCATCATCCCTCTGTTTTTCACTGGTGCTTGTATTGGTAAAGCAGTAGCAGTGTTAATTCCGGGGGTTAATCCCGCCCTTGCCATGATTTGTACAATGGCGGCCGTCAATGCAGCCGTAACGCGCACACCTATAAGTACAACTCTGCTGCTGTCAAAACTGACTAACTTAAGTCCTTTTACACCAATCCTTTTTGCCAGTTTGATTGGATTTTTTCTCTCGCCCAAAGTTCCTCTGATTGCATCTCAACTGAAGTCCCGGAGAGAAGCTACTGAATGAAAGGCTAGCTAGGGCACTGTGCAATACTTCTCGGTTAAGGGGAAAAGGGGAAGGGGGAAGGGGAAAGAAAAAACCTTGAACCCAAACCCAGTACCCTTTACCCAAAATCCGATTCCGAATTAAAAATGCACAAAGCGAGAAGTATTGAGGTACTGTGTTGATTTACGTATAATTATTTTTCATTGGCGACCTGCAAAAGTGCGATCGCTTCTTGCGTGTAACTTTGACTCTTTTATTTACCAAAACTCTATTACTGACTGAAGATTAATTCAGCCTAGTTTATACCTATTCCTCTTGCCATTATTACTGCCAATAACGGAATTAGGATAAAACCAACCAGTTCAATTCTAATGAGCCAGATGAGACGATTTAGTTTTAGTAATTCTAGCTTGGGTGCTTGCCCCTGTTGGAGACTTTTCATCCAACCAATGAAAGAAATAGTGGGATAGAGAGATAGTAAACCCACCACAATGAAAACCACAACTTTGGCGTAAAAAACTGGGTTGCTGAAATAGTAATCCGTCCCTTTACCAAAGTAGATAACACGCAAAATGCCTGTGACAAGAACGACAGTTGCTGATATACCATATACTGCATCAGCTATGACGATCTTCCAAGCCTCATTTAAACTCAATTCTTTTTTTAAATTCAATGCTTCTGATACCAGAGCGCCAAAACACAACATGAAGCTTAAATAATGTAAGTACGCAACTATGGCACTTATCCACATATTATTTTTAGTTTTTGCTAGTTTACTGTTTTGATATTGCTTTTGATGCGAAAACTTTCACCATCAAGCTCAAACTAGCATTAAGACAACTAGCTAAAAAGTGACCAATAATTCAGATTTTCATTGACTACGAACCCACAATCATGAACAGGGGTTGTTACTGCATTCCCTGGTGATTCCAGCTTTGACTTGCAAAAATTGGCTGGCATCGGCTTTGTTGTGGCCAACGTTAAAAAGTTTGATGGTGTAGATGAATATAGGAATAATCGAGTCTTACTGTAACGGGTTTTTAGAAATTGTACCAGAGAGCGATTATTGGCAGATTGTAGCTATACACATCAATGGCCACGCCTACTGCCCTACTCCTCGGCTTTATCGTTCAGAAAAAGTGGCGTTAGCAAAAGCTGCACAAATTTATGATTGGCTAGCTGATCGCGAAGGAGAAATTAATGATGGGGTTTACTACTGTTCTGAATTGAAACTCATCTTATGGCAGCAAACGAAACTATCTTAATTACCCTTGCGATTCAGAATTTTGCTTTAAATTAGTCTGAGTGGCGATTTTCTCCAAAGTAGGGAGTACCTAAAGCTTTCGGGGGTGTAGATTTTCCCAGCTTACCCACCAATGCCAATAAAGCGATCGCATAAGGTAGCATGACTAAAAATTGGTAAGGAATATTTACCCCTAATGCTTGAATTCGCAGTTGTAAAGCTTCTGTAGCCCCAAATAGCAAACAAGCCAAAGCACTACCTACAGGATGCCATCTGCCAAAAATTAATGCTGCGATCGCAATAAATCCCTTACCAGCACTCATCCCTTCGGCAAAAAATCTTACCTGTACCAGAGCTAAATAAGCACCTCCTAAACTCGCAAGACAGCCACTAGTCACCACTGCGATATAACGGACAAATGATACCGAAATTCCAGCCGTGTCAGCAGCTTTCGGAGATTCCCCCACTGCCCGTAATGTCAATCCAAAGCTAGTTTTAAATAAAAGGTATGTAGTTAAAATAACTAAGATAAATAATAAGTATACTAAAAAATCTGACTGAAATAGTAACGGCCCGATCAGGGGAATATTAGCTAAACCAGGAATAGTAATTGTCCCAATTCCAGGTAATTGTTGTGTACTACTGCCACTAAACACTAACCGGGCTAAAAACGATGTTAATCCAGCTGCAACAAGATTAATTGCTAACCCAGATACTAATTGATCGACACGCAAAGTTACACATAAAACAGCATGGAGTAGTCCGACTAATCCCCCAGCAATCAAGGACGCGAGGATACCAAGCCAGGGATTACCAGTGTAGAAGGTGGCAGCAGCACTGGTAAAAGCACCAGTAAGCAACATTCCTTCTAAGGCGATATTTAACACCCCCGATCGTTCCGAGTACAATCCTCCAAGGGCAGCAAATGCTAAGGGGACGGCTAGACGTAAGGTAGCTGTTAAGTAATCGGAGAAGAAGTTGAGATTATTCATAAACCCTTTTTTAAACGCAGAGGTTCGCAGAGGGAAGCGCAAAGTATCGCAGAGTTTTCTTTGTGTTTCTCTGCGTTAAACCTTTGCGCCCCTTTGCGTTATTTCTCTTTCCACTGCGAGACTGATAGCAATAAATAACACCATAAACCCCTGAATTGCGTAAACTACAGTTACGGGCACACCTGCACTACGCTGCATCACATTTGCACCACTGCGAAGGGCTGCAAAAAACAAAGAAGTTAATACTACACCGACAACACTACCACGACTTAAAAAAGCGATCGCAATGGCATCAAATCCATAACCTGGCGAAACTTGTTCAAATAGCCGATATTTTAACCCCATCACTTCACAACTTCCAGCTAAACCAGCTAAACCACCCGCAGCAGCCATCACCAGCATAATGGTGCGTTCAACTGATATGTGGGCATAACGGGCGGCAATCGGGTTAAATCCTACTGCCGTAATTTGATAACCTAGAGGCGATCGCACTAACAATACCCATAAAATACCTGCGGCAATTAAACCGAATAAAATCCCAGCATGGGCGAGGCTTTGCGGTAAGATAATCGGCAATTGGGCTGTTTTGGCAATTAATGGCGAATAAGGACTAGGCGCACCTGCTGCCATTAATGGATTTTGGACGAGGTAGCTAACTAAATTTACCGCGATATAGTTGAGCAACAAGGTAGTAATTACTTCATTGACTCCACGCATTGCTTTGAGATAACCAGGAATCCAACCCCAAACTGCACCAAAGAAAAATCCTGCTAAAAGTGCTAAGGGGATATGAATCACCGCAGGTAATCCTTGCACGTATAACCCAATTAAAGTACTTCCCAACGCACCTAGATAAATTTGTCCTTCACCACCGATATTAAATTGCCCAGCCCGCAACGCCACTAACACGCCTAAACTAGCGAATAATAGCGGTGTCATTTTGGTGAGGGTGTTACCAAATCCAAAGTAGGTAGAGAGAGATTCTTGAAATAAGATGCTATACGCGGTGATGGGATTTGCCCCAGCAATTAGCATGAGGATAGCACCGACGATGAGCGCGGAGGCGATCGCAATTAACGGTGATAGTATGGGCAGTAATCTAGGATGAATCCGATTAATTAGTGTCAGCACGAGCCTAACCCAATAGAACGCTTGTACTGAGGGATAACTGGGAACAGAGAAAATCGCATTTTGAAACTTTCCTAAAGCGATCGCCTTCTCTGCATTTCTCAATAAACCTCATCATGAGTGCCAATATCGATTAGCACAATCGTATCTTCATCCTCATCAGGATTGCGCTGAAACGTGTAGATAATACGGCAATCATACTCTACCCAGCAAGCCTACAAACCCTCTAAATCACCTTTTAACTTATGCGATTTCAAAGAAGGTGCAAATGGATCGGTTACAAGTAATTCCAAAACTTCAAAAATTGCTTTTTCTAAGCGAGGATTTTTACGAATAACTCGTTTAAAAGCACGCTTAAAGCTACTATCCCAAACAAGAACTCTCATCCTTCACTTAGCAAATCAGCCCGCAGATCCTCGATGTTACCATGCTTGGCTGTACCTGTTCTAATTGCTTTCAGGGTTTGTGTAGCATTTGCCGCAATTTCTTTACGCCGTTGTTCAATGCGTCTTTTAGAAATTAGTTCGAGTAGTAAATCTTGCTCTTCGGTTGACAGAGCCTCTACATATTCAATAACTGTCTGAAAAGATACAGAGTTGCTCATCAGCAGTGTTGATATTTTTGAAAAATTAGACACTTTTTCATTTTATGCCATTTCTCGATCGCAATAGGCTTAATAGTTATCAGTTACTAATTATTTCACTGATTACTGTTCACTGATAACTGTTTTAGATCCCCCAGCCATCAACAAACCAATTTCTTCCACCTTCGCCGTAGCTGCATCCAAAATAGCCACAAACTCACCTCTGTAGATTACGGCAATGCGATCGCTCATTGTCATCACTTCTTCTAAGTCACTAGAAATATACAAAACTGCCGCACCGCGATCACGTTCTGTTAATATTCGAGATTGGACGGCTACTGTCGCCCCGACATCTAACCCCCTTGTGGGTTGCATGGCGATAATTAAAGCTGGTGTTTGCGCCAGTTCTCGCGCTAATACCACTTTTTGTTGATTTCCTCCCGAAAGTTGACTTACCAAGATATCAATCCCATTCGCCCGAATGTCAAACTCTTGCATTGCAGCTTGGGCACGATTTGCGATCGCTTCTTGTTGTAACAAAAAACGGCGACAAAATGGTAGATATTTAAAAGCTTTTAAAATCAAATTTTGGGCGATGCTAAATTGCAACACCAATCCCATTGTTTGCCTATCTTCTGGGATGTAGCCCACTAAAGTATTGTACGTAAACTCCATTTTACCCTGCTTAATAGTCCGCACAAGAGCGATGGCATCAGCTAATTCTCGCTGTCCATTGCCATCGACACCAGCAATTCCTAAAATTTCTCCCGCCCGCAGTTCAAAAGATACATTATTGACAGCAAGAATATTTCTTTCATCAGCAACTTGCAAATTTTGCACCGATAGAATGATTTCTCCTGGTAATGTAGGACTTTTATTTAACTGTAAAGCTACTTCCCTTCCTACCATCAATGTTGCTAACTGCTGAGATGTCACTGCTTCAGTTGATGTTGTTGCTACTACCTTTCCCTGGCGTAAAACTGTGACTGAATCACAGAGATTCATTACCTCTTCTAATTTATGGCTTATAAAAATAATTGTGTTACCTGCGGCTGCCAATTGGTGCAAGATAGCAATTAATGATTCTACTTCTGGCGGTGTCAAAACTGCTGTAGGTTCATCAAGAATCAACAACTTTGCTCGACGGTAGAGAACTTTGAGAATTTCTACCCGTTGTTGTGCCCCAACAGATAAATTTTCAACTTTGGCAGTGGGGTCAATTTCTAATCCATAAGTTTGGGATAAGGCGGCGATTTCTTGCTGTTTATTTTCTAGATTTAGCCGCCAATTTTTCTCCATCCCTAAGATGATATTTTCTGTGACAGTCAATTTCGGTACAAGCATGAAGTGTTGGTAAATCATACCAATACCTAATTTAATTGCCTCATTTGGTGAGGAAATTTTTATTAGTTGTTCTTGGAGATAAATCTCCCCAGCGTCAGGTTGATAGAGTCCACTAATAATATTCATTAAAGTACTCTTACCTGCACCATTTTCGCCTAGTATTGCATGAATGCTTCCAGATGCAACAGAGAGATTGATATTATCGTTAGCGATAAAAGACCCAAAGCGTTTGGTAATATTTTGTAAGCGTAAATAGTTCATATTCACAAAACTGATAGCTCGTTGAGGACTGTAGTATACCTCTTGCAAAAGTCCAACACCCCACCCCCAACTCCTCCCCTTGCTAAAGCTAAGGTGTACACACAAGTCAGATCCAGTTTTACCCCAATACGCTAGGGATTAGCCAGAAAGCCCCGATTGTAGAGACGCGATGAATAGCGTCTAAAATACTGGCGCATTAGACAGACGGGATAAATCGCCGTCTCTACAAAGACAATTATTCCTGTTTTTTAATATAGTCTGCTAAAGCTATGTTGTTGCTTTCTTCACGCAGAGCGTATCCTTCCCAGCCTCTTTGCAGTCTTCAAAAACTATTTTTTTATTAACAATCTCTTGCTTTGCATTCAATACCTTTTGTTTAACTGCTTCCGGTATGATTGCTCCAAATTTCCCTAAAAATAATATATCTGTTCTTTCTAATCCAATTGTATATATTTGTCCTTTGATTTGTTTTTGTTTAGCTAATTCTGCTATATAAGCGATGGCTAAATCTAAGCGTTTGACAGCGCTGGTTAAAACAGCTTTTGGTGCAACGTCTAATTGATCCTTGGTGTTGCCAAAAGCATATACTCCTTTTTCGCCTGCTGTTTGTAAGACTGCGGCTGAAGCATTATCTAACCATTGATAAATAACATCAGACCCGGCAGAAATTAATGCCAGAGTTGCTTCTTTGGCTTTGGCAACATCATCCCAATCACCTGTAAAAGTAGAAGTAATTTGGATATTTGGTTTAACAGATTTTGCCCCTAATTCAAATCCCCGCAGTTCTCCTTCGGTAGCGGGAAACTTCTCTCCAGCAATATAAGCCAATTTATTAGATTTAGTCACAGAAGCACCGATAATGCCACACAAATAACTAGCTTGTAGATGATCTATTCGTAAAGAAGCAATATTTTCACCCTTGAGATTACCATTTACTCCCACAAAAAAGGTGTTGGGGAACTGTGAAGCGACTTGTTCAATTGCGGCATCAAATTGCCCGCCATGCGCGAAGATGAGATTGTAGCCTTTACGAGCAAAATCTGTTAATATTTCTGTCTGATCTGCTTGTGCTACTTTTTCTACATAGGCGGTTTGGGCACCTAGGTTTTGTTTTGCTAGATTGATTCCTTCATAACCAGATTGATTCCAGCCTTTGTCAGTAATCATCCCAGGGAGAGCGATCGCTATTTTAAACCCTTCAGTACCACCTGTTGTTGTCGCTGTTGGTGTAGTCGGCTTATTACTGCAAGCTTGTACCACTAAGCTGGTAGCAAACGTGGCTGAACCAAACAAGATAAATTCACGCCGACTAAAGTTTGTTGTCATACCTCGCCTTCAGATAAATACTTATTTGAGTTATTTCAATACTCTAAAGTCGTAGGTGGTATTTTGGAAACAATTTCTCCCGGATTTCTAAATTCAGCAAAATCATAGCATTACCTTGGCTGTTTGAAGACAGCAGTGATTTATACGATTAATTGCTTTTTTCTGTTGCGTGCTGCTAATCCTCGCTGTAATTTAGTTATGTTGCTTGTGCAATATCTCTTGATAAGACCATACGCTTGGGTTAAGCATTTCTTTATTCTCTTTGCGTCCTACGCTGCGCGTAGCTTGCTTCTCTGTAGGAGTATGCGGTTTGTTAAAAAAATTGACTTTGGCAAACAGTTTTAGCTTTAACTGAACTGTATTGCTCGATAACAGGTGATTGACACAGTATTTTATTACTTACAAGGCCACCAGCCAATCGTAAATAACTCATTTGCGACTCTGAAGAGCCAGGATTACCATTTTGATTGATTGGCTAATAATCAGCGCGGAGAATAAATTTTAGAATTCATTATCCGTAAAGGGAACTATGGATGGTAAAAACTTTTGAAGAGATGGGGAAAATTCTAACCTTGCTGCATAATCATCTGTTTGTGATACTTCTAATTCAATTGTTTGCTGATTCTCTTCATCAAAGAGCAATTGAATTTGATAATTTGTCCAGAATTGTTCGCCTAGTTCATCTTCTAAATCTAACAATAGTTCTTCTTCGTCACCCCATATATTCGACCAAAGGACTATTCTATTAGCGCGAAAATGATTTTGACCTGTTGTATCTCCAATTACAAAATATGCTTCGACACTTAAATTAAATTCTAAATCATCGACATCTACATCTGTGATATTACAGTTAACTATTATTAAGCTCTCTGGATTAACGTTTCCTAGCGGCTCTTGACGTTTTAATAATTCTTCAAATACGAAACTCGGTAATAATTGGGAAGTCTCTTCAAGTACTTGCTTTTGAATTTCTGGTGAATAACGAGTTTTTAATTCTTGGGTGATTAAATTTAAAATATCTTTACTTGCTACATTGACAACTATCTTTTTATTTGCAGGATTAAGGAAGCATCCTTGATTAAGCTCAATGCGCTTTTTTATTGTCATAGTTCTCTAAAGTACTTTTACTGCGATCGTATCATCTATAAATCAAATTAAAATTTGGTCGCATCATTTTAGCCTTAAGCTACGCCAACACAACAAAATGCGAACAAGACTTTTTGATATATCCCAAAGACTTGACACACCCACTAGATATTAAAAGCGATCAAATCCGAGTCCGCAGCCTCACCTTTTCCCTAGATGATAATCTCGATCGCGCAGGTCAAACCTTCTTAAAAAACCTTTTTCTCTTAATCGCCTTAAAACTCACACAGATAATTAGTAAAGGGGATAGATGACATTCGCTTGTGGCGAAGCACCCATCCCCGAATAGCTGCCCAGATCATGAACCTGGAATCTATAGTCCGGTATCTAATCATCCCAGTATCGTCTGAGATATGTCGATTGTCACTGGGATAGATACTGATTTAGAAGATATCTACGAAAAGATAGTTACACATTACTCTTTTTCACGCCTTCCATACCCAACAGCGCCGTTCCGTAAGCAGCTTCTGTATACACTGAAGCTACTACAGGAATCTGCAAATAACGCGCTCTAATCGTAGTCAAAGTATCATTAGCCGCGCCACCGCCAGCAGTATAAACACGACTTAACTTGTCTGCTCCCATTTGCTGTAATAATTCGTACCCTCGTGCTTCTATGCGGGTAATACTTTCTAACAACCCATGCAAAAATTCCACTGGGTTATCTGGGCGTGGTTCCAAACGTGGGGCTAAATTGGGATCATTAATTGGAAAGCGATCGCCTACCTTCAACAACGGATAATAATCTAAATCGCTGGCTTTTGCTCCATCAATTTCCCGGCTAAGGCTTGCTAATTCAGCGTTGGTGAAAAATTGCTGAAGTACTGCACCTCCAGTATTAGAAGCACCACCAGTCAGCCACAAATCCCCTAACCTATGGCTGTAAATTCCATATCTGGCATCTTCTACACGGGTACGACTTAATAACTTTAGTACCAATGTTGAACCCAGTGAAGTCACGGCTTCACCAGGTAATTTTGCACCACTGGCGAGAAAAGCCGCGATACTATCAGTTGTACCTGCACATACCAGACAATCACGGCTAAAACCAAACTTATCCGCAATTTCAGGACGCAATTCGGCAATGGGAGTACCAGGAGTTAAAACTTTGGGTAGCTGAATCGGTATTTGCAGTTTTTCTAGCCATTCTGGGTATTTCAACTCTTCCACGTCATAACCCAGCTTTAAAGCATTATGGTAATCGCTAATTCCCAACTGTCCATGTAAAAGAAACGCCAGCCAATCTGCTTGATGCAAGAAATATCTAGCTTCACTAAATGAGGGTAATTGTCTCATCCACAAAAGTTTAGCTAGGCTGGAGGTGGCACTCAACACGGTATGATTAGGGGGTGCTATACTCCTCAAATCCTCTAGCACCAATGATCCCCGCGCATCGTTATATAGCAATGGTGCATCTGTTGGGTTGCCAGCAGCATCAACCAGCAAGACTGTAGAAGAAGTCCCATTAATTGCGATCGCTTTAATTTTTTGCCGCAATTGGTCAGGTATTTGTTCCAGCAGTAAAAACAAAGCCTCCTGCCAAATATTTGGCGTAACGGTGGCTGTTGAGTCCTGGAAAGGATATCTCACCTCAGCCTGAATACAATAGGCTTCCTCGTCAATTACCACGCCGCGTGCGCCAGATGTACCGAAGTCGATACCCAAATACAAATTCATAATTTTTATAAATTTTTTTAATAGAGAATAAATAAGGACTACTGACTAATAACTGCTTTTGTTGCATCTTGTAACAAGATATTCCACAATTCTGGCAAAACAAGGAAAAGTAGTAAACGAACTGTTCAAAATCTATTCAGGTTAGGAGGTTTTCAGCCATGCCTATCTTAGATACTCTGTACATCGCTCAGATATCTTCCATCTCAGACACTCAAGTCTATATCGCTCTAGTTGTAGCGTTGATTCCAGGAGTTCTAGCTTGGCGATTAGCCACAGAACTTTACAAATAAGGCTACGGTGTGACACAGTTAAAAAGCTAATAATCCTGGCAGTACGGGGTGCAATTTCCTTTCTTCTTTTGGCGTTATGCCATCAGTAGCTAGGAAACTAACACTTACGTAAGCCAGGTTATTTTTTAACTGGTGAAACACTTGTAGCTATTTCAAAAAAATGAAGTAATATGACAGCTAAATCAACCATTCAAGAGTGCTGAGTGCTGTTAGCGGTAGCGGGGCGTTTAGCCCGTGCTGAGTGCCCAGGAAAAAGTAATGAGTAAAAAGTAGTACTTATGAACCCTCCCACTCTAAGCCGAAGCACTAGCTACTCTAAACTGATTTGACGCTGAGTATAATTAGTGATTTTTTTTACTCAGCACTCTTCATTGTGCTTCCCTTCACTAAGCGAGGTTATCTTTTAGCATCATGAACGCGATTCAACCCTCTAGACCACCGTTACAACCTATACAAAAACGCCGGGCTATTCCTCGACCAAAGCGGCATCTTCGTCAACGTTCTTACCAGGTGATGGCACTAGAAAGCACAGCCAAGATAGCGGTTAATCTTGTCGTTACAGCCGTTGCAGCATCTGCTTTAGCACAACTTTTGCCTCATCATTGGTTACAGCAAGAAAAGTTGCGAGAAATTAATACTGAAGTCAAGTTGATGGAAGTACACGTTGATGGTTTACAGGTGGAATTTAGCCGTAACTTCGATCCTCAGCAAACTAGAAGAATTATGCAACAACAAGGATTCCGATTTGCTCCCAATCAGCGTCGGGTCGTGTTGATGAATAAGGATCTTAGAGAAGATGAACAAACAGAGTCATCTCCTTAAGCTAAATGGCTAATTTGGGATTATTTAGGTTTATTGTGATTTTGGCTACGTAAAAACCGGGTGCGAATTTAATATTATTGCTAATAAATAATGGTTAATAGCTGATGTTTGAATAGCTATGTAGTTATCATCTATTAGTAAAATCCTATTCAAAATTTAATCAATTATTTTGAATTTTGAATTCCCAGTAAGTAAGTCGGCGTAAACAATCATCCTTGGGATCAGGCAGGGGACAAGGAGCAGTAAAAAAAAGGCTTGAGCCTTGTTTACTTTTCTTCACGCAATTTGGTTTTATTGTGCCGACTCACTTAGAACTAATCTACCAAGTGGGATGTAGGATGCTCAGGAGATAGCAAATCGTTTAGCCAATTTTCGATTTGTAAACGCAAGCGAGAACCAGTGAAATCCCTAGTTGTTGCGAGAGTAGGCAGTTGAGTGAGGGCACGACGATAATCAGCGATCGCACAATTCCAGTCACCCCAAAGATGGTAAGTTCTGCCGCGTTCAGCCCAGATATGACCTTCTAGTTGACCGAAAAGCTGTGCTAACTCAAAATTCTCAATTGCCTCCTCGTATCGCCCCAAATCACGCCAGGTAATGCCTCGGTTAATCCACGCCCGAACATAGCCAGGATTCAAATCAATGGCTTGATCGTAGTCGGCAAGTGCTGTTGCTAATTCTCCACAAGCTGCATAGTAATTTGCCCGGTTATTATAAGCACTAGCCAAATGAGGATTGAGTTTCAGGGCGGTGTTATAGTCGTAAAGCGCTTTTTGGCTTTCACCACTTTGGAAATAAATGAGTCCCCGATTGTTGTAATCAACGGCATTGTGCGGACGGCGGTAAATTAGTTGGCTTAAAAGTGCGATCGCCTCTGCATAGTCACCTTCTTGAGCCGACTTCAAAGCAAAAGAGCGTAAGTAGTTATTCCCTAAAGTAGATGCGCTGCGATCGTTTTTCCTCTGCTCTTGGACTTTATTTGTATTATTTAAAACATATTTATATTGCTTGCTTTGCTGGTCATCGTCAGCTAGAAATGAGTGAATATTCATCTTTCCCTGCCTGAAATCCCTGCTTTGTAAAATTAAATTTTAGTTTTTGCTCGTACTGTGTCTATTTTTAAGGTATTTAGGGTTACAAAAAAGCCATCTAAAGAGAGAACTTTACCTAGCCGCACAAGAGAAATATACGTCCTAAATAAACAATTGCTCCTCAAACCTAATGATGGATACTTGATCCCAGAGGTCAATTCCAGAAATAGCAGATGTCAATCTCAAAGACTAGTCGGGTAGTGAGAGCGACAAATTGGTAGAATGCCAACAAGCCGTTCTTTCAGAGATGAGAAAGAGGGGAGAGGGGTAGAGGGGGACAAGGGAGATGAGGGAGCAGGGGAAGCAGGGGGAGAAAGAATAAAGAACTAATGCCCAATGCCCAATACTTCGGCTTCGCTCAGTACAAGTGCCCAATGCCCAATGCCCAATACCCAATACCCAATACCCAATGCCCCAGCATCTAGATTTAATTTTTAAGTTTTGAGAAATTTTCTGATGACAACCGCAATTTCCTATCCCAATGCCCCTGATTTAGCAACCGATGACTACATTGTTATCGGCTTGGCAACCTGCTTCGTCAAAGAAGATGGAGAAGTTTATCAAATTGAAGTCATAGAACCGATTCCCTCTGCGGCTTTGGAAGCGCTTTTAAAGGGCATTCCTACCTCCTATAAGCTGGCCCATGCAACAACTTTGGGATCTGTCTTGGATGGCGATTCACAATTCCTGCCGGATGGCTTCCCAGAGTCGGCTCAGTTTGGAGAGGAATTTGTGCCACGGGCATTTGCAGCGGCTCGTACATACAAGCGTCGTGAATCTGCAAAATCCCTGATTCCATTAGGTACAAACTACACTGAATTTAAGTATTCCATTGAGCGCAAACGGGTGCTAAATGCCGCTAGAGTTGTAACAAAAGAAGATAACGTTAAACAACATTCTCACACTCACAAAGTTCTTTAAGTAATTATGCTCAAACTTTATGGTGGCGCTCGTAGTCGAGCCTCAATTGTTCAATGGTATTTAGAGGAAATACAAGTTCCTTACGAATTCGTCAAACTCGATATGCAGGCGGGTGAACACCTCAAGCCTGAATATTTGACAATTAACCCAGTTGGTAAAGTTCCAGCAATTGTTGATGGGGATTTTCAGCTTTGGGAATCTGGGGCAATTTTGCTGTATCTTGCTGAAAAGTACGGTAAAACTGGACTTTCAGTAGAGGAACGTGCTGTATTTTATCAATGGGTATTGTTTGCCAATGCTACCCTTGGGCCAGGAATTTTTGGGGAAGCAAATCGGGAACGAGAAATGCCCCGCTTGTTGGCTCCATTAAATGAAATTTTCAGTAAGCAAGCTTTTTTGCTCAGTAATGAGTTCACAGTTGCTGATGTGGCAGTGGGGTCTATTCTAACTTACATTCCGATTATGCTAAAGCTAGACCTCAGCGCCTACCCAGCAGTGTTGAACTATATGAAGCAGTTATCTGAGCGTCCGGCATTTCAAAAAAGTATTGGCGGACGGGGTTAGAATAATTTGTAATGACGTTCGCAGACTCGCTACCGCTACGCTAACGTAATTCGTAATTCGTAATTGAATTGATTAGTTACGAATTACGAGTTTTTTAACGATAATTTGTAAATTGCAAAGCAACTGGGTAGTCTTCTTGTTTTAGTCGCTGCATTACTACTTGTAAGTCGTCTTTAGATTTTGCAGAAACCCTCACGGCATCACCTTGGATTGAGGCTTGTACTTTTTTGAATTCGTCCCGAATCAATTTGGAAATTTGTTTGGCGATTTCTTGACTTATGCCTTTTTTTAGTTTGATTTCTTGACGGACGCGATTACCACTAGCTGATTCAACTTTGCCAAAATCAAAGATTTTCTGGGAGAGGTTACGCTTGGCGGCTTTTTCTCGCAGAATGGTATGTACAGAATCTAAGGTAAACTCGCTGTCAGTACTAACGTTAATGCTTTCTTCGACCAACTCGACAGTAGTTTCAGTGTCTTTGAGGTCGTAACGACCTTTGATGTCTCGTATAACTTGATCGACTGCGTTAACTAACTCTTGTCGATCAAAGTCGCTCACAATGTCAAAGGAAAATGTAGAAGCCATAAAACACTTTAGATTTTAGATTTTGGACTTTCCTGCGGAACGCTACGCGAACGACTTCGCTCAGTCGAACGATTTTGGATTGGATTTTGGATTGGATTTTGGATTAAATTATGGAAAAATTTTTTCCTAGTCCCCATTCCCCATTCCCCATTCCCCCGCCACCTAATTAGTAGCTTGGATGATGCTCAAGAAGATAAGAGTGATAGAGCTAACAATACCAGTAGCAAACATGAGCGATCGCAAAAGGGGTATATTCAAAATATAAAAAACTGAGTATAGCAAACGAGCCACCACAAAGGCGATCACAGCTATTTGCCCCGTAAAAGAATTTACACCAGTTACATAAGCCATCAATGCGGCTGCGGCAAATATCATAAAGGCTTCAAAGGTGTTCTGATGTGCCCAAGTAGCTCGTTGGGCATAAGGCGGCAATTTATCAACCATCGCGCGAGGAGTAGCAAGCATTTCCTTGCCAATACGCACACGGGCATAAGCCACTACCAAAAATGGCAGGTAAATCAGAACGACAGCAGCAGCGATCGAGTACAAAAAAATTATCATTACTTATTGTTGTTGGTTATTAGTCATTAGTCATCAGTCATTAGTCATCAGTCAAATACAAATGACAAAAGACAAATGACAAATGACTAATCAAAGTAGAAAAGCGTTACTACTTTTCTTTGTTCTTCTGCATCTTGACAAGTTTGCAACAGGGTGCGGCTGTCATGAAACGCAAAACAGATCAGTTGCTGGCAACGGGAGACAATTTCCTTGTTGCACAGGTAACTAGCTTCGGCAAGGGACAGATTATCATTACTGGGATTTTCCACTAAATGCATTACCTGTTCTAGTTGCTGGCGCGATTCTAAAGGCTGGCGTTCCAGGCTTTGAGGTAGAATCACCGTCAACAAATTTGCATCAGCCCGCGTTGCTCCCTTAATGGCCGCTGAATTTGTCCCTGTAGCACCAGAAGTAATGATGCGATTGCCCGATAAAACTAGGGCATAAGTCATCATTTCAATAAGATTCTGATGCGTAATCGGAACGTGACGAGAACCCAACAAGGCGATTTTTTTGGAACCCGTTTGCTGGATTGTCGCTAGTTCTTGCGCTAATGTGTCGAGTTTAATAAGGTCTGTTGATTGGCTCAAAGATAGATATAATCCGATTAAACGACCCAGATATTTTACCAAACAGCGTGTAGGTGCGAGGAAAACTTGAGTTAGACATTGCTACAATTTTTCGATTGTTTGGTTCAATAACTCGATTACAGTGCAAAGAGAGATAGCACGCGATCGCCTCTGAGGTGACAGCGTGCCGACTTTTTCTTCGCCAGTAGTACAGGCTCCTACCTGATAATTGAGCATAGATGCTCTTAATTGTTTAGCTTGATGAATCTAAGACAATGCTACTGCTGGAGTTAAACCCAGTTTAGATAACAGGCGTTCAATGTCAAAATGCTCAGACATTAATTGCCGAATGCAATGAACCTTAATCGGTTCGTGGAGGCGGACTTGTCCGAAAGTGCGGTTAACAATTTCTACAGTGGTGAGGGTGTCTAAGTCAACAGATAAAATGGGGATTTCTAGTTCTTCAGCGCGACTAAGAATGAACGGCGGCGGTGGTAGTTGCCCGGTGAGAATTAAACATTGAGTAGAAGTTTCTAAAGCCGCTTGCTGAATTTCGACGCGATCGCCTCCTGTTACAACTGCCATATTTCGGCGTTTGCGGAAATACTTGACAGCAGAGTTGACATTCATCGCTCCAATTGCCAGACTTTCTACCAACAAATCCATGCGATCGTTGCGACAGAGAACGTCAGCCTTTAACTGCTTCACCAGTTCACCAACACTGATACTACGGAGCAAATCGCTATTTGGCAGCATTGCTAGCACGGGAATCCCTTGCTGTTCCAAAAATGGACGTAAGAGAGTGTTAACTGCTTCTAGTTGGGTGACAGGGATATCATTGATCACAACTCCCATCAAGCGATCGCCCACACGCCCTTTAGCAGCCAATAGCGCCTCAACCGAAAGCAACGATTTATAGCGGCTTACTAACAGCACGCCAGCATCTAATACTTCAGCCATTTGCAGCAAAGACAAGTCAAACAAATTGCCTTCGGAAAAATCACCAGGCCCCTCCAGTAATACCAAATCTCCTTGGGACATTTGTAAATATTGCTGTATTAAGGACTGCTGATAATCGGTTTTGTCTTCCCCTCGTAAGCGCTTTTGCACATTGAGTTCATCCAAAGCCAGCATTGTAGGTGCAACACGGTTTTCCGGCAAATTGAGGCTAAGAGCGATGAATTGGACATCTTCCTCAATTACGGTTCCACTAGACGAATTTAGACACGTACCAAGCGGTTTACCGTAGGTAATATCCAGTCCTTTTTGCTGTAGCTGATGAGACAAACCCAGAACAGTTGCAGATTTACCGCTATAAGTCTCGGTTGAGCCAATCAGCAAATATTTAGGGGATTTTGGCACACATGCACTCCTAATTTCAAAATTCAGAAGAACCCAGCTAGGTGTTTCCTAATTCTAGTTCCTTCTGGCAAAAGCCTCTCGCTCTCACAAATTAAGGTTTCCCATAATTCGCTTCTGAATAAGCAGGCGAGCCTCTTATCGGTAGGTTTTTCAGATTAGACCAATTTTTTGGGTTTTAGAACCAAAAAGATTGCCTGAAACCTTAAAACTACGTTAAATATCTTCTAGGTTTCTATAGAAATCCGGTTTGATTTGGAGAAAATATACGTAGGATGTATTAGCGCGGAGAGTACGGCATCAAACCCTTGATAATAGTGCGTTACGAACTCTGTTCTAACCCACTCTCAATTTTCTTTGCTAAGTAAGATTTAGTTTAAAAAAAGTATTGACATGAAGACCAACTTAGAATAATTTTCCTATCTATGGAAGAATGGCTTGGACTCTGATTGGGCACTCTTAAAATTCAATACTTCACCTTCAGAAAAAGAACCAAGATATTTAATTGTAAACACGAACACTAAACAGGGTCTGCTAGTTCATGATGATACTATCTATCAGCATCTAAAAGAAACTATGCGTGAAAAAGGAGTTCGTATTATTTCAAGTTTATGATGTGTATATATTTTTCCAGTAAATACTTCTAAGTGTAGATGACTGAGTGATAGGGAAAGGGATAATGCTGAAGGAGTTGATTTTATCTGACCAATTACTGACTAGGAGACTATTTGATGAAAACCAGAAAGCTAGGGAAACTTGGGTTAGAAGTTTCAGCTATTGGACTTGGTTGCATGGGAATGTCTGAGTTTTATAGTGGTCGTGATGAAATTGAGGCGATCGCTACAATTCATCGAGCCTTGGAACTTGGAGTTAATTTTCTTGATACTGCTGATATGTACGGGCCTTTTACTAACGAGCAACTAGTAGGCAAAGCAATTAAAGATCGCCGCG
This sequence comes from Nostoc sp. TCL240-02, assembly GCF_013343235.1. Taxonomy (GTDB): domain Bacteria; phylum Cyanobacteriota; class Cyanobacteriia; order Cyanobacteriales; family Nostocaceae; genus Nostoc. The sequence goes on along the minus strand of NZ_CP040094.1, from coordinate 7,326,095 downwards.
ATAAAGTAGTATTAGCAACCAAATTTGGTAATGTCCGCACTGAAGATGGTGGTTGGAAAGGGATTAGTGGCAAACCCGAATATGTCCATCAAGCTTGTGATGCCTCGCTCAAACGTCTGGGAGTGGAAGTGATTGACCTCTATTATCAACATCGGGTAGATACAACCGTACCCATTGAGGATACTGTAGGAGCAATGGCGGAGTTAGTAAAGCTGGGAAAAGTTCGTTATTTAGGGCTTTCAGAGGCTGCTCCGGCGACGATTCGGCGGGCTGTGGCAGTTCACCCCATTGCCGCACTCCAAACAGAATACTCGCTTTGGAGTCGAGAACCAGAAGATGAAATTTTACCTACAGTGCGGGAATTAGGAATTGGGTTTGTTCCCTATAGCCCATTAGGAAGAGGTTTTTTATCAGGTGCGATCGCTAGCCCTGACGATCTCGCACCTGATGACTATCGCAGAAATGCTCCTCGCTTTCAAGGTGAGAATTTTTCTAAAAACCTGCAATTAGTCGAGCAAGTGAAGGCGATCGCCACCGAAAAAGGAATAACTGCTAGTCAACTTGCACTAGCATGGCTATTGGCTCAAGGAGAAGATATTGTGCCAATTCCTGGTACAAAACGCCGAACCTACTTAGAGGAGAATGTTGCAGCTACCGAAATTACCCTGACTGAACAGGAGTTGAATCGACTGGAAGCAGTTGCACCAAAAGGTGTAGCAGCAGGTGAGCGCTACCCTGACATGAGTACTGTTAATCGTTGATCCATTAACGAAGTCTAGATTTGTGCCGATTGTTCCCAGTAGTGCGATACAGGTGAAAAGCTAGTATTTAGACACTACACAAAATAATTATGTTGTGAATCAAGGTAAGTATGTCATTTCAGGTTTTTATTAATCATTTTTGGATGGTAAATAGACCTGCGCTGTAGGGGCAATTTATGTAGATGCAAAGCGGCTTACCGTTGAGTATTGCCCCTACGATATATATAGTTTTTCAGTATGGCAAAAGTTTTTGGAAAGTGATAGAAGAGGGTTATTTAGCAATTTGTTGCTTGCGTTTCATTTTCAATGCTAGTGCGATCGTTGCCAGCACACCAAGAACAGTATTAGGTTCTGGGACTGAAAGCTGATTATCCACAGTTCCTATTTTGTCAATGTCTATGAATATACTTCCAGTATTGTCACTATAGAAAACATCGTTCACAGCTAGGAACAAAAAAGTCGCCGTGGTGGGAATTGTGAGTGTTGTCTCACCGAAGATACCAAAAACACCATCAAATAATGTTTGTTGACCGCAGATTCTGTTAGGGTCACTCAGGGTTGCATCACTGCACATATAAGCATTTTTACCAGGGTCAAAGGTAGAGCTTGGGGAGGCGGTAGAATTAAACAAAGTGTTAGAAGTCCACGTATTCTGAGTGTAGTCATATTGATTGGCATCTTGCTGATTGAGGGCTACAGCATCAACCACACGTTGTTCAGAAGATGTATCAAGGAGGTGATCTGAGGTACTGAATACCCCTATCATGTCGCTCCTTTGACCTGGACTCCAAACACTCGTGTTAAATTTACCAGAAATATTCAGGCTGATGGAGTCGCCACCTTTTAAACCCAAATCTGCTAGGGATATGGCTTTAGTGTTACCAGCAACAGTATTCACACCTTGGTAATAAGTTGTGTCAGCGTAAGTTCTCAAAAAGGTGTCTGTAGGATCTATTGTCAGGGATGCGGCTTGAGCTTTGTTAACCGTAGACAATGCTCCTAGTCCTACTAGACTAGAAACCATTAAAACACCCAGAAATTTTTTCATATTCTTGCATTGATTGCGTGTAAATCTATGTTATGCAATAGCCGATAAAGCTTGTATAAGTTTACACGGACGAGTGTTGAATATTAGATATGTTTAACTGGAAAAACTTCGAACAATTACAGTATTTTTATTTATAATAACTAAACTATTGTTTACTTAAAATCGCAGTATACGTGAACAGTATTTACACTTAAGGGCTATTACGTGTAATCGGCAATTGAAAGTGCTTCTAACTCAGCCATAAGGTAGTGGCTGAGTTAGAAATTATATTGTTCGTGCCGCCCCTGTGTGTTTGAGCCTCTGTCAACGATTCTTCATCTGAAGAAGACGGTTTTCAAATCATCTATACTTGGTATTTATTGTTAATACGTAAGCTTTAATATTATTCATAATTTTACTTAAAAGCCCAACACCTGCCTTGATTTCTCAAGTACTTCTTTGGGGCGAAATGGTTTAGTTAGATATAAATCTGCACCAACCTCAATCCCTTTTTGTTTGTCAAATTCCTGTCCTTTAGCTGTCAATATTACAATGTAGATGTCAGTGATTTCCAAGTCATGTTTAACAATGTGGCAGACTTGCAAACCGTTCATTTTAGGCATCATCACATCAAGAAAAACTAGATTTGGTTTTTCAGCTTTAATAGTTTCAAGAGCTTCTTCTCCATTTCTAGCAGTTAGAAGTTCTACGCCCTCATCTTCTAATGCTTCTAAGGCTTGTTCCATCAAAATCAAGATATTGGGCTCATCGTCAACAATCAAAATTTTCTGGGTTGTCATAGGGATTGGGGAATGGGGATTGGGGATTGGGGATTGGGGATTGAGGATTGGGGATTGAGGATTGGGGATTGGGGATTGAAGATTGGGGATTGGGTATTCTCCTTGTCTCTAGTCCCTAGTTCCCAGTCCCCAGTCCCCAGTCCCCAGTAGAAGCAATTACTGATCGGAAAGCATAATAAAGAATACATTTTCCAATTCCTTTTCAAAGCGTAGGGTTTTCACTAAATCGGCTTCTTGAGAAAAGATAGAATCGATGATGATCATGTCAGGTTTGGCTGACAGAGCTTTATTGATGCATTCTTGCGGATTGGAGGCTTCAATCACGTTGTATCCCTGAGCTTGTAATACATCGGATAAGGTTTTTAAGGCTGATGCATTTTTATCTACAACTAATACCTTTTTACTAGAAATACCCTGATAAAGCAGTGAGCCAATTTCGTTGAGGAGTTTCTCTGTATTAATAGGCTTGGTGAGATAGCGATCGATACCAATATGGTAGCCCCGTTCTTTGTTTTCAATAATTGACAAAATAATGATCGGAATGTCTGCGGTCTGAGGATCGTTTTTGAGAACGGCTGCTACATCAAAACCGTTAATTTGGGGCATCATTACGTCCAAGAGAATCAGATCGGGACGGGCTGTTTTAATTTGATGAATTGCATCTACGCCGTCCTTTCCTTCCCGAACGTTGTAGCCTTCGTTTTCTAGTTGTTGACGAAGCAGTTCCCGAATATTAGCGTCGTCATCCACCACCAAAATGGTTTTACGGTTTTGGTTCAGCACAGGGTTTGTGGTGATGACGTGTTCTTTTAGTTGTTTGACTAGCGTATCCAGATTCAGATTACCAGTGGTTTTTGAATCGCTGGCGTAGGTGGGAATGATGAATGAGAATACACTGCCTTTACCTGGTTCACTTTCAACCCAAATTCTACCGCCGTGATGATCGATGATTTGTTTACAGATGGGTAGTCCTAACCCTGTGCCTTTGGGTTTGTCGGTGAGGGTGTCACCAACTTGGCGGAATTTCTCGAACACTTTTGGCTGATCTTCTGGTGCAATACCAATACCTGTGTCGATGACGCTGATGCAAACACCGTCGTGTCCTTGTTTGACGCGGCAGGTAACACAACCAGATTCGGTAAATTTAACGGCATTGGAAATCAGATTGATTAAAACTTGCAGTAACCGATTGCGATCGCCTACTATCTGAGGCAATTCAGATTCAATCTCGCTGACCAACTGCAAGCCATTGGTTTCAAACAACCCGGCGGTAGAATTAGTTGCCCAATCGAGTAATTCGCTGGGATCGAGTGGCTGCATCTGCCATTCCACCTTACCTGCTTCCATCTTGGCAATATCCAAGACATCATTAATTAACGATGTGAGCCGTTCTGCTTCCGATACAATAATGTTGAGATTATCACCCACCCGCTTAATGGTTTTTTGAAGCTTGCGGTCTTCGGTAGAAATTATTGGGAATACGTCGGTTTCTAGCTTTTCTTTAATAATCGATGCAAAACCGAGAACAGAAGTTAGTGGGGTTCGCAGTTCGTGGGAAACCGTTGAGATAAAGTCGGTCTTCATCTTGTCAATCTCCTTTTCTGCCGTCACATCCCGAATCAGCAACGCCGAACCGAAACAGGTAGAGGGTTCCTCATCTACCGTCTTTTTGAAAATAGCGGTCGCCACTGCCTGACCAATGCGTTCTTTCGTCAGTGCAACTTCAGCAGAAAATACCTCTTTGGGATGAGATTGAGTTCGTGCAACCAGTTCTGCTAAACCAGATATCGGCAGTTCTCGATAGTGACCGTTGACAGAGGTAGCTGTCAATTCATACATCGCTAAAAAGGCAGGATTGAAGTGGGTAATTTGTCCTGCAGTGTCTGCCACTAATAAACCATCTGCTAAGTTATCTAAAATGGCATTTAATCCCTGTGCTTCTGCTAGGGTATTTTGCAGGGCAGATGTCCGTTCTAAAACTCTGGCTTCCAATTCTTGATTCAGTTGCCGCAAAGAAATTTCTGCTTGTTTGCGGGCAGTGATATCGGTATTAATTTCTAGCACCGCGCAGGGCTGACCATCGATGTCTCGTTGCAATGTCCATCGACTCTGGACGATAATCAATTTGCCAAAATGGGTGAGGTGTTGCACTTCTCCTTCCCAATTACCTTGTTCTAATAACTCTGCGATGATTTCTTCTTTTGGTTTTGGAAAGGTTTTTTTGATAAATGCTTGAATGCATTGGTCTTTTACTTCTTCACGCGTCCAACCGTAGAGTCTTTCGGCACCCTGATTCCAGTGGGAGATTCTGTCGCTCATGTCACGGACGATGATGGCATCGCTGGAATGATTCAACATATCCAATAAACGTTGATTTTCAGCTTCTGCTTGTTTGCGATCGTGAATATCGGTACAGGCTCCAATCCATTCCCGAATGCTGCCGTCTTCTTCTAAAACAGGTGTACCACAGACCCAAAAGTAGCGGTATGTGCCATCTTTGCCACGCAGCCGATATTCAGTTTGGTAGATACCTCGGTTTGCTACAGCAGCATTCCAAGCTTCTGTGGAACTGGCACGGTCATCGGGGTGAATTGGATCGAGCCAGCCCCAACCTTCAACTTCAGCTTCGCTCTGCCCCGTATAGTCCATCCAGGTGAGCATTTCACTGCTTATTCCCAGTCCTTCTGGGGTAGCTCCCCAGACGATTTGTGAAGTAGCAGTTACTAAGGAGCGATATCGTTCTTTAAGACGCTGATTTTCGGCTTCTGCTAGCTTGCGATCGTGAATATCAGTGCAGGTGCCAATCCATTCTCGGACACTGCCATCTTCTTCTAAAACCGGGGCACCCCAGACCCAAAAGTAGCGGTAGTTGCCATCCTTGCCCCGAATTCGGTATTCAATTTGATACATACTCAGGTTTTTTACAGCAGCGCTCCAGACTTCTCCGGTGTAGGCGCGATCGTCAAGATGAACGGCATCAATCCAGCCCCCATTTTCCGCTTCCGCTAAACTTTGACCTGTATAGGCTATCCAGCTTGCCAATTCAAAGCAAATTCCTTCTGGTGTGCTTACCCAGATAATTTGTGCATTAGCTGTCACTAGAGAGCGGTATCGGGCTTCACTCTGTTTCAGGGTTCGTTCAGTATGTTGGCGTTCCTGCTGAACGCGACGAAGGTCGCTGATATCTTCCACGCTAGACCAGATTAGTTGTTCTCCATCTTTCTCAATCATCAGTCCAGAAATTCTGACTGGAACCAGATGACCATCTTTGTGGATTAATTCCTTCTCATAAGGGCCGTAGCGACCAGTTTGTTCTAGGTTCTCTAGAGTTGCTCGGTCACAGGCGGCATAGCTTTCAGGATTAATTTGCCAATAGCTGAGATTTACGGTTTCTGGAACAGTGCGCCCCAAAATTGCAGCATAAGCATGGTTGATACTAATTAGCGTCCCATCTGTTTGACATAGTACTAGCCCAACAGGACATTTTTCAAATAGCTGACTGCTGTATTCATCAAGTTGCTTAAACATGGTTAGGGCTTCTTTAGTGGCGTATTTTAGATAGGGTTAGAACAACAGAACCAAGACAACAAAGTAGCGTAAAGCTTTAATGAAATTGGGTGGCGTTGGAACATCTGGTAAATTTCATCGGGTGATGCAGTTTCCACACCTGGATTGTGCTGTGAAAGTCGCTGGATCAAGTGAGTATGACGGGTCAGTAAATCCGTCGGTTTGAGCATTGGAACTGCTGATGGAATGAAGCCGTCGGCATCAAATATATGGGATAATTCCGTTGTGGCAGTTGGCAAGGTAGAAGTGTCATTCTGTTCTTCAGTAGCTTCCACCACTGCACAATTTAATGGAATCTGAATCCAGAATTCTGTGCCCTCGCCTGGTTGAGAACGACATTTGAGGATTCCTCCATGTTTGTCTACAACAATTTGATAGCTAATTGCCATACCTAACCCGGTTCCCTTACCAATATCTTTTGTGGTGAAAAAGGGATCGTAAATACGGTGGATAACCTCTTGCTTCATGCCTGGGCCGTTGTCGGCAATGCGAATCACAGCCCACTGGCGATCGAGAACTTTGGTACGAATAGTAATAGTCGGAAGTATTATTTGTCCTTTGTCATTTGTTATTTGTGATTCGTTTGATGCCAATGACTCTTCGAGCGCATCAATGGCATTTGCCAGGATGTTCATAAACACCTGATTCAACTGTCCGGGATAGCATTCAACCGGGGGAAGTTTTGCATAGTCTTTAACAATTTCAATTTCCGGACGGTGAATATCTGCTTTCAGACGATGATGAAGAATCATTAGCGTTCCGTCGATGCCATCATGAATGTTGACGGCTTTCATTTCGGCTTCGTCGTGGCGGGAGAAGTTTTTCAGGGATTGGACAATTTCGACGATGCGATCGGTTCCCACTTTCATCGAATCTAGCAGTTTGGGGAGATCCTGCATGATAAATTCCAGGTCTATATTGTCTAACTCTGATTCCAATTCTGGAGGAGTAATAGGTAGGACTTGCTGATACTTTTCCAATAGGTGTAACAAGTCTTGGGAATATTCGGCAACATACTTTAAATTGCCACAAATAAAGTTAACTGGGTTATTGATTTCGTGAGCAACTCCGGCAATGAGTTGTCCGAGACTGGACATTTTTTCGCTTTGGATTAACTGAGTTTGGGCCAGTTGCAACTCATGGAGAGCTTGCTGAAGCTTCTGTGTTTGGGCTTGTGCCTGGACTGCTGCTTGAGTGCTTTGCTCGTAAAGTAAAGCTTTATCAATGGCGATCGCACTTTGAGAGGCAAAGATGCTCACAAGTTTCAAGTGTTCGGCTTTGTATGAGTCAGTTTTGGATGTGCCAATTGCGATCGCTCCCAGTACCCGTTCTTTGGCTCGTAACGGTACACAAATTATGGCGCTAACGTTTTTTTTCACCTCTAATCGAGGATCGGTTTGCACATCATTGATCAGTTCTGCCCGGTTGGATTGCACAATGTTGCCAATAATTCCCTTACCTGGTTGCGGGTGGCTATCGTCAAAAAACTCTCCAAATTCGGCAATGATTTCAAATGCAGTTGCATCTGGACTCAAAAGCAGAATCATCCCCGCAGACGATTCAATTAATCGACTTAATTCTTGAAGCACGAGTTTAGCAATCTGTCGCGTATCCAAACTTGTTGCGAGTTGAGTCGAGATATCGTCAAACAAATCAATTTCTTGATATCGCTCTAGCAATTCTATGGCCAGTACTTTCTTCTCAGCTTCTTGCTTGGCCAATAATGAGAGCAAACTTGCAACTAGAGTTGCCTGTTCTCCTCCCACAACCCAACCGATGATTTCTCCTGACACCTCAATTGGATATCGGTTTTCGGTAGTTTGCTCCCCAATGCTAAGTAGTTTTGTGCCGTCTATCAGTTCAACATCAATCGCAATGTTGAGCTGGTAGACTAAGTTATGAAGGAGAGATGGCAATTCTTTTTTGTTGAGAATCTTTTTGAGGCTAACTGTGGGCATAAAACACCTCATAAGCAGCAAGTTGCAAATTGACCCCATTCAAGCCAATTGGGTGATTAATTTTATTAATGAACGCAGGAGACACAGGGCAGGAGACAGGAGCAAAACCGCCCTCTCTGGAAAAGAGAGGAATTGTCATAAAAATTTAGGGCTATAATAATTTACTAATTAAGACTAGCTTTCCCAAAAATATTGGCGATGTAACAGTGAAGTTGAACATTAGTAAATACCTTTATACTTCGTTACAAAGGTATACTTATGTTTGTGTAACTCGCTTATTTTTAAGGCTTACATAAAGCCACGTACAGTAGGGGCAATTTATGAATTGCCCCTACCTGATAATATATTTTTCTGAAAAGATAAATAGCGTACCAAAAGAAGCTGCGATCGCAGCTTCTTTTGGTACGTTTAAAAAGTATTGAGATAAGTAGTAGCTTCAGTTAGATCCGAGAGTAGCGAAAGCGAAGTCTGAGTAACCGAAGCCAGCGTAACCACATTTGTGCAGGTTGTTCAAAGAATGTAAAAATATCACCGAAACCTAAATTAGTTTTGTGATGATGTAACCAGTGTCTCTCAGGAGTAGTAACAAATAAAATTTGGCATAAAATATTTATAGGCTTTGGAGTTTGCCAACCAAGTACACTTATGTGTCTCCACCATACATGAAACTGACCAAGCAGTAATCCCGAAATAACGCCAATGGGAGAGAAAGACCACAAGACTACTGCTATGAGTACATAAGGTAAAGCTCCTAAGATACCATCTAAAAGAACTTGGGGATTAAAAGTCAAAATAGCGTAGTGACGGAAGTCTTTTTTCCAGGAGTGGTGCGTTTTTAAATGAAGGCTACCAAAAACGTGCTCGGGTACGTGGTAAATAAATGTAGATAGAAAATCACCAAAAAACAGCAATAACCAAGCAACAGCGATAGCCTCAAGCATTTGTACTCCTCAAGAATAGTTAAGAAAACTCCACAGAAAATATGCAAATGTCATGCTGTCGGCGTAGACACCTGGTTTCCTCCACACAAGCAGCATTTGTGCTTATCAGGGGTCTACGCTCCAGTGAATTTGGCTCAGAGTATATGTAATTGGATCAGTTGCAGTTTCAATGAATCTCCAATCCTTAAATGCAGTAAACAGCAACTCCTAAGAACCTCCAGCTTGACTTCTATCTCTGGGTTAATGGTAGCAATACATCTAAAAACCGATTGGAATACAGTATTTTATTATAGCTACTACACAATCTTCTTACTAAGGCATACAGCGTAGGCAAAGATTGAGTTAAAGTTAGTACAAATTTAGGTTAAGGCTTTTTTCAAAATTCTTGATTCCAAAATGATTGTAATTAAGTCTTAATGATGAACTTAATCAGAACCACAGAAATAAGGATTCTGCCAAAACAACTTGGATCATCAAGGTGAGTAAAGCGAGTTTACAATTAAATTGAGATATGGCAAACTTTTGAGTATATAGAACTAACATAATTTTTCAGAGAGAAGTGATCTAAAATCTACATTTAGACCCATAAAATTCAATTCAATTTTACTCATAAAAAGTAGACAAATGCCTAAATTTAGCTACAAATAAGCTAAATTTAGTCCTGACACTATGATCCTATAATACAAAAAACAATCCTGTTTTTTCTAAGCTAGTTCAGGTGAGATTCTAAGGCAAAATCTCACTATTCTAAGTATATTGTCATATATTCTAATTAGTTTATAATTTAACAACAGAAAGAGTTTGATGAGTAATTTATCTATAAAAGTTGCTGAGATTTCTCAAGATTTTCCTGCAATTAAAGCAATTAGACAAGTAGTTTTTTAAGATGAACAAAATGTATATCCTGCTTTAGGTATATCCTGCTTTAGAATTTGATGGCAAAGATGCAATATCTGAGCATTTGATTGCTTATTTAAATAAAAAAGCTGTTGGTACTGCCAGAATTAGATACTTGGAAGATCAAACTGCCAAGATAGAAAGGCTTGCAGTTTTATATCAGCATTCAACATTTCTGGAAATGACCTAACCAATAAACAAGAACCTTTATAGTAAAATTAGCTCAAATATCGCATCAGTAATGACTCTAGCTGGACTGTGCGGATTGGCTTAATCAGATAGTCATTAACACTACCTGGTAACTTGTTAATTTCTTTTTCTATAGGTTCGCTCAAGGTCATTATTACAATTGGCGTATCTTTCCAAGAAGGCTTTTGTCTAAGGAGGTTTAGCAAATTTAAGATACTAGTTTTTTTAGTTAGCTGGAAATCAAAAAAAACTAAATCTGGTTGGAGGTTTTGCACTTGTTTCAAAAAATCATTTTCATTATTTATCCACTTGACTTTATAGCCAATTGACTGAAGATAGTCTTGCAAAACTATTGCAGTTTTTTCCTCTTCTTCTATAAGTAAAATAGTTTTATTTTTGGGTATGTCTGAGGAGGAGGATAAAGTAAACTCTTCTCCCTCATCTCCCTGATATTCCTCATTTTTTTCATTGTCGACTGCTTTCGAAAGTACTGGATTTGGCAGAAACAAAGTGAACTGACTGCCTTCTCCTAATGTCGATGTAACAGTTAAATCTCCACCATGCAAACGCGCTAATTTGCGTGTTAAAGCTAAACCTAACCCAGTGCCTTCATACTGCCGATTTAATTGGCTATCAAGCTGTTTAAATGGTTCAAATAGAAATTGAAACTGATTTGGGTCTATACCAATTCCAGTATCTGAAACTGTAAAGGTTATTCCTTGAGGTACTTTTTTTACTACCAGCGATACATCACCGGCTGGAGTAAATTTAATGGCATTGGTGAGCAGATTGAGTAGCATTTGCTTGATGCGTCGCTCATCAGCAATACAAATATCCTCTTGTAGGTCAATTGTGTAAGTGAGTTTTAACCCCTTTTCTGAGGCGCGATCGCGCACTGTCCAAATGGCATAATTACATAAATCTGATACTGGTAAAGGTGACAGTAACAGTTCTTCTTTGCCTGCTTCTACCTTCGATAAATCAAGAATATCGTTAATCAGCGCCAGCAAATGCTCACCACTACTATATATACAACTTACATATTCGTTCTGCTTTTCATTGAGAGAGCCAACTACTTCTTGTTGCAGCAACTGTGATAAGCCCATAATCGCATTAAGAGGTGTTCGCAACTCGTGGCTCATGGTTGCTAAAAATTCACTTTTTGCCCGACTAGCAGCTTCTGCTGCTTCTTGAGAGGCACGTAGTTTCAATTCTGTTTCCTTGCGTTCAGTAATATCCTCAATCATCGCTAGAAAAAACTCAGGTTCACCATTGCTGTCTGGTATAACAGAAACAGAGATATGAGTCCAAACTAGGCTACCATCTTTATGTAAGCAGCGTCTTTCCATCTCAATACGATGTTTATCGACAGCCTGTTCTTCAAGTTCGGAGACTTGGAAGTCGAACCTTGAAGTTTTCCCTGAGTTTTTGCCAATTTCTGACACCAGTTGTTTGTAAAGTTTTAAATCCCCCTTTTGCGTGGAAATGTAATCTGTAAAGCGCTTGGCGTGTAGTTCTTCTCGGCTGTATCCTAAAATTTCGCACATTACCGGATTAGTATCGACTATCTGCGCTTTCATATCTATAAGTCCAATACCAATAGAAGAACGTTCAAAAATTGCCCGAAATTTCGCCTCACTCTGTCGCAGTGCTTCCTGTACCATGTTTCGCTCGCTTGCTTCTATAGCCAAAGTCACGAAATCTGCAATCGAGCCAGCAAAAGTTTCTTCTTCTAAAGTCCATTGACGAAGTTCACCTATATGTTCATGGCATACTACGCCTACTAAACGACCCTCTAGCCAAATGGGTGCATCCAATAGGGATGTGATGCCTAAAACACAAAGATAAGGCTCGGATAATTCTTGGGTTCTTATATCATTTCTGGCATCATTTGCGGTAATGGTACGTTCTTCTTCTAATGCCTGGAAATAAGCTGGATAATTTTCTTGTGAAAGCGAGTTACCAAAGCTATGCTCCTTAGTGTTTACATCATATAAATCGATGCATTCAATTTTTGAGCGTTCTTCATTATATAACCACACCCCAACTCGTTTGACTAAGAGGGTCTGAGCAGCAGTTTCTGTGATCTCTCTCAATACTGCATTAAGATTGCCTTGTTGAAATGTCTTGCTTCTTGCCAGTTGTACTAATGTCTGGCTTTGTTTTCGACTACTATTTTCTCTGATTTGTAAAGCCTCTTGGGACTGATTTTGCTCTGTAATATCTCTAGCTGACACCACCTGCATTACTTGACCTCAAGAAGAAATAATTTTGCCTTCCAGTTCTACGCAAAAAGTAGAACCGTCTTTGTATAACTACAATTACTTGGTATGGTTTTTCATAACCGGAAAGTATATTTTTTATAATCAAATTTTTCTGATTCTGGATAACGAGTTCCAAACTAGATTTTGCTAATCACTTTTATTACTTCATGCCAGTAATTTTTGCCAGGGGATAATTAGCATTTACAGGAAATCTACTATCAAGTAATTTCACTCAAATATTAAGTAGTACAGTGTTTTGATTTGGGAAGTAGGAAGTGGTGTAGTTTAATTACTTGAAAAGGGCTGTAAGCCAATTTGTTGGTTAGTGTTAATGTTAATTCATTTTTTTGGAACTGTACAAAATCAAGCTTGCTGAGGCAATGGGCATAAGCCCTAAGTTCTGGAGCAACTTCACAGATAATCGATATGATTACCAAAACACAGTTGATTCCCCTAGAGAAAGATACTTAATGACTAAAATTTTGAGAATATTAAGGTAATGCGAGCTTTTATGGAGGTGGAGCTATGACGGTTAGTAACGTGAGAATTGTTTCCCTAATTCCCGGTGGAACAGAGATTTTAGCGGCACTAGGATTGGTTAATGCTATTGTGGGGCGATCGCACGAATGCGATTATCCTCCAGAAATCCTCAATCGCCCCGTTTGTACTCAAGCACGCTTAGACTCCAATGCCTCCAGCAGCCAAATTAACGATGATGTAAATAATTTGTTACAATCTGCTCTCAGTATTTATGAAATAAAAATTGATGTTTTAGAGCGGTTGCAGCCTACTCACATTCTCACTCAAGACCAGTGTGATGTTTGTGCTGTCAGCTTACACGAAGTTGAAAAGGCAGTCGCCACACTCATTGACAGTAAACCGCAGATTATTTCTTTACAACCCAATATTCTCCAAGACGTTTGGGCTGATATTGAGCGAGTCAGCCACGCTTTTGAGGTAGATTCGGTAAAAGTCTTAGAAAACTTAGAAGCTCGTGTCAAAATTTGTCAGCAAAGAGTCCAAGGACTTTCTTTAAATGAACAGCCGACTGTTGCCTGTATTGAGTGGACTGATCCTTTAATGGTTGCCGCCAATTGGATTCCTGAATTAGTTAACTTGGCAGGAGGACAGTCTCTATTTTGTTATACAGGTCAGCCTTCTCCTATCTTGCCGTGGGAAACACTATTAACAACTAATCCAGATGTAATTGTTTTTATGCCTTGTGGCTTTGATTTAAATCGTACTCGCCAAGAAGCCAAATTATTAACTCAACGTCCAGAGTGGGAAAAACTACACGCTACGCAAGCTGGTAGGGTCTACATCACTGATGGCAATTCTTACTTTAATCGTCCAGGGCCACGACTGGTAGATTCTCTCGAAATTTTGGCTGAAATTTTGCATCCCGAAATTTTCCAATACGGCTACAAAGGAACGGCTTGGGAAGTTTTGTAAAGAAGAATTCAGAAGTTAGAATGGGCTAAACCTTAGCTATCCGCTAACAGGAGTCAGTATGAATTAAACTCCGGTGGCGTTTTAACACCATCCCTTCATGGGTAGGTCTTCTGAATTCTCTCTTCTGAGTCCTTTCTCATGGTGTTTCTTCAGAATCCGCCGATGGTTCATTGTTAAATAACAGCAGGCGTGCTGCAAGGATGGCAAATCCGATCGCAGCGATCGCTTTTAACAAACGTGTAGGTAATAATTCGGCTACTGCTCCCCCTGCTAATGCTCCTAACAGGCTTGTCAACAGCAATGCGCCTGCTGCACCAAAAAATACTGCACGCGGAGAATTAGAACGTCCTGAAAGTGCGATCGCTGCTAGCTGACTTTTGTCACCTAATTCTGATAAAAAAACTGTAATAAAGCTCAGTCCTAAAAGATGCCAATCCATATTATTAAGGGGAATTGGGAATTGGGAATTGGGAAGTTTTTCTAATGACTAATGACATCCCAAAATAGCATTAGGGAAATTACCAACAACATCACACCAGATGACTTTTCTATAGTTTTTGGGCTGAGTCGGCTAGCCATCCAACTACCTAAAAGCACACCTAATAAGCTGGTGGTTATTAGCGCCGCCGCCGATCCGATAAATACCACCCAAGGCGAATGAGATTCTGCACTCATTAATAGGGTTGATAGCTGAGTCTTATCTCCAATCTCTGCTAGAAAAATGGTTATAAAAGTTGTACCAAAAACTACTAACACTGATTGCTGCTTTTGAGGACTCTTGGCAACTACAGGCTGAACTGGCTGGGCGATCGCAGGAGTTAAGTTAAAATCAGTGCTGTCTCTCAGTTCTAGCTCGATCTCAGTCTGAGCTATGCCAGAAATCTCCAAAGGTGCAGAGTCAAGTTTCACAAGCAGTAGTTTTGGTTGCTAGGTTGTTTTCATATTTCTATCATATTCTCAGATTGTTGTAATAAATTGCAACTACATAAATGGAGACAAAAAATTATGGGGTGTTTTTGTGTCCTAAGATCCTCTTTACAGCCCAATAGCTTTATCGAAGCGTAGTATTTCTAAGCTGCGATCGCCGTATACTCCTTCTATTTGCTGGCGACAGCAGTCAATAGCAAAATCGTTGACTTCTTCAGGTTCAACCCCATACATATCTTGAAATACTTCTGATTCCACGCGGCAGAACCGAGGACGATCTGAGTAGATGCGACATTCTCGCGTGGTATGGTCGAAATTAACGCACCATCCATCTTTACCTACCATGCTGAGGTAGATTTCTAGTTCTGGTGGAGAGAGATACTCATCCAAATCGGGACGATCTGCTGGATCGAGATTACAGCAGGCTCCACATTGCTTTACACATTGCCAGGTTGCCATTTTGAATTAGGGAGTGGGGAATGGGGAATGGGGAATTGGGCATTGGGCATTGGGCATTGGAGACAAGGAAGAGGGGGGAGACAAGGGAGAAGCTTGAATAATTCTCCCCTTGTCCTCCCTGTCCCCCTGCTCCCTTCCCCCTGCCCCTCTGCCTCTTCTGCCCAATGCCCCTATTTTACGTTTTTATGTCTTTTCTTATAATTTTGTTAAGTAAATTAAATCCAACAGGCCATAGACAGATATGATCGATTGCGGGTTTTGTAATTAAGTTATTGAATTTTTTAAGACAATTGGGAGGAGAAAGGGAAAAATGTTTGACGCTGTATCTGACTTGTTTAACGCTTTTACCAGTATCAATTGGGAAGTTATTTTCCAATTGCTGTCAGTGGCGCTAATTGTGATTGCTGGCCCAGTAGTAATCTTTTTGTTGGCATTTCGCAACGGCAACCTATAAGATTTCTGAGTGCTGATTGAGAGTTAGGGGTGAGGAGCGATGCCCTGAGCCTGCCGAAGGGTTAGGAGTGAGAAATTAAATTTTATTCTCAACTCATAACTCATAACTCATAAATCAGCACTCACAGTGTCACAGTCAGAAGCAATAAGTTAATAAAGAACTCCTAACTTTTAACTGATAACGCTTGAAGTGCAGCCTGAATAATACTGTCATACTGTGGCTGAGAAATATCAACTTCTTTAGCGTTTTGACGATTAGTACCAAGTAAACCGATTATATGTCCTGGCTGCATGACTAACACCTTGCCTTCAGGATTTTTAATTCTTAATTCTGCTTCAATGCCGTTTTTATAGAAACCACAAGTATACTGTCGCTGATTGTACTCAAAGCTGGTACTTGACGAAATAGGTGGCGAAGCAAAAAATTGTTGAATCTGAATTGGTAATCTGGCACCGACTAACTCTAGCTCGATAGTGGTGTTACCGTTAAAATAATTTTCTCGCAGTTTGTAAGCTACATCCACTCGCGGCGGTAAGCGGAAGTAGTCGCCCCAACGCCAAGCGATCGCTTTAATTCTGTAATCCTGATTATCAATAGTTTGGGCAATTGTTAGTTTGATGTGACCCTTCCCAACGATTTTTTGCTCAACCACTTGAACATTAGCTGTCCAAAAAACTGGATCGGGGTTGTCCATACCGCAGGGATGTAGAGCATTAAGCTGTTGGTAAAGCTGCTGATTGATTTGATCGAGGTTGACTTCGGTATCAATTTTGAGCAGAGGCTTGAGATGCTGGGGTTCAAGACACTGGTTAGCAAACTCAATCAAACGCGATCGCAACACCTGTAAATTTTCTGCTGGTAGAGAAAATCCCCCGGCGGCTTTGTGTCCGCCAAATTTCCCTAGTAAATCGTGACAATATTCCAAAGCTTCAAACACATTAAACTCTGGAATTGAGCGTGCAGAACCGCGTATATGTTCCCCATCCTCATAAGTACCGATAAATACAGGAACACCGTAGCGTTCTACCAAGCGGGAGGCAACAATACCAATAACGCCGTGATGCCAATTGGGTTGAACAACAATTAATACACGGTCTTGTTGTAGAGATGTAACAAATTCTGATTCTACATAAGCGATCGCTTCTTGTTCAATTTGCTGACACATTTCCTGGCGAGAAGCGTTGATTTGTTCGCACTGCATTGCTCTTTCCAGCGCCACCCCCATATCATCTGTAGTCAACAATTCAATCACAGTCTGAGGATTACCGATTCGACCGATAGCATTAATTCTTGGCCCCAGACGAAAACCAATATCTTCAGGCTTGAGCGATTTGGGACTGGGGACTGGGGACTGAAGTTTTTCCTTATCTCCCCCTGCTCCCCCTGCTCCCTCTGCTCTCTCCTCTCCCCTCGCCTGTACACCACCCACCTGAATCAACGCTTGTATCCCAGCTAAGTTGGATTTGGGTAAATGCTGTAAACCACGTTTCACCCAACGGCGATTCACGCCAGTTAAAGGAGCTAAATCTGCGATCGTTCCTAGTGTAAACAGTGCTAGCATCGGCTGGATCAATCCCTTAGTCTCGCCTAGCTGTTGTGCTAAAGACACTGCCAAAATATAGGCAACACCAACACCCGCAACACCCCTATAGGGTGATGATTCGGCTATTAGTTTAGGGTTGAGGATAGCATTAGCTGGCGGTAATTTTTGGGGGATATCGTGGTGATCGGTGATAATCACTGCTAGACCAAGTTCTCTAGCTCTGGCAACTGGTTCAAACGCAGATATACCATTATCGACAGTGAGAATTAATCCCACGCCTTCGCTGTGGAATTCTTCAACTATGCGTTTATTAATACCATAGCCTTCGTGCATCCGGCTGGGAATAGCATAATCTACCTGTGCGCCTAAAGTGCGGAGACTACGTAAAAGTAGAGCCGTGCTGGTCATCCCATCAGCATCGTAGTCACCACAAATAGCAATTTTTGTTTGAGAAGCGATCGCATTTTGCAACAACTCCAAACTAATCGCCAAATCTGGAAAATCTTCTAACGGCGAAGGTAAAACTAAAGACTCTGGATTTAAAAATGCTTGTGCCTGTTCTGGTGTTTCGATACCCCGATTAATTAGTAACTGGCTGATAATCGCTGAAACATTGATCAAAACCGCCAGTTTTTGGGCAAATTCTGGTTTTTGTGGATAAATTTGCCAGCGCTGATTAGGTAAGCGCCTGCTAGGTTTTGATAGCTCAGATACAGGTCGGTCTAGCACAATAAAAGTTAGAATTTACTTAGTTATGAGTGTTGAATTGAAAGTTGTTTCTTAACTCATAACTAATAACATTAATTTGCTATCTAAAACACGTTTATTCTACCATCATCCATAATATACAAAGAGCGATCGCCAGGAGAGCGCCAAGTTGGACGGAGTTCAAGGCGCAATGTGCCAAAGTTAGGTTTCGAGACTATTGCTTGTAGTGATAAACCTTTTTCGCTCCAAAATATCAGAGATGTATTTGGCTCCGTACCCTCTATTTGTTCTAAACTTAGTTTTTGCCCTGGACTCAAGGTCATTGCATCAGTCCCAGAGGGTTTTTGGATTTTAATTATGTTATGCGTGCTATTTATCACTTCAACTCGGATGTGTTGCCCAGGTGTAAACTGAATTGGATGCGATCCACACTTAGAAGCACAAGTTCGAGCTAAGGTAGCACTGGGATTATTGATTGATGCTACTAAAACGGTAGCTGCAACTAAAGCAAATGACAGAGGCTTAAACATAATACACAGTATAAGTACTAAACTGAAATATTACTTCAATCTAGTACTATCAAGCCTCAGTATATTTTGCAGAATTACTTTGCTAATTTCCAGTTATTAAATTACTAATTAGGCATTATTTATTATAAACATCTCCTCTTGCACCAATGGCGTAAATCTCGATGTCTTTAGAATCAATATCTACTGTAAAAATAATTCTGTTTTTACCTATACGTAGTCTGTAAAATCCCTCCCAATCACCTTTCATTTTTTTGATATCTAGTTCTGTAAATGGGATAATGCCTTGGTTCTCGACAGCAATAACAATTTGGTTTATTTGCTCCCGAATATTTTCGACATCTTCAGGATTTGCTTTTTCTAAAAATTTAATCGCTTTTTTGCGAAATTTTATTGCCATATCTTACCCAATCGGTCATATCAATTACTTCATCCTCAGTATCATCTGAAGGTACACCAAATTCGGCTTCAAGTTCGCGTTGCTCATTATCACTTATGTAAGGAATCAGAATTTGGCAGAGGCGAAGTCTTTCTTCTTGCAGAACTTCACGCATAGTTTCTTTAATCAATGCTTTTAATTCTTGAATTTCCACTGTATGCCTTTTATCCATAGTTATATATGTATATATATTACCTAGTCTCAGCTTGTAGTGGAGGGGGAATTTGTACGAAAATAGCGACTACAAAAGTTGGGGGATTGTTTTACCGGTATAAATTTCAGTAGACAGAAGGATTTTTAAGGGGGCGTTGAGCTGACTAGATTTAGATGAAAGGGAAAGGGTTAAAGAGTAAAGGAATAATAGTCTCTCACAACTGAACTTGGCTTTTACCTTTCCCCTTGTGTTGTCATATCTTTTTAACCGAAGCGTCCACTGATATAGTCTTCAGCTTCTTTAGTTTGAGGAGAACTGAACATCTGGGCTGTCGGATTAAACTCAACTAATTTTCCGCGACGTTTGCCATATTCGTCAATTTCTGTATTGAAGAAAGCCGTGAAATCAGCCACTCTAGAAGCTTGCTGCATATTGTGTGTCACCATAATGATGGTGTATTGCTGCTTCAGTTCTAAGCAGAGTTCTTCTACTTGGCGGCTAGAAATTGGGTCGAGAGCAGAACATGGTTCATCCATCAATAATACATCTGGCTTCATTGCGATCGCACGAGCTATGCAAAGTCGTTGCTGTTGTCCGCCAGATAATGCAGTACCCTTCTCTTTGAGTTTGTCTTTAACTTCATCCCAGATAGCAGCACGTCTGAGGGAATCTTCCACCAATTCATCAATGTTACCTTTGTAACCGTTAGAACGTGGCCCAAAAGAAATATTTTCGTAGATTGACTTGGGGAAAGGATTCGGTCTTTGAAAAACCATTCCGACTTGGCGGCGTAATTTTACAGAGTTTATCTTAGGATCGTAAATATTGCGATCGCGGTAATTCAGTCTACCTTCAACCTTAGCTCCAGGGATTAAATCATTCATTCGATTGAAGCAACGCAGTAAGGTACTTTTACCACATCCTGAAGGCCCAATAAAAGCAATAATTTGTTTTTCAGGAATCTTAAGATAGACATCTAAAAGTGCCAGAAATCCGCCATAAAAAACCTTCACACCTTCAACATTGAATACGCTCTTTTCATAGTCGATTGTGGCACTATCTGATTGACTTCTACTATTATTGCTATAAGTCATTTTTCGGATCTCCTAATATTCGTGAATGTATCCAATTAGATATTTAATTAGCTAACGTATTGAGAAGCGTTGTCTAATATAAATTGCTACACCATTTAAAACTAAAATCAGAAGTAACAACGCAATAATTGTTGCTGCTGCTGCATCAGCAAAACCCGGTTCAGGACGAGTGATGTAACTGTAAATTTGAATGGGTAATGCCATAAATCTCTGAAACAAACCGGGATCAAAAGTGAGAAAACCCACAGCACCGACAACAATTAGAGAGGCTGCATCACCAATAGCGCGGGATACTGAGATAATCACCCCTGTCAAAATACCGGGAATAGCATAAGGTAAAACATGACTGCTGATAGTGCGCCATTTTGTAACACCTAATCCGTAAGAAGCATTTCTCAGGGAATCTGGGACAGCGCGAATTGCTTCTCTAGAGGTGACAATAATTACTGGTAAAGACAGCAAAGATAAAGTCAATGCACCAGAAATCAAAGCGGGGCCAAACCTAAGTAAATAATTGAAAACTCCTAAACCCAGCAATCCATAGACAATAGAAGGTACACCCGCCAGATTACTGATATTAATCTCAATAATTGCTGTCCACCAAGCTTTCGGTGCATACTCTTCTAGATATAAAGCTGCTCCTACACCAATTGGTACAGTAACCAAAATTACAACAGTTCCTAAAAGAACACTGCTGATAATTGCAGGACGAATACCACCTTGGTCAGGAAAACGAGAAGGAGTTTCTGTGAGAAAACCGGGTGTTAAAAATCTGCCTAATCCATCTCGAAAAATGTCAAAAAGTAGCAATGCTAGGATAAATAAACCAATTAATAATCCTAATAGAAAAAGTACTTCAAATACTTTTCCTAATGTCTCCCTACTTTCAACATTATCTGTAAATTCTGCCGTCGAATCTAGAGAATCGTCTTGTTGGTAACTTGTAGCCATACTTAGTTAATCGTATTTTTCTTTAAAGCGATTTGCAATCCAGTAACTAACAATATTCAAAGCTAGGGTAATTATAAACAGAACAGCACCTACAGCATATAAAGTCTTGAAATTGAGACTACCACGTGGGCTATCTCCACCAGAAATTTGTGCCATATAAGCTGTCATTGTTTCTATTGATTCCGCAAAATTAACAGTCAGCTTTGGCTGTAGTCCGGCGGCAATTAGGACAGTCATTGTTTCACCCACAGCGCGAGAAATACCCAATATAATTGAAGCGATGATTCCAGAAAGCGCGGCTGGTAGAACTACTTTAAAAATGGTTTCTAGTTTAGTGATACCTAAAGCATAAGATCCTTCTCGCAAAGAGCGTGGAACTGCTTTAATAGCATCTAAGCTGATAGAACCAACAGTAGGAGTAATCATTACCCCCATCATTAACCCTGCACTTAAAGCATTGAATATTTCCAGAGGGATAATATACCGCAACAATGGTGTGACAAACAACAGTGCAAAGTAACCATAGACTACTGTTGGTATTCCTGCCAAAAGTTCTACTGCTGGACGTAAAACTGCTGCCACTTTTGGTTGAGCATACTCACTTAAATAAATGGCCGAAGATAAACCCAAAGGAATAGCAACTGCCATTGCAATAGCTGTAGTCAAAAAAGTGCCATTAATCAAGGGCCAAACGCCAAAATGTCTATCTGCAAATAGAGGTGTCCATTTAGTATCAAGAAAAAATTCGGCAAATGAAACTTCTTGGAAAAAACCAAATGTCTCTTGAAAGATAATTACGACAATCCCAAAGGTAGTCAAAACAGAAACTAAAGCACAAGCAAATAAAATTATTGCAACAATCTTTTCAGAGATATCTTCAGATGGATTTTTATCTAGTGACTGTCTAGATAGTAAATAAGGATCGTTTTGAGAATTTAAATTTTGCATAAACAGTTAAATTTGAACTCTACTCCGACTACAATAACTGCAACTTTATTTAAATAAAGTTTGTGATTGGTTCACCTGGTTTTGCTTTTTTAAACTTTGTCCCAGTTTCACCCGTAGCAAATTTTTGTTTAACTTTGACGTAAGCTTCATCGGGTAGTGCCACATAACCAACACTATCTACCCACTTCCAAGAATTTTCTAGATAAAAGTCTACAAATTCTTTGACTGCTGGCTTGGTATCTAAAGACTTTTTACTAACATAAATAAACAGGGGACGAGACAAAGGTGTGTAAATATTTTTGATGACATTATCCACCGGCACTGGTTTTTCACACTTCCCTGTAGGACTTTCTACAGCGACCAGATTGAGTTTTTCTTGGTTTTGAATGTAGTAAGATATCCCAACATAACCTAAGGCTGATACATCACCTGATACACCTTGCACTAGAAGGTTTTGATTATGGCTGGGAGTGTAATCTGTACGGCCATTCTTGGCTTTGCCTGTAACAGCTTGAGTCATATAATCAAAGGTTCCAGTATCGGAAGCTGGAGCATACAACTTCAGCTTTTGGTTAGGAAATTTGGGATTAACTTGATTCCAAGTTAAGATTTTTCCGTCTGATTTAGCACCCCAAATCTTGCCTAGTTCCTTAATAGTTAGACATTTGGCGAAGTTATTTTGACGGTTAGCAATCACAGCGATACCATCTAAACCTATAGGCAACTCGACGAAATCAATGTTCTTACTTTTGCATTTTTTTATTTCTTCATCTCGAATGGTACGAGAAGCACCGGCAATATCAATATCACCATTACAAAATTTACTGAAACCACCACCAGTCCCACTTGAAGCAACGCTAACTTTCGCTTCAGGTTTAACTTTACCGTATTCTTCTGCAACTGCTAAAGAAACAGGGAAACCTACAGCCGCACCATCAATACTCACTTGACTTTTTAATTCCTGTCCGCTATTGCAAGCAGTGATACTGCTGGTAATCAGCATTAAAAAGGTGAGTGAAAAGCCATTTTTCAATCGGCTATGAAAACTCATAAATTATCAATTGAGGTAAAGTGATTGAGAATTATTTATATTTGGCTAGCTGCTAGAAAAATATAGATATTATGCTTTGCTGGCAGCTTTAACTTTGTCAAAAATTGCCCCATCGCCAAAAAACTTTTTCTGGATAATATCCCAACCGCCTAAATCTTGAGATGTAAATAAAGTTTCAATTGGCTGATATTGAGATGCTACTTCTTGCGTGACAGTGGGGTTAACAGGACGATATTGTAATTTAGCAAATTCTCGTTGAGCTTCTGTAGAGTAAAGAAAATCAACAAATGCTTGTGCAACTTCCCTTGTACCGTGTTTCTCTACGTTTTTATCAACTATGGCTACAGGATTATCAATGGAAATATTGACTTTGGGTACAATATAAGGCAACTTATTTCCATTTTTACCTGCTAAAATTACCTCATTCTCGTAGTTAATTAAGACATCACCCTGATTTTTTTGAAAAAATAAATCGCTAGCTTCACGGGCATCTTTCGTCAAAATGGGAGTATTTTTATAAACTTTAGTGACGTAATCTAATGCTGTGGCTTCGTCACCTCCGTTTAGAGTTACCGAACCCCAAAAAGCTAAGAATTCCCAGATAGCAATACCAGAAGTTTTTGGGTTTGCCGCAATCACTTTCACACCATCTTTTGCTAAGTCAGCCCAAGTATTTATACCTTTGGGATTACCTTCACGGGTAACGATCGCAGCAACCGATCTACTCACAATACCACTTCTAGGAGCTTTGGTTTCCCAACCTGATTTTATCAAACCTGCAAGAGCAATTTTGCTGACATCCAGAGGAAGTGCCAAATGTACTATGTCTGCTTCTTGAGAACCAGCAATGACAGCAGCAGTTTGAGAGCCAGAACCACCATAACTTTGCTCAAATGTGACATTTTGGTTATGTTCTTGCTTCCACTTTTGGACAAATTTGGGGATTATCTGGTCATGAGCCGCTTTGGTGACAGAAAAAGATACAAGTTTTAATTTAACATCATTTTTGCTAGCTGAACTGCTTCCAGAGCAGGAGGCAACTGTTATACTCAAGAAAGCACCTACTAGAAACAGACTCACAAAGCTTTGTAGAGTGTGTCTATTTAACCAATTCCTAATTGTGTCTTTATATGAGAGTTTTATAGTCTGTAATGCTTTCATGGCATAAGACTGCATTCTCTCAGTTAGCAATTTACTGAAATGTGTCGTTTGTTGCGACTCGCTCATCAGAATTCACCCCTAAATCTACGGTATTTCTAAGCAGATACCGTATTAGAGATTATAGGGTATATAGAATAATATTTATCATTTGGATTCAATTTTTTTTGCAAGTAGCAAAAGTAGGGTTTCAACTCTGCGTTTTACTAAACTCCAAAAAGCTGATTTGTCTACAGACGGCATACATTATTTTTGTATAGAATTGCTACAAAAATTTGTTGCTAAGAATTCCTAAAAGCCAAAAAAGTTTCTCCTTTTTATCCGTAAAAGACCTCTCCCTGGTTTTACTACGCAAAACCTGTCCCTCTCCGCCTCGGAGAGGGACAGAATTGAACCTTAATTTAAGACAGGGAGAGATTCGTCACACTTACGTAATATCAGTTCAGTTGGTGGCTGAGGTAACTCTAAAAAATCGATATAATTCGTAAGATTAATATAAGTATCTTCACTAGTAATGAAGTCGTATACTCTATTCGTATTGTTACAACCAGCTTAGGATAGACTAAAAGCAATTTTTGCGAACAATGGTAGAAAAAATCACAGCTGTGTTTAACTGATTGCTGATGAGCATTTTCAACAAGCAGGTTTTCGAGCATTACTACGAGAAAACTTGCCTTAAGCTAGGGAATGTCGAAATCCCAGAAAATTATTATATGAATGTTGAAGAATTCTTAAACCAAGGATTGAACCACAGTTTGCAAGGCGATTATCAAGGAGCGATGCCTGCGGCAACCCCAGAGGGGTACGCAGCTTACACCCAGGCAATCAAGCTCAACCCTAACTTTGCTGAAGCTTACCATAATCGAGGAATTATTCTCACCGATAAACTTAAAGATTATCGTAGTGCGATCGCAGATTTTAATCGGGCTATAGAAATCAATCCTAATTTTGCCACAGCCTACTATCACCGGGGTAATGCACGTTACTTTTTAGGCGATTATCAAGGAGCCATCGCAGATTATAACCAAGCATTAGAAATCGATCCAAACCTCGCCCAATCTTACCACAGCCGGGGTAATGCTTACTTTGCCTTAGAAAAATACGACAAAGCGATCGCTGACTATATCCAAACAATAGAAACTAGCACCCAGTTAGCTGATAATATCAATATTGATATTGCCAATGCTTATCATAATCTGGGTGTAGTTTGTTTTGAACAAGGTGATCATCAAGGAGCAATCGCAGATTTTCAACAAGCTTTACAGTGGTATCCCAATTTTGCCGCAGCATACAGCAATCGGGGTAATATTCACCATATCTTAGGAAATTTCAAGGAAGCGATCACCGATCATGACCGAGCATTACAATTAGATCCGAAGTTGGCGGAGGCTTATCATAATCGAGGTAATGCCTACTACTCTTTAGCAGAGTATCAAAGTGCGATCGCAGATTACAACCGCGCCCTAGAAATTAATCCCAGGTTTGCTGGAGGATATTACAACCGGGGTTTGGTTCTAGCTCATCTCAAAGAATATCACCGAGCAATTGAGGATTTTAACCAAGCGCTAAAGTTCAATCCTGATGATGTGCAAGCTTATTGTGAACGGGGTCTTGTCCGTAGTACCCTTGAAGACTATGAGGGTGCGATCGCAGATTATGACCAAGCGTTACAAGAAAATCCGACTCTGGCTTTAGTATATGGCTTTCGGGCCAATGCTCTGCGCCGGCTGGGAGACTATCAAAGCGCAATTGAAGATAGCAATCGGTTATTACAACTCAATCCTAGTTTAGCTGAAGGATATTGCGATCGCGCGGCGGCTCGTCGTTCTTTAGGAGATCATAAAGGAGCAATTAAAGATTACGATCGGGCATTACAGATTAATGATAAATTAGCCGCAGCTTATTATGGTAGGGGGATTGCCCGTGAAGCTCTGCAAGATTTACAGGGAGCAATTGATGATAATACCCAAGCGATAGAGTTGGTTCCTGAATTTTCGCAAGCGTATTGTAATAGAGGAAACACTCGTCGTCTTTTAGGGGATGAACAAGGAGCGATCGCAGATTATAATCAAGCATTAAAAATTAATCCTGATTTAATTGAAGCATATTACAACCGAGGTTCTACCCATTATGCTTTAGAAGAATACGAAAGTGCGATCGCAGATTACACCCAAGCTTTACAAATAAATCCTCAATCTGCTGCATTTTACAGCGATCGCGCTAATGCTCGCTATGCTCTAGAAGATTATCAAGGAGCAATCGAAGATTACAGTCGGGCGATCGCGATCGACTCCAGCTTTGCTGAAGACTGGTACAATCGGGGTCGTAGTCGTTCTCTATTGGGAGATTTACAGAGAGCGCTCACAGACTTAAACCAAGCCTTACAACTTCAGCCTCATTGGGCTTCAGCTTACATCCTGCGAGCAGATGTCTACCAAAATCTAGGTGATTCTCAAGGAGCAATTACGGATTTCCAAAAATCCGCAGATTTGTATTACCAAGAGGGAAATGTTCACTATTATCAACAAATTATGGAGCTAATTGAGCAGATTCAATAAAGGTATTGGGTATTGGGTATTGGGTATTCGGCATTCTCCTTGTCCCAGTCCCCAGTCCCCAGTCCCCAGTCCCCAGTCCCCAGTCCCCAGTCCCCAGTCCCCAGTCCCTACTCCCTTATTGATTCAAAATAAAAGCGTTCCATGAAGTGCCTGTCAATGCAATCTTTGTAATGCCACAGGAGTTTATGAGGTGGTAAGGTGATGATGCCTTTGGTTAAGATCGCTCTTTCATCTCCTGTACCAATTAGACTTAAATATTGTTTCTGCGGCTTATAGGGTTTGAGTGACTTACCTAATATAATTCGCTGCAAATTCTCAAATAAAGGTTTACCTTGTCTAACAGCAAACACCCCAGCTTTCGGACGCGGATTATTTACCATTGTGGCGATGTCACCAGATGCAAATACCTGCGGGTGCGTTTGAGATTGTAACGTGTCTTCTACCAGAATAAAACCTTGCTTATCAGTTCCTAATCCCGCAATTTTTAACCATTCAGGTGCTGAAGCTTGTGTCACCCAAAAAATTTTATTACACTCTACTCTCAAACCAGAGTCGCACTTAATCTCAAATGTTTCTCTAGTTTCATTGGAGTTTTTGGGTGCGATATTACACACATTTTCTCCAAGATGTAGCTTAATACCCCGTTGGGTAAGAATTTGCTGAAGTTGATGCCGTACTGATTGATGATAATTGGGCATCAGTTGTATGTTACGTTGAAATAAATGAATTTCCAGATTTTCAATTGGTTGTTGATTTTGATGGAAAATCTGATGTAAATGAGATTGCATCGCCAATGCCAATTCTACACCGCCAGCACCTCCACCTGCGATCGCGATACAAATTAATTCTTGAGGATTTTTACCTACAGTTGCAACTAGTTCATACCAATGTTCTAATAGCTGAGATACTGGTTTAGCTGCGATCGTATATTCTGCTGCTCCTGATACAGACACTCTGGCCGGAGTGCTGCCAATATCAATAGACAGCACATCAAAATCTACCGCCAATCCGTTAGCACAGAGAACTTTGTTGTTTTCCAAGTCTAGGGCAACTACTCTGTCAATATACAAATTTGCTTGAGCAAAGTTAGCCAATGGTTTCAAATCAATATGACATTCATCATGGGTGTAAAATCCAGCAATGTGTCCTGGTAACATTCCAGAGTAGGCTGTCTTTTGATTTGCAGTAATCAACGTCAAACGCACTCCGGGTAACGGCTTTATTCCAAACATTTTCAGGGCAATTGCATGGCTGTGACCGCCACCAATTAGCACTAAGTTTTTAACCATAGTATGTTGACAGTAATCATTAATTATTTTCATGCTGTAAAAGATATTTCATCAATCAATAACAGTCAATTAGCGAAAATATGTCTGGGGATACACGCTTTCCAAGAAAAAATTAACCAAACTCAGCATAAGTCCCCAAAAAAGCATTTAAGAATAGCAATTGAACAACTAGAAAATAACACAATAGAAAACAAGTTAGCTGTAATTAATGATTTAGAGCAAATTGCCACAAATCATCCACAGTACCACTGGGTAATTATGAACATTTTTACTACTTTTATCCGAAAAAATACTCTTTACATACCTCAAGAAGAAGTAACGATTAATCTGTTAGAAAAATTTCGTCTAGATATTCAAGTAGCCCTTACCGTTATCGCTAAAAGAGATATAAATAAAGACCCAGAAAATGAGCAGCTTGATTTGAGTTATATCGATATGAGAGGAGCAAACCTGAATAAGGCGAATCTACAACAGACAAACCTTTATCAAGCTAATCTTGCTGGGGCAAACCTCACAGAAGCTAATCTTGCAGGAGCAATTCTCAGTGCGGCTAACCTCGAAGGTGCTAACTTATATTTAGCTAACCTAGAAGGGGCAATTCTTAGTGCAGCAAACCTAAAAGGAGCTAACTTAAAAGGGGCTAACCTGCATTGTGCAAGCTTATATCTAGCTGATTTATATGGGGCAATTCTCAATGATGCCATACTTGATGGAGCAAACTTTAGAGAAGCTAAATTATCTGATTGACATCCTCACCGACCTAAAGGCGCTCTTAAGAAGGAGTAATGAGTAATAAGTAAATACCCATTTTTCATCCACTCATTACTCATTACTCCTTACTCCTTGACGAGTTACTTTAAAGCATTGCGTGAAGCACGGGGCTTTAGACCCAATTCTTTGGTAAAACACCAGTCCTGCAAGGCGAAAGTTAAAATTAAAAAGTTTATAGGGTAAGATTTTCACCAATTTTCAGTAATTGTTCAATTTTCGCCCTAATCTACTAGTATATTCGATATTATTACCTAGTTAAAGAGGTCTTCTGACACCTATTATAATTTTCTGCTAAATGCTATACTATTTTTTCCAAACATCTAAGTAATAATTCTAGGTTGTAAGGAAAATCTTTACCATGTCTTCTAAAAAGACAGACACTCTGTTGAATTGGTTGATAACTATAACAGTTATATTTGGCTGCTCATTGATTGTAATTTTCTTTGCTTTATCCAGTATTAAAGAATTGTCAATTCAGGAAAAAATTCAGTATAGAAACCAAGCTTTAACAACTACTGCAATAGTTTTTCTGGCATCGGCGGCAATGTTTAATACCTATTACGCAGCAAAGCGGGCCCAAGCGATGCAGAAAAATGCGATCGCAGCTGAGAAAAACCTAGAAATTGGCCTTCAAAATGCCAAACTCAATCAAGATAGATTGATTTCAGAACGCTTTATGGGGGCAATTGCCCAGCTTGGTCATGATAAAGTTGAAACCCGAACAGGTGCAATTTATGCCTTAGAAAGAGTTGCTCAGGATTTTCCTAAAGAACACTGGACAATCATGGAAATCCTCACTGCCTTTGTGCGAGAAAATGCACCTATCCAGCAAATGAAGGTTGAGCAACAAAAGCCGGAATATTCACCAGATGCTTATTCAGGTAGGCGTAGAGGTGGGCCGCGTCCGACACAGCAGTTAGAGCAAAACCTCCATGAAGAATTTCCAATAATCCGCACTGATATTCAAGCAGCCCTAACTGTTATCGGCAGGCGTAATTTACTCGAAGATCCAAAAGATCAGAAACTTGATTTACGTCATATCGACATCAGACGAGCAGACCTGCTAGGAGTTAACCTGCAACAAGCAGATTTACGTGGGTCTGACCTGAGTGGGTCTGACCTGCGTGGAGCCGACTTGAGTGAGGCTGACCTGAACGGCGCTAAACTCATTAGGTCTATTCTCTATGAAACCAAATTACTAAAAGCCAGCCTCTGTGGAGCTAATCTATGTTGGGCTAATCTGAATCGTGCTAATTTCTCAGGGGCTAACCTGCGTTCAGCCAACCTTTCTGGAGCAAGTCTGCGTGTAGCGAATCTCCAAGGAGCAAACCTCTATAAAGCCAACTTACAACAAGCAACTTTGAAAGTCGCCAATTTATCTGGAGCAAAGCTGTTTTTAGCTAACTTGCAAGGTGCAAAACTGGGTAAAGCCAACCTAAATTTAACGGGTTTGATTGGTGCTAACCTTTCAGGGGCTAACCTGAATGGAGCTAATCTTTCAGGGGCTAATTTGAATGCAGCCAAACTCTACCAAACAGAAGTCTATTTTGCCAATCTCTCAGAAGCTAGTTTAACGGAAGCTGACCTGCATCAGGCAAACCTGATTGGAGCCAACCTGCATAGAGCAACCTTTTATCAAGCTAACCTGACTCAGGCAAACCTGATGGGAGCTAACTTTTTAGAAGCTGACCTCAGTGATGTCAAACTGGAAGGGACAATTTTAACAGGGGCTAAAAACTTAGAGTTGCATCAGATTAGAAAGGCACTTGGCGATCGCACTACTCGTCTACCTGATTATATAGAAGCACCGATAGATTGGCGGCAATCAGGTTGAGTTAACGCAACATCAGTTAGTTATTTGGGCGCATTCTACCGTTTTCATCTCAGCTTACTTTTCCAGACTCCAACCTAGTGCTAAGGCTACTTCAGCAGCTAATTCTAGCGGATTGAATGGTTTAGCGATCGCACCAATCATTCCCATCTGATTATAACGACGGCGATCGGAAGCCTGGATTTTGGCAGTTAACAAAATTACGGGAATCTTTTTAGTTACCGGATTAGCTTGTAATTTTTCAAAGGTGGCAATCCCATCCATCTCTGGCATCATCACATCTAGTAAAATCGCATCTGGTTGGTAAGTCTCAGCTTTCATTATCCCCTCTTCACCTGAACTCGCTGTTTCAACTTTCCAGCCTGCAACTGTTTCCAAGCAAATCTTGGCAACTTCTTGAATATACTGCTCGTTATCAACCACTAGAATTTGCTTTGTTGCCATCATTGCTATCCTCTTGTTGGTTGTGATTCAATACTTCTTAGTTAAGCATTTTTCACTCGGAATCGGGTTTGGCGTAAAGGATACTAGTACCGCAAGGCGGAATTAAAAATTAAAAATTAAAAATGAATGCAGCATAAGGGTTTCGTTGATTTGGAATGATTGGTTTATTTCCACCGTGTTGTACTAGTTAAAGGTTTTTCCTTTCCCCAAAATCCGAGAAATATTGGGTTGCGATTAATTCGCCTAAGTAACTCTATCAATCGTTGTTCAAATTCCTAGGGACAACACGCCCTTTGGTCAAAAATTCTGCATCTTGACTTAGGCGGCTATTTATAATTTGCTCGTGACCACTATAAATTACAGGAATATTGGAAGAGTTTTGTAAATCAGTATGTGGGAAAGTCCCAAACAACGGCAGAGTGACGTAAAAAGTACTACCTTCGCCCAATATACTTTCAGCCCAGATGCGTCCGCCGTGCTGTTGCATAATGCTTTTACAAATTGCCAAACCTAAACCAGTACCATCATGGTTACGTGAATCTGAAGAGTCAACTTGTTGAAAGCGCTCAAATATACTCTCAAGTTTGTCAGTTGGGATACCGCGTCCGGTGTCTTTGATGGTCAACAAAACTTCATCACCTTCTTGTTGTGCCCCCAACCAAACCGTAGATCCAGCAGACGAAAATTTAATGGCGTTACTCAGTAGGTTAGTTAAGGTTTGGACAATGCGATCGCAATCTGCCAATACTTGACCGGATAGAGCAGAAATGGATAGTGTCACTCCGTCTTTATCAGCCAGAGGCTGGATAACATTTACTGCTTGAGTAATCAAATCAACGATATTGCAGATTTCTGCTTCCATCTTCGCCTTACCCGACTCGATCCGCTCAATGTCTAAGATGTCGTTGATTAAACGTACTAGGCGTTCGGTGCTATCAGTAGCAATTTGCAACAGACGTTTTCCCTGCTCTGAGTCTGTCGGTAGCAAACCACTTGCTAGCATTCCTAGAGAGCCGTAAATCGAAGTTAAAGGTGTGCGGAGTTCATGACTAACAACAGAGATAAACTCATCCTTCATCCGTTCGATTTGCTTGCGCTCTGTAATATCTCGTAAGATAACCGTATAAAATATTTCATCACCCATATCTATTTTAGAGATAGAAGCTTCTGCTGGAAACTCACTTCCATCCTTTCGGCAACCATAAATTTCACGCCGTTCTCCCATCCGCCGGGCAACATTGGGAGATTGCCCAAAGTCAGCTACGTGTTGACGATGTGCTTGGAAAAAGCGCTGCGGTAAGAGTAAATCAAGACCTTGGCCAATCACTTCCTGAGCAGAGTAACCAAAAATCTTCTCTGCTCCTTGATTAAACAAGGTGATATTGTGGAACCCGTTGATAGAAATAATCGCATCATCAGCAATATCTAAAATTCGGGCAAATCGGGCTTGAGAAAACCGTAATTCTTCCTGTGTTTGCTGACGTTCATCAAGTTGTGACTGCAACTGCTGATTCACACTTATTAACTCGGCGGTTCGCTCTGCGACCCTCAACTCTAATTCATCGATAGCTCGGTGAGAGGAAGGGAAAGATGAGGATGAATTTACTCCCCCTGCTCCCCTGCTCCCCTGCTCCCCTGCTCCTCCGCTCCCCTGCCCCCCTGCTCCCCTGCTCCTCTGCTTCCCTGCCCCTCCGCTCCCCTGCGTCACACGCTGCCGTAATTTCATTCGTTCTAAGCGATTGACGATCCGAGTTACAAGTTCTGGCCCGACAATGGGCTTGCTTACAAAGTCATCAGCACCAACGCTAAACACCTGGTTTACCATCTCGGCATCGCTATGAACAGTGAGGAATAAGATGGGTAACTCACTCCAGTGTGAATCGTTGCGTACCAATCGACAAAGCTCTATCCCATTGATATAAGGCAATTCCACATCTAAAATCAGCATATCTGGGGCAACTGCTTCTAAAGTTTCCCAAAACTGAAGCGGATTTTCAAGAGCGATCGCTCTGAGTCCCCAAGGGCTAAGTAAGGTTTGCAACAATGCTTGAATTTGCGGATCGTCATCCACAATCAATATTTTAGTTTCTGCATCGGGATGATTTTGCAGTGGTTGCGTCACTGTTTCTAATTGCAGGATTGGTAATACAGATATTGCCTCTGCATCGTTTCCCTCTATTTCTCGACGTAATAAATTTACCCAACTTTGGAGGTTGCCAATCTCAGATTTACTCAAGATTTGACCAGAATTCAGCAGCAGTTCGATATTGCGGGCCAATTTTGAGCCAAGAGGCAAGCCAAAAGTCCCTAAAGACCCTGCCAAGGTATGGGCTTCTTTGGCTGCAAGGGAGAGTAATTCGGGATTTAAACTATTATTTTGATTTAAAGTTGCGATCGCTTGCTCTAGCACCCTCACCTGCTGCTCCACCCGCCCTTGAAATCGCTGCCAAATTTCTGCAACTGCCATTAGCGCTTGCTGCTGTGATTTGAGATTGGGTACCGGCGATTTTACCCGATCTACTTCCCCTCTGCCCCCCTGTTCCCCTGCTCCCCTGCCCCCCTGCTTCCCCTCTTCCAGTGGTTTCAGACGATAGCCAATACCATAAACTGTTTCAACCAAATCACTGGGCGCTCCTACAGCTTTAAGTTTGTGTCGTAACCCTTTGATATGAGTGCGAACAGCTTCTTCTTGCGGAGTATCTTCATAAGACCAAAGATGTTCTAAAATCATGCCACAGCTAAACACCCGGCGATTATTTCGCAAGAATAGTTCTAACAGAGCAAACTCTTTTGGGGTAAGCGGGAGCAGATTTCCAGCATAAATCGCTTCACAGCTACTAGGGTCTAGCCGCAACTTTCCACACTCCAGAACAGGTTGCGAGGTTACGGCTGGACGACGCAACAGCGCCCGCACACGAGCAACTAACTCTTCTAGATCAAAGGGTTTAACTAAATAATCATCTGCACCTGCATCTAAGCCGATCGCTTTCTCATGACTACTATCGCGCCCTGTCATCAACAATATCGGCATTTGCAGACCATTAGACCGAATTTTACGACAAAGACTAATGCCATCCAGCTTGGGCAAAACTACATCGAGGAGAATTAAATCATAATCGTAAGCTTGAATAAAATCCCAAGCAGCATCGCCATCAGTGGCAACTTCAACCGCATAGTTTTGGTTAGTCAAAAGGTTGGTCAGTGTATATGCATTTAACTCGTCATCTTCTACAACTAATATTTTCATGTTAAAAGCTTTCCAAGTTAAAATGGATACAACAAATAACAACTAATAAACTTAAATTGGAAAAAAAAATATAGTGCTTTTTAAATAATTAAACCACATCATTCCCTACTGCCTACATCGTCTAAATCTTTCGATTCATAAAACTTCCAATACGCTACAACAGAAAAAACCCTCTGCTAAACCTGTGAAAAAACGAGTAACACTAACCTTCCCGAAACGCGCCGTGCAAATGCCAGTCACTTACGTACTGGCCAAAGAATTCAACGTCGCTGCTAATATTATCCGTGCCCAAGTTGCCCCAAATCAAATTGGCAAACTCGTAGTGGAACTAGCGGGAGATATCGATCAACTAGATGCCGCTATCGAGTGGATGCGATCGCGCCATGTTAACGTCTCTTATACTTTAGGCGAAATAGCGATCGACGAGGATGTCTGTGTCCATTGTGGCTTGTGTACCGGGGTTTGTCCTACTGAAGCCCTCACTCTCCACCCAGAGACATACAAACTGACATTCACGCGATCGCGTTGCATCGTCTGCGAACAGTGTATCCCCACTTGTCCCGTACAAGCAATCTCCACTAACCTTTAACAATCCAAAATCCAAAATTCATCTTTATTCCATCTTAAACACATCCGCTACTACACCACCATCACCCACCAGCCTACTTTTTGCTGGAGAGTCATAAACTACCAATAGTGAAGGTATACCAGCCACATCCTGAAACAGCGTTATTCCCTCAGCATGATCTTCCCGATTTCCATAAGGAATATCCTGGACAAAATCTGGATTGCTAAAGACATTTTCTCGCAGATTCACGCCGTTGACCCAACGATAAATTTGCACGGGCCCATCTAAATCCATCGTTGGGCCAGCTAAAATCAAAAAATCTTTGCCATCTACACACAAATCCCGAATTCCCAAACCATTCAACCAGACAAAATGCTTTTTATATAATTCCTTTGCTTCCCCAATTTGCCGCAGTTTCAGAATTTCAGGGCTAGAATCTTCTAACTCAATTTGTAGCACCATAGCCCAACCTCGCAATACAGGGCCACGCAAACCCAAAAAAATCCGGCTTTGATAAACGCCTATTCCTTCAATATCAAAGCCATTATCTTTTCCTGGAATTGATGCCTTGATAAACAAGCCTAAATGAGGGTCATCTGCCAAAGCTGTCATCAGCAAATTACCCTGTTCCGTTACCTCTAGTTTCGCGGCATTCAACTGCACATCTGGATTGTGGGGATGTGGACAAGATGAGAATAAGCTACTGTTTATGAGAGGAATCCGTCCTAAGACGTAACGGTTAGGTTCTGATTCAATTTTTGCTAGCCGTTTAAAGTTTTGTGCATCAGTCTTATCAGGTGTAGGCTTTTTACGTTTGTAGCTATGAGAACCAACAAACCATAGATAATAATCAGTGTAAGCAAGTCCCTCGATATCTATTTCTTCATTTTCTGGTGCAGGTAGGTTGATAAATTCTGCTACCCGAAATTGTTGATGGTCTGTAAATTTATCGGTATCAACTAAAGAGAGACGCTCAATAGTTGAAGTTTCATCTGACCCTAACCATAAATACTTCTGATGTGTTAGCAACAATGCTGATAAATCTTCTCTATGTTCTTTAAAATTATCTATAAAAGTCAAGATAACTTTATTCAGTAAATGTGAGTTTGACATTCTAAATCATCCTGATGATTGCAAAAAGGTTAATCATGCTATCATAATAAATTATTCATGTAAAAAATTATTATCAGCTATCTTGCATATTAAATCGCAAAGGTGAATATGCGTTTTAGACCTTTGGTAGATGGTGTATATTATTATTAATAGTATGCAACTATCAATAGTAATAAAAAGCATAACAAGTTCATTGAATAAAAAATATATTCAAAATAGATGTAAATTTTTAACTAATGTTATTATGCAATAACCTCATGAGGTAGTAATTAAGCTCAATTATGAAATTAGCCACACAAACCACGGTAAAAACTCTAGGGGACTACGCCTACCAAGCGATCCAAAAACACTTTAAGAAAACCTTGAAGTGGGAAAAATCAGTAAAGAAAGATGAAGATCCAGAAGCGCTTCATCAAATGCGAGTCGGAATGCGTCGTTTACGCACGGCTGTAACTAGGTTTGGACTAGCAGTGGATGTACCAAAACCAATCAGCGATAAAAATATTGGTAAAATAGCCCGTCGTCTTGGTAATCTGCGAGATTTAGACGTACTCAAAGAAAGTTTGGAAAACAATTACAAACCAAACTTACCCCACAAAGAACAGGAATCTTTACAAACAGCTTTCAACGCTTTAGCTAAACAACGTGAAGATGTACTATCAAGTGTACAGAAAACGTTAAAAGATGAATCTTACAAGTCTTTAAAAGAGGCATTAGATAAGTGGTTAGATAAACCAACCTATCAACCATTGGCATCTATTACTATCCAGCAAGTACTACCAGATTTACTTCTACCAGAAGTGAGTAACTTTTTACTACATCCAGGTTGGCTAGTTGGTACTCAACTTGTGGAAGCAGAGGTAAAAATTCAGAATAACTGGGAACCAGAAAAGATAGAACAACAATTAACAACACAAGGCGAAATTCTGCATAGTTTGCGAAAAGAAGCTAAACGTATACGCTACCAGATGGAGTTATTTACAGACTTATATGGTGAGTCTTACGGAGCTTATATGACAGAAGTGAAAAATATCCAAGAAATTTTGGGTACGATGCAAGATAGTGCGGTCTTAACTGACTGGCTTGGCAAGGTATTTAAATCAGAAATTAAGACTGAGTTGCCTACCCTTGCTAGTTTGTTAACTGAAAATCGTTATCAGTCGTGGCAGCAGTGGCAACCCTTGCAAGAACGGTATTTGAAAGCTGAAACTAGGCATAGCTTTCATTTAACAATATTGCACCCACTTTCAGGAGTAATCAATTAAAAGTTGCTCTTTATTAGGCAAGGGTTGAAGAAGGCAGGAGGAAGAAAATATATTTTTGCCCTCTGCCATTTTCTTTAGGACTAACGTATTGACAGGTAAGACTAAATATAGATCAATACAGTTTAGATAAGGCCAAAACACTTGTAAAGAAGGCAATTGATCGCGTCTCAAAAACCAAAAATTTTTGCCAGTAGCCCTTAACCCAAGCGTATTGAAATATAGATGATTTTAAAAACTACATCTATCTTAGGAGCAATTCATGAATTGCCCCTACGGTACTGCTGTATTTCTCATCAAAGAATGATTTCTTCTCCTTCACCTGCCTTAAGCTTTACTATGGAAGTTAATTTTCTCTAAGATTTGGTAATTTGGCTCACCGGAATTTCAATCCAAAATTCTGTACCTAACCCCGGCTGAGAATCACATTTCAACACACCACCGTGTTTATCTACGACAATTTGATAACTTATTGATAAACCCAAACCAGTGCCTTTTCCCACTGGTTTAGTAGTGAAAAATGGATCACAGATTCTTGCTTTCAGAGCTTCGGGTATTCCTGAGCCATTATCTGCAATGCGAATTACTACGCTCTTGATATTGCCTTCAAGCTCTCCAAGAGCAGTACGAATGGTAATTTGACTGTTATGAAGTTTTGATGGAGATTCCCTGTAATCTTCAAGAGCATCGATCGCATTGCTTAAAACATTCATAAATACTTGATTCAGTGGCCCGGCATAGCATTCTACTAAGGGAAGCTCACTGTATTCTTTGACTAATGTAATAGCCGGACTTTCTGGTTTTGCTTTCAAACGATGTTGCAAAATTAGCAAAGTGCTATCAATGCCCTCGTGAATATCAACCGGCTTCATTTCTGCCTCATCAAGGCGAGAGAAATTCCGTAAACCCAAGACAATCTGACGGATGCGATCAACCCCAATTTTCATGGAAGATAAAGTTTTCGGCAAATCTTCGATGAGAAATTCTAAGTCTACCTCGAAGGCGCGATCGCGAATCTCAGGGCTGGGGTTAGGTGTATTTTGTAAATAGAGGTCTAGTATACTCAGTAAATCTTGGGCGTAATTGTTGACATGATTGATGTTGCCATAAATGAAGTTGACGGGGTTATTAATTTCATGAGCAACACCAGCTACCAGTTGACCTAATGAGGACATTTTCTCAGTTTGGATCAGTTGGGTTTGAGTTTGCTTTAAATCATGCAGAGCTTGAGTCAGCTTTTCTGTCTGCTCTTTGGTTTGATTATGTAATTGGGCTTGTTTAAGGGCAACCCCAAGCTGATTGGCAATTTGAGTGATAAACTTAATTTCCGAGGCTTCCCAATGGCGGGGTGCAGAGTTCTGATAAGCTGCTAATAAGCCCCATAGCTGCTGCCCAATAAATATCGGTGCGATCGCATAAGCCCTTGCTTGAATTTGCTCTAGAACTGAAATATGGCATTGAGAATGTCCAACTTGATAAATATCATCTACTGCAAAAGTTTCATTATGACGATATCGGCCACCTTGGGTTTCCTGCAAATAGCTATCTTGCCAAACTGTCTTAGTATCATAACCTACTAGTTTTACCCAACGATCGCTTACAAACTCGGCAATATATTCACCACTCCAATCAGCTTGGAAGCGGTAAACTGCAACTCGATCTGCCTGTAGTGATTTACAGATTTCTTGGGTGGTTGTCTGAAAAATCGCATCTAGATCGAGAGATTCTCTAACTTTGGCGACAACTTCAAACAATACTCGTTGTTGTTCTGCTGCTTGTTGTAAATTTAACGTCTGTTGTCGAGTCTGAGTGAGTAATTCAGCTTGCTGTAATGCTACACCCATTTGGGCCGCAATCTGAATGAGAAAGTTAACTTCAGAGGCTTTCCATTGTCGGGGACCAGTGTGTTGATAAGTTGCCAGCAAACCCCAAAGTTTTTGCCCAACAAAGATCGGAGCAAGCACAAAAGCGTGAATTTGAAACTGCTCTAGGTTGTCGATATGACACTTAGCAAATCCCATCTTGTAGATGTCATCGACTGCAAATGTTTCATTGTTGCGATAGCGTCCTCCCTGTGTATCTTGTAAGTAGGTGTCATTCCAAACCGTATTAATACCTAGTTCTGACTCATTCGACCAATATGGACTAGCAGCTTCGAAATCACCAACAAATTCACCACCCCAATTAGAATCGAAACGATAAACAGAAACGCGATCCGCTTTGATTAATTGACAAACCTCTTTAGTGGTGGTTTGAAAAATGGTATTTGTGTCTAGAGATTCTCGAATCTCGGCAATAACCTTAAACACAGCTTGTTCTTGTTCTGAT
The DNA here is from genome assembly GCF_013343235.1 of Nostoc sp. TCL240-02. Classification (GTDB taxonomy): domain Bacteria; phylum Cyanobacteriota; class Cyanobacteriia; order Cyanobacteriales; family Nostocaceae; genus Nostoc. The sequence continues at coordinate 7,286,415 of NZ_CP040094.1, read as the reverse complement.
GACCGTTTTAACTCAACTGTACGTCTTTTAACTTGTTTTTCTAAATTTTCATTGAAGACTTGTACTTGTTGGTACAATTCATATTGCTGAATTGCTGAAGCAAAATGTTTACCTAGATTTCTAGCCAGTTCAATTTCTTCAACCGTCCATTTTTGAGCTTGTGCTTTTTTAGATTCGCGCCAAACCTCAAACGATCGCCGGGGGTACAGTTGCCTGTGATCGCTGTCATACTGTCCTGCCCATAAAGTCTCTGTATCTACTTCATGGCGGAAAATACTTAAGTAGCCCAGTAACTGCTGACGATACTGAAGTGGGATTGTCAATATGCCGCGAATTTTAGTTGGTTGAAAAGCAACTTGTAAACTTCGCAACTCAGGGTTATTATATATATCTGAAATTGCCCAAACATCGTAGTTACCAGACTTATAGTGTTCTTGCCAGATACTATACTGCTCTATTAGTGGATATATAGTTTGTTCTGGCATCACAGGTTGCTGTCCACAGATAAAAAGCTTGATACAAGTGTTTCCTGGTATTAAGCATTCTGTTAAACTAGCCATGTTGCCATTGTTGAAATCAAAAGCTTCATTTCTAATGCAAAGTCTGCCACCAACGCCGTTAAAGGCAGTAACAGCCGCTTCTAAGGCTGGCTGTAATACAATAGTCGGCAGTGAATGCAACAGAGTAGCAATGCGGTTAATGATAGTTTCTTGTTCGGCTGTTTTGCGGACTTGAGTGAGCAAGGTACTTTGAGCGATCGCTACAGAGAGTTGCTCTACCACCATTTGCACTGCTTCTAGTTCATATTCTGAAATCAAACGCGCTTCCGAATTATGAGAAACCAGTAGCCCCCAGAGTTGATCTTGATAGAGAATAGGCGCTACCACAGAGGATTTTACCCCCATTGCCCTCAAATATTCAATATGGCAGGAGTCTACAGAGCGGTAACGGATCTCCTCTGATATAGTTTCTCCATTATCCAAGTCACGCAGGTGAATTTGACCAATTTCTTGAGTATCAACATTCACAACAGAACGCACCTGTAATTTTATAAATAGCTCACGGGCGCTGAGTGGAATATCGTCTGCTGGGAAATTTAGCCCCAGTAATGACGGTAAACGATTATTGTAAATTGACTCAGCAATGACCTGACCACTTCCATCGGCATGAAATTTGTAAATCATCACTCGGTCAGTTTTTAATAGCGATCGCACCTCTGCCGTTGTCACTGTGATAATTTCTTCTAACTCTAAGCTTCGTCGGATACGGTTTGTAATCCGGCGTAGTAAACTTTCTTCCTGGTTATATAAAGGCAAATTTTGTTCAGGATTGGAGGTCATCGCTTATATAAAAATAAATTAGTAGTTTTCAAACCGAAATTATTAAATCTAAAAACATTGTGAAATTTATTTCATCAATTTGTCTTCAGTAAAACTACGGTCTAATTACTAGTGAAAATATTTATTTGTCTTTTGTAAAAATTCATCAAAAAATCATGAAAAAAGACGCTAAAAAATTGCGTCTATACTAGCTATTAAGATAAAGTTCTTGCTTGTTAGTTACAATTTTTTGTTGATAGAGAAACATTCAACAAAATTAAACTTTTGTGTTGTCAGCAAAGCGGATTTTTAGATAGTCATCTTCCATCTTTGCCCCTCCTGGTTGTAATGCTGCTAAGGCTTGTGGCAAAACTAAGTTACGACGATGGTTGCCAATAGTAATGTTTAATTCGTCTCCTGTTTTACTTAGTTGAACTTGGTCTTTAGGAATACCAGGTAGATAAATTTCTAAGCTGTATTGATTTTCCTCTTGCACGACTCTAAGAGTAGTTTCTTTGTAATAAACTTGAGTCGGATCTTCATCTTTATAAAGAGTTTCCTTGAGGCGTTCCAATGCAGCTAATCCACACATTTCTTCAGAAAATAGGGGAACTTCTTTCACAGGTAGAGGGTGGAAATTATCATGAATTTCCTGGCGATATTGTTCCTGACTTTCCTTCCAACGTTGGAAAAATGGGTCTTGGACAACGCTTGGAATAATCCGATTAGCCACTACTAAATCTGTTGCAACATTATATAAACTCAGATAAGCATGGGCACGCAGAGATTCTTTAATCACCATCTTTTCAGGATTTGTGACTAGACGTACTGAGGTTTGGGTATTGTCTGTTAATACTTTTTCTAGAGCTTCAATTTGTTCATAAAACTCATAAGGTGCATCCATCACCTCTTTATCGGGTAGCGAAAAACCAGCAATTGGCCTAAAAAAAGGTTCAACCAGAGGGCGAAGTGCTACCGAGATGTTTTGAAATGGTTTGTAAAAACGGCGCATATACCAACCACCGACTTCAGGTAGACTCAGCAAGCGCAGCGCAGTGCCAGTGGGGGCTGAGTCGATAATTAATACATCAAACTCACCTTCATCGTAATGGCGTTTCATTCTTACCAAACCAAAAATCTCATCCATGCCTGGCAAAATCGCCAATTCTTCCGCCTGTACGCCGTCTAAACCCCTCGCTTGTAAAACTTGGGTAATGTAACGTTTTACAGCACCCCAGTTTCCCTCTAGTTCTTGCAGCGCATCTAGTTCTGCACCCCACAAATTTGGGCGAATTTTTTGGGGTGCATGTCCTAGTTCTATGTCAAAACTATCAGCTAGGGAATGAGCCGGATCTGTACTTAAAACCAATGTCTGATAGCCTAGTTCTGCACAACGGAGTCCAGTTGCAGCAGCGACGGAAGTTTTGCCCACGCCGCCTTTACCAGTCATTAAAATTACACGCATAGATGCTTCTATCCTGCCTGAGAATTTTTTACATTTATTTACATTATCGACTGTTTAAGGAAAATAAATGTTGTCTCCAGGCATGAACAGCATCTAAATCTAGGGCGCGATCGCGGCAAAGCTAGCGTGGAAAAATCATTCTATCAATGAAGGCAGGAGGTAGAGGACAATTTTCCTCATACCTTCCGCCTCCTTAGAGGTACGAAAAAAGAAGAAGATTAAAAAACCATGTTTCTTACTCAGCAAAGTAAAAAATTTGGTTTTTAAGTTGATGTTTTCTAGTTAATGGTTTGAGGTTAGTTGATTAGTATAAATTATAACCAAAAACCAAAATCTGTTCTGGAACCTTACATTGAAAGCAATGCGAGGGTAAGATTTTGACCTGAAATTGAGAATATGGGTAAGGGGCTTTGGAAGTTTTCCAAGAGCGATCGCTTTGTTTACTTTTTATTCCAGAGACTTAAAAATGCTTGAGAGATGGCTGGGGTAATCTGACTTTGTAAGTGATTTAGTGCATCACGATGGTTTTGATTGTTGTCGTCATAATAAATGAACAAATTCGTCAGCTTGATAATCTCAGGATTTTGATCGTTTGTCCCTCTCCATTTGTTGGTAACTTTGTGTAAAACGTCCTTGGGTAGGTTTTGTTGTAAGTTATTTAACGCTGCGATGTAAGAAGGATTTTGAGGATTCTTTTTGAATTGGAAGCACAAATCTATCAGCTTGAGTTGTGATTGTGGGGGGATTGGAGGCTTATCTGTTAGGTTAGGCTGCTGTAGAATTTGACGCTGTTCAAAAGTGGCAATGCCATTTTCAGTTAAACCCTGAGATTTCTGAAATTTCTTGACTGCTGTATAAGTGGCTGGCCCATAAAAAGGCTTGTCTGGAGGAATTTCGGCAGGGGTTGCAAAACCGTGAAACTTCAATCTATTTTGAAGTCCTTTGACTGTCTCTTCCATTACAGTTCGAGTCTCAGCATCAGCGTTACCATTTACCACAAGTTTTTGTGAGTACTGCTTCTGAAACTTTTTAATCGCTTCTTCAGTAAGATCGTCTGTTAATGAGTTGTTATTGCGCTTCCAGGGAGCGAATTTAGTCAGATCCGGCTTCGGATCAATCTCAGGTGCTAAATATCCCAGCCCGATCAAGATATGACGGATGACTTCAGGGCTACTAATGGCCATGCTCTTCGATTCCTTTGCTACTAAACTACCATTTAATGTATCTGGTTTTACAAAAATTAAGTAAGTAGAGATAAATAAATCTAACATATCTTATTTGCAAGGCGTTCCAAAAGTTAAGCGATGTATCACACCAAGTTGCTTTCCTAGAAGAGGTTCGGCGTAAGTAACTAAACACCTGAACAAAGAAAAGTGGTTTTAAGTCTTGGTGAGCGATCGCGATTGCTTATTCTCAACTATTGATGATGATACTACGTGCTAAGGGCATACATCTTAAGTGACATACTCCTACACTTCACACTTAAAGTTGCATAGCCCAACTTTATGAAGTTTTGTAGATATGGTTACTCGTTCGGTAACGCATCAACGAAGCGTGAAAGCACTTGATTGGTTGAATGTATTTTTAGCAGATATTCAGGATCTATGGCTGCGATCGCAACTCTTGCTTTAATTTTCTTCTGGTTTTTCATGCCCGAAACTAAATCTACAGCCTATCCGGTAAGCTCTAAATCGGGACTTGCTACGTTTAGGGAATAGAGCAATGGTAGTTTTGCGATATCTCGTGATTATTATTACCTACATCGGGCTAGGATTAGGATACTTGCCCGGACTGCGGATGAATCGGGCGACGATCGCCATTGTTGGTGCTGCCTTCTTAATGGCATTGGGAGTACTAGATTTGCCTGCGGCGTGGGGTGCGATCGACTACAAAACACTAATTTTTCTATTTGGCATGATGATAATCAGTGCCAATCTCGCTGCCTCTGGTTTTTTCCAGCTTGCCCTTGATTATACAATCCGCCGCATCCACAGCCCATTTGGATTACTGGTGGTGTTAACTTTTGGCAGTGGCATCCTCTCAGCACTTTTTCTCAATGATACGATTGCTCTAATTTTGACACCTTTAGTAGTTGGTATTACCCAATTGCTCAAGCTTAAACCTATTCCCTATTTGCTGGCGCTAGCAGGTGCAACTAACCTCGGTTCCGTTGCCACCTTGAGCGGTAATCCTCAAAATATCTTGATTGGTTCCTTTTCTGGCATTAGTTATCTAGATTTTGCGAAAGCTTTAACACCACTTGCGTTGATTTGTTTGACGATTCAGATAGGTTTATTGTGGTGGTTATATCCAGAGGTGCGATCGCTTCGTCCTTACTTAAAAGTAAAACCACCCCGCTACCACATATTCAAGCCACTGTTAATTAAAAGTCTATTGATTACCACCGGATTACTAGTAGCATTTTTAATCGGAATTCCTACTGCTGAAGTTACCTTAATTGCTGCCGCCCTATTACTGGTAACGCGCCGCCTCAAGCCTGAGCGAATTTTACAAAAGGTAGACTGGGATTTGCTATTAATGTTTTGTGGACTGTTCATCCTTACCGAGGGTGTGCAAAAACTTGGTTCCTTAGAATGGCTTTCTCGTTTTGTTGACAATCCCTTGAGCATTTTGGGGATAACAGCGTTGCTATCAAATTTAGTGTCGAATGTACCAGCTGTACTGCTACTACATCACCTAATTCCTCATCCCGACACCCGCACTTGGCTACTACTCGCGGCGGCTTCAACACTGGCAGGAAATCTCACCCTGCTGGGTTCGGTGGCAAACTTGATTGTCGCGGAGGCTGTTGCCAAACAGGGATATCGACTCACTTTTGGGGAACATTTGCGCTTTGGGCTACCGCTAACTGTTATCACCTTGATGCTTACCTATTTTTGGATTGCTTAAAATTTTTGTAAAATCATCAATGAAAATCGTGATGTAACATATAAATACACGACTGTAATATAAATATACCAATTACAAGTAAATGAGTGATTCTCGTCTCGTCAAAATCAGCAAATATCTCAGCAAATATCTGCGACATACGCCGGATGCAATTGGAATTAAACTTGCTCCTGGTGGTTGGGTTACTGTTGATGAATTAATTACCGCTTGTGCTAAAAACAAGTTTTCGATTACCCGTCAAGAATTAGAGGCAGTAGTAGAATCTAGCGATAAACAACGTTTTTCTTTTGATTCAACAGGTACTCTGATTCGTGCTAACCAAGGACATAGTGTAGAAGTCGATTTACAATTAGAACCTGTTGTTCCCCCAGATGAGCTTTATCATGGCACGGGACACAAATCTGTAGATTCAATTATGGAAACAGGACTTTGCAAGATGTCACGGCATCATGTCCATTTATCCAAGGATATTGCAACAGCACAAACTGTTGGTGCAAGACATGGAAAACCAGTGGTTTTTGCTATATCTGCTACCGCAATGTATCAGGCGGGTTACATTTTCTATTGTTCTGATAATGGTGTTTGGTTAGTGGATTGTGTGCCACCTGAGTATCTCCAAAAAATTTGAATTTTCATCGGTTGTTAAGAGTGATTTAGTACTCCGATTTAAAATCCTGGGTAAAGTATTAATACATGAGGTAAATATTTGTTGTTGGGATAAGACAATAGGTAGAAGGGTTTTAGGCTAGTTCATTTTTCTTGATATAGTTTTATTTTATTGTGCCAACTTACTTAGTTGCATCTTGTGGTTTGATTGGGTGAGCAAAGCGATCGCTTCTTCATCTAAGCAAAACTCTTGAGTCGCTTCATAAGTTCAAGAAACTTGACAGCCGTTTGCACTGAGTTTGGCTTGTAAACCTGGGGTAGAGAAGCGACCTACGCGCAGCATCTTATAGAGAGCGTAATTAGTAATTACGAAGTGAGCAGAGCTTACCGTAGGTATCGCTTGAATACATAACTAGTAGTCTGTCAATTAAATTTTGGGGGATTGTTTGTACTATCCAAAACCTTGTAGAGACGCGAAATTTCACGTCTTTACATCCGTCATTTTGATGTTGACAGACTACTAGCAATTTGGTATCTGCGAAATATAGGTTATAAAGCAATACAGTTCAGATAAGATCAAAACACTTGTAGAGACGGCGATTTATCGCGTCTCAAAAACCCAAAATTTTGCCAGTAGCTCTTAGATAAACCGTATTGGGTTATAAAGATAGCAATCACTTATGTATAGATACAAAAAAGTCCGCTTTCGCGGACTTAAATAAGGGCTTCTGTCACTTTTTCGGCTACAATCATGTATGAATCATGATGCTTTTATTGTTAATTATCGACCAAAAAAAATCAAGATATTTCAGCTAGATTAATGGACATATTTACTGGAATTATATCTTTTTACAAATACTCAAAATAATTAAATATTTAATTGTATAAAATGACTTTTTTTATTATTTCATTTTCATAAAAAAACGAGTTTATAATAACATGAATTTACTTAAATACAAAAGTATGTTTGGACAAAATACAGACATATATGTCTTTTGAAAGTTAAATATTTACAAGGTTTTTAGATTAAAAAGGTAAAGGTGGTCAGGTATAACAGCCCCAGGAGTGAATTCCCAGTCCTGGGGTTTTATTATGCGATCGCACAAAAAGTGGATTAAAAAAATGCCTCCCTAACAAAAGAGAAGTTTGCCTTGTTTTTACGGCGTTATGCCTACTGTTCGGTATAGCGGCGCGGCGTATAAACCCAGAGATTACCATCACTGCGTTTGATAGTTCGGGTTTTTGTGGAACCAACGAGAATAATTGTTCGCATATCAGCGCTTGCTGGTGTTAACTGGTCAAGTGCGATCGCTTTCACCGTCTGTCCTGGTCTGCCGAGATTCCGCGCCAACACTACTGGGGTATCCGGTGTTCTATGTCGCAGCAAAATATTTTTTGCTTCTGCTAGTTGCCAAGTACGCTCTTTGGAAACAGGATTGTAGAAAGCGATGACGAAATCAGCCTCGGCAGCAGCAGCAATTCGTTGTTCGATAGCAGACCAAGGCTTCAAGATATCAGAGAGGGAAATGGCACAGAAGTCATGTCCCAGGGGCGCACCAATGGCTGCTGCTGCTGCCTGCATAGCTGAAATACCTGGTGCTACATGAATGTCGATACTATCCCATTCGGGTTTAGCATAGCGATCGCATACTTCAAAAACTGCTGTTGCCATTGCATAGATACCAGGGTCGCCAGATGAAACGACAGCTACATATCGCCCAGATGCTGCCAAATCAAGGGCCATTTTTGCCCGTGCTTCTTCTTCGCGGTTGTCAGACTCATGCCGTTGCTTGCCATCAGCCAGAGAACCGATTAAATCTAAATAAGTTTTATAACCCACGAGGTCAGTTGCCGACTTGAGTATCTCTTTAACTTCTGGAGACATCCATTGCGAACCACCAGGCCCCGTGCCTATAATCGCTAACCTTCCGCGTGGCTGACCGATGATGTTGGGGTCAATTGGTTGGGGGGCAATAGCGATCGCAACGTCGGGAGATGACGAAGATAAGGGGAATGTGCCTGTAGCTGCGATCGCTGCTGCTTGAGCGGAGCTATAACCTTGTGATAACAAACTTTCTAACTGATTTGGGGTAAAAAAGCGGGCAGGTACTCCCAAGGCGCTAGCGACAGCGTGGATTGCGGAATTGGCTGCGGCGGTCATGGGTGCAAATATCCCGGCGACTGATGTTTTTTCTAGTGCGACATCGGCTAGTAGCTGTTGTACAAAAGCGACTGCATCATCAATGGTGTCATTAATTGCGATCGCGATCGTTGCTGGGTGATACACAAGACAATTGGCTGTAGGAGTTACCAAACGTTCCGTAACTTGGATGGTCAAATCTCCATTGGGATTTATGGGTAATTTACTATCGCTCAACCAAGGCGCTATGCCTTCTAGTCTGACTTCTGCCCCCGCTAGCACATCTGAAATAAATTTCTTAGCATCGTCTGGGTTTGCTAAAAGGTATCCGTGAGGAGGAGACAAGAGGGTTGTACCCAAACGTAAATCACCTGTAGTTGTAATTGCAGGTTTAACATCAAGCGCTTCGGCAATGCGGCGGGCCAAATCGTTTACCCCACCAAGTCCGCCCAAGAGGGGGACAACAGCACTACCATCTTCAGCCACAGCTAACACAGGTGGTTCCTGCTGTTTATCCGAGAGTATGGGAGCTAGCGTCCTAATTAAAATTCCGGCGGCACAAATGCCAATTAGCGGCGTTCCCTGAGCAAATAACTCGCGTAACGTGTCGCCAAAATTAGTAAAACTGACATCCACTCCCGATGTGCGACCCGCTAGACCATATAGCGTCGCTCCTGGTAGAACGCTGATTATTTGGCGTGCTACTGTCACACTATTTTGACCTAGTACTACAATGGCGGGTGCAACGTTCATGATCATAAGTAGATATCTTGCAACATTTCGATATCCTTCAAATGAAACCACAGATTTAGTCATGAAAAAACTTCCCGTTTACCAGCTTAGGGAATTCAGAGTGCAATGTCTATGACGGGCTTCTCTACCAAAGGCTACGCCAACGCACGTGCTGTCTTCGTAGTAGCTTTCTAAAACCTATTTTGGGTTTATCCCATATTAGGTTTTAGAATTTAACAGAGTTTAGCTGTATGTACTAACTCTCATTGAGATCGAATAAACCATCGCCAGAAAAAGGCAAGCTAAAGTGCCTAAATCAGTTTTCAGCGAAGAATACAATCGGTTTCGCCAGCTACTCATCGAGGCCCGCAAAGCTGCCAAGCTTACTCAAGCAGAGTTGTCAGCAAAGCTAAACCTTCCACAATCCTATGTATCAAAGTATGAACGTGGAGAGCGTCGTCTTGACATAATTGAATTTTTACAAGTTGCACAAGTCCTTGAAATAGATCCGCTTGCTTTTATCGAAGAACTGCTGAAATATCAAAAGGAGATATAACAATCATTATTCAATATGTTGACTTTAATGGGGCAGATACAATCATTAATAGCCAATATAAGAACGAATGGCATGAGATTAGTACTACTCTCACTAGAATGCCTTTGCACATCAAGGCTTCAGATTAAGCTGGTATTCAGGATAATGCAATATTCGATCCAGTCGGTACAAACGAATACATTAAAGCAGCCTTTATTCATGATGGTTGGCAATCAAATATACCTATCCCAGCACCTTATAGATTTTTAGGTACAGACGTTGATTTTGCTAAAAGTGGTATTATCATTGAAATTCAATTTTCTAACTATCCCTTCATACTCAATAAAACTTTGCGCTCAGAATTGTTCTTCAAAGCTAAAACTGAATTTGTTGGATAACAGACTAATTTGGTAATTCTGGTGACAAAAGCTCTGATGTTTCCTGTTTCTAATAGCACTCTTTATTACGAACAAGCTATTAATCAGTTAACAGCTTTAGTTAAAAACCAAGTTTTTGATGTACCAATCAGACTAGTTGGATTATTTGAACAACAAAATACAATAGTACCCATAATCTGGACTGAGTATTTATCTAAAAGATATTCATAGAACTGTGAATACTAGAGTTAGTCGTGAATGCGAAATCATTGCTGGACGTTCAGCCCGTAGTCGTTGTCTGCTTCGCTTATTGTAAGAATTTATCTATTAACTCCATAATCTCAGTTCAGTTTGTTCTACTTCTTCTACTTTTTTTACTAGTGGATTTTGCAAAGATGTCTTTTTCCCATTACCATTAATCTTTTTATCTACTGGAATTTCTTCACCTCTTAGATTAGCTGCAAAAGCAGATTCTTCATAGATTAATCTATCTTCCATTTCTTGCAAGTGATACTCTTCTGGATAAATTTTTGCTTTGCTGCGTTCTGAAGCTTTATTTCCTATTTGCACATCAAAGTTAAATTTATCAATAGATTTACCAGTTTTTCCCACATAATCCCGCAAAGTTTTTAAATTTGGAAAACAGCCATTTGTATCTGGATTGCCACTGAGACGACGCAACGCAACTTGATGATATTTTAGTTCAATTTCTGATCCGATAAAATGGCGTTCATAATCTCTTGCAACCACTCCCGTAGTACCAGATCCCATAAAGGGATCTAAAACAATATCATTTTTGTTAGTTGTAGCTAATATAATTCTAGCTACCAAGTCTTCTGGAAATTGACAGGGATGTATCGTTTGTTCTTCATGGTTATGTTTAACATTCCGAAATAGACAAATATCACCAGGATTTTTTCCTTCTGGATTGCATGAAAGTTCTCCCTTCCGATTTCCCCGATAATGTTTCTTATTTTGATACTTTTGGGGAACTCTAACAGGATCGAGATTAAATTTATAGTTATCTGATTTAGTAAACCAAAGAAGAGTTTCATGTCTACAAGAAAACTTTTTTTGGGCATGAAGACCATGTTGCCTAGCCCATATAATTCGGTTGCGAGGAATTAATCTGCATGATTCTAAAATCGGAAAAAAGCGAATATCCAGAGGAATCAGCATTCCTCGATCGGAAAAAGCACCAACTTGCCAAAATAGCGAACCTGTGTTTTTCAGAATCCGGCTACATTCAAGCAGAACGGCTGTTTGTTCTTTCAAATAAATATCAAGAGCCTGCCTTGATTCGTATTCTTTGCCTAGATTATAAGGTGGGGAAGATACAACTAAGTCAACACATTGATCTGGCAGATTACTGAGCAGTTGTAAGCTATCCTCTAAGAGAATCTGGTCTAAGGGTAGATTCTCTCTATTAGTCTTCATGACGATACCCACCTTGCAAGTAATATTCAACTCTGGTGATTATAACCTAAAATAGGTTATTAGCTAATTATTGAGAAAAATATCAATAGTAAGTAGAGTACAATACCATACTTAGTTTAATGATTTTACCTTGCGATCCTAGACATACCTAAAAGCGATCGCATTTCCTGAAATTAAAAAATGCGATCGCTGCTTATTTCAATTAGCTTTCCGCTCTTTAAGGACTTGATCTAGCAAATTTCTTGCAGGTTGGGCTTTAGCCAACGCTATTTGATGGTCATTATAAGCGCGAACAAGGCGAGAAAGACTGCTCACACCTGCCTTGAGTTGCTCAAGTTCTTCACCAGCAACCAGTTCTCCATCAAGCATCCGCCCAATTAACGGTTTGATGTCGCCCACTTCCTGCCGGACTTTTTGGAGCTTTTCTAGGCTACTGAGCAAGGTTTTGAGTGAGTTCAAGATGTCGTCAATATCCTGCACATCCTCTACTTGTTCCGGCAAATCTTCAACTGTCACTGTATCTTCATCTGAGATTGTAGGCAATTCCTGTGCAGACATTTCAGTTTGAACCCCGTTTGACCGTGCCATTAACGCTTCCTCAAGGAATTTTCCTTAGTGTATCGCTGATTTAGCCGATGTTAAGCAATTTCGCCATAGCTAACCGTTGCAGTTTCCCCGTAGCACCACGAGGTAGTTGATCTAAAATGTGAATTTGCTTCGGAACTTTGAAGTCTGCCAACAATGTTGAACAGTGGGCTGAAAGTTCTTTTTCGTCAACTTTTCCCTTAAGGACAACAGCAGCGTGGATATCTTCACCTAAAGATTTATGGGGGACGGCAAAAGCTAAAGCTTCGGCGACGGCGGGATGGCGCAGCAAAACATCATCCACTTCTAAAGGAGAAATTTTTTCCCCACCCCGGTTAATTAATTCTTTAATACGTCCAGTCAAGCGGAGATAGCCGTCTGCATCCACAGTACCCTGATCTCCTGTGCGGAACCAACCGTTGACAAAAGCTGTGGCGTTGGCTTCTGGGTTGTTTTCGTAACCATCAATGACATTAGGTGCTTTGACTACTACCTCACCCAAGCTTCCCTGAGATAATAGGTTGCCTTCAGAATCCATAATGCCGACATCCACACCAAAGCCATAACCAACACTACCTGGTTTTCGCTCTTTTGGCGGTAGGGGGTTGGTAGTCATTAAGTGGGATGCTTCAGTCATGCTGTAAGATTCCACCACAGGAGTATTAAGAGTTGCCTCTAACTGTTCAATAATAATTGGGGGCAAAGAAGCACTACTAGAGCGAATGAAACGAAAGCGATTAGCTTGGACAATTTCTGTGTTGCGGCTAGCGCGGGCCAAAATTGTCTGGTGCATGGTTGGCGCTGCGGAGTACCAGGTAGGTTTGTAGGTATCTACTAGTTTCCAAAACTCCAGGGCATTAAAACCATTGGGACAAATTAGTGTGCCGCCCGATACTAGGGTTGACAGCAAACAACCCACCAATCCGTGAACATGAAACAGGGGCATTAAACAAAGTGTAGTGTCGGCTGCTGTGAGTGAGTAAGCAATAATAATGTTGTTGGCTGAGGCGATTAAATTGCGATGACGAATCGGCACACGCTTCGGACGGCTGGTAGTGCCGCTAGTGTGAAGAATCATTGCCAGATCGTCGGCGTTGGGGGGTGCGGGATTCGATGATTCAATTGGTTTTGAGCCTGTTTTGACTAATTCAAAGCTCAATGTGCCGTCAGTGTTTACCTTGGCATTAATCACCATCATATTGGGTGTGACGGCGGCGATCGCTGCTTCTGGTTCATCAGACAAGGTAATCAGGGCATTTGCCTGAGTATCTTCGTAGTAAAAGGCAAATTCGTCTTGTTTGTATTTGGGATTTAGGGGTGCAGCCGTGCCACACAGAGCGGCAGCCAAAAAGGTAATAGCCATTGGTGAACCGTTAGTCATGGCAATGGCTATGCGTTCTCCCCGTTTCAATCCAAAGCTGTTGAGTTGGGATACGAGTTCAACAATATTCTCGCGCAATTGCTTATAAGTTAGCGATCGCCCCCCAGGTGTAACGAGGGCTGAATGATTGTCTTCCCCTGCTAAAAGCTCAAATAAATTCATTAAAAACCTCCAGATTCGTAAAATTGGGCATTGGACATTGGTTATTAATGCTTCTACCTCATTCCCTTCTTTTTATTAAAAAGTATTGTGCTTTTGTATAATATCAACCATTATTTGATTTCTTTTGGTAGTAAGTTAACGGCAAAAAACAAAAGCTAAAATTAAGTCAAGAGTGTATCTGTCGTTACTAGAAATCAGAAAAATATTTTTCAGCAACTAAACCCCATCAAGAAAATATGGATCGTCGGAATTTTCTAAAGTATGCCACTTTAGCAGGATCTAGTTTTGCTTTAACGAGTTGTGTTCAAGGCAAAAATTCCAAATTGCCAGGTGAGGTTTCTCCCTCAGCGTCGCCTGTGGCGGTAAATGAACCTCTCAAGGTGGGATTTGTTTATGTGGGGCCTGTGGGTAATTTTGGTTGGACTTATGCCCATGATTTAGGTCGCAGAGATATGGAAGCCAATCTTAACGATAAGGTAAAAACTACCTTTGTCGAAAATGTCAATGAAGGTGCTGATGCTGAAAGGATAATTCGCCAACTAGCATTAGATGGTAACAAGTTGATTTTTACTACTTCCTTTGGGTATATGAACCCAACAATTAAAGTCGCTAAAGACTTTAGTGATGTTATCTTTGAACATTGTGCAGGATACAAACGTGCTGCCAATGTCGGCACTTATCTAGGACGTTTTGAAGAACCGCGTTACTTAACCGGCATGATTGCTGGCAAAATGACAAAATCAAATGTAGTTGGTTTTATTGGCGCATACCCAATCCCAGAAGTAATTCGGGGAATCAGTGCATTTACACAAGGAATGCGCTTAACAAATCCCCAAGCAAAAGTTAAGGTACTTTGGGTACAAAGTTGGTACGATCCAGCTAAAGAAAGAGAAGCAGCTATTGCTTTGGTCAATTCAGGTGCAGATGTACTGACCCAGCATACCGACTCTGGCGCTGTTGTCCAATTAGCTGAGGAAAAAGGCATTTATGCTTTTGGCTACAACAGTGATATGAGCAAGTTTGCTCAAAAAGCCCACCTGACATCAGTTATTAACAGATGGGGCAAGTTCTATACGGATAAAGCCTTGGCTGTAATGAGTAATACTTGGAAACCTCAAAACGTTTGGGATGGCATTGGTCAAGGAATGGTGGATATTTCGCCGATGAATCAGGTGATTCCGGTAGAGGTACAACAACTAGTGAATGCGAAGCGCGATGAGTTTATTCAGGGTACTGCACATCCTTTTGATGGCCCGATGAAAGACCAAAAAGGGGTGGTGCGAGTTCCAAATGGTAAGGTGTTGGAAGATCGAGGACAATTGGCGATGGATTGGTATGTTGAGGGAGTTGAAGGGTCAATTCCCCAGAGGAAACTATAGTAAGCAATTCCACCGTTAGCGTTAACCTAGTGTCTTATAGAGAAACGGCAATCATAGGAGAAGTTCAGATACTACCCTACAAATTATCTACGCTCCATGCGATCGCAAACCGCCATAGAAAGTTAAGAATAAAAAGTTAGGAGTTGGGAGTTATTCTTTTCATCTCACTCATCGCTCCACTCTATCTACTATTACAAGAGGTAAAGATTAAGTAGCAACTTCGGCAAGTGCGGAGACAATGTAGAGTATCTTCTAATAATTTAGCAAAGTTATAAGCATTGGAGCAAAGCAAATGAATGCTAAACTGATCGCTTTCTCTGGCTTTGTGACGGTATTTTTGGGTGCAGGAATTGGTTTTATTGCTGCTAATTTACTTCCTTGCCCCTACACGAGTCAAATGTATCAAGATTTGGAGCAAAAATACGTCCTTGTAGGTGCAGTTGCTGGTTTACTAATTGGTTCTAGTCAGGAAATGATTAGAGAACTCAAGGAAGAGCGGGATGCGGAAGAAGACTTGCTCCAGGATTTGAATAAAGCTATTCACTCAAGTAAAAATCCAAAAAATTACTGAGATGTTAGTGTAAGACATTGTTTTTTAATTTTCTACACCACAACAGGTTACTAGGGTGGAATAAATTGAAAAATTGCACTTGCTAAATTTTCATCCAAAAAGTTAATACATAAGAAGAGGGTGAGAGTAAAATTGAAAACGCCCTCTTTTTCAAAAATCAATACTGCTGATACCAATTCTATGTAAGGGTGTGCTTTATTTACATAGGGAGAATACCCTCCGGCTACTCCGTTGGAGAACTTGTAGAGTAGCCGCTTGCATCTATATGAATTGCCCAATTGCCCTTACAATGGTATATTTTTTTGTTGGAACGTCTCTAAATAAGAGTTTGGAATTCTCTTCACTTCTCTACGAGAAGCTACGCTAACAATTTTAGGCGTTGCTGAATAATGGGATGATTTAGCTCAATTTGTAAGAAGTTTTCAATGGTTCCAATCACCATTCATCCCAAATTTATGCAACGCCCAATTTTAAATTAGTTAATAGTTTTTTTGAAATGAGCAGTAACAGAGTTATGAATTAAAAACTTTCTTCAAATTTTCTGGCTGCGTTACTGCCAAATATTGAGCCGACATTTCCGGTGTAAGTAGTTCTATCATGACTGTGTTTTCCAACCAGAACTCAATAACATTAAAAAAAGAATCGCGGTTACAACGTAACACTCTCCAACCTTCACGTTTACCAATTAACTCAATTTTTTCTTGACTAGAAGAAACTGAAATTGCTGCATGAGTAGCTGTGAACCCAGAAGAAGTAGGATTTTCTGCAAATGTACACTGGTTATCTCCTTCACCAGGCATTAGCTGAGTTTTTAATGGGTAAACTTCAATTCCTGTTCCATATTCGTCAAGTGGAAAAACCATATAGCTGCCTGGGTGAGGAAAAAAGGGAAAAGCTTGGCCATTCAAGACTTCAGCTAAAACCTCGGCAACATGCTGGGGGTTTTTAACAGAAATAGATATGTGATGAATCATACTTAATTACCTCGTACCCCATAATCATAATGAGGCTTATAAATTTTTTGTTTTGTGGAGTGCTTATCTTCCACTACCAGCTTAATTATCTTTCATCCTCTTTTAATTAATTTATGCAGAGAATAAAACAAATTTCCTGTTGATTAAATTTGGAAAACCTCGCCTATATTCCTCTATCCTAGTAAGTCATGGCTTACACACGAGTCTTGTAGAGTTATCCCAGACGCTTTTATTTTATATCCTCCCAACTCCTGCTACGTTGGCATCTATCACTATCATTTATGGCAATGCTTAATCAAACTGCAAAAAAATTCTAACCTGGCAAAGATATACACGAAATGTAGGCACAATTCATGAATTGCCTCTAGCCGAAAATAAAGATTTTCGGCTATTGTTTACGTAAACTCTGTATTTGATAATTACACTTCAATATGAGATACCAAGTAGGAGGTAGTCTCCGCAGTGACGATCCCACGTATGTTATCCGTGACGCAGACGAAAAACTTTATACTAGCCTGAAAACTGGGGATTTTTGTTACGTTTTCAACTCTCGCCAGATGGGTAAGTCATCCTTACTACAGCGCACCAGTTATCGTCTTAGAGAAGAAGGCTATAGCTGTGTTTATTTGGATATGACCATCTTAGGTATTGAGGATACTACACCAGAACAATGGTACAAAGGCATCATTATCAGCTTGTTCTACAGCTTAAATTTAGCAGAACAGATCAACTTTAAACATTGGTGGGAGATGCAAAAAGGCATTTCCTCAGTACAAAAACTCCACTCTTTTATTGAAGAAGTTTTACTGCCAAACGCCAAAGCCGAACGTATTTTCATCTTTATTGATGAGATTGATAGTCTGCTTAGTTTGAGTTTCCCAATTAACGACTTTTTTGCTTGGATTCGTCAATGCTATAACCAGCGACCAGAGAATTCAAATTTTAATCGCTTGGGATTTGCGCTATTTGGTGTAGCTAGTCCTTCCGACCTCATCGCTGATAAAGGCCGTACACCCTTTAACCTTGGTAAAGCAATTGAGTTACACGGCTTTCAACTACATGAAGCTACTCCTCTACTTCAAGGAGTAAAGGGAGTAATCAGTCAACCACAAGCAATACTGCAAGAAATTATTCATTGGACAGAGGGACAACCATTTCTTACACAAAAACTTTGTAACTTAGTTATTCAACTTGCTACTGAAAATGCTACAGGAATGATTAGCCTTGCTCCAGGTACAGAAGCATTTTGGATTGAGCAATTAGTGAAAACGCATATTATTCAAAATTGGCAATCACAAGACGAACCAGAACATCTACGTACTATAAGAGATCGCCTATTATTCAACGAACTACAGGCAGGGCGGTTGTTGAGTATTTATCAGAAGGTGTTGCAAGCAGAGGAGGCTCTTGGGCAGGGAGCAGGGGGGCAGGGGGGCAGGGGGGCAGGGGGGCAGGGGGGCAGAGGAGATGAGTTTTCCTCCTTACTCCTTCGTCCCTCTGCGCCTTCACCTCTTAATTCTGTCCCGATTGATGATAGTCGAGAACAAACAGAGCTTTTGTTATCTGGTTTAGTAGAGAAACACAACGGCTATCTCAAAATTAAAAATCCCATCTATCGGAGTGTTTTCAATGCTGAATGGGTGTTAAAACAATTAGACAATCTCCGCCCTTATTCGCAGACATTCAATGCTTGGGTAGCATCAGGGTATAAAGATGAATCGCGTTTATTGCGAGGACAGGCTCTTAAAGATACTCAAAATTGGATACAGGGCAAAAGTCTAAGCGATTGGGATTATCAATTTTTAGCTGCAAGTCAAGAATGCGAACAGCGCGAAGTGCAAACAGTATTGGAGGCAGCACGGGCAAAAGAGGTAGAAGCACGACTAGCACAAGAGCAAAAAACTGCTAAATTTCAAAGGTTTTTGCTAGTTGCAGTGTGTATTGGTTTGCTTGTCTCTAGCATTTTGGGGGTGGGAAGTTTCATTATGTATCGTCAAACAAAAAGAAGCGAAAGTCAAGCTAAGAGCAGCGAAATTCGAGCGCTTGTATCTTCTTCTGTTGGACTGTTTGCCTCCCAACGGAGATTGGATGCGCTTGTAGAAGCAATCAAAGCCAAAGATAGACTGCATAAGCTAGGAACAACTAACTCAAATCTTGCACTTCAAGTTGAAAACGCACTCAGGCAAGCAGTTTATGGAGCAGATGAATACAATCGTTTTTCCGATCATACAGCAAGTGTTATGGCGGTAGATGTTAGTCCTGATAGTTCTTTAATTGCCTCAGCCAGTATAGACAATACAGTTAAGCTTTGGCAATGTGATGGTACGGAAGTTGCAACTCTCAAAGGTCATAAGGGAGCAGTTAGAGCAGTAGATTTTAGTTCTGACGGTCAAATACTAGCCTCGGTGGGTGAAGATGGGACTATTAAACTCTGGAAACTAGATGGTACTCTGCTCAAAACTTTTAAAGGTCACACCGCTTCAGTCTGGGGAGTAGCATTTAGTCCTGATGGCCAGTTCCTCGCCTCTGCTAGTTGGGACGCAACAGTGAAACTTTGGAAGCGAGATGGTACTTTGCTCAAGACATTTCAAGGTTCTAAAGGTGCGTTTTGGGGAATCGCTTTTAGTCCTGATGGCCAGACTATTGCTGCCACCAGTCTAGACAGGACAGTAAAACTCTGGAAACGAGATGATTCAGGCTGGCAAAACGCCAAACCTCTACAAACTCTCCAAGGTCACACTGCTTGGGTTGTAGGAGTAGCTTTCAGTCCTGACGGAGAGACTATTGCTTCAGCGAGTGAAGACAGAACTGTTAAACTGTGGCGGCGAGACAGCATAAGTAAAAGCTACCGCCTTGATAAAACTCTGCAAGGGCATGATGCTGGAATTTCGGGAGTAGCATTTAGTCCCGATGGTCAGACTATTGCTAGTGCCAGTCTCGACAAAACGATTAAACTTTGGAATATTGATGGTACAGAACTGAGGACACTTAGAGGGCACAGTGCCTCAGTTTGGGGTGTAACTTTCAGTCCAGATGGCAGCTTTATTGCTTCGGCAGGTGCAGAAAACATGGTTAGACTCTGGCAAAGTCAAAATCCATTTCAAAAGTCTATCATTGCTCATAAGGCGGGGATTTGGTCAATAGCGATCGCATCTGACAGTTCAACTATCGCTACAACCAGCCACGAAAATATGGTGAAATTTTGGAGTCGTCAAGGCAAATTGCTCAAAACTATCACTGAATCCAAGGGTGAAGTCTCCGAGGTTTCATTCAGTGGCGATGACAAGTTAATTGCGCTTTTCACTTCCGATGATTCGGTAAAAATCAAGAAGCGAGATGGCACTTTAATTGCTAGTTACAAATATCTTCACAGCAAAGTGACATCAGGGGTGTTGAGTCCTGACGGGCAAACAATTGCAATGGCGGGTGTTGATAAAAATATTCAGATATGGCAGCGCGATCGCCTCTGGCGGGGCGTAGCCCATCGCACCGCGACTTTGCAGATCCTCAAAGGACATCAGGCGGAAGTTTGGCATGTCGTATTTAGTCCAGATGGTCAGCTCGTTGGTTCAGCTAGCAGTGACACTACTGCTAAGTTGTGGACACTTGACGGCAATTTGTTTAGAACCCTTGTAGGACACTCGGCGGCAGTATGGAGAGTTGTTTTTAGCCAAGATAGTAAAATGCTAGCTACTGGAAGTGGTGACAACACCGTTAAGCTGTGGACGTTAGACGGCAAGTTATTGAATACATTCAAAGGTCACAAAGCTGCAATTTGGGGAATTGCTTTTACTCCTGATGGAAAAATTGTTGCTTCTGGCAGCGTCGATGCTAGCATCAAACTTTGGAAGCTAGATGGTACAGAACTAACAACCCTTACAGGACATACCGCAGCGATTAGGGTGGTTGCAATCAGCCCTGATGGAACTTTGCTTGTTTCAGGGGGTGATGACAACACGCTCATTCTGTGGAATTTACAGCGAATTCTTAATCTAGATGTATTGAATTATGGTTGCACTCTGGTGCAGGATTATTTGAAAACTAACACCGCAGTGGAACAGGGCGATCGCTCCCTCTGTAATATGCGAAAGTCTAAATAATTTCTCTCGTTGGGGTGGGTTTTTATTGATGCGATCGCCTTTCTTATACAAAATTCCCTTGTATTATATAGAAAATTGGCATTTTTCACTAATCATGCAATTTGTCAAGTAGCCATACCAAAGCACCATCAACATTACTAACTTGCTCTCCTGGTGGTATGGCTGGACGATTTACCATCACAACATTCACGCCCAGTTCTTGCGCTGCAATAATCTTGGGCTTTGTGGCATCGCCACCGCTATTTTTACTCACGATGGTATCAATATTGTTATCAATCAGGATTTGCTTTTCATTATTGAGGGTAAAGGGCCCGCGATCGCACAATATCATCCCCGGTGGTACTAAGGCATCATCAACAGGAGGGTCAATCATCCGCATCAAAAACCAAATTTCCTCTAGGTGAGCAAAGGCGGCGAGTTCTTGTCTGCCAACCGTCAAAAATACCCGATGTGCTTGGTTTTGCAGTGATGCGGCGGCGGCTTCAACGCTATCAACTTCCATCCAGCGATCGCCACTTTCTTTTTCCCAAGGTGGGCGTATTAACATCAGACGGGGTACTCCGACTTCATTTGCAGCATCTGCCGCATTGAAAGAAATTTGATTAGCAAAAGGATGGGTTGCATCAATTAATAAGTCGATTTGCATTGCTCGCAGATAGCTAGCCAATCCAGTCACACCACCAAAGCCTCCAACTCGTAAATCGCCCAACGGAACTGATGGTTCACGGGTACGACCGGCTAAAGACGTGATTGCATCTAATCCTTGAATAGTAGCGACTCTAGCAGCTAGTTCTGCGGCATCTCCTGTACCACCCAGAATCAAAACGCGCATTAGTGAGATAAAGGTGGAATCTTTGCTAAAATGCCCTTCTTCAGGGCTTCTGGACGCTCTGACCAAGGCAGCAAACCATCTGCTTTGACATAGTATTGACTAGCACATTTTAGTATCGCAGATGCACTATTATCAACGGCTAAATCACCAAACAAATATGTTAATTTACCTTTGGCAGCAAAGGCAACAACACAGGAACGATTACAAGCACTCATACATTCAACTTCTTGAATTGGGAATTCATCTCGTAACTCCCAATCTTGTGCAAGCTGCTGAAGTTGGTGTAGAAGTTTTTCACCACCACTTTCACCTAAGCGTTTTCCCTCTTGCCAAACGCTAGCACAAGTTTTGCAAACAAATAAAGTATGGTCAGCAACACCCAAGGAATTCGCTGGGGAAATATTCACAGTAGTAGTCATCTGTACCTCGCAGATATGTGGAACTAGTAAATCTATTTCGGTGGGCATCCTGACTCACTCAATTTGAGATTTAGATTACATCTCAAATTGGTTTACAGTTGCGGGACAGCGCCGGATTTGCACCGAACTTTCCCCGTTACCTCTGGTAGCTGCTCCCCACCAGAACCGAATAACCTTATCGATCATACACTAGGGTTATCTAAGAAAAGGATATAGGACTCATATTTGATTCTTGAAAAAATTCAGTATAGTTCAAAGAGCCTTCTTGACTATTGCCTCTTGCCTTCACAGGTAAGTAAGCCATGCTGTGCGAACAAAAATCAAAGACGCTCGATGACTCGCTACCGCTTCGCTATCGGATTGCTACATGACCTATGCAACAAAATTATCAAGATCAGCTTCTAAATTTTTCAACAACTAAAAACTTTATTTTATAGGTTTATATCTCAATGGATTTTTTGACAATTCTAGGATTAGCGGCTGCCACAATAACCACAATCTCTTTTTTGCCACAGATGTTTAAAACATGGCAAACAAAATCAGCAAAAGATGTTTCTTTTTTAACGCTGATTACATTCATAACTGGTATTTTTTTGTGGTTAATTTATGGAATATATCTACAATCATTACCAATTATTCTTGCTAATAGCGTGACATTGCTTTTT
The DNA here is from genome assembly GCF_013343235.1 of Nostoc sp. TCL240-02. Lineage (GTDB taxonomy): Bacteria > Cyanobacteriota > Cyanobacteriia > Cyanobacteriales > Nostocaceae > Nostoc. Next base: position 7,263,826 of record NZ_CP040094.1, on the reverse strand, counting down.
AACTTGATAATTCTATGGCTTAAAATTAAATATAGATAAAAAAACCTAGCTAAGTAAGTTGGTATAAATAAACCAAATTATGTTATGAAACGTAAATAGTCTTAAAGTCCTTACTAATGACAAAGGACAAATGACAGCTCTTGCCAGTTAGCTTTAATTGCGCCAACCTACTTACAGCAACTCTCGTCAGCCGGTGCAGACTCAAATGAAACCCATAAAGGTGAGTTTTGCTTCTGTAGGTGTGAATTCTATGAAACTGCATTATTCAAACCCCCTAAAAAACGCCTGTGACAACATCTGTATTTGACTCTGAACGCCTCCTTTTCACCCCCGCCAGCCAAGACACCAACGCTATCCCCATAATCTTCGCCTTTCCCAATGAATATAGCGTAGGTATCACTAGCCTTGGCTATCAGGTAGTTTGGGCAACCTTGGCAATGCGTGATGATGTGCAGGTGAGTCGCCTGTTTACAGATACTCACGAACAACTCCCCAGAACGCCAGAAATTGTGGGATTTTCGATTTCCTGGGAACTGGATTATGTGAATATTTTAAATTTGCTGGAATCTTTAGAAATTCCTATTCAAGCAACTTCTCGTGATGATTATCATCCGATAATTTTTGGTGGTGGTCCCGTTCTCACAGCTAACCCAGAACCTTTTGCAGATTTTTTTGATGTAATTTTACTGGGAGATGGCGAAAACCTACTGGGAAATTTCATTGAGGCGTACAAAGAAGTAAGAAATGCTTCTAGACAAACTCAACTCAAAAGACTTGCACAAATCCCAGGAATTTATATTCCCAGTTTGTATGAAGTCGAATACCACACAAGAGATGGTGCAATAAAGTCAATTAAACCGATTTCTCCAGAAATTCCCGCAGTGGTGCAAAAACAGACTTATCGGGGAAATACTCTATCAGCTTCGACTGTAGTCACCGAAAAAGCCGCATGGGAAAATATTTACATGGTGGAAGTGGTGAGAAGTTGTCCAGAAATGTGCCGCTTTTGTTTGGCAAGTTATCTCACACTGCCTTTTAGAACAGCCAGTCTGGAAGATTCCTTAATTCCAGCGATCGCAAAAGGTTTAGAAGTCACAAATCGGCTAGGATTATTGGGGGCTTCTGTAACTCAGCATCCAGAGTTTGAAGCTTTGCTACATTATATAAGTCAGCCAAAGTATGATGATGTTCGTCTCAGTATTGCCTCAGTGCGAACCAATACCGTAACAGTCCAGTTAGCAGAAACTTTAGCAAAACGAGACACGCGATCGCTTACCATTGCAGTAGAGAGTGGTTCTGAGAAAATCCGGCAAATCATCAACAAAAAGCTGCACAACGACGAAATTATCCAAGCGGCGATAAATGCCAAAGCTGGCGGATTAAAAAGCTTGAAACTCTACGGAATGGCAGGAATTCCCGGTGAAGAAGCAGAAGATTTAGACCAAACCGTGGCGATGATGCGTAATATCAAAAAAGCTGTACCAGGATTACGCCTAACATTTGGATGCAGCACCTTCGTACCGAAAGCACATACGCCATTTCAATGGTTTGGGGTGAACCGCCAAGCAGAAAAGCGGTTACAGTTTTTGCAAAAGCAGTTAAAACCGCAGGGGATAGAGTTTCGCCCAGAAAGTTATAATTGGTCGATTATACAAGCTTTGTTGTCGAGAGGCGATCGCAGAGTGTCCCAACTTCTGCAACTGACTCGTGACTTTGGCGACTCCTTGGGTAGCTACAAACGTGCTTTCAAACAACTCAAAGGACAAATCCCTGACTTAGATTTCTACGTCCACGCTGATTGGTCTACAGACCAAATATTACCCTGGAGTCACTTGCAAGGGCCTCTGCCACAGTCTACACTACTAAAGCATTTGGCTGATGCTAAGAGTTATATCAACCCATCTCCAAAAGAACTACAGCCGTTACTGGGGGCTAGAGACTAAGGACTGGGGACTGGGAACTAGGAATTAAAAATTAATATCCAATACCCAATACCCAATACCCAATACCCAATACCCAATCCCAAAAACTTGATGCAAAACACAGCTGAGTATTACTGCGCTTATTGCGGTGAACCGAACTTAACTTTTATTGATTTGAGTGCTGGAGGGCAGCAATCTTATGTAGAAGATTGTCAAGTTTGCTGTAACCCAAATATTTTGTATGTAAGGGTTGATGAAGATACCCTAGATATCGAAATTGATACAGAATCAGAAAGTTGAATTTTAGGTTTTTCTTTCCATGCTGCACTTTAAACATTCTTCAGTAATTAATGCCTCACCAGAAGTAGTTTGGAAATTTCATGAAAGGCCAGATATTTTGCAAATACTGAATCCACCTTGGCAGCCAGTCCAAGTAGTTCGTCGTGAAGGGGGACTGAATGTGGGCGCTATTACAGAATTTCGCCTCTTTCTCGGCCCACTACCATTAACTTGGTTAGCGCGTCATACTGAATGCGATAAATATCGCTTATTTACCGACGAACAAATATCTGGTCCCTTTGAATATTGGGTACATCGACATGAATTTGAACCGGAAAATGGCAAAACTAGACTAACTGATGCTATTTCCTTCTCCATGCCTGGTGGAGGAACAGTTGAATTTGTCAGTGGTTGGTTAGTGCAAGCCCAATTAGAAGCAATGTTTCGCTATCGCCATTATGCGACTAAACGAGAATGTGAGTCACAATACAACTTGGGTTAATAGCAAAAATTAATTATCCTGATTCTTCAACCCTTGGCGTGAAACCCACTTTATCAAATCAGGAAACAAGCGATACAAAGCTTGCGAGAAATTCGCCGAACCAACCATCACTTGTGACTTCTTATTCTTAACAGCAAGCTACAGCCTAGTGCAGTCTGCATCGGTACTCATTTTCTTTACTCCCCATTAATCTGAGTGTTTTTGTTACAGACTAATTACAAAGGAGTAAAGAGAAGACCCTGGTTATTGGATATACCAGGTTGAACACTGTCGTCGCTCATATCACCCAAGCTTTCAAGCGAAAACAGTTTTTAGAATAGCAGTTGCTTGTGTAATAATAGTTAAAGTATCTTAATGTTTGTACATATTATTAGAGTATTCGCACTGTCTAATTCAAAACACTGACCACTAATAGAGTTTTCTTGATGGTAGTTAGTGCTTTTTATCGTGACTATATTTTAGGAATTTTCATCTGAATACTAGGCGGAGTAAAAGCGTGATTCAATTAGAGCAACCACACAGTCATCAGCCAAAATCGACCCCATCAGGGAAAAATAAATCTCAGTTCAAGGCAATTTTAATTGCTACGATTATTGTTGCTACATGGGTCATTAGCCTGAGTTTATTACTTTCTCTTGACATCTCCAAGTTAACATTTTGGATGCTATTGCCTAGTATACTTTGGCAAACATTCTTATATACAGGATTATTTATTACATCTCATGATGCTATGCATGGGGTAGTCTTTCCCCAGAACACCAAAATTAATCATTTTATTGGGACATTAACCTTATCTTTATATGGTCTTTTACCATATAAAAAATTATTAAAAAAACATTGGATACACCACCACAATCCAGCAAGCCAAATAGACCCAGATTTTCATAATGGGAAATACAAAAATTTCTTCGCGTGGTATTTTCATTTCATGAAGGGTTACTGGAGTTGGGGACAAATCATTGCACTGACTATTATCTATCACTTTGCTAATCATATCCTCCATATACCCCATGCTAATCTAACAAACTTCTGGGTCATTCCTTCGATTTTAAGTTCATTTCAATTATTTTATTTTGGTACTTTTCTACCCCATAGCGAACCCATTGGAGGTTATATTCAGCCTCATTGTTCGCAAACAATTTCCCGTCCAATTTGGTGGTCTTTTATTACGTGCTATCATTTTGGCTATCACAAGGAACATCATGAGTATCCCCATATTCCTTGGTGGCAGTTACCAGAAATTTATAAAACAAAATAGTTGTTGTTTATCTAATATTAATATAATAACAATAGTCACACGGTAATCTATATAGTTTGAGCAAGGCATTCTTTTAGATTATCCTAATTATGCGAATTAATAATTCTCGTCTTGTTACCTATAGCCCTGCTTATACAATCGTTCCAACTTACGAATGCTTTAATCAGTGTAGTTACTGCAACTTTCGTAGTGAACCGGGTAAAAGTCCCTGGATGAGTATTTCAGATGCAGAAAGTATTTTAAAATTACTTCAAAGCGAAAAAGTCTGTGAAATCCTTATACTCAGTGGTGAAGTTCATCCCCATTCACCAAGGCGTGAGGTGTGGTTTAGGCGAATTTATGATTTGTGCAAATTAGCGCTCTTTATGGGGTTTTTACCACATACTAATGTAGGACCACTAAGTTTTGATGAAATGCAAAAACTTAAGGGTGTTAATGTTTCGATGGGATTGATGTTGGAACAGTTAACGCCAACATTGTTAAATAGCGTACATCGGCACGCACCGAGTAAATTCCCAGAAGTGCGTTTACAACAATTGCAATGGGCGGGAGAGTTACAAATTCCCTTCACGACTGGGTTACTGTTGGGAATCGGAGAAACCGTTAATGATTGGTGGGAAACTTTAGAAGCTATATCTAACTTGCACCAACATTACCATCACATTCAAGAAGTAATCCTGCAACCTCATAGTCCAGGAAATCAGCAAACTTTTGATGCACCTCCTTTTGATCCCCATCAATTACCAGAAGTAATTGCTAAAGCCCGTGAGATTTTACTGCCAGATATTACTATTCAAATTCCGCCGAATTTAGTTAAGGATGATTGCTGGTTACTCGCTTGTATTGAAGCTGGTGCGCGAGATTTGGGCGGAATTGGGCCAAAAGATGAAGTGAATCCTGATTATCCCCATATTCAAGAACAGGCATTGAGAAATATTTTACAGCCTGCTGGATGGGAATTAGCGGCGCGATCGCCAGTTTATCCTCAATTTGATAGCTGGCTATCGGAAGAATTACAAACCGCAGTGAAGCGATCGCGGAATGCTATGTTATTGGTTTAACATTGCTAGACGCGTACCACCAAAATAGCTTAAAATCAAGACTATAAGTGACAAATTCCCAATGCATCCCTCACAAGATATAGATAGGAGCCTAAACCCTGTTGTAAAATAGACATAAGAAGGATTTGGGGGGCCATTTACTGGTCATAAACGCCTATAGAAACTATCTACGGAAATCTCCAAGGTTTAAAGTCCAGCCAGCTGAAGCAACTACAGCGGCTGTATCACCAGCGTATACCAGGCGATCGCATCACCACGCCTGAGTTTTCCCAGCGTCTGGCAGCAATTAGCACAGAAGTCAATCAGCCTGTGTGCGCCTACATCAACCGTCGCGGACAAGTGATTCGCGTTGGGGTAGGTACACCACGTCAAACGCAAATACCACCGATGGAATTGCCCCGTTACGGTGCAGAACGACTCAGTGGTATTCGTTGTATTGCCACCCATCTGAAGCCAGAACCGCCAAATGAAGCGGCACTTACGGCTATGGCGTTACAACGTTTAGATGCCCTAGTTGTCCTAAACATTACTGGAACAGGATTTACACGGCGGGGCGGCGGTGCAACTGGGTATGTTAAAGAAGCTTATCTAGCTCATCTAATACCCCAAGAGTCTCGCACCCTGATTACTAGTCCTGCTGCTTTCAAAGTAGGGGAAAGCCAAATTCAAACCCCAAGTTGGAATATATCGCCACCTATGGGCTTGGATGATTTGGCAGACCAAGATTTAGTAGACTTGGTAGAAAATCTAGAAGCAGAATTCCAGCGCGAATTTATTGCCCAGGAAGTAGATGCTGACCACGATCGCGTGCTAATTGTGGGGCTGATGACGAGTGAGATGACTCCCCTACAATTCCAAGACACCCTATTAGAATTGGCACGTTTAGTTGATACTGCTGGGGGAGATGTATTACAGACAATACAACAAAAGCGATCGCGCATTCATCCCCAAACAGTAGTTGGTGAAGGTAAGGTGCAAGAAATTGCCCTAACTGCCCAAACACTAGGAGTTAATCTTGTCGTCTTCGACCGCGACCTCTCACCCTCCCAAGTCCGCAACTTAGAAATGCAGATTGGTATCCGGGTAGTTGACCGCACCGAAGTAATTTTGGATATCTTTGCTCAACGCGCTCAATCCCGTGCTGGGAAATTGCAAGTAGAACTAGCACAGTTAGAATACATGCAACCGCGACTAGCTGGTAGAGGTCGTACCATGTCCCGATTGGGTGGTGGTATAGGGACTCGTGGTCCTGGTGAAACAAAACTGGAAACAGAACGCCGTGCCATTGGCCAACGTATTTCCCGACTGCAAAAAGAAGTGAACCAATTGCAGGCACATCGTTCGCGGTTACGCCAACGAAGGCAGCATCGAGAAATTCCCTCAGTGGCTTTGGTTGGATATACCAACGCTGGTAAATCCACTTTGCTGAATGCTCTCACTAATGCAGAAGTTTATACAGCCGACCAATTATTTGCCACTCTCGATCCTACGACGCGCCGTTTGGTGATTCCTTATGGCGAAACAAATGAACATCAAGAAATTCTGATTACAGATACGGTAGGGTTCATACACGAACTGCCTGTATCATTAATGGATGCCTTCCGCGCCACCTTGGAGGAAGTCACAGAAGCTGATGCCCTACTGCATTTAGTGGATTTGTCTCATCCAGCTTGGTTGCGTCATATTCGCTCAGTCAGAGAAATCTTAGCGCAAATGCCAATAACTCCTGGTCCGGCGTTAGTTATCTTTAACAAGATCGATCAAGCAAATAGTGAGACACTGGCTTTAGCTAGAGAAGAATTTCCCTTAGCGGTATTTATTTCAGCGAGTCAGCGCTTGGGATTAGAAACCCTACGTCACCGCCTTGCTCAACTGATTGAATATGCAGTTGACAGTAGGTAAATGTTGAGTAACTAATTCAGTGTTAGCACTTTATATTTAGTGTCGTGAATATTTAACTTTGGGGAAGGCAATTTATCGCCTTCCCTTATTTATTGCATTTTTATAAAGAAGAGTAGAAAAGTTGAATTATGCTTTTAAACTGTAATTCTCCAGATATTTTTAACGCACCATTTTAGCCTTGCCACGCCACTAGTACCAATACGCTTGGGTTAGCGCCAAAAAACTTAAACTGCGTAGGTTGGGTTAAGCAAAGCGCAACCCAACAAAGTCCCAGAAATGTTGGGTTGCGCTTTGCTTAACCCAAGCGTATTGACATCAGTACAATGGTTTTATAACTCCTATCTGATTTTTGTTCGCGCAGCGCAAACGAGATAGGTAGGGAGTGGGGAGTAGGAAGTAGAGAAAAAGCCTTTTTAAGTTCTAGTGAGTTTTTTCAAAAATAAAATCTGATTTTGAACAATATTTTAAATAAAACCTGATAAAGCTGGCTTTTCATCCTCAGTATGTTTTCAAGTATCAAATAGGAGTCCTATATTTAATTTAGCTCATGTACTTAGTGAAAAATTAAAATATCTACTCGTGTAGATTGGCGTGAGATACCTAATGCAGGCTGGTTTTATCCAGGGTAACGCTGCACTCTATTCAACCTACAACTCTTCCTCATAGAATAATCAATATCTCCTAAAAATCTGTTGATTAAGTAATAACATCGAGAAACAAAATATTGATTATTCAGCGTGAATAGAGACAATTCTAATTAAAAAAATATATCAAGTGTAAATACTGAAAATTTCCATTAATTTATAAAAAATATATTGATAATTTCAAATTTAAATTTTTAGCTAACCTCGACAAACAACGTAGACAATTATTATTTATTTGTGTAAATTTAGACATTGGTAACTTCCATAAAAAAGTTATTTTGAGAGGTCTTAAATATCCTCAATAAAAAGAAAAGGAGTTTCAATCGCGTGTCTCAACCATATTCCAAGAAAATAGCGGGTTATGCAGTCTGTTGTATATCAGCATTAGCTGTGGTGACAGTTTCACAGATTTCCCAAGCAGATGCAGCCTCTATGACTTTCTCAGTCACAGGAACTAACTCAGCATCAAAGAATGCTCTGGCATCATCAGTTGTCTTTGATGACTTACTCAATCCAGGTAAGTTGACAGTGACTCTGACGAACATGAAAAATGTTTCAGTCCCTTCTGATGTTCTTACATCAGTCTTTTGGGACTATGCTGGATCTCCCTTAAACTTATCGTTAATTTCAGCAACAGCTGCAACGGTCACTCAAAACAACTCCTCTACCACTACAAATAATGTAAATCTTCTCAATACTCCTAATGGCAAAGAATGGGCATTTGCATCTACTACTAATTCCGCAGGACTTACTAATGGAGTAACCCAAGATTACGGTTTAGGTACTGCCGGCTTGGGTATTTTTCAAGGCATTGGTGGACAGCAGCAAGTAAATTACGGCATTATTGACGGCTACAATGCTAATGCAAATTCACCAGTTAAAGGGGGAAGTTTTGTTGACAATTCGGCCACGTTTGTTTTGTCAGGACTGCCCACTAACTTTGATATAAGCAAAATTGGTAGTGTTCGCTTCCAATATGGCACCGCTTTAAGTGAGCCTAGCATTATAAAAGCACAAGGGAATTATTATAGTCCTCCACCTCCTCCACCAAAAAAAGTACCTGAACCTGGGACAACAGCCGCCCTTGGTTTATTTGCAGTGGGTGCATTGAAAGTGGTGAGGAAAAAATCTTTAGTAGTAGCCTAAGTGACAGTTTTCTAGTTTTCAGCACTGAGAAATACCAGATACTTCCATAAAAGGAAATACTGTTTTTTTAGAAAGTCAAGTGTGCGTCCCCTATATTCTGTAAAAATTGATTAACTACAACATGGTGTAAATAGACTAATAATTATAAATCGTTGCAAAGCTTGCATTCTTTCTAGGCTTTTCAACGATTTTTCGTTTTGCATAGTTCTGCACAAAAAGCTAGCTAAGTGTAGCGGATCTCGAAGGAACTGAGCGAAACCAATAACTGAATTTAGTTAGACACTTCTGAAAGTAAAGTCAAAACGTCATATAGCGGTTATCAGTCTACTTCAGTACAGTAGGAGAGAGCAATTCTACTGATAATTGGTGGTGATGAAAGCCTACTCTCTCGACTTGCGTCAAAAAATAGTTGATGCTTATGCCTGCGGTGACATTTCCCAACGAAAACTGGCTAAAAACTTTGGTGTCACCTTAAGTTTTGTGCAAAATTTACTCAAACGCCATCGAGAATTGGGGATGATAGGCCCCAAGGTGCGGACTGAGCAGACAGCAACAAAGTTGAATGCTGAACAGTTAGAAATCCTGCGCCAACTCGTCATAGCACAGCCCGATGCGACGTTAAGCGAATTGCGGGAACGACTTTACGAGAAAACAGAGGTCTTAATTGGGGTAGCTACGGTGAATCGGATGGTTCGCTGGAAACTTCACCTCAACCTCAAAAAAAAAGTCTCCACCTCACAAAAAAGGTAGTGATGAAGTCCAACTAGCCCGATTTGAGTACTGGAAACTCTTGAGGGGGATACCCGTCGAAGAGCTGATTTTCTTAGATGAATCGGGAGTTAATCTGTCCTTCATCCGCAAATGTGCCCGCGCCTTGCCTGGCCTTTCAGGCCTATGCTCAAAAGCCCAACCGCAAAGGGAAAAATGTCTCGGTAATTGGTGCAATTAGCTTGAAAGGACTGCTCACCCAATGGAGTGGCTTAGGTTCTATCGATGCTTTGACTTTTGATGCCTTCATCGCCCAAAAGCTCGTACCCAAACTTTGGCCTGGTGCAGTGGTGATCATGGATAACTGCTCAATCCATAAAAGTGATGAACTTGAAGCTTTGCTCATCGCTGCTGGCGCTCATCTCATTTATCTCCCCCCCTATTCTCCCGATTTTTCACCGATTGAGAATTGTTGGTCCAAGATTAAGAACATTCTCCGTCGCATCGGTGCAAGGACATACCCTGATTTACTCCAGGCATTAGATACGGCATTCGCAGAAGTGACAATAGAGAATTTGCTGGGTTGGTTTACTCACTGCTGCTACTGTACCTCACAAGACTGATAACCGCTATAGAACACCTACAGCCAGTTGCAACGTTCTAAAATTAAAAAGTATTAAATCAAGTTGAGGACATTATGGCTGCAAAAGTAGAAATTTACACTTGGAGGACTTGCCCGTTTTGTATCCGTGCCAAAAGTTTGCTGAAGAGTAAGGGTGTTGAATTTACCGAATACAGCATTGATGGAGATGAAGCAGCCAGAAATAAAATGGCTCAAAGAGCAAATGGAAGGCGCTCTTTACCGCAAATTTTCATCAATGATGACCATATTGGTGGTTGTGATGATATCCACGCTTTAGACAGTCAAGGCAAGCTAGATGAGCTACTAACTTCCGTGTAAGTCTAGAAGATATTGCACTAGCGACAAGCCGCTGCAAATTACAGGGCAGTCGCTACAACTCTGTTGACAAACTTCTTTCTCGCAAAAGCGATATCTGTCAACCTCCAGTTTCTACTCAGTAGTACAAATATACGTCAATTGGTGAGAGCAGCAAGAGATAATAATTGAACAACCATTTAATTTTTTGGTGATTGAGGTATAAAGGGTGAAACTGGCTTTTATCGTTGATCCGATCCATCTGCTTGACCCGTGTCATGATACCAGCATTGCCCTGATTGAAGCAGCGCAAATCCTGGGACACGAAGTTTGGGTAACTCAAGCAAATCTGCTGAGTGTAGTGGAGGGTAAAGCTTGGGCTGTCCTACAGCGAGTCGAACTTGTACCAGTGCAGTTGGTGGAGAGACGCTGGATAGCGGCGAATCCTTGGTATAAGTTGAGCGATTCCTCCTTAACTTCTTTAGAGACAATGGATGCCGTATTTATGCGGACAGATCCACCTGTCAATGATTCTTACCTCTATGCCACCTACATTCTGGATTATGTTGACCAAAACAAAACTCTGCTGATTAACAGTCCTAGCGGTATTCGAGGGGCAAATGAAAAAATGTATGCTCTCCAGTTTGCCAAAGCAATTCCAGAAACGATTGTCAGTGCTGATAAAGAGTTTATCCGAGAATTTGTCAAAGCAAAGGGGGCAGCAGTTATCAAACCACTGGGAAACAAAGCCGGGGAAGGAATTTTATTTTTACAATCGAGCGATCGCAATTTTAACTCCATTGTCGAACTCAGTACCCTCCAAGGTCGAGTGCCAGTAATGGTACAAACCTATCTACCGGAGGCAAAAGAAGGAGATAAACGCATTATCCTGCTCAATGGCGAACCGATTGGTGCGCTCAATCGCCTCTCTAGCGGAACTGATTTTCGCAATAATATGGCCACTGGTGGTACAGTCGCTCAAACTGAAATTACCCCAAGAGAACATGAAATTTGTACCCAAGTAGCCGAACGCTTACGCCAAGACGGTTTAATTTTTGTGGGTATAGATATTATTGGTGGCTACTTAACTGAAGTTAACGTCACCAGTCCTACGGGAATTCGTGAAATTGATCGCCTAGATGGTACTAACCTTGGTTATCAAGTTATTCAATGGATTGAACAGTCATTGAATTGAAGGAGGCAGGAAGAGTAAATCAGCAGGGGTCAAATCCTCTGCTGATTTGAAGCCACTGAACTAGAGTTCAGTCATGGTCTTATCTACCGGTGAAGGCAGTTCTAAAGTACAGACGGTTTTCATTCTGCCTCTTGCCTTCATTGATAAATGTAAATTATTTTGACTTGGTGTCCTATTTCCCAGAAAACAGCATTACTTCGGGTGCTTGCGTGGGCAACTTGCCCATATAGCTTTGTTTATACAGAATATAAGTTTAATGAATCGCAATGGTAGATGTAACAATGTCTACGACGGGCTACATTTAATCATTCCTAGTTGGGCAGGTCTTCTGATTTATTTGTTCCAAAAGCAAAGCTAGACATGGGAGCCAGCAGAACCCTGCCCGAGTTAATTCTATAAGTAGCGTTAACAAATTTCTTTACCAATTAGCAAAATTAGGGATGGCAACGGATTGCTTATCCCTGCTTTTGGTAAACCCTGAAACTAACAGATTTTATACAGCACTCAGCCTAACCTGAGACTGCTAATTTAATCTAAAAATCTCAAATCCAAAATCTTTTAATTCCGTGGTGTTCGTCGGTTTCTCAAGAAGTCAGGTATATCCAATCCAGGTTTTTCTTTTGGTTCTGGAGTTGGAGTTGGAGTTGGAGCTGAATTTGGAGTTGAGGTTGGAGGATTAACTGCGGGTTGTTGTGTTGTTGGTCGCTTGGAGGTATTAGGTGCTACTCGAACGCTAGCTACGCTTTGTTGTACCGCAGCTTGCACTTCACCTGTAAACCCGGTGGCAATTACAGTAATTCTGACCTCACCTTGGAGTCTGTCATCAATTACAGCCCCAAAAATAATATTGGCGTTAGGATCAACTACTTCATAGATTGCTTCTGCGGCTGCATTCACTTCATGTAAAGTAAGATCAGTACCACCTGTAATATTAAAGACAACTCCTCTAGCACCTTCAATAGAACATTCTAGTAATGGTGAAGAAATAGCTGCGATCGCTGCTTCTCTAGCTCTAGATTTTCCAGAACTAACGCCAATTCCCATCAATGCCGATCCTGCATCTGCCATCACAGCTCGGACATCAGCAAAGTCAACATTTACCAAACCGGGAATTGTGATGATATCAGAGATACCTTGCACCCCTTGACGCAACACGTCATCTGCATAGCGAAAAGCTTCTTGCACAGGTGTTTGTTCGGGGATAACTTCCAGTAGTTTGTTGTTAGGAATAATAATCAGTGTATCTACCCTACTTTTTAAGCCTTCAATCCCTTGTTCCGCTTGGCTGGTGCGGCGGCGACCCTCAAAAACGAATGGACGTGTGACTACCCCAACAGTGAGAGCGCCCATTTCTTTGGCTACTTCTGCCACGATTGGGGCTGCACCTGTTCCTGTACCACCGCCCATACCAGCTGTGATAAATACTAGGTCTGCACCCTCTAAAGCTGTAGCAATTTCGTCTCGTGATTCCTCCGCTGCCTTTTGACCAATGGCAGGATTACCACCTGCTCCTAAGCCCCGCGTTAGCTTTTGTCCAATTTGCAATCTACTGGGAGCGCCTGCCAGAGTTAAAGCTTGGGCATCAGTATTAATTGACCAAAACTCTACACCAGAGACATCAGATTCGATCATGCGGTTAACGGCATTGCCACCGCCGCCACCGACACCAATCACTTTGATGTTGGCAACCCGACCAGGAACAATTTCCCCAATGCGGCTATTTTCCGTAAAAATCTTCTTATTATCGTGATTTTGTCCGAAGTTCATCCCAGAGTTATTAAAGGGATTGGTCGAGTTAACTGCCAGAGAAAACCCAGGCTGTCCCGGAGATTGGGAATTTTTATAGGTGAGTCCTTGGTTATTATCAAGTGTCATTGGATTTGTGAGAGGGTAGATAAACGACTTTTCCAGGTGCTATTCACTTAAGAGTCAACTATAGTTTGACACTGCCACAATACTATGGCACTGTTCTTTATTGTTTTCACTACTGCCAAGCCTAACAGAATTGGCGGTATGAAAATTTGCTATGAGATCAGCTTTTAATGCAGCCGATTGCACAGCCAATTCTAGAGAAGTATACCTATATTTATCCAAAAGTGATCTGTATAACTTCAACCAGACATTAATCTCTTCATTCTTCTCATCGGAGAACATAACTTCTAAAGACACACTACAGCGCATCTTATCTGCCTCAATAATATTGTTAATAGGTTTCACCATTGGGGATAATTGCAACTTTAGACACAAAATTTACCTGATACTTACTTATTCTTAAGGTTGAAGTAAGCAAGAATTTACTTGTCAGACTATACCTGATTAATTTGTTGTTTGGGGGGTCTTAATGGACACTTTGTTTGAGCAATAGTCTATCTTACGAGAACCCTCACTAGTGTGGTCAACAAATCAAGATTTCCCTAGAGGTTTCGTAAACCAATTAAGAAATATGGTACAGAATAGTCCAAACTGATTGCCCAAAAGTAGCCTTTACGCAATATTTGGCAGTACCTTAAGTTACAGATTTGAACTTCAGTAAACTGTCTTTGGAGTATCCTCAACAGACCTAAGTTAGATTGTCAGACATCTTGCACCCTACTATTAGATGTTAGGGTAACAATTTGAGAGTGTTTTACTCACAAGAGAGATTTCATGATTGATCTTCTCATTTTAATTAGAAGTTAATGCCGATTTTCGCGCGAGTTGCAGGAAAACTGAAAATAATAAATATATTTATCAGCATAAAGCTTCTTAATTTACTAGGAGCTATCAATACATTAAACACGCTAGATATTTTTAGGGTTTTTGGGAGTTAATTTTTGATCTTTTTGGTTCATTTGTACTAAGGGAAAATCGGGATTTTTCAGATCAATATACTCTATTTGACCAGAATCGAGTTTCGCTGATAAATGGCGCATTTGGGCGAGTACCTTAATTTGTTCAGACAACAGGGAACCTGGAACGCCAAGATGCACATTTCCTAGTTCTGTTTTCAAAATTAAATTCGCTGGATTTTGGCAATCAATTTCCACTACTTTCACAGTACTTTGGCTGATAGCTTGATGAATTTGAGTCCAGTTGAGACAGTATTGTTTGGGCGATCCAATTACTCTGAGATTGGGTAATTTCCTAGTGGGATTCAGTGATGTGTATTTTTCTAAAGGTATCCAGGCCCCACTTGCATCTAGTAAGCCGATTGTGACTTTTTTATTGCCAGTGCCCTGATTTGCCCCACTTGCTGTTTGAGTAATTGCGACAGGGACTCGTTCTTGGATTTCGATGTTTAATCCGGGAGGAAACAGGCGGCGTCTCACGATCGCTTGGGCAATAGTTGGTTGTTTTTTCAAAGAGTTGGCGATCGCTGCTGGTTCAATCCGCCACAAAGATTGGGGATAAGATAACACTAATAGGGATTGAGTTGTCTCATTTGAGAGTAATTGATTGCCTGATTTCATCACTACTTGTTTGGGAGTTTTTAACACCCATACTGGTTGAACTGCTACCCACAGCAATCCACCTGCCAAACCGGTAATGGCAAAAGTTCGCCAAATAGCTTGAATAATTCTCATCTGCCGTCGCCGACGTAATTTTTTACGACGCTGCGCTAGATCCGTGCGGGAAACTGATATTATGCCAGCCATTCAAACCCCTTTCTGGTTACAATCCAAATTCCTTGACGCGCTTGTATCATTATTAATTTCAGTAAACACTGTCGGCATCTGTTAGCCGCTCTCCTCAAGACTTTTTTTATTTTTAGTAACACTTTACAGTAAGTACACAACGAACGTAGTCTCTAGTCATCCTTCCTATTAAAGTTTCCGGTGTCCATTCTTAACTCACTGTTGTCTTTTTGACAAGGGACATAAAACATTTTTTCTTTAAAGATTACAAAATCTTAATTTAAATATTTCTGATTTTGTTTTATTGACAAATAGAATGTGAAGTGATAAATAATTCTTCCTTTGTCTCTGTATAGATTGCTATAATTCATACTAGTCATGTCTCATCAACTATACAAACAGGGAATAATATAATCGAGTAGCTTTTTTTACTGATTAACTCCGTCATCAAGGTTTGTGTCAGGTTAAAGAAAAGCTATGAGATTGTCAAAACCTCAATAGTAGGTGTAAAAAGGACAGATATGTTTAAGGTTATTAGGGTCAATTAAATCTCTATCATACTACTGACAGATACTGACAGTAATCCTGTAATAAGTGCTGTCTTTTGCAAGACACTACCAACTTGCGAATTAATTGTGTGCCTACATCAAAGTTAGAGATTATTTGTATAAAAAATACGAGTTAACTGCATCTACACACGCGTCTACATTCACCTATACATACATGAAAACGACATTCAATTTGTCACGTTTTTATAAAGCATGTAACCCAAGCTACACGCTTAATATAAGCAACGTGTTAGATCGCCAGTATTACATAGATTTTGCTGATGTCCGTGGTTGCAAGATTGTCGAAGAATTGCAACGCACTATAGTTCGGATTTCTCCTGATGAGCCAACCTGTCAGTTATTTACGGGTCACATTGGCTGCGGTAAATCGACGGAATTGCAGCGCCTCAAAACAGAACTAGAATTGGCAGGATTTCATGTGGTTTATTTTGAGTCCAGTCAAGACTTAGACATGGCTGATATTGATATCAGCGATATTTTGCTGAGTGTAGCCCGTCAAGTTAGTGCCAGTTTAGAAGGTATTAACATCAAACTCAAAGGTGGTTACTTTACCAATTTGTTTAAAGAAGTAGGCGATTTTCTACAAAGCCCCATAGAGCTTTCTGGACAAGCAGAATTATCCTTGGGTATTGCCAAAATTACCGCCAAAACCAAAGATAGCACTCAGATGCGGAATCAACTGAGGCAATATTTGGAACCACGTACCAATAGTATTTTGCAAGCGATTAACGAAGAAATTTTAGAAAGGGCTATTGAACAGTTAAAGCTGCGGGGTCAAAAAGGACTGGTAGTGATCGTAGATAATTTGGATCGAGTCGATATGCGTCCCTTAGCATCAGGGCGATCGCAACCAGAATATCTCTTTATCGACCGAGGTGAACAGCTACGTCGACTCAAATGCCATCTAGTTTACACAATTCCGCTAACACTAATTTTCTCCAATGAGTATGAAACACTCAAAAATCGCCTGGGGGGAGGGATTGCACCAAAAGTACTGCCGATGGTATTAGTGCGGCAAAGAGATGGCAGTGATTACGAACCAGGGATGTCACTAGTACGCCAGTTAGTCTTAGCAAGAGCTTTTCCAGAAGTTCCTTTGAATGAAAGGCTTTTATTAATTACAGAATTATTCGATCATTCCCAAACCTTAGATCGGATATGTCGCGTTAGCGGTGGCCATATTCGTAACTTATTAGGTTTACTTTATAGCTGCCTGCAACGACAAGATCCACCTTTTTCTAGAGAATGCTTAGAAGCTGTGATTAAAGACTACCGAGACGATCTGCTATTAGCTATTGATGAATCCCAGTGGGAATTATTGTTTGAAGTAGTTCAACAACAGAGAGTTAAAGGTGAGTCTGACTATCAAAGCTTACTACGAAGTATGTATTTGTTCGAATATCGTGACCCTCTGGGGCGCTGGTTTGGCATCAGTCCAGCCCTAGCAGAAACAGAAAAAGTTTTAGCTTGGCAACAAAAAAAGTAATAGTGCTGGGTAAGTTAATAGTTATTAGTCCTTTGTCCTTGGCCATTGGACTAATAACTAATGTCTCATGCCCAATACCCCATGCCCCATACCCCATGCCCCATACCCCATGCCCAATGCCCAATAACAAATGACTACTGACAAGCAGCTACACGTCTCCACAAAAGAAAATCAGCATACATTGCAAAGACTGATTAGAGCGATCGCACTTTCTGAAGGTCAATTTGCCCTAATTTTAGTTCGGTGTAACTATGGGCAATTACGTGAGCAAATGTTAGGAAATATTCGCTCCATCACCAAAGATACCAATATCAGAGAAGTTGTCCTCAAGTCGTCAACAACTTCCTTACACAACACAATAGTCACAGAACTATCCTTAGATAATCCTGCTGTCTTCACAGACTCTTTACCAGCTGCTGTTATGGTTTTTGGTATTGAGTCAGCAATCGACCTAGAAAACTTACTTACAGGCATTAACCAAGCGCGAGATATATATGCCGCAACTTTTCCATTTCCAGTAGTGTTGTGGCTACAAGATGAAGTTGCATCATTGTTGTCCAGATTGGCGCCTGATTTTAAAAGTTGGGCTGCAACTACGATTAAATTTGAAATGGCAAAAGCAGATTTAATTGCTTTGATCCATCAAGAAGCAGAATCTCTATTTGGCAAAGTTTTAGAAGCAGGTGCTGAAACATTTTTATCTAATGCCTCCCTAGATTTAGATCCTAAGTCTCAACACCGCCACGAAATAGAATCAGCCCGTAATGATTTGCTGCGCCTATATAGTCTTCAGTTAACACCCGGATTAGAAGCTAGTTTAGAATTTGTGTTAGGACGAGATAAATATGCCAACGATCAAATTAATGGTGCTTTAGGCAATTATCAAAGAAGTCTAGCATTATGGCAGCAGGAAACGAAGAGAGTCGCTGAGTTGGAAAGTAATTCTTCTTTACCTCTCTCATGTCCTCACCCTACTCCTCCTTCGCCTTTACTCAAGCAAGCAATAGTACTATTTCACTTAGGGCTGTGTTATCACCGCATGGCAGACCTACACAATAATAGTAATAGTAAGTATTGTGAACATGCTCTCTTGTGGTTTAAACAATGCCTGGACGTATTGGAGGAAGTACAAAGAGAAGACTTAGTTGCTAAATTTATTTTGCCTGCTTGCGAAATGCTGCAACGTTTACAAGCTTGGGACGACTTAAAAAAATTAGCTCAAAAGTCATTACTTCTAAATAAAACCTATGGAACTCCTGCACAAATTGCTCAAAATTATGGTTTTTTGGCAAATGTGGCAATTTCCGAGTCGAATTGGGTACTAGCTCATGAATTAGCGAATGCAGCACTTTCTATTTCCGAAGAAGCAACAGAAGTTTCTCTGCGAGATGCTTTGCGAACACGACGACAAGAAAGTTGGTATCTTCTGTTGCTTGCACGTACACAGCGACATCTAGGTGAATCAGAAGAAGCGATAAATAACCTGGAATGGGCGAGGGTAGTTTGTGAGCTACAACATCAGCCATCACTATATTTAGAGATTTTAGAGGAACTGCGATCGCTTTACTTTTTTGAGCGTCATAACTATACAGAAGCCTTTAAACTCAAGCAAGAAAAAATTCAGATAGAACATCAGTATGGGTTTCGCGCCTTCATTGGTGCGAGTCAATTACAGCCGCAACGATCTAGAATTAACCCAGCATTGGAACCTCAAAAAATACCGTTGATTCCTGAAGGAGTTGCCCAAGAAATATCAGCTTCAGGACGACAGCAAGATATCAATCGTTTGATTGAAAGAATTAGTCGTGCTGACTATAAACTTACAGTAATTTATGGACCATCAGGCGTAGGTAAAAGTTCAATTCTCAAAGCTGGTTTAGTCCCAGCCCTGACAGGAAAAGTTATCGGAGAACGCATTCCTATACCTATTGTTTTGTCTGTCTATACTGATTGGCTAACAGTCTTAATAAGCAGTCTAAACCAAGCGCTGGCATACACAGGAATATCAGTTAATCCTGACTCTACATTCAATATACTATTAGAAAAAATTCGTTTAGCAACCGAGCGCAACTATACAATAATTATCATATTAGACCAGTTTGAAGAATTGTTTTTTATTAGTAATCCTCCTACGCAAAGAATAGAATTTTATCAATTCTTTAGTGAATGTTTAAATATCTCGTTTGTAAAAATTATTCTTTCGTTAAGAGAAGATTACTTACATCATTTATTAGAATTTGAACGATTGAGCCAAAAAAATAGTATTGGACTATATGATTTAGGTGTAATTAATAAAAATATTCTCGATAAGGACATTCGCTACTATCTAGGAAAATTCTCTAGTCATGATGCTAACGCTATAATTCACAGTCTTACTCAACGTTCTCATTATGAACTGAGTGATGAATTAATTAATCGATTAGTCCAGGATTTGACAGGAGAACTAGATGAAGTACATCCAATTGAATTACAAATAGTTGGCGCTCAACTACAAATAGAAAATATTACTACCCTTGGACAATACAAGCTTTGCGGCGGCTCGGCAAAATTGGTTGAACGCTGGCTAGGGGAAGTGATCAAAGACTGCGGCCCAGAGAATGAAGAGTTAAGTTGGAAATTATTATTTGAGTTAACTGATGAAAAAGGGACGCGACCTTTAAAAGGTAAAGCTGATTTAGCGGCTGCATTAGTTAATAACCATGATATAGATACAATATCAAGCTTTAACACAGTTGGGGAACTAATTTTAGAAATATTGGTGGGTTCAGGTTTGGTGTTGCGAGTCAGAGAAGAATTAGGCGATCGCTACCAGCTAGTTCACGATTATTTAGTTGAACCAATTCGCCAAAAAAACAACTATGGTATGCTCGCCGAGTTTGAAAAAATCAAACTCGAAAAAATTAGAGCAGAAGTAGCCCAACAACTGAGTCAAAAGCAACTCAATTTGGTGTTGCAACGGCGACTGCGAGAAGCACGGTTTGTAGGCGCAATGCTGGCAATCATGGGGGGAACAATAGCAGCATTATGGTGGCAAGCTGACTTGCAAAAAACAGCAGCAATTCACCAAACTCTGCGAGCTGAACGCAGTGAAACCAACTTGAGGATTAGTGGAATCACGGCTGCTAGCGAAGCTCTATTTGCGTCTAATAAAGAGTTTGATGCTTTATTAGAAAGTTTGCGGGCTTGGAGAGAACTGAAACAGGCAGATGGAGTGCAACCAGATACGCGAATGCGGGTGGTAACAGCCCTGCAACAGGCGGTTTATGGGGTAACAGAAGTCAACCGCTTAGAAGGGCACACTGATATTGTCTGGGGAGTAACTTTCAGCCCAGATGGTCAAACCCTAGCATCAGGTAGCCGAGATCAGACTGTGAAAATTTGGCATCCTGATGGTAGTTTACTTCAAACCCTCAAAGGTCACACTGATGCTGTTACCTGTGTAAGCTTCAGCCCAGATGGTCAAACCCTAGCGTCCGCCAGCCTCGACAAAACAGTACAAATCTGGAGTAAAAACCCGGTTACAGGTGAATTTGATCCCAAGCCATATAAAACTCTGAAAGGACATAAAGATTGGGTTTATAGCGTTAATTTCAGCCCTGATGGCGAGTTGTTAGCTACTGCCAGTAAGGATACAACCATAAAACTCTGGCGCAAAGACGGTACATTAGTAAAAATCCTGAGAGGACATCGAGGGTGGGTTAACTGGGTAAACTTTAGTCCTGATGGTCAATTAATTGCTTCGTCCAGCGATGACAAGACAGTGAAAATCTGGCGACGGGATGGTAGCCTGGTTACAACTTTGCAGGGACATCAGCAGGGTGTGACTGTAACTGTTTTCAGCCCCGACGGTAAATTTTTAGCCTCAGCAGGTCGAGACAAGACAGTGAAACTTTGGCAGAGGGAGATTAACGATACTAAAGACGGTTTTGGCTTTCGTCTTTACAAAAATTTACGGCAACATAGCAGTACAGTGTGGAGTTTGAACTTTAGTTCTGATAGTAAAAAGTTAGCTTCCGCAGGCGAAGACAATGCCATAAACCTCTGGAGTATAACTGGTACTTTACTCAAAACCTTCAAAGGACATAGTGATGCTGTTGTTACTATCGCTTTCAGTCCAAATAATAAATTGCTGGCTTCAGGAAGTTTCGACAAAAGCGTGAAACTATGGAGCTTAAATGCCCCAACCCCGTCTACTCTTCAAGGGCATCAAGATCGAGTTTTGAGCGTTACTTGGAGCCCCAACGGTCAGATGCTGGCTTCTGGTAGTAGCGATCGCACTGTAAAACTCTGGAAGAAATATACTAGTAATGGCGAGTTCAAAACTCGACTTTACAAAACTTTAGTGGGGCATACAAGTAAAGTTCCTAGTGTCAGTTTTGACCCCAAAGGTAAAATGCTGGCTTCAGGAAGTTATGACAAAACCGTGAAACTTTGGCGGCTTGACGGTACTTTGATCATGACTCTTCACGGACATAGCGATAGTGTGATGAGCGTGAATTTCAGCCCCGATGGTCAGTTTTTGGCATCAGCTAGTAAAGATAAAACCGTGAAACTCTGGAACCGTCAAGGCAAGTTACTGAAAACCTTAGTGGGACATCAGGGTTGGGTAAATAGCGTAAATTTTAGCCCTGATAGTCAAATTTTAGCCTCCGCCAGTGATGACCAAACTGTGAAATTGTGGAACCGTCAAGGCAAATTGCTCAAAACTTTTTCGCCTCATGACAGTTGGGTCTTAGGTGTCAGCTTTAGCCCCACTGATGAGTTGCTGGCTTCTGCCAGTTGGGATAACACCGTAAAACTGTGGCGACGGGATGGTACGTTGTTAAAAACCTTATTAAAGGGGTATAGCGATAGCGTCAACGCTGTAACTTTCAGTCCCAATGGTGAATTGCTTGCCGCCGCCAGTTGGGATAGTACAGTAAAACTTTGGAGTCATGAAGGCAAATTAATTAAAAGCCTGAATGGGCATCGTGCCCCAGTGTTAAGTGTTAGTTTTAGCCCAGATGGTCAAACATTAGCATCAGCTAGTGATGACAACACGATAATTCTGTGGAATTTAAACCTTGACGATCTGCTTGTTCGTGGTTGCGACTGGGTGGGTGATTACCTCAAGCACAACCGTAATCTTGAGGAGCGCGATCGCTTTCTTTGTAAAGGCATACCCACTAAAAACTCTTTTTAATTATGAATTAAGTTGAAGCCTCAATGAGCAACCGCTCTTGGTTTAGCGGTTGATGAGGCGATCGGGGTTGTTAATTCAGAGCTAGAAAATAATTTTTGAGTTAATCAGCAAAGGAGCGATCGCTCTCTAAAACTTCACGGCTATTTTCTGGGGGAGCCTCTTGTGGCAAATTCGCTAGAAAAGCTTGTAGTCTCATCCGCTCGATATAAGGCCAGCCTCCCTCAGACTCAATATCTTTTAGGAGTGAGTAAAGTTGCCGACGGTTAACAGGCAAACTCTCTTGAAAAACCCCATCTCGGATCTCTCTGTGTAACTGTTCCAATTGCCTAAGCATTGCCAAAAGAGCTACAGTCTCACTTTCACAACCCTGCACGGCATCATACACCACAGTTGCGATCGCTTGCAGTTTACAGGACAACTCCCCTGATTCCAGACTTTTGTTATGGTTCATGCCAACTTTTCCGTATAAATGAGGCCAACTCAAATTTACCGGAGATTTTTAATTTTCCCTAGTTTGCCAGTACTTACTCTAGACATCGATCCCAGAAAATGAAGCTACTGTAGGCTTTTAGATGGTTTTTTGCTAGACTCACCGCCTTTGCTCTTCCCTGCACTTACCTAAGTAAGGGTTGAATATAACTAGATTTGTATCTTTATTAAAAGCAATTGCGATCGCTCCTAAAAGAGCGTAGTAACCTTTAGCATAGCCTCCACATCAGCTAGATGCGATCGGGACGAGACTTTGTTAATTAAGAGTACTTTGATTTTGAGTTAAAAAAAATCGTATGATCTGGCTAATTTACCCATCAAACAATGGGCTGTATGTAGTAGCGTCACATACATGATACAAAAAGACTTGGGCGACGCTGCTTTTGCAATTGGCAAAAGCAAAGTGCAAAGCAGACAACTCTCTTCGCACTCTTTGAGGCAAGCACTTATGCTGCTCTGTGTAGCGCTTACTCATCCCCCCGCCCAACTCTAACAAATGCTACCAACAGTAAAACTGCTGGTTTTTTGCCCCCTAGTTACACACATCTAAAAAGGATACAGTGTGCTACTTATTCTGGGGTTTACTCCCCAAGCTCAAGAGAACGACACGTTTAACTACGTTTAGCAGAGAAAAGTTTGACTGGCGACTTCCAGCCTATACGCCCTGAGATTTGTTTCAACTCTGGTAATCAGAGCAACGCAGTGTCAGTTCGAAGATGGCTTTTCGTCAAAAATCAAAGCTTCGATGCAGTTTTACAACTTAGATATTAATTTTTGAGATTGAGGTTGACCATGAGGTATCGCACTTTAATTGTTGCATTCTTGGCTTTGTGCCTGGGACTAATAACTGCTTGTAGTGATGCTCCTGCTACTAGTAGTAGAGATGTACTTACTTACGACCAAATTCGTGGCACCGGCTTGGCAAACAAATGCCCTCAACTAGCAGAAACAAGCCGTGGTTCCATTCCCATTGATTCTAGCCAGTCTTATGCCATCAAAGAACTTTGCTTAGAACCAACTAGCTTTTTCATCAAAGAAGAACCTGCTAATAAACGCCAAGAAGCAGAATTTGTTGCTGGCAAATTGTTAACTAGATACACTTCCACTATT
The DNA here is from genome assembly GCF_013343235.1 of Nostoc sp. TCL240-02. Lineage (GTDB taxonomy): Bacteria > Cyanobacteriota > Cyanobacteriia > Cyanobacteriales > Nostocaceae > Nostoc. Next base: position 7,239,822 of record NZ_CP040094.1, on the reverse strand, counting down.
GACCAGGTGCAAGGCAACCTAAAAATCAACTCAGATAATAGCTTGACCTTTGAGGAAACTGATGGTCTTGACTTCCAAGCCATCACCGTACAACTTCCTGGCGGTGAGCGAGTACCTTTCCTCTTCACTATCAAAAACTTGGTTGCTCAAACCCAACCCAGTTTGAGCAGTATTAACACCTCTACGGACTTTGAAGGCACTTTCAAAGTTCCTTCCTACCGTGGTGCTGCCTTCCTAGATCCCAAAGGTCGTGGTGTCGTCAGTGGCTACGATAATGCCGTGGCTCTCCCCGCCCAAGCCGATGATGAAGAACTTACCCGCACTAACGTCAAGCGTGCTGAAAATCTTAACGGCAAGATTTCTCTGCAAATCGCTAAAGTAGATAGTTCTAGTGGTGAAATTGCTGGTACTTTCGAGAGCGAACAGCCATCTGATACAGACTTAGGTGCTGGCGAACCAAAAGAAGTCAAGATTCGCGGTCTATTTTTTGCACGGGTTGAATCGACTCGTAGCTAAATTCTCTAGAGCTTAGATAACTGACCTGGCATTCAGAACTACAATTCTGTAAACATCAGGTTGGATCGCAAAAGTTAACTTCTTTGCCCACATTTTCAGGGCTGTTTCATTCCTATAAAAGCCTTACAGAGACGAAAAAAGACAAGAGAAGAATTACTCCTTCCCTTGTCCCCAACTTTTCAAGAGGCTTTGAAAGAATGAAACAGCCCTGCCTTTTTTCAGGGTGGTACATAGGTTTCTGACAAAGAGGGAGAAAGTTTAAAGCCTAATATGCTTGGGTTAGTGATATTTTGCCCCGCAAGACCTCCCCAAATCAATCTCGCATTTTGTTGTATTTGCTTGCGTAAATATACATACTATTTTCTAAATATTATTAGTTATTTTTAATTCTTAGGTGAATTTCGGTTGAATTGACAGGTAATTTTACTGTAAATCAAACTTTTACTATCTAATAAAATTCCGACTATTATTGTTTTGTTTTGGAAAATTAGCTTCACCATTAATTAATTAAAGTTAAGTAAAATCTCGGTTTGATATTTAGTGATTAATTTTATATTTTATTTCTATGTAGTTTTAAAAATAGCTACAGATTATCCCAAAAATAAATAACAAACTAAATACCAACTTCACCCATTTAAATTTTGCGCGGTTGTCAAGCAACTCTATTGGTATTTTGCCTAAAAAAAGTTGTTAATCCCATAGTAATTGCTATTACATATAGCGCGATATTCTGTTTAATATCGCACAATCGCAACTTAATTTAAAAGTAAGTAATTGATTGTTAATTTACTCAATAAACGCGGTGCTATGCCTACCACAGTCACCAATGAACTAAAACATGAAATTTGGCAATTATTGCGAGAATATCAGCAATATCGGTCAGAAAATGTTCGCAATCAACTGGTAAAACTCAATTTTGGACTTGTGAGAAAAGAAGCTCACTACTGGACGAATCAATGTCATGAAACCTACGATGATTTGCTCCAGGTTGGATGTTTGGGTTTAATCAGAGCGATTGAAAAATTTGAACTTTCCAAGGGACATGCCTTTAGTTCCTATGCTCTTCCTTATATTCGGGGTGAAATTCAACACTATCTCCGAGATAAAGGTGTCACCGTGCGAATTCCTCGGAAGTGGTTAGCACTCCAACAGCAAGCAATAGGAGTGTCACGTTCTTGGCGTGAAAAGCATAATCGCCAACCAACAGATACCGAATTAGCAACAGCGCTAGAAATTTCTCCAAACGAATGGCAAGAAATTAAGTTAGCGTGGATAAATCGCGCTCCCTTGAGTCTTGATGTGCCAATCCAAGATGGAGAAGAAGGTTCTACTTGTTTGGGAGAATTGGTTCCCGATCCTCACTATCGCAGCTTTCAGTTGGCACAAGAAGACCAACTTCGCTTGCAACAAGCATTGGTTCAACTCGAACAACGCACCCGTGATGTTTTAGAATGCGTGTTTTTACAAGATTTGACACAAAAACAAGTTGCAGAACATCTCGGGATAAGTGTGGTGACAGTTTCCCGTAGAGTCAAGAAAGGTCTGGATTTGATGAAACAGCTTATGGGTGTAGCAGACGATTAACTGCAAATAAACTAAATCCGCAGTTATGCTGGGGTGTTAGTGTTAAAAATAACCCTTGAAATGTAAAAAATTAGGTTATAAAGGTAACATACTTTGCCTTTGATACAAATTTTAGGCATGTATATTTCCATTTTTCAATTTTCCAATGGCTTTTGAGAACAGCTCATGGGCAGAAATTCAAAAATTACAATTGCAGCTATTTTAACCTTAGCGATCGCTGGATGTGCTTCTGAAGATACACCACAAGCCGTCAATCCTGCGCCGATTCCTAAAATAGTAGCAAAGTCCCCACCAACGGCTCAATCCTTTAAGAATCCAGTGATACTTGCCAAACAGGTTTCACAAGTTACTCCTGCATCTGTTAACTTGATTCAATCCACTAATCCTACAGAGCGGGCACCGTTAATTCTAGTATCAAAAGATCGGACTGACCCGTTTGCCCAAATTTTTGGACAGACGGTTTCGGGAATGCCTAAAACATCCGGGACTGGAAAACCTGTTCCTATCTTGCCTAAGCTACCGACTGCATCGCTAGCAGGACGAAAACTTTCAACACCTCGCATAGCTTTAAATCAGAAGAAAAATATTGCTTCTGTACCAAAAAAAGTTAATTCTACTTTGACTTCAGTCTTACCTAAGGTTTTGCCTCAAGTTGTCCCCAACCCGACTTTAGTATCTGTATTGCCACCAGCAGCACAACCTGAGTTAGCAAGAGCAGTTATTGTGACTGGTGTGGTTCTAATTAGTAAGGAACCGCAGGCAATTATCAAAGTACCAGATGAGCCGACGAGTCGCTATGTGCAAGCGGGACAGCGATTAGCAAATGGCGTACTGATTAAACGGATTGAAATGAATGGCGGCTCTAACCCGATTGTAATTCTCGAACAATTTGGTATCGAAGTTGCCAAAATGGTAGGAGAAGGGCCTGTCAACTCAACACCATCAGCTACATCTGCTAGTGGCAATCCTATTTCAGTGGCAACGCCCTCCTCAAATCCTCTTAATGTTGGAGCTTCATAGAGATGGAGACTAAGGAAAAAATTGAATTCGCTGGTTGTCCTTTAGCTGTCTATAGAGAGATAGCAGCTCATTTACGTCAAGTTGAAGGGGTAGAAGTGGATTTAATTCCCCAATCATCCCAACAGTTTGATTACAATCAAAGTCAAATTGGTGGTTTGTCCATTTCGTGGACAGCGAATTATGGTTTACAAAGTCGGCAACAAATTAAGCAAATTTTGGCTTACTATCAAAATCGCTATATAAATCCTATTTGATTTGTGAAAATTCAAGCCTCAGATTCCCGACTTATTACAGAAGTCGGGAATTTTGTTGTTAATAAATCAATACGGTTCAAAGCGCTATTTGTACAAAATCGTGAGTTTTTGAGACACGATAAATCGCCGTCTCTACAAGTGTTTTGGTCATTTATTGGGAGCAACCTCAGAAAAAATCTGTATTAGTACTGAGGTGATGGCTGGAGGATGTTGAGCTAGCAGAAAAATGTAATGATTTGGTAAAAATCCTGTCTGGGGATATGAAACGACAGTTGCAGATTGCGGGAGCCTTATTGCATCAACCGCAAATTCTGTTTTTGGATGAACTAACGGTAGAACTAGACCCCCAAAGCAGGCGAAGTCTCTGGGAAATTATTCGGGATTTAAATAAACAAGGAGACGATGCTACTGACGACCCATTATATGGATGAGGTTGAATTTTTGTGCGATGCTTTTTGCTTTACCAAGCCAGGATACATCGGTATTATGGATGGCGATAGGCTGATTTCTTTGGGAACTTTACAACAGCTCCGTTCTATTAACGGAAAAGGTTTGTAATGAAGTAATTAGGTGTGTCTGAAGTGGGAAATGATAGCGTCCGTAGTTGAGAATATTTGTTTTCCCATTTTTGGAAGCAGTAAATGTTTACTTAAACGAATAGCCCGATAAAACCGGAATGCTGGTGCATCCCTCTAATCTAGAAGATATTTTTGTGGAATTAACGGGACGCTAGTTAGATTAATCTCATCCTCCTAACTGCCGCAGCATAGCTTCTACTCTGTCCACTCCTTGTAAGTCATTGCGCCGCTTGTACAAGTCGCGGGCTTTTTGAAGCAAGCTGTTGGCTTGTTTGGTTTGTCGTCGCTGTTTATACATCGAACCCATCAACTCATAGGTCTGGGCGTTGTTTTTATCCAAATCTATTGCTTGTTGGTATGCCCAAGTAGCAGCATTATAGTCTCCCATACGAGATTGCGTTACAGCTAATCCTAAATAGGCGTTAACGTTATTACGGTTTAGCTGTATGGCCCGACGGTAGCCTTCTTTTGCTCCAGCAGTGTCTCCCAAATTGGCTTTGATGTAACCCACAGCGTAATAAAAATCACTGTTGTTAGGGTTGATGGCGATCGCACGACGGTAAGAAGTTAGTGCTGCCTGGTAATTTCCCTGTTGAGCGTATAAGTAGCCAATGCCTGAATGAATTTTAGCATTTTTGGGATCTAGACTAGCTGCTTGTTGATAAACTGCGATCGCACCACCATAATCGCCACTATCTACTAACCTCCGTCCTTCTTCTAGTAGTTGCTTTAATTGTGGGTTTTTGGCTTGCGCCACTAATACCTGAGCTTGAGCTACTGAAGGTATGGTGAAGGCAAAACATCCTAGTAACACCACACTAAACACGAATGATGTCGGCTTGTACACAGTAAATTTCCTGAAATTTTAGAGGACTTTTTTCTTGTACATTAAAACAAAAATATGGATTTTTGAAAACTGTATTTATTCGTATGAATTTAGATGTTAATAGTTCATTCACTGTTCCTTTATATTCAGCACTCCATAAGAGAGTTTTGACTGAAGGATGAGTATAAGCTATCAAGGATCAAATGAAGTTATCCTATATAAAACAGTACAACAGCAAAGCGACACCTTTTTTATCAGTATTTATACGCATTTCCCGAAAAATATCAATAGGCACTTAACTTAATCCTATATTTTGATAGGTCAAGCTTCCAGGGCTTGGTATTCATTGATGTTGATTATTTAATTTAAGAATTTGCTGACTTTGTATATAATTTTTAGTCTTTTATACTACCTTTTTAGAAGTCATCATCCCGGCATTAACATCCTTTTATGGTCATTACACGGTAAGATAAATTTAATCAGTCAAATGTTCCTCTAAATCCTAGTTTCTGATGAGACAATACTAAAACTGAAAGCGTAATCTCAAGTTGTGCGAGAGGATGTTTATGAACCTATATTTTGTAATCAAAGTTACAATTTTCACATATCATATTTAGAGACATATCCGAATAATCAATAATTTTCACACATTTGGATAAACATCTGAATAATAAATATGTATATTATCTAGGAGGTTAATTTATGATTATAACTACTACCGATGTAATTCAAGGAGCCGTGATTGAGTCATATTTAGGTATTGTAACAGCCGAAGTAGTCTACGGCAGCAATTTCTTACGGGATTTTTTGGCTGGTATTCGCGATATTATCGGTGGACGCACTGCTAGCTATGAGCGTCTATTTGAGCAGGGTCAACGCAAGGCATTAGAAGAATTAGAACAACGGGCACAACGTTTAGGAGCAAATGCTGTAATCGGGATTGAAATTGATACTGGCACAATTAATCTTGACCAATCAGGAGTTCTTTTGTTGATTACTGCCACAGGCACTGCTGTAAAAATGCGTTAGTTTTTATTGGCTATCTAAATTAATTATTTTGTTAGGAATTTAATAAGTATTAAAAGCTTTTTTACTAAGTTAAAGAGCCAGTCAGATAGATTGTTTCAATATGTCAGTAGATAAGTGTATTTTAATTTAAGTATTTTCCTAAAAAAGCTCTAAAAATTTATTAGAAAATAAATACTCAATTGTTGGATTAAATATTGTTAAATAAATTTGAATTTTATTACTAAAGATAGATTAAACAAGTATTTCTATTGATAGATAGAAATTTATATGATTTAGCTATTTAATTTTAAGCATAAACATGAATATACCTGAGATAAAGTTTGCGGAAACAGTATTGGAGAACATAAGCTATGTCATACGTAAATCGGACAGGTAATGAAGTTATTTCTACTGACCCTGTGGTAGCAGGACGAGTAGCCGAGTATCACGACCTTGTTCGCTGGGGACCGATTATTTCGGGGTTACTAGTATCTTTAGCTACTCAACTAATTTTAAGCGCTATAATTGGTGCGGTTGCAGCAGGCGCAGTTGAAGGTTCAGGTGCGCCCAGATCAATTGCTCCTAACGCTGCGGGTAATGCGGGACTTTGGTCAACTATCGCTTTGCTAATATCCTTATTTACTGGTGGTTGGGTTACAGCCCGTGCTTGTGGACCAATGAACCGTAATACCGCTCTACTTAATGGTGCAATTCTTTGGGCAACGACTTTGGCAGTTAGCTCATGGTTGCTAGCAAGTGGAGTATCTGGGGCTTTTGGTGTTGCTGCTTCTAACGCTGGGGAAGTTATAAACCAGGTACAACAGCAAGGTGGTGTTAATGTACCACGAGCAAATATAAGTGCCCAACAAGCTCGTGATGCGGCTGCTAATTTGCGTTCGGGACTATGGTGGTTTGTGTTTGGTTCTTTGTTGGGTTTAATAGCCTCAATGATTGGAGCCGTAACTGGAGCTCGTAATCCTAGGGCTAACAGTTACAATCCTTAAATAGTTGTTCGAAAAACAAAATATTATCAACTTTAAAAGCACTTTTTTAAGGTGCTTTTTGTTTATTATTGAAGACTGGCATTTGTAGCATCTAATTGATTCTGCTGTTGCCAAAATACGACTATCAATTGCTTCTAAAATTTGACTTAAACTTAAAACAGTAGCTATGTATACTACTGAGAAGATACGAACCACCGTAACCAAACTTGCAAAAATAGTTTTTGCTATGTTTTTTAGAAGCGGGATATTGTGTATGAATATTTTTTCAAAGCCAATGAAATGCAAATTCTACTACAGATCACCATTTAAGATATGAACCTTCAATACCCTCTTCACGGCGGATTTTACCATCTTTTTCAAACCAGGCTATTATTTGCTGTGCTGTCAAATCTTCAATAACAACACCATATTCTTGGGCGATATGTTTCAACAGCTTAAGTGATGAAATTGTCAATCTTGTTAAAAACTTTTCTGGGGAAGACAACAACGCCGCATCTACTTTTGCTGACTCTTCCAGGGTTAAAAATTGTGCTGATGGTTGCTGTGGTGGTACATCCATAAACGCTATCTCAAATTTAGTTGATTATTAAAGAGGGGGTAGTAGTTTTCATAAATGACTAATGGCGAACTTGTACTAAATAGCCACAACGATGTTCGCCATCAATAATCCAGTGGGTGCGCTCTACGGTACAATCTGGTAATACGGCTGCAAACATTTCTAGTTCGTGACCGCAGATACTAGGAAAAGACTCGGCAACGTTGGAAATGGCACAGTTATGCTCCATTAAGATGAAGCGATCGCTCTCAAAGGAGTCATTTACATCAACAGCGTGATACTCCGCCATGAAGCCTTCCGCTTTTCTTAACTCTACTAAGTTGGCTACACGTTCTCGCAGTGAACCATTACCGACGCGATCGCGATATTCTTTGGCTTTACGCTGCCACTGTTTCTCTAAAATCGATTTAAATTGGTCGTCTCCTACCGTTTCCGCTAAGGTGTCTAGCAGCGAAACCGCAAAATTGCCGTGGCCATCACCAAAGCGATCGCTCATTGTTCGATGCAAGCGATCGCGTCCTTGACGACTCAATTCATAAAGATGCTGCGGCCGCCCCATCCCCGCCGCCTGCACTGATGTAGAATACAAAACTAGCTCCTCCGTCTCCAAATCTTTGAGATGGCGACGAATTGCTTGGGGGGTAACGTCTAAAACTTCAGCTAGCTCTAAAGCCGTTGCTTTTTCGTGTTTGTGCAGATACTCAAGGATATCTTGCTTGGTTGAGGACTGGTGGGTAGTCGCCATCTTCATTTGGTGCGAGACGTTCAGCGAACATCACAAAAATTTTTTTGAAAATTTGACTTTGACAACATTGTTGTTGTTAATTTAGCGTAAAATGAAGATACATTAAACAACAAAGCTGTTGTTTTACTCTCCACCCCTATTCTAGCAGCCGTCTAACCATTCCGTAATCCGAGATGGGAATCGGCTAAAGAAACCCCGTCTCCATCCTTACAGAGAGATTCAAGTTCCGAACACGAGAGATTATTACTGATGAGTGCCACTGTCAAAACCTTAGTCAACCAACCCTACAAGTACGGCTTTGTCACCGATATTGAAGCCGACACTATTCCGCGTGGACTAGACGAGGACGTTATCCGCTTGATCTCCTCTAAGAAGAACGAGCCGCAGTTCATGCTGGACTTTCGCCTCAGAGCTTATCGCCAGTGGCAAAAAATGACGGAACCAACTTGGCCGAATGTCAAGTATCCGCCAATAAATTATCAGGATATCATTTACTATTCAGCGCCAAAACGTAAGAAAGAAAAGCTCAACAGCCTGGATGAAGTCGATCCAACCCTTTTAGAAACCTTTGAAAAGTTAGGTATTTCCCTATCTGAACAGAAGCGACTGGCAAATGTCGCCGTTGATGCAATTTTCGATAGCGTTTCTGTCGCCACTACATTTAAAGAAAAGTTAGCGGAAGATGGTGTTATTTTCTGTTCGTTTTCGGAAGCGTTGCAAGAACATCCAGAACTGATCAAAAAATATTTAGGTAGCGTTGTTCCTATCGCTGACAATTATTTTGCCGCCTTGAACGCTGCTGTATTTAGCGATGGTTCTTTTGTCTATATTCCTAAAGGCGTAAAATGCCCAATGGAACTGTCTACCTACTTCCGCATCAACTCTGGTGATACGGGACAATTTGAGCGGACTTTGATTGTCGCCGAAGAAGGTAGTTATGTTTCTTACCTCGAAGGTTGCACCGCACCGATGTATGACAGCAACCAGTTGCACGCCGCCGTTGTAGAACTAGTCGCCCTCGACAACGCCGAAATTAAATACTCCACCGTCCAAAATTGGTACGCTGGCGATGCCAATGGTAAGGGCGGTATTTACAACTTTGTCACCAAACGCGGTTTGTGTCAGGGCGTAAATTCCAAGATTTCCTGGACTCAAGTAGAAACAGGTTCAGCAATTACTTGGAAATATCCTAGCTGTGTGCTGGTGGGTGATAACTCTGTGGGTGAGTTTTACTCGGTGGCGCTGACAAATCATCAGCAGCAAGCTGATACGGGTAGTAAGATGATTCACGTAGGTAAGAATACCCGCAGTACAATTATTTCTAAAGGAATCTCCGCAGGTAATTCTAGTAATAGTTACCGGGGTTTGGTGAAAGTTAATCCGACAGCTAAGGGGGCGAGAAATTATTCTCAGTGTGATTCAATGCTGATTGGGGATAATGCCCATGCGAATACTTTCCCTTATATCCAAGTGCAAAATAACACTGCGAAAGTGGAGCATGAAGCTTCTACTTCTAAGATTGGGGAAGATCAGTTATTTTACTTTGCTCAACGGGGTATTTCTTCAGAAGATGCGATTTCAATGATGATTAGCGGCTTCTGTAAGGATGTTTTCAATCAGCTACCGATGGAGTTTGCTGTGGAAGCTGATAAGTTGTTGAGTTTGAAGTTGGAAGGCAGTGTTGGATAAATGGAAGCAAGGATAAACACAGGGACATCGGCGTTCTGTGTTTATCTTTTGGAAGAGTAACGAACCGCAAAGGGCGCAAAGGGCGCGAAGAGAGAAGGGAGAGAAGATGATGATTGAAAATAGTGAAGTTGTGCTGTCGGTACGGAATCTGACGGCTAATGTTGATGGAACACCGATTTTGAAAGGTGTGAATCTGGATGTGCGATCGGGTGAAATTCATGCGATCATGGGGCCGAATGGTTCTGGTAAGAGTACCTTTTCTAAGGTGTTGGCTGGGCATCCGGCGTATGAGGTGACTGGCGGTGAAGTGATTTTCCAGGGGCAAAATTTGCTGGAATTGGAACCGGAGGAACGCGCTAGAAGTGGTGTGTTTTTGGCGTTTCAGTATCCGTTAGAAATTCCGGGTGTGAGCAATTTGGATTTCTTGCGGGTGGCGTACAATTCTCGTCGCAAGGCGCAAGGTTTAGAGGAAATAGACGCTTTTGATTTTGACGATTTAATTGAGGAAAAGCTGGATGTGGTGAAGATGAATCCCAGTTTTCTCAGTCGGAGTTTGAATGAAGGATTTTCTGGTGGTGAGAAGAAGCGGAATGAAATTCTGCAAATGGCGTTGCTGGAACCAAAGTTAGGAATTTTGGATGAAACTGATTCGGGTTTGGATATTGACGCACTCAGAATTGTGGCGAATGGGGTAAATCAACTGGCAAGTCCAGACAATTCGACAATTTTGATTACTCACTATCAGCGATTACTCGATTATATTGTGCCTGATTTTGTCCATGTGATGGCACAGGGGCGGATTATTACGAGTGGTGGTAAGGAACTGGCGCTGGAATTAGAGTCTCGCGGTTATGACTGGGTGCTAGAAGAATTTGCAGCGGCTGAGGTGGGTGTGTAATGAGTATTCAAGTATCTCCTAGTGCAATACCTAATTCAAATACAGTCAGTTTGACATCAATCTTAGATAAAGATACCTATCTAACTGAATTGTTAAATCAGGTAACTGCACCTAAAACAGAGGGATGGTTACAGGAATTACGTGAAGGTGCTACTAGTTGGGTACGCCACTCGACTATTCCCACCACCCGCGAGGAAGAATGGCGATTTACTGATTTGTCGTCTCTACGAAAGGTGCAATTTAATAATGTAGAGATGCGAAAATTCGCGTCTCTACAATTTGATATTTTGCCAGAAGCGGCTACTAGTCGTTTGGTATTTGTGAATGGCGTTTTTGCACCGGAGTTATCAGCAGTTTTAGATTTGCCATCTGGAATTGTGGTGAGTAATTTGGCTGGTTTGTCTGTGGTTGAGCAGCAAGCTGTGCAGCAGTATTTAGCTCAAGCTGAGGGAGCGCAGGAGGTTTTTACTGCTCTCAATACGTCTGGGATAACTGATGCAGCTGTGGTGTGGGTGAAGAAGAATGTGGTAGTTGAAACGCCAATTCATTTGGTGTTTATTTCGGTTGTGGGTGAGACGGCGACGATTTCGCAGCCTCGTTGTTTGGTAGTGGCGGAAAGTGGTTCCCAGGTGACGTTGGTTGAGGAGTATACGAACCGCGAAGACGCGAAGGAAGAAGTTTACTTAACTAACGCGGTTACGGAAGTTTGGGTTGGTGACAATGCCGAGGTGAGTCACACTAGGATTGAGCAAGAAGGTGCAGAGGCTTTTCATATTGGGAAAACTGCGATCGCACAGTCCCGTGATAGTCGATATACTTGTCATGCCATAACTTTGGGTGCAAAGTTGTCGCGGCACAATTTGGAAATTTTGCAAACTGGTGAGCAGACACAAACTACTCTCAATGGTTTGACGATAATTTCTGGTAAGCAGTTAGCTGATACTCACAGTGTGATCGCACTTAACTATCCTCACGGTACAAGCGATCAATTGCATAAATGTATTGTAGGCGATCGCGCTCATGCGGTGTTCAATGGTAAAGTTTTTGTACCCAAACCAGCGCAGTTGACAAATGCAGCCCAGTTGAATCGCAATTTGCTACTATCATCGAAAGCCAGAGTTGATACCAAACCCCAATTGGAAATCACTGCGGATAATGTAAAGTGCGCTCACGGTGCTACCGTTAGCCAATTGGAAGATGATGAAATATTCTATCTGCAAAGCCGGGGAATTGATGAAAACGATGCTCGGAAGTTGTTAATCAACGCCTTCGCTGCTGAAGTTATCAACGAAATACCAGTTCCCTCTCTGCGAGAAATCCTTTTAAACACAGTCAATAATCTCAAGTCCCTGACTAATGAGTAATAACTAATCTACTAATGACTTTCACCTCTACCAAAACCCTTGCTGATAAAGTTCGCGCTGACTTCCCGATATTGCATCAGGAAGTCAACGGGAAACCCCTGGTTTATCTCGATAATGCGGCGACATCGCAAAAGCCTTTATTCGTATTAAATACCCTACGGGATTATTACGAACACTATAATGCTAACGTGCATCGAGGTGCCCATTCCCTGAGCGCCAAAGCTACCGATGCTTATGAAGGTGCTAGAGATAAAGTTGCCAAATTCATCAATGCTGCATCCCGTCAAGAAATCGTCTACACCCGCAACGCCAGCGAAGCGATTAACCTAGTAGCTTACAGTTGGGGAATGAATAATTTGCAGCCTGGAGATGAAATTATTCTGTCGGTGATGGAACACCACAGTAATATTGTGCCTTGGCAATTGGTGGCGCGAAAAACGGGTGCAGTATTAAAATTTGTAGAATTAACACCAGAAGAAACTTTTGATTTAGAACAGTTTAAAAAGCTGATTTCCGAAAAGACAAAGTTAGTGTCAGTGGTGCATATTTCTAATACTTTGGGTTGCATTAATCCAGTGGAAGAGATTGGTGCGATCGCACACAAATATGGTGCTAAATTCTTAGTTGATGCTTGTCAAAGTGTTCCCCACTACCCTGTAGATGTGCAGAAGATAGATTGTGATTGGTTGGTAGCATCTGGTCATAAAATGTGCGCTCCAACTGGGATAGGATTTCTGTATGGCAAGTTGGAATTATTAGAATCAATGCCACCATTTTTTGGTGGTGGTGAGATGATTGCAGAGGTGTATTTAGACCATTCCACTTATGCAGAATTACCGCATAAATTTGAAGCTGGTACACCTGCAATTGGAGAAGCGATCGCACTTGGTGCTGCAATAGATTATCTTAGCAGTATCGGTATGGATAAAATTCACGCCTACGAAGCAGAATTAACAGCTTATTTGTTCCAACAATTAGAGCAAATTCCCCAAATTAGAATTTACGGCCCCAAACCAAATACTAAAAAGGAAGGTAGAGCTGCACTTGCGTCATTCACCGCCGGAGAAGTCCACGCTAACGACTTATCTACATTATTAGATCAAGAAGGCGTTGCTATCCGTTCTGGACATCACTGTACTCAACCATTACACCGTTACTTAGGTCTTGCTGCAACCGCACGAGCAAGTCTATCTTTCTACAACACCCGCGAAGAAATTGATATTTTCATCAAAGCACTGAAAGAAACCCTCGACTTTTTTGCAGGTTTCCTTGCTTAAAGTTACAAAATATTCCGATAGGGATTGTGCCAAATATCAGCAATATATCTTGCTAATAGTTGGCACAATTTAATTATCTGGATTTTAATGAATATGTGGGCAATAACATTCAGACAATTTATGATATTGTCACGACTGGAACTAATTGAAATTTTATCAAGCTGATTGGGCAAGTGCTTGAAATAGACTTGGGTCAGTATTATATTAATGATATATGTAAAATTATCGGGATTTTATCTAACATCGTGACGGAAAAAGTATTGTAATATGCTTGTAAAGTCAAACATTGCGGAACAAAGAACAGTCTTACACAACGTTAGCTGGGAAACTTTTGAAGCTTTGCTGAGAGATACAGGTGAGCATAGAGGTTCTCGCTTTGCTTATGACTGCGGTATTTTAGAAATTATGACCCCACTTTTTGAACATGAAAACCCCAAAATTAAATTTGACCGTTTTATTCTAGTCTTAGCTGAAGAATTAGGAATTGAAATTATAAGCGCTGGTTCAACAACATTGAAGCGGAAAATCTCAAAGCGGGGAATAGAACCAGATACTTGTTATTATATCCAGAATGAACTAGCTATTAGAGGTAAGCAAACTTTAGATTTAGAAACAGACCCGCCGCCTGACTTAGCAATTGAGATTGACATTACCAGCAGTTCAGTTAACAAGTTGGGTATTTATTCAGCGTTGGGTGTAACTGAACTTTGGAGATATGATGGGCAAAATTTAAAGTTTTATAAGTTGATAGAGGGACAATATGTCGAGTGTAAGTTTAGTATTGCCTTTCCTATAGTATCAGTGAGCGAGATAAGCAGATTTATTGAGCAAAGTAAAACATCTGGGGAAATTGCTTTGCTGAAATCCTTTCGCACTTGGGTGAGGGAAAAGATAAGATAATGGAGTCAAGAATTTAACCTTTTTTAGGAAAAATTTAGTGTATCTTGCCCACAAATAATTATATCTCTTCTAAAGGTTTAAAGCTAACGAAAGAGACTCTAAAAAAGAATCACCAGCTATTAAATATAAATTTTCCGAGATATTTGGATTGTAACGGTACACTAGAACTTGATATGAAGTATTAGTTTTTCGGAAGTTTGAGTTTCCCTTTAAAAGCCAATCTATAAATACAACTATATTTTTTCTAGTAGCAGAAGATTGTAGCCTCTGATTTATTTAGTATCCTTTTTTGCCTCCTCCAAGCAAAAATTGAGAGATATTTGCTTGAGGACACATATCAATAACTAAAGCAAATACTTTATATAGGAGTTTTGCCCAAATAGCTACTTATACAAATAGTTAAAATTATACCAAAAATTTTACGTATTTATCGATCCTCATTCAGTTATTTATAGCAAGTTGCTACTTTTATAAAGCAATAATAAGTATGTATTTTTGCTGAGTTATTAAATAAATATCTGGTATGGGTACTAAAAATCAGGTTTTGTGGTGGTTTTTTCAAAAACACTCAATTTTTCGCCCATAAAGTTGGGTTATCTAAGCTTTATTAGGAATTGCGACAGATATCCAATTGATGAATTTCTATTTGAGTATACTATATAGCTTTTATGAAAATGACTTTTATCAATTGAGAAATTTATTACACAATCAATATTAAATATATACATTTGAATAATCAAACCAAAAAAACGATTGTCACTTTTTCGCAGATATTAATTTTTTAATAGTATTAGTTATGGAAAATAATAAAATAGTATAAATAATAGCATGGAAAAAAGTGTTATTAATGCCAGCCTTTCTACTCAAAACCTAACTTTTCGTCCAGGTGATACTCCTGTATCATTTGAGGTAACTGTCAATAATGATAGCGATCGCTTTGTCAATTTTCAGGTAGAGATTACCGCAGCCGGAGAAACCCGGAACACTGGATACCGATGGTATCAACTCGAACCAGAGGTGGCAGCAGCTAAACCACCAGGCAGCAGTACCATATTTCAAGTCTTCATATTCAATACACCCATTCCAGGATTTGTCGGTACTGTCAACCTGATGGTTAATATTTTTTCGCCGCAATTAGCACAACAGTGCAGACTTGTACTACGTCTGAAAATCGAACGAGATAACAGACCAACACACTTAAGTGTCGAATTGCCTGTACGAGAGTTTCAAGTTTATCCCCGCAATTCAGTAGATATACCAGTACGGGTGCGGAACTTGGGGCAACAACCAACTGATGTGGGGCTACGTTTTACAGGCGTTGATCCATCTTGGCTAGCAGGTAGTGCAGAACGCCGATTATCTCTAGATCCAGGTGGATTAGCAGAAGCCACATTTCAATGTCAACCTCCTTCTGTAGTGCAAGCGCCCAGCCAAAATTACCCTTTTACTATTGAAGCTGTTAGCAATAATGGTTATCCAAACAGTGCTGAAGGCAACATTGAAGTCTTACCAGTGGGTTTTATAGACTTTAACATTACCCAAAAACACCTCAAAATTCCTAGTAAATCGGCATGGTTGCCTGACTGGAAATCTGATACAGCTTCCTTTGAATTACTATTTAAAAACGCTAGTAACCTCAACCAGCAAATTAATGTCCAGGTACAGGGTAGAGACTGGCGAAAATGTACTTTCAAAAAGCTTCCTGAAAATGCCAATCTCCATTTAGGAGAGACAAGTAAGGTCATCCTTGATGTTAAAACAAAACGCCCTTGGGTAGGAATCGGTAAAACTCTTTTATTAGAGGCTAAATCTGAATTATCCGACCAACGTTTAGGGAGTACAGACCCTGCCACGCAGACATTAGAAGTGGAGACCCTGCCAATTATACCTCTGTGGCTACAGCTAGCTGCGATCGCACTATTAGCTGCACTTCTAGCATTAGTACTGCAACCAAGAGACATAATGCATACACGTTCTGTAAACTCAGTACGTTTTAGTGGTATTGGTTTATCTGTTGTCAGTGGCTCAGATGATTGCACATTAAGACTTTGGAGAATTGCTGCTGATAGCTTAAACCCCGATGACACAGTAACATACGCCGGGCAACCCGTTGCTTGCGATCAACGGCAACAGCCCAAAGGTCTAATGGCGATTACCGATGACGCTGTAGAAGTCTTACGCTTCATGCCATTGCAAAATGATCGTGTTGCCGTTGGTCTTGATAATGGTGTAATAGAACTCAGAGATGTACCATCAGGTCTAAAGATTAGCGAACTTCAAGACCTTAAAGATTCTAAAGCAAAAGGCGATCGCGTCTTTGATTTAGCTTTCACTTCAAACTCACTTAACTTATTCAGTGGCTATGGCAGTGGTAAAGTTAGAGTATGGTCAAGATCAGCGCCTAACAGCGATTTTCTGCCAGAACCGCAAGTTATCGACGTACAAAGTATATTGAAACTATCAGGTTTCCAAGTCCGGGCATTAAATCTCAGCCCAGATGCCAAAACTCTAGTAATTGCCGGAAACTTTAAGCGTTTTATCTTGTGGCAGTGGAACCCAACTCAATCTGATAAAAAATTCCCAAGTTTATCAGTGCAAAATCTAGAAAAACTAGACCCATTAGTTGGGCGTGAAGACTATATTTGGGGATTGGCTTTTGTTCCTAACTCGACAGAAAAAATCCTAGCAACCTCCGATTCTGCGGGATTCATTACGATTTGGAATTTGAATCAGTGCCAAACTCCCAAAAATCCCAATCCGCAGGAAAAAGTTAATGAACTCAATTGTTCGCCAATAGATCGCTGGCCAGCATCAAAAACATCTGTGCGTAGTCTAGCATTTAGTGATGATGGTGGTTTGCTAGTAAGTGGTGGCGATGATGGACGAGTAGTGCTTTGGTACTTAACTCCCGAACATAAGCTCGACAAAATAAAGGCAGCAGAAGGTAAAACAATTTACCAAAGCTCCAAAAAAATCAATAGTATCGATTTGAAAACTAATCAAGGAACCATGATTGTTAGTGGTGGTGAAGATTTTCAAGTCAAACTACACCGCATCAAATAAGAGAGTCAATGACATGCAAGCTAAATTCAATCCACTGCAAGTTATTATCAACCCACCTGGAATTCAATTTGGAATGCCAGGAGATACCATTGAACTCTATGTTGTTGTAATCAATCAAGGAGACCAAGATGCGGTTATTGACTTACATTTTGTTTTTGACGAAGTATTTCAAAATTTAACTGGTTGGTCTAGTTCTCCTAGAGAAAGTTTAGCATTAGCTTCCCAACAGAATAGCGACGAAGTAAAATTTGAGTTTCAAATTGCCGCAAACACTCTTCCCGGAACCTATGACTATACATTAGTCGTAGATTCACCTCTACATTATCCTCAAGATACACCCATAACCTTCCCAAACCAAATTAAGGTTCTGCTACAAGAACAGACTGAAATTCGGGTGAATGACCCGACATTTTCCATTAGACCTAACACCAACCCCAACAAGCCGCTAATTTTCAATCCTAGTGAGCCTCTGCAAGTAGAGGTTATAGTTGATAATCGCTCTTATCTTGTCGATAGGTTCCGTTTGAGTTGTTCCGACTTAGATGAAGACTGGTTCACAATTAATTACCCCGCAAGTGGATACGAGGGTTCTGGATTGGTGTCGGAAGCTACTGCGCTAGAACTCAACCCTGGTACTAAAGGTCAAATCTTGTTGAAATTTCACCCACCTGGGGATACACTCGCAGGAAGCTATTCTCCTACAATCCGCTTGTATTCGGAGAACTCTCCCGACTTAGTACTGCTAGACTTGGTGTACATTCAAATTCCGACAAATTATCGCTTAGATATAGAACTTAATACAATTTTGGGACAAGTTAGCCGTAGTCTAGGCAAGTATGAATTATCACTAGCAAACCAGGGTAATATTGTCCGCGAACTGATATTAAGCTTAAAAAGTCGAGACGAAGAAGAACTATATACTTACAAATTTGATCCGACTGAAATAAGATTATTACCAAATAGAAGTGCTGTAGTCAACTTGACGGTCAAACCCAGACCTTGGTGGCGAAAACCGTGGTTTGGTGCAGGGCTAGTGGTTAACTTTCAACTCGACATCAAAGACCAAAAAAATTTACCCCTACCTAACACATTGCCTCAAGGCAACTTGGTATGGAAACCCCGTCCTTTGTGGCAGTTTCTCCTGTTAATTTTGGCAATTTTGGGATTATTAGGAGGAATAGGATTCATCCTTTGGCAAATTTTAAATCCCGATCCTTTGAAATTAGAAAATTTTAGTGCGAAAGACTCTCAAATTACTGAAGGTGATGAGGTTTCTTTGAACTGGGAAATTCACCACTATAAACAGTTGCAAAAGTTGGTTCTGACGGCTAAAGGTTCCCAACCCATTGAGCCTATTATTTATGACTTTAGCAATGGCATTCCTGAAGCACTGGGTAAGGGAAGTACACCTCTTTGTCAGATACAAGAAAAACAAGACCTTATTTGTAGTAACGTGAAAACTGGAGTGAAAACAAAAGGAAATTACACTTTTCAGTTACAAGCCTCTTATCAAAATGGCATACAATTATTTTCTCGAACTAATCAACTAGTAACCCAAACAACCCAAGTAGAAATAGCTGAGAAACCAATTGCTGAAGTTGTTAATTTTCAAACAGATAAACCACAGTATACAAAAGGTCAAAATATTCTTTTAAGTTGGGCTATTGCGCGTCCATTACTGCTGCAACAAATTCAAATTGGTGGTAGTGCAGATGATGAGACATCCTACGGCGAACCAATTGCTTATAAAATTAATCAAGGTAATCTTGCAGACCCTAAGCTCAAAAAGCTATGTACACAACAAAATCAAGAGCTACGATGTACAAATATTCCTATACCTGCATATAAAGCAGGAAAGTTTGCCTTTCAAATCAAAGCATTTTCTAATGGAAGTCAAAAAACTAGTTTTAAAAAGACTGAATCTAAAATAGAAATTTTACCAAAACCATTTAGGATTGTTTTTTTCACAATCAACGGTAGTGAGCAACCAAATCTGGTTCTCGACGAAGGAAAAACTGCTACCCTGAGTTGGAGAGTAGAAGGGGAAAAAGAAAATATTCAAGTTAAACTTCTGCCATACGGCGATGAAGTTGCATTAAGTGACTCAAAGCAGTTTCCAGTTAATCTAGCCTTCCCACCTCAAATCACGCTGCAAGTTAATGATATATCTAATAAGCAACCATCCCAGCAAAAAGGATTTGTAATCACAGTCCTCAAAAAAGTAGTGCCTACTCCTATACCTAGCATTAACCCAATTCTACCTAACTCATTTAAGAGCCCTTTACCTCAAAGGTAAGGGGCTCTTAGGCACATTCTCGATAAGCTGTGAAAGGTTGCCTGCCCTATTTCCTACTAGCTCAATTCCTATTTTTCTGAAAACGCCGATGTCTTCGCCCATTTTGAAACAGGGGTTTTCGTAACGGTACTACCTCAGCTTCATTACTCTCGCGTGCTACCCGAATCAGCAACCCAGCAGCTATTAAGCTAGCAATCATAGAATTACCACCATAACTAAACATGGGTAAAGGTAAGCCTGTAGTTGGTAGAGAACCTGTAGCCACACCAATATGGAGCAGTGATTGTCCTATCATCAAAATCGTCACGCCAATCGCTACTAATCGATGTACTATATTTTTAGCCTTCAGCGCCACAATTAATCCGAGAGTGGCGAATGTAGCTAAAAGTGCCAACAACACCATACTGCCAACAAAGCCAAACTCCTCAGCGAACACGGCAAAAATAAAATCGGTATCCTGAATGGGTAAATAAAACAGTTTTTGTTGAGAAAGCCCAAACCCGGCTCCCCAAGTCCTACCAGAACCCACAGCTAGTAGACTTTGCACCAACTGGTAGCCATCTCCGGTAGCATCCGCCCAAGGATTGAGGAATGACATCACCCGCTTACGCTGATACTCTTTTATGCTAATACTGAGTATCGCCAACATTACTCCGCCAATTGCTGTTCCTCCTAGGTACTTGTAAGGTAAGCCAGCCGCGAGAGCAATTAGCCAAATAGTCATACCGCAAAGTGCTGTTGTACTTAAGTTGGGCTGGGCAAGAATTCCTAAAAGTACCAAACCGAAAATACCCAACCAAGCAAAGCGAACCCGCCAACTGATACGTTCCCACTGACCAAAAAGCCGCGCACTTTGCAGCACCAAAAAGGGTTTAATTAATTCTGAAGGTTGAATAGGAATTGGCCCGATCGCAATCCAACGGGCTGCATCAAAAGCTTTTTTTCCCAATCCTGGAATCAGTGTGACAAAAATTAATGCCAAAAACAGCAACAAAAACCAATGGGATACTCCCAAAATTTTCTGCAACGGCAAATTAACAATAATATTAAATCCGATTAAAGAAACTAAGACCCAAAGCAGTTGACGCTTAAAGTAGTACAATCCATCACCTTGACGTGCGTCAGCAACGGGATAGGATGCTGAAAATAGCATTATCAAGCCGACAAACAGCCAAATCAACGTTAACCAGCGCAACAACCGCGCTTCTAATGCCCAGTTGGAAACTGAACTGTCAAAAATTGGAATGAGGCGGTGTAGATTCACGAGCAGTACAGGTAAAAAATTAGGAATTAGGAGTTAGAAATAAAACTCATAAATCATAACTTATAACTCATAAGTAGTCTTTAAAACTATAAATTTTAGAGTTGTTAACTTCAATACACTGTTAGCTAAATATTTTTGACAAATTTGGTTGGCTATGAATGCCATACCCTTAGACGAAACAAGCTATGCTTACCATCCCGTAGAGATGGCATCACTACACGTAAACTAAAAAATATTTTATACATTAAACGCAGTAGTTTTAAAAATAATTGAGAATTCAGAGAGTTAAAAAATAAATGGTTAGTGCTTCTCTCGCACTGCAAGCATTTCTTAATTCTCATAATTCATAAAACATAACTCAACGATTTGACGCAATCAGCTGCTTGTGTGTTCATAGAGAGGGGAATTTCAATCCAAAATTCAGTACCCTGCCCGGGTTCTGATACACATTTCAGTCTTCCCCGATGTTTTTCAACTACAATTTGATAGCTAATTGACAAACCTAGTCCTGTACCCTTACCCACAGGCTTAGTTGTGAAAAATGGATCAAACAGTCGTTCCTTAACTGCTTCTGTCATTCCTGAACCGTTATCAGCAATTCGGACAACACAGTTTGTTTCAATGATTTCTGTAGTAATTGTAATTTTATTAGCACTAGCATGAATTTCTGCGATCGCGCGTTTATCGTTATGGCTTTCAAGTGCATCAATAGCATTACTGATAATATTCATGAACACTTGATTGAGTTGGCCGGCGTAACAATCTACCAAAGGCAAGTTTCCATAGTTTTTAACTACTTTGATCTCAGGATGCTCAACGCTATTCTTAAACCGATTCTGTAAAATCAGCAAGGTACTATCTAGTCCGTGGTGAATATCAACCTTTTTCATTCCGGCTTCATCAAGACGAGAGAAATTCCGCAGAGACAAGACAATTTCAGAGATCCTTTCGGCTCCTACTTGCATCGAATCTAGAATTTTGGGCAAATCATCTAGTAAAAAATCTAACTCGATTTCCTCAATGTATTCTTTAATTTCTGGCACAGGATTGGCATAAAATTGCTGGTAAAGAAGTACAAGCTTTAGCAAACACTGTGTATAATCTTTTGTATATTTTAAATTTCCGTAAATAAAGTTAACAGGGTTGTTAATTTCGTGAGCAACTCCTGAAACCAACTGCCCCAAACTGGACATTTTCTCCGCCTGAACCAATTGGGCTTGAGTTTGCTGTAGCTCCCGGAGGGATTTTTCCAATCTTTTAGCCTGAGCCTCAGCAATTTCCGCTAGGTTTTCCTTAATTTGCAGCGCACTCCGCAGTTGTGCCCTTTGTTGTTTAAGTTCGCCTGTTAACTTTTTGGCATCAGTCAAAGCAGTGTTCTGAGCTTGCAGTAAAAACAGAAAATCAACTATTGGGTCGTGAATCGCAAAGTCTTTGAGCTTGATACCCAAAGGAGCCAAGCTAGTTGTATCTGTAATCCAGGGAGAACCTAAAAAAAATATTACCTCCTCCTCTGGTTGATACATCATTTGACCTTTGAGTTGCATTCCATTATGAAGGAACTCTACAATAAATAGGGCACGAGGCTGTTTACTAATAGCGTCAAAATCAGTCAGAATCTTTGGACGATTAATCTGGAAATGCTGCTCAATCAATTTACCAATTAATGACTCAGGGCAAATGCGCCCCAAGACATCACCAGTTTGTACAATTTCACGATTACGGGTAAATGCAAAGTGGAAGGGAAAAGCTTTCGCCAATGACTCTGGTGAAAGCGTAAGGTGAGGAGGAGCCATGCTGCTACACTCAATTTGGTTTATAAATCACTAAAAATTCATCATGTTCAGCACCTTCATCCCGATTCTGAGTTTGGGTAATATGAACTTCTGTATCAAACCTTGTTCCCAATCCTTGGATTAGACCAATAACCATTGGAGTCAGCCCTTCTCTATCAGAACGATAGTGTAAGCTCAGAGAATTTTCCTCCATATCAGTACATTCAAATGATGGGGGCTGGAGTTTAGGAAAGCTAACTCCTACACGAGCATGAAGATTATCGAGGTTTTCTAAAAACTCAGGCAATGTATCTCCACTCATATCCATCATTTCACCATAGCCTTCTTGGGCTGTGTACTGAACCCAGAATTCTCCAAAGGCTTGCATAATCTGTTTGGGAGATAAACTTAGAACGACACTAGCAGCTTTTACCAACTTGTGGGTGATGTAATCGGGATAGCCTTCCATACTGAGGAAAACATCTACGTCCACCTCTGCCTTGTGCTTAATTTGTTTCCAAGTCTCTTCGCCAAAGCGACTGCACACCATGTCTTGAATCGCCTTGTTCACTAAACCGTACATGGAAGCCTCCTGATGACTGCACCTAATTTTGCTTTGTGAATTTGCCCAAGACTCGACAACTAATTTCTTAAAAAGGTTATTTAAATTGCATAATTTTCTGTAGTTATAGTTTGAAAATGTTTTATTTTAGATTTAAAATCCCAAAACAACAAGTAAAACTGTTTGTATTTTAATGCTACAAATCCTTATTGTTACAACCGTATTTTCACTGGTTGCTTTGCCTAGCTAGTTTTGAGGATTTGTAGTAAGGACTTTAGTGCTTACTACAAACTTGTTTACCCATCAATTTAAACTTGACACAATACTACAGCAATGCATCAAAATGCACCCATGAATCAGAATACAAGCTGTATTTAGAGATTTGACGCTGAATTCCATTAAAAAATTGGACACGCGCATCCATAGCTTCTACAATAGCCAGTTTTACCTTGATATCCTCCTCATTCATGGTAATTCGAGGTTCAATCACTGCTGCTAGCTTTGCTGCATGACTATCATCTACATCAATATGGACTTCAAAAAAGATCAGGGCTTCTTTGGGTAAGGGAGCAGCACCAATGATTCCTTTATATAGTTGCGTGTAGAGTGAGCTAACAATCCCTTCGGAAGCATAACAGACAGCACCCAGTGCAGCTAAGTAGCCATATTTATGTGGTATCTGCAAGTAAGTTTCAATCAGGGCACGAGTTTCAGGTGCAGTGGGTAGTGCTGCCAAAGTTTCGTCGTCGATACCAAGGGCGCGGGTAAATTGACGAAACAATTCTGGGTGGGACTGAGTTATATCTCCCTGTCCCATTTCGTCAAATAGGTTTTCTAAGATGACTAACTGGCTACTTTCATCTTCGCAACAAGATAAGATACTGGCTAATATCCGATTAAATTGTTTGGAGAATTTGTACATCTGAACAGCTAGTATCTGTACGTCTGGTAAAAATAAATTTCCAGCCCGACAGCGAATTAGGAATTCATGGCTCCATAGAGGATGATTAACCGTTATTTCACGGAAGGAATTTATTAGTAAAGAAGATGTCTGTATCATCGTGATATTTGTAGGGCTAGATGGAGTGGTTGGTCAAGTAAGGGGCTAAAAAATGATTCGTCTACTGCGATATGTTCTGGAGTTACACACAATTCTTGTAAAATTGGCATGGTATTAAAGCCAGCAATTCTAAGGGCATTAAAGTAATCTTCAAGAGTTTTGTGAATCAATTGGACATTTAACCAAGAGCCATCTCGTTTCCAAATACGACCAGGAAACTGCTGATCTCGCTTACTGAAGTAGCCTGCACCCTCAACTTGAAAATAAAACGGATATGCTGCCTCCCGCATATATGGAAAAGATGGATGGGGAACGCTGAATACAAATCGACCGCCCGGACGAAGAATGCGTGCAACTTCTGCAATGCATTCTTGGGTCTGGGAAATTGTCAAATAGTTAAATAGAAATACTGCAACAACTAAGTCAATTTCACCATCATCAAACTGCTTGAGATTGGTAGCACATCCTACTTCATAGCTAATACACAAAGCATCTTCGACTTCTTGCAACTTTGCGGCTTCAATCATGCCTTGGGAAATATCTATTCCATGTATTTGTGCAGCACCACGTCGGCGTAATTCTCGACTGCAATAACCTTCTCCGCAACCTATATCAAGTACTCGCAACCCACGAACAGGCTCACAAAGTTCTAGTACAAAAGGACGTGCTGTAAAGTCTGAGAGCGAACTAGGTTCTCCTCTAATCCAGTCTGATGCTGTGCGATTGTATAAGCTTATAGTTGCGTCTTTGTGATTATTTGACATTTTTAACTATCTATTTATATTAGAGTTATGTTGGTTTTAATCAATCGGAATTTATAATAATTTAATACTATATATGTTGTAACCTTTACCTAAAATAATGCTAATGTTGATCTTACTGATTTTTTCTTTATGGTTAATTTTGCGTAAAAAAGATAGGTTTCAAGATAAAATCTAACTGAAATATTTTTAACTTCTTAATTTCTTTAAATATAAAAACATTAATATAATCAGGCTTCATGAAGTTTTCAAAATACTTAGTTAATAGCTACTTTACATATAAATATGTTGAGGCTTAAACTTTAACTTTACATGTACTTTACTAATAAGGTTAAGATAAACTCTTTAAATCAAGATAAACACTAGAAAGTAAACAGTATATTTTACGAAGTATAAGGACAATAATCTTGTTAAGTTGTAATAGTCAGATTCGTTTTAAAAACGAAATGGCTTTGGATGTATTAGTGATTTAAATAATTTAGAATAACCTTGGAAGAAATTATGTTAGAAGAACTGTTAGCCAAGTCAGTAGTGGGCGATCGCGTAGAATATGACCGTGCGATCGCATTCTCTCAACTTGGCGATCGACTCTTTGATGAGCTTGCTGATAAAATTGCTACAAGGCGACAGTATCGATTACTGTTTGAACACACATTAAAGCCTGAGTTGTTCCAGCAGATCCGCATTGCTGCTGCGGGTTATATTTCAGCATGTCTGAATAGTCCCATCATTCTTTCAGAAGCTGAAATGCTTGAACGACTACTAGAAGCAAGAAATACATTACCAAACTACACCGGCACTGGTCTTTTGATGCCCAAGCGAGAACACACTCTCACATTTAACCTTTTTCAAAAAAGCGTAGCTGACGCTTTTTACCAACTAGGAGCAAATGACCTGATTGATGCAGTGGATTTACCAGTAAATCTCCGTATGGTTTATGGTAAAACTGATGCAAAAAAATTGAGTTTGCCCTTCGCTAGCTCAAAATGCCATAGCGATGTCTGGGCAGGTGTTGCTGCTGATGCGACTGTAGTAGTTCTGCCACTATTTGGCGACATCGATAATATAACCATTGAAGCAGGTGAGATGCCCCGCGAGATTGAACTACAGTCTATGCAAGTGATGTCAGACTTCGATGAAGGTCGGGATGTTCCAATGGTTGTCTCCTATACAGAAGCACAACTGCAACATGGCACGATGTACTTTAATGATGCCCGTGGATTGCACCAAACAGTAAGAAGGAAAACTGAAGGTCTAAGAATTTCTGTAGATTTCCGGTTTCGGAGGAAATTCAATGAAGCCTACCGGGTAATGGTAGCACCTAGTCTTGGTGGTGTTGAAGAAGATATGAGCGTGCCTTATGAAGACTGGCTGAAAGTTGGTCAAGAAACGCTAATTGTGTTTGATGAAAGTTGTGAACAAGCCAGGAGAAAACAGAATTCTGGCGCTCCAGTTCCGCTATATACTCGCGGGTATCGCCTTGTAGAAATGTTCAACTCTTAATTTTCAGGAATACAAGCAACAAAAAAGAAAGAGGTCTGGTATTAGACCTCTTTTTTAATTTTTATCACCCATAGCTGTAGATTCATAAACTTTGCGATAGTCCAATTTTCTGAAATAGAAGTTTTCCATCTATTACCCAAAATGAAATAACATCTTGATAAATTCTGGATATTTATCTGAAACAGGGTACATGTACGGAAGTATACAAAAGATATCTATAATTATAAAAGCTAATTATATACTTTTCATGTAAATTCATAACCCTTGTACTAATCTAGGTGCAGCACAATCATGCCAACACGTATTTTCTTAGCAAATCCAGATATTGATGTTAATATTCCTACCTATATTGAAGAAGCACTTGATGATATCAAAAATGAAGGGGACTATTATATCACTTGGAGTGCGGGTCAGGTCAAATCAATTAAGGTTGGAGATAAAGCCTACTTGAAAAAAACTGGAAACGGAAAACGTGGCTTCATTGTGGCAGGAGAAGTAATCAAGACTGAACCTGCTGAACACCGTTTGAATGAATTTCTACTTCCTCAATATCATAATTATTCTGATGCCTATACTCAACATTTTTTTGGGAACTGCCCTACTGTATCAATAAGGCTAGATGAGTTTGTGAGTCTTAATAATCCTTTAGAAGATAGCTATCTACTAAAATTACCAACTATGCAGGGAGTCAATCTTGTTAGGTACGGAAGTGGACAAGAACTAGGTTCTCAGTACGAAGCTGCCCTAGATGGTGAGTGGAAGAAGTACTTTAAGAAGGCTAACAAGTTTGATTAAGAGTACTTTGTTTCTATATGACTTACAGCAAATTACAATTAAGTAGGTGGGCGTGGAAAAACCAATATATGTAAAGCAATGTTAGAAGAAAGATGATTGTTGAATTTGAAGCGTTCTGTACCGTAATTATTTCGTTCTCCTCTAGCTTCTATCCCATTAATAACTGCATAAGCTAGGTCTAATTCATCATCAAACATCTGCCCAGAAATTTCATGTTTTTTGAGTTGTTGCCACTCTAGCTCAATTCTATTCATCTCTGAACAATATGCAGGTAGAAAGAAAATATATAACCCCATCTGTTCCCACTGAGTCCAATATTCTTGTACATCAAGAGATTTATGTATGGAACCATTATCTTGAACTATGACTCTTATACGTCCAGTAGCCTTGATTTCTTGTTCTGCCTGGATAGCCTCATTTTCCATGATATTGATCTAAGATTCACTCTTTATGCTGCCAATAACTAAGCCATAAATAAAACTTACTAATGGTTGAAACAAGCCAAGAATACTCAATCTTCTGCCACGTCGTTTACTTTGTTCTAAGCGCTTTTGTTCTCCTACTGGGTAATATGTATAACCGGGCGTACACCACATACAAAAGCCTGATTCATCTAAATATTTCAGGTCTATCTCGCCAGCAGCAGCTAGCTCTAGCATTTCAAGGTCTGCCTGTTTGAGCTTTCGTATTACAGGATCTTGCTTTTTTCTGTGACTAATTCTGGCTCTTTTCCAGTTAATCCCCTTTTTTTGAGTACCCTTCTAATTCTGTCGGGACTCAACTTAATATTTCTTTCGTTCTCCAGCTTTTTTGCTAATTGCCGACTATTATATGTGCGTGGTATGTGCGTGGCTCGGCTTTAAGGCATTCTTCTAAATAAACAATATCCTCTTCTTTCCACTTTGTTATTCCGACTCTACCCGGAGCATCCCATAGTCCTCCTAAACCTTTTTTTTCCCACTTATGAAGCGTTTCCCTTACTGTTTGGTCTGTCCAATTAAAATGGGCTGCTATTTTTTCGATATACCATCCTTGAGAATTTAATCTGACTACTAAGGCTCGATCTTTTACTTTCTGCGACACCGTTGTTGCTGCCCTCAACTCAAATAAGGTTCGATCTTCTTCACGGGTCAGAAATACTCTTAGACGCGCTCCCACATTTTATACCTGCTTTAATATTTTCTCCATATTTACTTATTCTTACATATTTTGGTTTTTCCCCGCCCACCTACTTAAACGTGCCACAAATAAAAGTACCAAAACCAATACTGGGCTTTATTTTGCGATTCATTTTTGTGGCGGGCTTAATCGAAAATTGCTGTAATTAACAGATTTTTTATACTATCAATTCTCAACAAAAAAGAGGTCTTTTTCAACCTCTTACCAATTCCCTAAAATAATATTCTATTTACAAAATTACGACAAGCCAGTATTAGCGCCTTGCTTACCAGTTGCCAGTTCTACTTTGATAATTTTGCCGCCTGCTTTTTGAATGCGTTGCTGTTCGCGGAACCAGTTCTCATAAGGAACTAGTTTAGTAAAGTAAGTATTTTGCAGTTCGCGTTGGGTACGAATTCTGGTTTGGCTGGGAACTAGAGCAGTAATTTTAAACAAACGGGACATATTTTGAAAATCTCCTGTAAACTTTGTGAAAACTTTTTTTATCTCAAAATCTTGAGTGCAAATCTTTTAATGATTCCAAGGCTGGAAATCAAACATCAATACTAGACCACCAACACTCATCACTGATAATTTACCAAGATAAGCAATATAACGTTCTAGCACTCACGGTTGATTTCCAGACCTTAATAAAGCCGCACCTAAATTCTTAAGCGCAAACTAGCTCTTAGCTTAAGCCAGAAGAGATATAGTCTAAGTAAACGCCCATTTCCTTACCAGCATCAGAACCAACCAAGCTAGCGGTTACTTCCTTGATGGATTGGATAGCTTGGACGGTAGCACCAACAGGAACTCCTAAAGAGTTGTAGGTTTCCTTCAAGCCATTTAATACACGCTCATCCAAAATGGAAGGATCGCCAGCTAACATCGCGTAGGTGGCATAGCGGAGGTAATAGTCCAAATCGCGGATGCAAGCAGCATAACGGCGGGTTGTGTACATGTTGCCGCCGGGACGGGTGATGTCAGAGTATAGCAAAGATTTTGCTACAGCTTCTTTGACGATCGCAGCAGCGTTAGCGCTGATGGTGCTAGCAGCACGTACCCGCAGTTCGCCAGTAGCGAAGTAGCCTTTTAGTTTTTCTAAAGCAGAGTTGTCTAAGTATTTACCTTGAACATCTGCGGAGTTAATGACAGCGGTAATTGCGTCTTGAGCCATGTTGTTAATTCCTTATTTCCAACCGTATTGCAATACTTCTGTTTCGGCAGGGAAACAGCATCACCCTATAGCAGGGCACCAACTAGGTAGTCGAAGTAGGTACCAGCTTCAGAAGCATCATCACCAGACAGCAATGTAGTAGCTACATTCTTCAGGCCACGGATACCTTCAGCAACACCATCAATAGGGGTTCCCAAGGACTTGTACAGTTCACGGGCACCGATAACACCAATTTCTTCAATCGGTGTAACATCACCAGCAACGATACCGTAGGTAACGAGGCGGAGGTAGTAATCTAGGTCACGCAGGCAAGTAGCAGTCAATTCTTGACCGTAAGCGTTACCACCAGGAGACACAACATCAGGACGCTTTTGGAACAATTGATCGCCAGCTTGCTTAACCAGCCGCTCACGATTTTCTGTCAAAATTTGAGCAATCCGCACGCGGCGTTCACCACTGGCAACAAAGGATTTGATCCGATCCAATTCACCAGGGCTGAGGTAGCGAGCTTCTGCATCAGCATTCACGATAGCTTTCGTGACGATACTCATTAATGGATTCCTCCAATACAAATGAAACCAGGATTTGATTAAACTGGTGAGACTCTAAATTTGGTTTACTGAGTTTGTTCTCTCGTTCTTTTAGACACAACAGTTTGATAACTGCTACGGCTAATTAATTACGAGTTTTCTTGAGTCAACACAAGTACACAAGCTTTTAAACTCAGTTACCTTCCGCAAAACATTTTCCGGCATTCTGTTGAGCATTTATGACTGCTCTTAACACTTTGTAATATTGTCTTTCAGAATTTCCTGTTTTAGCTGTAATCTGAGAGCAATATTACGAAAGGTTACGAAGGTGGAAGGGCACAGGGCACAGTGAATAATCTGCACCCTATTCCCTATTCCCTATTCCCTATTCCCTATTCCCTATTCCCTATTCCCTATTCCCTATTCCCTATTCCCTATTCCCTATTCCCTATTCCCTATTCCCTATTCCCTATTCCCTATTGAGAAGCGGTTGTAAGGCACAACATCTTCACCAAAGTAGCGGCTATATTCTGGGCTTTCGACTATTGCTTTTACAGCAGCCGATAAACCACTATCAGTTAGCAGTTGGTTGCACTGGCGAATTTCTTCCTGATCTGCGGGTGTACGCCCCAACAGGTGACGGAAGAGGAACTCAATGACCTTGGCATGAGGATAAGGTGACAAGAAGCGCTGACGATAGATTTCGGAACTCGCTAGTTCACAGACAAACTCCCGCACGGAAATTTCACCATGCTGGAGTTTGCTGTCTAGTTCAGTACGGCGGAAATTATCAGGCACTTCACCGCTAAATACATCCAATACCTGACAGTAAATGGCGTTGATTACCTGTTGTGTTTCGGCTTGGTTTGCGCTTTCTGTTAGACGGTAAATGCGTGCATGTTTACGCACACTCACTTCTACGGGTTGTCCGCTACCATCGTTGTAGGAACGACCCAGTTCAGCAAAAGCGGGCTTGCTTTTGTTGATACCGTTAGTTTGGGTTGCTATATCTGCGATCGCCTGCGTCAAAAGTGGCGTGTCGTTACTAACTCCTACACGTGCTTGCACGGGTTTAAAGCTAGGCACAACTACGTCATCATTTTGCTTGGTCAGCTGGTTGTACAGCTTCTCGGTATTCGGGAAGTTTGCCGCAGGTAGGGTTGGGAAGCGACGGTAAGGAACCGTATCTTCACCAAATACCTGGTTATATTCCACACTATCTACCAAAGCACCAATAAAGGCACGAATCCCTTGAGTAGCCAAAATTTGGTTATACTTGCGGATTTCTGCTTGGTCTAATGGAGCACGTCCTAAGAAGTGTTTGGTTCCCAACTCAATCACTTTGGTGTTGGGGTAGGGTGTGTAGAATTCTTTCAGGTAGAGGTTAGAGTAACCCAAACCTTCAATAAATTCCTTCACGCTGATTTCGCCGTTCCCCAGCTTGCTTTCCCACGCCGTAAATTCATTTTTAGCGATGTAGGGTGCAATATCGCGCTCAAAAATCTGACGATAGGCAGCGCTAATCAAGGTTTTTACTGCAACTTTATCACCGGTATTGGAAACCAGTTTGAAGATTTTGGTTTGTTCGCGTTGCTTGCTAACACCTTGGTTAATACGGAACTGAATATCTGGTTCTGACCGTTTTTCTGTGACTGTACCCAATGTCACAAAGCTTGGCGTTACTTCCTTCTGAACTTTTGCAGCAACATCTTCACGAATGCTACCAACGCGCAATTGCCGCCCTGATACACCACCGGGAGTCAGATACCGTTCGTAAGGAATTGTATCTTCACCAAATGCTTCGCTGTATTCTACACTGTTAATGATGGCATCAACGACGGCGTAAAAGCCCTGTTTAGAAGCAATATCAAAGTACTTGTTGATTTCTTGACGACCATAAGTCGGACGACCCAACAAGCGGCGGTGAATATACTCGATCGCTTTACAAACATAGAGCGATGACCAGTACAGATTGCGGAATACATCCGACTTAGCCAAAGCACGGATAAACTCCCGTACAGAGATGTCGCCGTTTTCCAGCTTGATTTCCAATACCTTAGGGCGCTGACCTTCGTAAAGATCGCGACCGAAAACTTGCAGGTAAGCAGCTTTAATGACAGCTTGTGTTGAGCTTTCAGAGAATCTGACGCTAGAATTTTTGGCAGCCTTTTTACCTCTAGTACCAGGCAGTTGGTCTAACTTGAACACCTTGGGTCCGAGAGTACCAGGAACTTCACCCCGCGCGTTAGGATTACTATTTTGGTTATTAATCCCTGCCCCTTGGTGAATCAGGATGCGTTTGGTATCCTTGCCAAAAGGAGCTGGACGGGTGCTGGGGTTGCGAGTTTCTTTCGGGAAAATTGCGCCAAACTGAATTTCCAAGGGGTCATTACCAGAACCGTAAGGATGTTGGTCTGGTAGTGGCTGTTCGTAAGCAGCAAATGTGGTAATAAACTGAGGTATTTTGCGGAAAGGCGCACTGTAGTTAAACAGGTCTTGCTGCGGCCCCCAGTTACGGCATTCTTGTGCTTCTTGACCAAGACCCCGGAGGTAAGGTACTGTTTCTTCACCAAAATAGTCGCCGTATTCAGCAGAATCTACTAAGGCATCTACCAGGGCTGGCAGACCACCATTAGAAATAATCGAGAAGTATTTTTGCACTTCTTCCCGGCTACTTGGACCCCGTCCTAAAATGTGGCGGAAAGCAAGTTCGACGACTCGGCTGTTAATAAAAGGCTGGTAAAACTGTTTTTGGTAAAGGGGAGATTTAGCTAGACGACGAACAAACTCCTTCATGGAGATGTCGCCATTTTTCACCTTGGATTCTAGATCGGATATCGACAAGCTATAAGCACGGGTAATATCGCGCTCA
The DNA here is from genome assembly GCF_013343235.1 of Nostoc sp. TCL240-02. Lineage (GTDB taxonomy): Bacteria > Cyanobacteriota > Cyanobacteriia > Cyanobacteriales > Nostocaceae > Nostoc. The sequence continues at coordinate 7,206,790 of NZ_CP040094.1, read as the reverse complement.
AAGATTTGCCGATAAGCTGCTTTGACCACCTCATTTTTTTCGCTAGCTGACAACCCAGTTTTCATCACAAACTTGGGACGGCGTTCTGCTGCATTAAAATAAATTTGCGGCAGTTGCAACCCTTGCTGGTCGCTAGAGGGACGTTGACGGACTTTATTTGAAGGTGTGGCTGCTTTGAATTCTGTTAACAAAACATCCATGTACTGAGACACAATTTCTGTAGCCTCAGCATCCTTGCGGAAAAAGGAAAGCGATCCGGCTTTGATTTCTTGTAAAGCTACCAGCGTTGCTTCACCAGAGCAGGCATTTTCAATTATTTCCCGCAAACCCCGTGTGTTCACCGCTATGATGTTGGGGTCGCCAGCAACGATCGCATAAGTAGCGTAGCGCAAGAACCAGGATAAATCCCGCAAGCTCTTGGCCATGTTGCTTGGGCCATATCGAGCAATGTTAATTGGTCTGAAACCTGCGGGTACTGGACCACTGGGAGATGAGTTAAATATCGATCGTAAATTTTCTAGGAATCCACCACGACTTTCAACGTAGGTTACAGTTCCTAGTTGCATACCTTGCTGAACATTAGCACCACCACCAGCAGTTACTAGTTCTGCTTCTCTGGGCTTTTCTAAAAAAGCCATTGGCGAACCACCAACAAAAATCCGGTTGGCAGCTCGAGACACAATAATCTCGGCATTATCCGTAAGCGTCTGGGAAATTTCTAACCGCTTTGCACCAGATGCAAAATAGCTTGCCAGTTCATTGAGTTCACCACTTCCCAAAAAGCGGTCTTGCTGCTCGGCTTGGGTAATTGTCGCTACAGCTAGGGTTTGATATAGTTGCGGACGCGCAACTGAGCTTCCACCACTCGCCTTAACACTCATCGGCTTTGTAAAACTCCCATCATAATCGTTATATATGTTAAATCTGATCGCTTTGAGGCTTGACACATCGGTGTCTCTGTGCTTCATCAGCTTGAGAGTATTGCCTGCAAAACTGCCAGTAAATTAACCCAGTTAGCTTTTAGATTAGAACGTTTTGCGTTCTCAAGGCTGGTTTATTAAGAAGTGTGTAGAACCTGTAGCTTAGATACATCCAGTCTCAAGAGTACATACTCTTGTTTGGCTGAGATCAAATCTAAGTTTTGTAACTTAGAAATACGCTAGGCATGGTCTACTGATGCCGAAACCTCTATTTTGATGTTTGTGGCAGTATCTATTTTACGATTATTCCAACTCTTACAAAATCTTAATTAAAATCGAATTCCCTTCAGTAACGATCGGTGGACAGTAGTCATTAGTCGATGTTAAGTTGTTTTTGCTACTGATAACTAAGTATTGAGAAATAACGCCGCCCTGGAAATAATTCTCAAATTGCGGTGTTTTTTAGTTTTAGCTATCAGTATTCTTTAGCGGGAAAATACTATGTATAAAAGTTCTAAATTTAACTTTTTATTCAAAACTACCCTGTCTGCGATCGCAGTTATTTTAGCCGTTGCTCCTGCAAATGCGCTTCCAGAGCAAAACATTAGCACCGTTGTTAAGTGGGCAAAGACCAGACCTCTACTACCAACTTTGAGATACAACAGCGAAGCCCACGGCTATGATGGTACAAAAGGAAATTTATACTTTTATGCTGATGTCACTTCTCAAAATGGGACAGTGACAAAAGAAGGAATAACTGTAAGTGGTGACTCAAGCATCAAATTCACCACAAAAAATACCAAAGCAGTGAAACTGTTACAAAATATTTATAATTCTAATATTTCTAATGACTTCCAGAAGTCTAGGTATGTTACGAAAATTGGACGTGATCAGTATTATCGCGGTCAAAAGTTTGCTTACATCACTGCAGCGGTGCAGGATGGGACATCATTTCAGATAATTTCCTTAAATAAGTTGCAAGAGTTTATAGATAATGCCAAATATTGCCAAACTAATCAGTGCGACCTTTAATTACTTGTGTAGCCTGGAATTTACATAAGCATTATCAGTAAACCAAGGTACGCAATCACTAACATTGTAGGCGGCAGACAGTTCAACATCTGACTCAAAACCTTTTTCAATCAACTCTTTACCCGAACTGCATTTTTTCAAGTACCCCAGTAAATCTTGCTGAAAAGCTTGAAATGTTGCCACAGCAACTTCTGCCTCTGGTGATAAACTGCCATGTAAATAACTGAGAATTGCCCCAGCACCGATTAAATCTTCAAATGCAGGACCTAGGCTACCATCTTCTTTCCACCTCTCACCAGCAGGAATCACAGCGATTTTATCGCCATACTTTTGAGCAAACTCCGCTACAGCTTGGCAATTTCGTAAGCAACCAGCCAAAGTTGGTGTATTTCCTGTATGTAAGGTTAGAAAAGAACCATTAGGTGAGGGTAAAACTAGTCTAGTTCCAGCAAGAATTTCAGCCACCGATTTTGGCGAAAGGGAATATCCAGTTGTAGTCCAACGTTGTCTCTGACTTGCTAACTCTGCTTGCACTGACTTGGCGTAATCTATGGCTGATTCATCTTTATATGCGTAGGGAAAAATGATTGCGCCTTTGTTGGTGGCAATTTCCACGCACGTGGAAAAAGAGAGAATATCAACTATCACAACTACATCACTTATGGGAGCAAGTTGAGCAACTCCTTGTGCGCCCCACTCACAGCGTAAATCAAACTCTGATTGGTTGTAAATCATTAGAAAAATCTTTATCAATCAGTTCCGGTGGTGTATAGTCTGGTGAACCAACTGGACAGCGATAAATCTTGCCATTTACCGGATTCCGAACCTGAAAAGAATCAGTATCAATAATTGAAGGTAAGGCACGATCGTTAACAAGAATATTTTGCTGCTTGATGTCACCCAAAACATAGCCAGAAATGTGAATGGAGTAATTGATTTTCCCGTACTAGCACAGGTGAGAACTGTCATCGAATTTTACTCTCTATCAAACAAGCACAAAAGTAAAGTTTTATCATCGTCAGTGCGAGAATTTAGCCGCTCAGAGTTAAGGAATTCCGTCAGATATTTATCTTCCTTTGGATTAACAGTTTCGTGTAAATATTCCTCCAAAGGTTTAAAGAAAGGTGAGAAAGGTTTCCAGTCGCTCAAGCGAATTGCTACTTTTTCCAGTCCATCAGTGGAAGCACAAATAAACTCTTGTTTTTCGCAGATAACCTCTACCTGCATTTCTTTCACTGCATGTGTTGAGGTGATAAAAGTTGTTTCATTGATAAACTCACCTTTATCTGGTTTAAACAAGCTAAGAGATACTTAAACACTAGTGCTTTTACTGAAACAACTTCCCTACCTAAAATATATGGGTTGATGGCGATCGCAATTATCTGTATACCTGAAGTGTTCCGCATTCGCTAAACTCAGAATTGCTGTAATATTGCTTTTGAAATGTCAGACTCCCAAACCGTTAGTGCTGCTGTTGTCAAACTCTTAAACTTTTAATATTTAATTCCTTAAGTCAGGACATTGTTTTATGGAAGGAAAAAATTACTTTCAAATTATTCAAGAGATTTTAAGTAACCATTTTGCTAACGACGTAGCTAATGGCACAGAAATTCAATTATTGTTTGACGCAGAACGCCATCATTATCAAGTCTTAAATATTGGCTGGAAAGAACAACGAAGAATTTATGGAGTTATCATTCACGTTGATATCAAAGACAAAAAATTTGGATACAAAGAGATGGTACAGAAATCGGTATCGCTAACGAATTAGTTGCTGCTGGTGTACCTAAAGAAGATATTGTATTAGGATTTTACGCTCCTTATAAACGCCAATTTACTGACTTTGCTGTTGGATAAATAGCAGAAAGTAAGCAATAGTAATCTTTGCTCTAATCAGCCACTATCCGCTAAACTCAGAAATGCTGCGTTATTCCTCATCATGTCCGATTCTCAAACTGTTAGTGCTGCTGTTGCCAAACTCTACAATACATATCCCTTTCCGCCGGAAGCTTTGTTGGATGAACCACCTCCAGGCTATAACTGGCGCTGGAATTGGCTAGCCGCTCATAATTTCTGCACAGGTCAAAAACCCCAAAGGCAAGATATTCGGATTTTAGATGCAGGTTGCGGTACTGGTGTAAGTACAGAGTACTTGGTTCACCTCAACCCCCAGGCTTCTGTTGTGGGAATTGATCTCAGTACTGGTGCTTTAGATGTAGCAAAAGAACGTTGTCAGCGTTCAGGGGCTACCCGCGTTGAGTTTCATCACCTCAGCTTGTTTGATGTGGAACAGTTACCAGGTGAGTTTGATTTAATTAACTGTGTTGGCGTTTTGCATCATACCCTTGATCCAATTCGTGGTATTCAAGCTTTGGCGAAGAAGTTAGCCCCAGGCGGCTTGATGCACATTTTTGTGTATGGGGAATTGGGACGCTGGGAAATTCAACTCATGCAAAAAGCGATCGCACTTCTTCAAGGTGACAAAAAAGGCGACTACCGCGATGGTGTCGAAGTCGGGCGAAAAATATTCGCTTCCTTACCAGAAAATAACCGAATTGTCAAATACGAAAAGCAGCGTTGGTCATTAGAAAATCACAAGGATGAACACTTTGCTGATATGTACGTTCATCCCCAAGAAATTGACTACAACATTGAGACGCTGTTTGAATTAATTGATGCTTCGGGATTGGAGTTTATTGGTTTCTCAAATCCGAGTTTCTGGGATTTGGAGAGGCTTTTGGGCAAAGCACCAGAGTTAGTAGAACGGGCAAAAGGATTAAGTGATCGCCAGCTTTATCGCCTGATAGAATTACTAGATCCAGAAGTAACTCATTACGAGTTTTTCCTCGGTCGTCCTCCCTTGACCAAAGCTGATTGGTCAGACGATAATGCTTTATTGGCAGCAATTCCCGAACTTAATCCTTGTCTTGAAGGATTTCCTAGTCAATGCTTCTTTAATTACAATTACCAGATTGTTAATTTATCTGTACCAGAGTTTGAATTTATGCAAAAATGTGATGCTAATTCTACAGTGGCAGAAATTTTGGCAGGTGGGCAACTGGGATTAGATGGAGTAAGAATGCTTCTTCAGCAGCAACTGATTTTATTAACACCAGCTTAATTAAACTGCACTCTGTTACTGGCTTAACAAAAGCAATTTATACTCATGGTGATAAGCGATCGCCCATCACCACTTTTGGTAAATTAATGTAAATTAGGAAAGTACCCAATAAACAGGGTATTGCACATCCTAAAAGTTGGAGTTTTCTGGAATTTAGCAGTGGTGCGATCTTTAATGACAAGCCGCTACTCTACAATTTCTGATTTGCGGTACGTCCATACACTCCTCAAGCACCAGTTGATTTTATTGACACCGACTTAATTCAAACACCAAGATGTTATGTAACGACTTTGGAGGAGGATAATCCACTCAAAAAAGCTGTAATTGGAAGAAAATTTGAATTTTCCGGCAGCGATTATTGATTATTCATCCGCACACTCTCTTACATCATCAGCCACTCTCTTACTTCGGGGAGCGCAATTTTACTGACTGTCTAAGGTTGACAAGAAGTTAATTGTTTTTTCCTAAAGTATTGTTACCGGATCGTGATATGATTCAGCTGACTGAATGTGCAGTCATCATAATTTAGCTGTACTGGTTTCAAGTCTCGTGAGCTTGTCAGACGAATCAATTGCGCCCACTCCGACAACGCAACAAGATGCTAAAACTGGTTCTGGAGACACAGAATCAGGTAACTCTATGCAAGAGTTTCATGAACTCTTCCAGCGATTGTTGGTAATCACGCTTGTCTTGACGGGGGTTATTTTTATCTCTGTGTGGATTTTTTATTCCTTAAACATTGCCCTAAATTATTTAATTGGGGCGTGTACAGGTGTGGTTTACTTAAAAATGTTGGCTAGAGATGTTGAGCAACTTGGTAGTGAAAAAACCAGTTTGAGCAAAACTCGTTTTGCTCTATTTATTGGAGTCATGATCGTAGCAACTCAATGGCGTGAGCTACAGATTTTGCCCATATTTTTGGGATTTCTAACTTACAAAGCCACGCTCCTCGTCTATATGGTGCAAATTGCGTTCATTCCTGATTCTTAAAAAGTTCAGGCTCACAAAGATAGTAATCCCATCCTCGCTCGTTGGGGAAAAAGCTTGAAGAATGCAAATGCTTAGTGTCTTAAACGCCTTTAATTCTTTTCCCCTCGCCGAATTAGAAGTAGGTCATCATTTCTATTGGCAGTTGGGCAATCTTAAAATTCATGGGCAAGTTTTTCTCACCTCATGGTTTGTGATTAGCATTTTAGTAGTGGCTTCAATAGCTGCTACTCGCAACGCACAAAGAATTCCCAAGGGCATCCAGAATTTGATGGAATACGCCCTAGAATTTATTCGTGATTTGGCCAAAAACCAACTTGGTGAGAAAGAGTACCGCCCTTGGGTGCCATTTATTGGCACACTGTTCTTGTTTATTTTCGTATCGAACTGGTCAGGTGCGCTAATTCCCTGGAAGCTCATCAAGCTACCTTCAGGCGAATTGGCTGCCCCCACCAATGACATCAATACGACTGTTGCATTGGCATTGTTAACATCTTTAGCGTACTTTTACGCGGGTTTTAGCAAACGGGGTTTAGGCTACTTTAAGAAATATATAGAGCCAACACCCGTTTTGTTGCCGATCGCAATTCTTGAAGATTTCACCAAGCCACTCTCCCTAAGCTTCCGTCTATTTGGTAATATTTTGGCGGATGAATTGGTAGTCGCGGTTTTGGTGCTGCTAGTTCCTCTATTTGTACCTCTGCCTGTAATGGCCTTGGGTTTATTTACCAGTGCCATTCAAGCCCTGGTTTTCGCCACCCTAGCCGGAGCATACATTCATGAGGCAATGGAAGGGCATGGTGGAGAAGAACATGAGGAGCATTAAACTTCTCAGTTGATAGCACAGTTCCAAGAGCATATTCGCTCAAAACATCGCAAAGCGCGATCAAAAGAACTCATGTGCAGCGTGAAAACCACGTTTCTAATCGTTAACGTACTTTTGTTAGTTTTGTAATCAAAGCAAGGAAAATCAACATGGATCCATTAGTTCAGGCTGCTTCAGTTCTCGCTGCTGCTTTAGCGATTGGTTTAGCTGCAATTGGCCCTGGTATTGGTCAAGGTAACGCTGCTGGACAAGCAGTAGAAGGTATTGCTCGTCAACCTGAAGCAGAAGGAAAAATTCGCGGTACTCTGCTATTAACCTTGGCATTCATGGAATCCTTGACTATCTATGGTCTAGTAATTGCCCTGGTATTGCTGTTTGCTAATCCTTTCGGTTAATACCTGAAAATTTTGTAAGTGTGGAGACGTGAACCATCACGCCTCTACAATCAAAATATTTTGGGTATCGTAATATTTCTAATGTTCAGTTGACCCTTGTTGGCTATGGGTCTCTAAAATATGAAAGGTTGGATGACGTTGCTAGCCATGAAAACTGCTACTCCAGCCAAAGAGGAGACAAATGTTTGATTTCGATGCTACCTTGCCCTTCATGGCATTGCAATTCCTGCTACTAGCAGCTTTATTGAATGCAATTTTCTATAAGCCACTGACCAAGGTACTAGACGATCGCGATAATTATATCCGAACGAATACCCTTGAGGCGCGGGAGAGCTTGGCTAAAGCCGAGCGCTTGGCTACCGAATATGAGCAGCAACTCGCAGACGCTCGCAGACAATCGCAAGCTACTGTAGAAGCCGCTCAACTTGAAGCTAAGAAAATTACTGCCGAAAAAATCGCTGAAGCCCAAAAGGAAGCTCAGTCTCAACGAGAACAAGCTTCTGTTGAAATCGAACAACAAAAGCAACAAGCTTTTAACACCTTAGAGCAACAAGTTGATGCTTTAAGCCGGCAGATTCTAGAAAAACTATTGGGGCCAACTCCAGTTAGATAAACTAACGAGATTGGTTCTGTGTAAAGCATACGCGCAACTGGCCCCTAGTCCAGAGCGCTTAATTAAGTGTCAAAAAAAGGCACTTTTTCCCTTCTGAGGAAAGATACTTAATTTCCTGACGGGAAAATACAACGTATTAGCAAGCGAGCAGCGCACTTGTAAATGGGTATCATGGGGACATTCTTATTACTTGCCGCAGAAGCGAACGCTGTTCACTCTGAATTGGCAGAAGGCGCAGCAGAAGGTGGTTTCGGTCTAAACCTAGACATTTTTGAAACCAATCTGATTAATCTTGCGATTCTGGTTGGCATCTTATTCTACTTCGGACGTAAAGTTTTAAGCAATATCCTGAACGAGCGACAATCTAATATTGCCACCGCAATTCAGGAAGCAGAAGGGCGCTTAAAAGAGGCAAAGACTGCCCTTTCCCAAGCGCAAGAGCAGTTAAAGCAATCTCAGGCAGAAGCAGAACGTATCCGCCAATCAGCCGTAGAAAACGCGCAAAAATCGAAAGAAGCCTTGTTAGCAAAGGCAGCGCAAGACGTAGAACGCTTGAAACAAACAGCAGCAGCAGATTTAAACACCGAAACCGAGCGAGCGATCGCTCAATTACGGCAACGAGTTGCTACACTAGCATTGCAGAAAGTCGAATCACAGCTTAAAGGTGGGATTGCCGACGATGCTCAACAAAGTTTAATTGACCGCAGCATCGCACAACTGGGAGGCAATGTATGACAAGTCAAATAGCCGCAGCCGAAGTCGCCCAGCCTTATGCACAGGCGCTTTTGTCAATAGCGCAATCGAAAAATTTGACAGAAGAGTTCGGGGGAGATGCGCGGACTTTTCTGGGACTGCTAAGGGCAGACAAACAGCTACATAACTTCTTCAGCAACCCGTTTATTCAGTCTGAGAACAAAAAAGCTCTCATCAAACAAATACTCGGTGAAAGCGCTAACCCCTACTTACGTAACTTTTTGTTAGTGCTAGTAGACAAACGCCGCATTGCATTCTTGGAATCGATTTTTCAACAATATCTGGCGCTGTTGCGGCAGCTGAATCAAACCGTATTAGCGGAAGTGATTTCAGCCGTTCCCCTCACAGAAGCTCAACAGCAGGCAATTACAGAAAAAGTGATTGCTATAACTAATGCTCGCCAGGTAGAACTAGAAACCAAGGTAGACAGTGAGTTAATTGGTGGTGTGATCATTAAAGTAGGTTCGCAGGTAATTGATGCCAGTATCCGGGGTCAGCTGCGTCGCCTTTCATTGCGCTTAACTAATAGCTAAAAAATTGGGACTGGGGACTGGAGGCTGGGTACTGGGGACTAGGAAAAAGATTATAGTCATAAATTCTTTCCATCCCTAATCCCTAATCCCCAGTCCCTAATCCCTAGTCCCTTTTACTTCCGTCTCGAAAGCAAACAAGATAGACACATGAGCATATCAATTAGACCTGACGAAATTAGCAGCATTATCCAACAACAAATCGAGCAATACGATCAAGAGGTCAAAGTTGCTAACGTTGGTACCGTCCTACAAGTAGGTGACGGTATTGCCCGGATCTATGGTCTGGAAAAGGCTATGGCTGGGGAACTCTTAGAATTTGAAGATGGCACAATTGGCATCGCCCAAAACTTAGAAGAAGACAACGTGGGCGCGGTGTTGATGGGTGAAGGGCTGGAAATTCAAGAAGGTAGTTCTGTAACCGCCACTGGTAGAATTGCTCAAATTCCAGTCGGAGAAGCCTTAATTGGACGAGTTGTAGACGCTTTGGGTCGTCCCATTGATGGTAAAGGAGACATCAAATCCTCAGACAGCCGTTTGATTGAATCTCCAGCACCCGGTATCATTGCCCGTCGATCTGTACACGAACCTATGCAAACGGGTATCACAGCTATTGACTCAATGATTCCCATCGGTCGTGGTCAACGGGAATTGATTATTGGCGATCGCCAAACCGGTAAAACTGCGATCGCAATCGACACCATCATCAACCAAAAAGAAGAAGATGTAGTTTGTGTATACGTTGCGATCGGTCAAAAAGCCTCCACCGTCGCTAACGTGGTGCAGACATTGCAAGAAAAAGGCGCGATGGATTACACCGTCGTCGTCACCGCTAGCGCCAGTGAACCAGCAACCCTACAATACCTAGCTCCTTATACAGGCGCAACTATTGCTGAGTACTTTATGTACAAAGGCAAAGCTACCCTGGTAATTTACGATGACCTTTCCAAGCAAGCCCAAGCTTATCGCCAAATGTCCCTGTTGCTACGTCGTCCACCCGGACGCGAAGCTTACCCTGGAGATGTATTCTACATTCACTCTCGTTTGTTAGAAAGAGCCGCAAAGCTAAGTGACGAATTAGGTAAAGGCAGCATGACCGCCCTACCAATCATCGAAACCCAAGCTGGCGACGTTTCAGCATACATCCCCACAAACGTAATTTCCATTACCGATGGTCAGATATTCCTGTCTTCTGACTTATTTAACGCTGGTATCCGTCCGGCAGTAAACCCTGGTATTTCAGTATCCCGCGTGGGTTCTGCGGCTCAAACCAAGGCAATGAAAAAAGTTGCCGGTAAGATTAAATTGGAACTAGCCCAATTTGACGATCTGCAAGCTTTCGCTCAATTTGCTTCTGACTTAGATAAAGCCACTCAAGACCAGTTGGCACGTGGTCAACGGTTACGCGAACTCCTCAAGCAACCACAAAATTCGCCACTCTCGGTATACGAGCAAGTAGCAATTCTTTACGCTGGTATCAATGGTTACTTGGATGATGTGCCTGTAGATAAAGTCACCACCTTTACCCAAGGTCTGCGGGAGTACTTAAAGACTGGTAAAACCCAGTATGCCGAAGGAGTAAGAGCCTCCAAAGCACTAGGTGATGCAGAAGAAGCTGCCTTGAAAGAAGCACTTACCGAATACAAGAAGACTTTCAAAGCAGCAGCGTAATTACAGTGCTGAGTGCTGAGTGCCGAGTGCTGAGTAGCTATAAGTGTTGAGTTTAAGAAAGTTTTTCATTCAAAACTCAAAATTTCAAACTCAGAACTCAGAACTCAGAACTCAGAACTCAGAACTCAGGACTCAGAACTTAAAGTTATGGCCAATCTAAAAGCAATACGCGATCGCATCCAGTCGGTCAAAAACACCAAAAAAATCACAGAAGCCATGCGTCTCGTAGCTGCGGCTAGAGTGCGTCGGGCGCAAGAACAAGTACTAGCAACTCGCCCCTTTGCCGATCGCTTGGCACAAGTATTATATGGTTTGCAAAGCCGTTTGCGTTTTGAAGAAGCAAACCTACCACTGCTGAAAAAACGCCAAGTTAAATCAGTCGGGTTGTTGGTTATTTCAGGCGATCGCGGTTTATGCGGCGGCTACAATAATAACGTTATCCGTCGTGCAGAAAACCGCGCAAAAGAAATCAAGGCAGAAGGTTTAAACTATCAATTTGTACTCGTCGGGCGCAAAGCTACACAGTACTTTCAGCGCCGCGATCAGCCCATTGATGCCACCTATAGCGGCTTAGAACAAATCCCCACCGCAGCCGAAGCCAATCAGATTGCCGATCAACTACTTTCTTTATTCCTTTCGGAAGAAGTAGACCGCATCGAATTAATCTACACCAGATTTCTTTCCTTGGTTAGCTCCCGTCCTGTAATCCAAACCTTACTGCCCCTCGATCCGCAAGGACTAGAAGCGGGTGATGACGAAATCTTCCGCTTGACAACCCGTGGCGGTAAATTTGAAGTAGAACGGGAGAAAGTGGCTAGCCAAGTCCGCGCGTTGGCTCCTGACATGATTTTTGAGCAAGATCCAGTACAGATCCTCGATTCTCTGTTGCCCCTGTATCTGAGTAACCAGCTATTGCGGGCGCTGCAAGAATCTGCGGCTAGTGAACTAGCAGCGCGGATGACAGCTATGAGTAATGCCAGTGAAAATGCGGGTGAATTGATAAATACCCTCACATTGTCTTACAACAAAGCCCGACAAGCTGCAATTACCCAAGAACTCCTTGAGGTTGTAGGTGGTGCTGAAGCACTAACTTAGAAAAATACTTGTTGTGGATCGTGGCAAATAGCCAATTGCTAATGGTTTAAAATTAGCAATTGGCTATTTCCAGTAATTAGAGCCATATATCCTGACTCTGATAACTACAAATTACGAATTACGAATTACCAAATTCCGTATTATAATTGAAATATAGAAACGCATGGGTCCGTCACGGTTTCGACAGGTTGGCGAACGCTGCTCTGTGATTCAGGTCGAGAGTGAGTCTCCTCTCGAAAATCAAAGGCTCAAACAAAAAGTAAATGCGAATAACATCGTTAACTTTGCTCGTAAGGATGCTCTAGTAGCTGCCTAAACACCTCTTATAGGTTCGAGCGTCTTTAGTTTGACTCCGTTAAGGACTGAAGACCAAACCCCAACGGATGCTCTAGTAAGCGTTCTCTGGTTGGCTTGCTGGCTAAGATTAAATCAGAGAATCCTACGTTCGGGATAATGAACGATTCCCGCCTTGAGGGTCAGAAAGGCTAAACCTGTGAACGAGCGGGGGGTCAATACCCAATTTGGACAGCAGTTCGACTCTGCTCGGATCCACTAAGAATAAATAACAAGTCCACCTGATATTTGATATCAAGGTGGATTTTGTTTTGCGCTGTCTGAATATAACTTGAAGTTTAATGGCATTAAATAAATAGATGGAATTAAGTCAAGAAAGGAATCAATTCAAAACCAAAATCCAAAATTATTCGAGTTTTCCAAGGAAAATTTAGATTAAATCATAAAAAATACGAACAAGCAATTTTGAGCATTTGTGGACTTTCAACATTTTCTGATGAAACCTTGGGTATTGATTTTCTCAGAGCCTAGCGTGAATTTTTTCTTTTTCAAATTTAAATAATTCCTTGATACTAATCTGTAAAAATTGCTGGGAATGAGATTTTGCAAGAATTCCTTTTTCTATGCTATGAGAGGGAGTGACAAGTTCATTACGCTCTTTTAATAATGGTTGCAGCCACTTGTTCTTAATATTTCAATTCAACTGAATTAAGCTTATACAAGTAGTTTAAAAGAACAAGCATATTTAGATAGGTGGAAATCTCATTACTAGAAATATAACTTAATACTTAATAGTCTATGGTTTGATTTGCCTTAGTTTGCCCTTAAAAAAACCTTTATTCAGGCTGCTAAAATCTTCTGGGTCTGCATAATGAAGGTTGAAAGGGATGTTTCAATATCCCCGCTTTGCAAGTTGCGGCAAAATCCTAGCCATTAAAGATATCTTACGTATCAAGCCAGATGCTTTAATCTGCAATAAAGCACCTGGCCGCAAAAGTATCTGATAATAAAGAGATGCAATAGGAGGGCGTTCCACATAAATGAAGTCTGGTTATGGCTCACAGACAAACAGCTCTTCAGTTTTAGTTTTAATATTACTGTCGTTGTGTTCAAGATATGCGATCGCTTGTACGTGCGGTTCCAAACCTTCTTCCCCTTTGTTTAAGTATCCGTCGTAACCGATCTGCACTCAAGCTTACCTGGCGTTCAGATGCCAGTTTTTTTGCTAATTGTTTAGAGTTATAAGTCTGTGACTCTTGAGCTAAACAATTTTCTAGATAAACCAAATCTGATTCTGAATATCGAGGTTTTCCACCTCGGCCAGGAGCATCCCACAGACCTACTAAACCCATCTTTTCCCAACGATGAAGGGTTTGACGTACTGTTGAAATTGCCCAGTTCAAACCTTTAGCAATTTGCTCATTTTTTAAGCCACGATTATTTAGCAGTAAGACTTGAGCTCGATCCTTGGTGCGTTGAGGAACATGTTTGGCTTTTCTTAACTCTTCTAAAGTCAGCTTTTCTTGCTCAGTTAGAAAGACTTTTAATCGGCATCCCATAATTAATAACCTTTTACACAGTTAATCGTTGCAATCTTTTTTTAAAAATTTGTTAGCGTTGTTCTAATTAATGTCTAAAGTCGATAATAAAAGACTGTATCATTAAAATTCTTCAATTGTTCCTATGAATACGGTGATTTATGGAAACTTTAAAAATAATTTTTGCGCTATTTTCCATTGAAATAAGCAGAAAAACATATACATAGAAGCCTTCTTCCTTTTTATTCAACTCATCTCTGGAAATTTTTCTTAACTATCTCCAAAAAATATCTATTTTCTCGACTTTACATAAATTTTATATTTAACATAACAATATTATTGCTTGAAACAAAAATATATTCAATACCTATTGGAGATAGAAAAATTTGTGTTGCTTTTCCTATTTTTAGGACTTTTCCTACTTTTCCTACTTTTCCTACTTATTCGTAAGATAAGGAATTAAAAAACTAACTTGTAATCCATCTTCTTAAGACAATTATTTTGCACCATAATTACAGAGTTTGTTTATAAAGCCTAGTATATTTTTATCATTTATACGTCACTCTCAAAAGAACCAACTTTTATTTATCAACTTTCTTGTGCAGCCAGTCAAGAGTCAAAAGGTAATTGAAGAGCAAGCTTTTTGAGTTGTACTGAGTTTCAGATAATAGTACTAAATGTATGATAGTAGTTTTTATTGTCAAATAATTTAAAGAAAATGATATTTTTAAATTAAAATAAAATTAGATAAATTAAATAGCAAAATAAAATACTAAGTATATTTTTCGAAATCAACTAATATTGAGTAGATTTTTTGAGTCATATTTCTTGCTAGAAAACAGCAATAATTGATACAAGTTAAATTTTTCAAAAACTGATATTCATTACAACTTAAACAAAAAATAATAGAGAGAATGGGGGCAGAAGAAAAACCTGATAATTTGCGCTCGGAGACGAATAATGGTAGCGATGTCTACGACAGGCAATGCCCACGCAGAGAACGTTCAACATCGGCTAACTATACAAACTGTAGAAATTGCCCCTAACACAACGGCGATTCGCTCTCTTGATTGGGACCGCGATCGCTTTGATATCGAATTCGGGCTGCAAAACGGCACAACCTACAATTCATATCTAATTAGGGGTGAACAAACAGTTTTGATTGATACTTCTCACCAGAAGTTTCGCGATCTGTATTTAGAGACTCTAAAAGGTCTTGTTAATCCTAAGACAATTGATTACATAATTGTCAGTCACACAGAGCCAGACCATAGTGGCTTAGTAGAAGATGTCCTGCAATTAGCTCCTAGAGCCACCGTTTTAGCCTCAAAAGTTGCGCTTCAGTTTTTGGAAGGTTTAGTACACGATCCTTTCTCGAAGAGGGTTGTAAAAACCGGCGATCGCATCGATATCGGTAAAGGCCACGAAATGGAATTCGTGAGTGCGCCTAACCTGCACTGGCCGGATACAATCTTTAGCTTTGACCGCAAAACCCAAATTCTTTACACCTGTGATGCTTTTGGGATGCACTTTTGTGACGATCGCACCTTCGACGAAGATTTAGAAGCGATCGAAGCTGACTTTAGATTTTACTACGACTGCTTGATGGGCCCTAACGCTCGTTCGCTGTTGAATGCGATGAAGCGGATGGGTGATCTTGGAAAGATTAATATTATTGCAAATGGTCACGGCCCGTTATTATACCACCATTTAGATGTTCTAACAGGCTGCTACGAAAATTGGAGCCAAAAGCAAGCTAAAGCAGAAACAACAGTTGGCTTGTTTTTTGTCTCAGAATATGGATATGGCGAGCGTCTTGGTCACGCAATTGCCGAAGGTATCTTGAAAACTGGCGTTGGGGTAGAAGTACTGGATCTGAGTACTGCTGAAAGCCAAGAAATTCAAGAACTAGCCGGGAGAGCAGCTGGCATCATTATCGGGATGCCCCCAACTACCTCCGCCGCCGCTCAAGCTAGTATCAGTTCGGTGCTAGCTGTCGCTAAAAACAAGCAATTTCTTGGGCTGTTTGAATGTTACGGTGGGGATGATGAACCCATTGATACACTCCGCAGACAATTTCTTGACTCTGGCATCAAAGAAGCTTTCCCACCTATTCGGATTAAAGAGACTCCCAGCGCATCAACATTCCAGTTGTGTGAAGAAGCGGGTAAAGACATCGGACAATTGCTAGTGCGCGATCGCAACATCAAGCAGATCAAGTCCCTTGATGTCAACATGGAAAAGGCGCTGGGTCGCATTAGTAGTGGACTATATATAGTCACCACGAAAAAAGATAATGTCTCAAGTGCAATGCTGGCATCCTGGGTAACGCAAGCGAGTTTGCAACCATTAGGATTCACAATTGCCGTTGCGAAAGACCGCGCCATTGATTCCTTAATGCAAGTAGGCGATCGCTTCGTCCTCAACGTTTTAGAAGAAGGTAATTTTCAAGAACTCAAGAAACACTTTCTCAAGCGCTTGCATCCCGGTGCTGACCGCTTTGCGGGAGTGAAAACTCAAATCGCGAAAAACGGTTCGCCGATTCTGGCAGATGCTTTGGCATACATGGAATGTGAAATACAGACCAGTATGGAATGCAGCGACCACTGGATTTTATACTGCACCGTCCAAGAAGGTCGTGTTTCCAAGAACGATGGATTGACAGCCGTTCGCCATCGCAAAGTAGGTAATTACTACTAGGGATTAGGGATTGGGTATTGGGTATTGGGGATTGGGAAAACTCTTCCCCAGTCCCCATTCCCCATTCCCCAGTCTCTGTTCCCCAGTCCCCAGTCCCCATTCCCCATTCCCCAGTCTCTGTTCCCCAACTATAAAACAGCTATGACCAATTCCAAGCCACGCGACGTACAAGTTCTACCAATTGCTACAAATACTAAGGCGATCAGAGCACGTAGTTGGTCACGTCTGCGGTTTGAAATTGAATACGCACTTGAAAGAGGCACTACCTCCAATTGCTATTTAATTGAAGCTGATAAAACCGTACTTATCGATCCACCGCCAGAAAGCTTTACCGAAATTTATTTAGAGGCATTGCGGCAGACTTTAGATTTACAAAGTTTGGATTATATAATCCTGGGCCATTTTAGTCCCAATCGAGTTGCAACCCTGAAAGCAATTTTAGAACTGGCACCACAGGTAACTTTTGTCTGTTCTCTTCCTGGTGCGAACAATTTGCGTGCTGCTTTTTTAGAGCAAGATTTAAATGTCTTGGTGATGCGGGGGAAAGAAACTCTGGATTTGGGTAAGGGTCATGTTTTGAAATTCTTACCCACTCCGAGTCCGCGTTGGCCGGAAGGACTTTGTACCTACGACCAGCAAACTCAAATTCTCTACACAGATAAGTTATTTGCAACTCATCTTTGTGGTGATGAAGTGTTTGATGATAACTGGGAAGCGCTCAAAGAAGACCAGCGTTACTACTTTAACTGCCTAATGGCTCCCCAAACTCCTCATGTGCAAGCAGCTTTGGAGAAAATATCAGATTTGCAGGTGAGAATGTATGCTGTGGGTCATGGACCTTTAGTACGCACCAGCTTAATCGAACTTACCAAAGCTTACGGAGAGTGGAGCCGTTCTCACAACGATCGCGAAATTTCCGTTGCCCTACTTTACGCTTCAGCTTACGGGAATACGGCGACTTTAGCACAAGCGATCGCTCTGGGACTAACTAAAGGTGGAGTTGCAGTCAAATCAATTAACTGCGAATTTGCTACCCCTGATGAAATTCGTATCAACCTCGCACAATCAGAGGGTTTTATCATCGGTTCTCCTACCATTGGTGGTCATGCGCCAACTCCCATTCACACTGCTTTAGGGATTGTGTTATCGAGTGGTGACAACAGCAAACTCGCCGGGGTATTTGGTTCCTACGGCTGGAGTGGCGAAGCATTTGACTTAATCGAAGGTAAACTCCGGGATGCTGGATATCGCTTTGGCTTTGACACCCTGAAAGTGAAGTTTAAACCTGATGATGTCACTCTCAAATTCTGTGAAGAACTCGGTACAGACTTTGCCCAAGCACTGAAAAAAGCTAAAAAGGTACGCGTACCCCAACAAGCTGCGACTCCAGTAGAACAGGCTGTTGGCCGGATTGTTGGTTCCGTTTGCGTGGTGACAGCAAAACTTGGAGAAGTGTCTACCGCAATGTTAGGCGCTTGGGTTTCTCAAGCCACCTTCAACCCACCTGGAATAACAGTTGCGATCGCTAAAGAACGAGCGATCGAATCTTTGATGTATCCAGGCGGTAAGTTTGCCTTAAATATTCTACCTGAAGGCAACCATCAAGATTACATGAAGCATTTCCGTAAAACTTTCGCGCCAGGGGAAGATCGATTTGCTAACTTTAGTACAGCAGTTGCAGATAACGGTTGTACTGTCCTTACCGACGCTTTAGCATATTTGGAATGCTCAGTCAATCAACGTCTGGAATGTGGCGATCACTGGGTTGTATATGCAACTGTGGACGAGGGTAAATTACTCAAACCTGATGCTATTACAGCCATTAACCATCGCAAAACTGGCACTCATTACTAACTCTTTATTGGTCAATACGGTTCAGTTAAGGATTTTTAGTAGTGATTGTCGCGTCTCTACCAAAAAACCCCTTGCAAAAGTATTTTTGCACTCTTGGGGAAAAGGGAAAGGGTTTTCTCTTACCCCTTTTCCCGACTTATGCAAGAAGTCTAAAAGTTTGTCCCTTAACTGGACAAATTGTTTTATAGGTACTCTCTAACTTGGGAGATTATCTGGCAATGCGACTCTAGCAGCCTTTTTGCGACTTACTCCGTCTGCTAGGAATACAATCAACCACTGTAAGTAGGTCGGCGTAAAGCTAACTGGCTAAGGCTGTCCTTTGTCATTAGTCTTTAGTGAGGGTTTTAAGCCTATTTAGTTTCGTAACATACTTAGTTTTTTTTCACGCCAACTTACTTAGATGTCTGTACATCTAAATGAATCCACCTACACATGAGAGTGAGAGGTGGATTCATTTTTTTGCTGGGAACAAGGTTTGGAAGTAAGAGCGCGTTCTGCTTTAGTCAAGAATTCAGCCAGAGCAAAATATAGTTAAGCAAAGATTATGAAAAGCTTAAAGTCTGGTATTATCACTAAATGTAATGTTTTATGACTAAGCCAAAAAATTTATTACTTAGTCACTGGAAATAAGGAGATCCTAATTGATTAGGAAAATAGACACGCAAAGTTTTCAGCTTAAACCGCTTGGAATGTACTTGGTTGAAGCTGAACTGATTACTCCAGAAGAATTAAATACAGCACTCAAGACACAAAAGTTGAGTGGTAAGCAGTTGGGAGAAGTTCTGTCAATGCATGGTTTTGTTAAGCAACAAACCATTGAGTACTTCATGTCAAACGTTGTATTGCCAGAGCGACGCGAAATCCTAAAAAATCAATCTTGTTCAGATAACGGTAAGAGCGATCGCATATCTGTAGTTGAGTCCACAAATTCTATAAAATCAGAAGATGCGATCGCTCTTTTGCAATCATCGAATAAATTGAAAGTATATATTTCTACCAACAAAACCCTCAAATTCCTGCTAGGGGTAGTATTGTGCTTTGCTCTTGTCAGTCTTTTGGCTAATTACAATGTCTATTATCTACCTGACTTTCCTGGGAGAGATATCTTTAGAATTCTATTCGATCTCAACAGCGAGCATATAGCGGTTATCAGTCTTGTGAGGTACAGTAGCAGCAGTGAGTAAACCAACCCAGCAAATTCTCTATTGTCACTTCTGCGAATGCCGTATCTAATGCCTGGAGTAAATCAGGGTATGTCCTTGCACCGATGCGACGGAGAATGTTCTTAATCTTGGACCAACAATTCTCAATCGGTGAAAAATCGGGAGAATAGGGGGGGAGATAAATGAGATGAGCGCCAGCAGCGATGAGCAAAGCTTCAAGTTCATCACTTTTATGGATTGAGCAGTTATCCATGATCACCACTGCACCAGGCCAAAGTTTGGGTACGAGCTTTTGGGCGATGAAGGCATCAAAAGTCAAAGCATCGATAGAACCTAAGCCACTCCATTGGGTGAGCAGTCCTTTCAAGCTAATTGCACCAATTACCGAGACATTTTTCCCTTTGCGGTTGGGCTTTTGAGCATAGGCCTGAAAGGCCAGGCAAGGCGCGGGCACATTTGCGGATGAAGGACAGATTAACTCCCGATTCATCTAAGAAAATCAGCTCTTCGACGGGTATCCCCCTCAAGAGTTTCCAGTACTCAAATCGGGCTAGTTGGACTTCATCACTACCTTTTTTTGTGAGGTGGAGACTTTTTTTTGAGGTTGAGGTGAAGTTTCCAGCGAACCATCCGATTCACCGTAGCTACCCCAATTAAGACCTCTGTTTTCTCGTAAAGTCGTTCCCGCAATTCGCTTAACGTCGCATCGGGCTGTGCTATGACGAGTTGGCGCAGGATTTCTAACTGTTCAGCATTCAACTTTGTTGCTGTCTGCTCAGTCCGCACCTTGGGGCCTATCATCCCCAATTCTCGATGGCGTTTGAGTAAATTTTGCACAAAACTTAAGGTGACACCAAAGTTTTTAGCCAGTTTTCGTTGGGAAATGTCACCGCAGGCATAAGCATCAACTATTTTTTGACGCAAGTCGAGAGAGTAGGCTTTCATCACCACCAATTATCAGTAGAATTGCTCTCTCCTACTGTACTGAAGTAGACTGATAACCGCTATAACCCTCTTCTGTCACTCTCCGAGATAAGCAAGTAGTAAATAAGTGAAATCATCCAGAAGCAAAAAAGGGTTTAAATTGGTTCATGGCACAAATTAAATGATTAAATCCTAGCAATAAATGAGAATTTGGAAAAATATCTAACCAGGGATAAATCAGCCAAAATAGTAAAAGAGGTTGGACAATTAAACGAAGATTATTAAGAGTATTCTTCCATCCAGAATTATGATTCCATTGTTGATGATGAGAAAAATCTACACAATTAACATAACTAGTACCTATCACCTCAGTTTCAATTTGAAGAGATTGATTTAAGGCTAAAAAGGCTGGGGAATTTAGACTAATCATTGTGTAAACACAAAAAATAATTTCCCACCATCTCTCTATATGTTGAAAATTTGTCAAGCGATAATCTGTCCAGCCGAGTTCCTGTTTACATTGTCGAAACCCATATTCTACCCAGGTTCTTAATCCATATAAATCGCCTAAAGTTTTTTTGAGATTTCCTTGAAGATTCGTCATGACAAATGAAGTGGAATTATCCGGCATTGTTTCTGGATCAGTAGTTATTTCCCAGTAAGTTATGGCTCTTTTTTTACCATAAATTATTTCTCGGATATATCTGATTTCGGATTTTTTATTACTAAATGTTCTCTCAAATTTGCACCACTTGTTAGCTCTAACGCTCTGATTAGCTGGTAGCCAGACTCCGTGATTACTTCTAATTGCTACAACATAAGCTAATTCATATTCATTGAGCTTTTTGATGAATTTGCTACTTTCACCATATAAACTATCGGCTAATACTAATTCAATATTAAACCCCTCATTTATTAATTCTGTAATAATTTCTGACGCTAACTCTATTTTGGTTTTATATTTATCTCCTGATTTGAGCGTCCCTTTCGGTTTAAATACTTTGAAACTTAATGGAAATGTTACATTTTCATAAACTCCATAAGCATTGACTGATACTATTCCATTATCTATTTTTCCTACACTCCCTAGATATTGTCTTGCAACATAATCTGTCTTTTTACCTTTTTTCCTATCTCCAGTTTCATCTATTACTACGGTTATCGCCTGACTATTTAATGCTTTCTTTAATTTATCTAATCTTCGGCTCTTTAATTTATTTGCTGACCAATCTGAATAGGCTATGAAATGATGTAATGACTGTGCCGAGTTTATACTTACTACTTTGGCTATTTCTGGTAATGATTTTCTTTTTATTGGTGCAATTATCCCTAAATGTAAATATTTGAAGCATTCATAATTTCTTACTTCTTTGAACAGGTCTTTATACTCTGCACAATATTCATCTATGATCGCAACTGTTGGCTGGGCATCTCTTGCCAAATGTTTTAGGATTTGTAATTCTACATCCATTGCCCTGCTTACCTGAAGAGAGTTTTTTCTTTTAATCCTTTTATTCAGAATACTCGGAAAGTGACAGAAGAGGGATAATATTCCTACAATTTACTCTGGAGGAGCTTTACTATTTTGTTCTATTCTGCTGGAGATCATCTTCCAAGCTCAGAGGTTAGCTAAGAATAAAGATGTCTGGGCATGGAGAGGATTGTCAATAGTTTTTGCTGGTTTATTCTTAGATGAATTGATTGGTCTTCATGAAAGACTAACTACACCACTGCGAGGTACATTTAATACTAGTGGTTCTCTTTACTACGCTTGGGTGATTGCGGGTGCTATCTTCGTACTCCTCTTTTTGCTAGTATTTGGGCGATTTGTCGCCACTCTTCCTGGCAAGACACGACGCTTATTTTTCATTGCTGGAACAATCTACATAGCAGGTGCAATCGCTAGTGAATTAGTAGGCGGATACTATGAATATTACTATACCCCCTTTAACATGGTTTATGTCTTCATAGCAACTATAGAAGAAGTGCTAGAGATGGTAGGCATAGTTATCTTTATCTATGCGCTGCTGTCGTACATAAGTTCCAATATGAAAGGTATAGATATAGGAGTCCACATTGTTGATTATAAGAAGCAAGACCAGCGAACTTAGCTCAAACATAGCCAAGGCATTTTATTACAAAAATTATCTTTTTTCTTGTGGGATAGGCATTTTGCCTATCCCAGTTTTTTTGTTGATATGCAGAGTAGGCGTAAGTAAATATTAGTTATCTTTAGAGAGATATTTAAGGTTTTAAAGTCTTAGACTATACACAATATATTCTTGTATTACAAAATCATCTACGGGCAGTTTTCCTCTCTCTTGAACTGCTCGACCGCTCGCGGACGATCGCCTAGCGTCTCGTAGAGAAGCTATACCGCAGGCTTTACACTGCGCTATCTGCCTCCTGCCTTCATTGTAAGGTTAGGCTAGGAAAATGAACCTAGTATCAACCTACGTAGAGATACGAAATTTCAGGGAATTAAAAAATAGTTAGTGCAATTTCAGTATTAAAGCGGAAACAACATCAATTTACTTGCTGAAATTCCGCAATTGCCACCAGGACAATTGCAAAACCGCAGTGTAGTCTTTAACTAGAAAAACACTATCAGGCAATTGCTAGACAAAATGCCGACTATGGCCGCTAAACTTTTATAATATTTGTTGTTCTTATGGCTCCAAAACACACCAAAATTAAATTTCCCCTTTGGCAGTATCTGAACCAGCCTTTATTTAGTCACGATAATAAATTAGTATTGAATCCCCAACGCTTTGCATTCATCTGGCGGCTTCGACTTCTAGAACGCTGTTGGGCTAAAGAATGTGATGCCAAAGGACCCCAACAGCATTAGCTACCTGAAAAGCTTCAAACTAAGCCTCGTCTACAGAACGAGGCTTTTTGCCGTCAAGTAAAGCACTGACAGTCATATCTCCCATAACATTAATCGCGGTGCGGCAGCGATCTAAAAACCAGTCGATGGTAACTAGTAAAGCAATGTACTGGGTAGGTAAGCCTACAGAAGTGAACACTAGTGTCATCGTTACCAGTCCAGCATTGGGAATATTCGCCGCACCTACAGATGCAAAAATCGAGGTCAGAATGACAATTAACTGCTGTCCGAGAGTCAGATGTTGCCCAATAAGTTGGGAGATATACAACGCAGACATTGCTTCATAAAGGGCAGTGCCATCATTATTGAAATTTGCCCCTACTAATGCCCCCAAAGCAGCAGAAGATTCCCTTAAGCCAACTTTTGTTTGCAAAACCTCAAAAGTTACGGGCATTGCTGCCGCAGAGGAAGAAGTTGAAAAAGCTGTTAAAAAGGCATCAGATCCGCCAGCTAGGAATTTTAGCGGGGGTACCCAAGAACCAAATTTTACTCTAGTGAGGTAATAGCACGCCTGCAATGCTAGGGCTAACAGCACCGCCAGAATAAATGCACCCAAAGATTTAAACGGTGTAAATCCTTGCATCGCAACTGTTTTAGCAACAATCCCAAAAACGGCGAAAGGCACTAAGGCAATTACCCAGTTGAGGACACCGACTACCGCCTCAAACAAAATCCCGATGACATCCTCTATCGGCTGGTATCCTTTTTTCCCTTGGGCAATTTGTTCAGATTTTAAGCCCCGCAGGACAATGCCAAAACTTAGGGCAATAACAATTAGTTGAATGACATTATTATCAACTAATGGCTTAAGGACAGCTTCAGGTACAGCATCTTTGAGTATTCCCCAAGGGTCTAGACTCTGAGTAGGTATTTCTGTAGTTGTTGAGGTAGCTACATTGCCCCAAGTTCCCGGACGCAGCACATTCGCTACCAAAAGTCCCACTAAAATAGCTACGGTAGTGTTAGTCAAAAGTAACACTGCCAGCCGCCGTCCGGCTGTACCGGGGATATCGGTAGTCATTAAGGTATGCAGCACCGCTACCAATATTAGGGGCGTAGCTAGGGCGCGGAGAGCCTTTAGCACCAATTCAGCCGGAATTGCTAAATTGTTGATTAAGGTGGCATTGCTGGGATTAGGATTCCCCGCACCAAGGGCAATTCCAACGCTGACTGCGGCTACTAGGGCGATGAGAATTTGCAATGTGAGAGGGATACGCTGCCACCAAGGGCTAGCTTTGGTTCCAGGCGAAGTAGTACTCTCTGTTTGACTCATTAGTTAGATGCTGATGAACTGCTGTAACTATTAAAACAACACTGATGACAGTGACAATTTCGGAAAAAGAACAGCTTTAATTTTAGGTAAAAACTGCTAATGTAATATTCCGTTGCTTTGCAAAATCCGGCTTGAAAGGGTATACCACAAGGTAGGCCCCTAAAGATATCTTGGCTTGTGGTTGGAGATGCTTATGTCCTTTGTGCCTTTACATATTCACAGTGACTACAGTCTACTAGATGGGGCCAGTCAGCTACCAGAGTTGGTGGATCAAGCGATCGCATTGGGGATGAAAGCGATCGCTCTTACCGATCATGGTGTCATGTATGGAGCCGTCGAACTGATCAAAATCTGCCGTAGTCAAAATATTAAGCCAATTATTGGCAATGAAATGTATGTAATTAATGGCGATATCGAAAAACAAGAACGTCGCCCTAAATATCATCAAGTCGTTTTAGCTAAAAATACCAAAGGTTACAAAAATTTAGTCAAATTAACCACAATTTCTCATCTTCAAGGTGTTCAAGGCAAAGGAATTTTTTCACGTCCTTGTATTAATAAAGATTTACTAAAACAATACCATGAGGGTCTGATTGTCACCAGTGCTTGCTTGGGTGGAGAAGTTCCCCAAGCGATTCTCAGTAATAGACCAGATGCAGCCCGGAAAGTTGCCCAATGGTATAAAGATGTATTTGGTGATGATTATTATTTAGAAATTCAAGATCACGGCTCCCAAGAAGACCGGATTGTGAATGTAGAAATAGTCAAAATTGCTAGGGAACTAGGCATTAAAATTGTTGCTACTAATGATTCACATTTTATTTCTTGTTTTGACGTTGAAGCCCACGACGCTTTGCTATGTATTCAAACTGGCAAGCTAATTATTGAAGATAAGCGGATGCGTTATAGCGGCACAGAATATCTCAAATCTGGTGAGGAGATGCAGCAGCTATTTCGTGACCATTTACCGGATGAAGTTATTGCAGAAGCAGTAGCCACTACTGAAGAAGTCGCTGATAAAGTTGAGCCTTACCATATCATGGGTGAGCCTCAGATTCCTACACCCCCTATTCCCTCCGGTCATACTGCTGACACTTACGCCGAAGATGTTGCATGGAACGGACTTTTAGAACGATTAAATCGCAAATCTCGCCAGGAAGTCGATTCCGTCTATAAAGAAAGATTGGAATACGAACTGAAAATGATTCAGCAGATGGGTTTTTCCAAATACTTTTTAGTTGTATGGGACTACATTAAATTTGCTAGAGATAATAATATTCCTGTCGGTCCCGGTCGAGGTTCGGCGGCTGGTTCATTAGTTGCTTATGCAATGCGAATTACTAATATTGACCCTGTGCATCATGGGCTACTGTTTGAGCGTTTTTTGAATCCCGAACGGAAATCAATGCCTGATATTGATACAGATTTCTGTATTGAACAACGGGATAAAGTTATTGAATATGTCACTGAGAAATACGGCGCAGATAGAGTTGCTCAAATCATTACTTTTAACCGTCTAACCTCTAAAGCAGTATTGAAAGATGTCGCCAGAGTATTAAATATTCCCTATGGGGAAGCTGACAAAATGGCGAAATTAATTCCTGTAGTGCGAGGGAAACCAACTAAACTCAAGGTGATGGTTTCCGATCAAACTCCAGAACCAGAGTTTAAAGAAAAATATGATAAAGAACCTCATATTCGCCATTGGCTTGATATGGCGATGCGAATTGAAGGAACTAACAAAACTTTTGGCGTTCATGCAGCCGGGGTGGTAATTTCAGACGAACCACTTGATGAAATTGTCCCTCTACAGAAAAATA
Organism: Nostoc sp. TCL240-02; assembly: GCF_013343235.1. Classification (GTDB taxonomy): domain Bacteria; phylum Cyanobacteriota; class Cyanobacteriia; order Cyanobacteriales; family Nostocaceae; genus Nostoc. The sequence goes on along the minus strand of NZ_CP040094.1, from coordinate 7,180,391 downwards.
ATGATGGTTCTGTGATTACCCAGTATTTCATGGAAGACTTGGAATCAATGGGTTTGTTGAAAATGGATTTCCTGGGTTTACGGAACCTGACCCTGATTCAAAAGACCGTTGATTTGATTCAAGAAACGAGAGGATATCGGGTCGATCCTGATGAAATTCCTCGCGATGAAAGAAAAGCCCAGAGGATATTAGCTAAAGGCGAACATAGCAGCTTACCTAAAGATGTCCAAAAAACTTATGAACTATTAGAAGCAGGTGAGTTAGAAGGGATATTTCAATTAGAATCTTCTGGGATGCGTCAGATCGTGCGAGATTTGAAGCCTTCTAATATAGAAGATATTTCTTCAATTTTGGCACTTTATCGACCGGGGCCATTAGATGCGGGATTGATTCCTAAGTTTATTAACCGCAAACATGGTCGAGAAAATATTGATTATCAACACACTGTTTTAGAACCAATATTAGACGAAACCTATGGAATTATGGTCTATCAAGAGCAAATCATGAAAATTGCTCAGGATATGGCTGGATATTCTTTAGGACAAGCTGACTTGCTGCGTCGAGCGATGGGTAAAAAGAAAGTTTCTGAGATGCAAAAGCAGCGAGAAAAATTCGTGGATGGCGCAGCGAAAAATGGTGTTCCGAAAAAAGTTGCTGATGAATTATTTGAGCAAATGTTGAAGTTTGCTGAATATTGTTTAAGCTATGAAACGGAAATATTGACAGTAGAATATGGATTACTGCCGATTGGGAAAATTGTAGAAAAACGTATTGAATGTACTGTGTATAGCGTTGATAATAATGGGAATATTTACACGCAATCTGTAGCACAGTGGCACAATCGCGGACAACAAGAGGTATTTGAGTATTGTTTGGAAGATGGTTCATTAATTCGGGCAACAAAAGACCATAAATTTATGACTGTTGATGGTCAAATGTTGCCAATTGATGAAATATTTGAACGCGAATTGGATTTGATGCGGGTTGAGGGTTTACCAAATTGAGAGTAAGGGTAGTGAGAATTTGGCATTCTCTGCTTGCTATACAAATGAAAGTTAACGGGACTTTTCTAAGTTGATAGTGAGGTTAAATCGCCATGTATAGACCAATCGCTTTTCAAGAAGATAATGTTGATAAATTGATCGCCTTTATGAGAGCCAATAGTTTTGCTACATTGGTATCGATTATAGACGGTGTACCTTATGCTTCACACATTCCTCTTGTCATTACAATCCAAGGGGATGCTGTTAAATTAATTGGTCATCTAGCAAAGCAAAATCCTCAATCGCAAGCCCTTGGCACTGAGTTACTTGCTATCTTCACCGGGGCACACGCTTACATTTCCCCTACTTTGTATGAAAAGCATGAGAGTGTACCGACGTGGAACTATATTGCAGTTCACGCGTATGGTATTCCCAAAGTCATCATGCTCAATGACTCCCCAGAATCAATGAACCAAATGATAAACGAGATGATAGACACCTACGAAACTGACTACAAATCTCATTGGCACAGTTTATCTAACGGATTTCGTGAAGGTCTGATGAATGGCATTGTGGGATTTGAAATAACTGTTACACGCTTGGAAGGGAAGTACAAACTTAGTCAAAACCGAAGCCAAGTTGAGCAGCACAATGTGTCAAGTACACTACTACAAAGTTCAGATCCGGCTGCTCGTGCCCTCGGTGCCGAGAAGAAACAAAACCTTGAATCCAATGAATATTAGACATCTCCGAAAAAGAATATCAAACTTATCTGGCTGAAAATGTGCCACTAATCAGAGGGTTGCTGCCTCATTAGCGGCGATATTTATAGAGAAAGGGTGATGCTATGCTTGCTATAAAAATGATTGAGGATACAGTACGATGAAAACTCGCAGCTTTGCAGTCCTCATTTATAAAGAGGATGATATGTATATAGCTGAGTGTCCCGAAGTTGGTACGGTTGATCAGGGAGAGACAATCGAACAGGCAATTGCTAGCTTAAGAGAGGCAACGCAGCTTTACTTAGAGGAATTTCCTCTACCTGAAACATCTCCAAGGTATATGACCAGCATTGAGATCACCTATGCCTAAGTTGCCACGAATCTCAAGTAGAGAGGCCATTCGGGCATTGGAGCGTTTGGGTTTTGAGCAAATTCGACAAACCGGTAGTCATGTTGTGATGAAGAAGCAAATACCGGAAGGTACAATTGGCTGTGTTGTACCCGTGCATCAATAATTGAAGGTAGGGACATTGAGTGGCATTCTTAAGCAAGCGCAAGTTACACCGGAAGAGTTCATAGAAAATCTGTGAGCGATCGCTTTGAAAAATAATTCAACAGAGTTTTAGCGCTGGAAACACACCTTTGCTGCATATTATCCCTATAGACTAGAAGCATTAGGCTACACTTAGTGACATGATCAAAGCAGGTCATGTTTTTATGTTGTCCTATGAAGATATTGGTGCTGAATGCCGGATCGAGTACCCAAAAAAGTTGTCTGTATGAAATTGCAGATGAGGCTTTCTCCACCCAAGCATCTCAACCCCTTTGGGAAGGGAAAATCAACTGGACTCAAGATCGCGGTGTAGCCGAAATTGAGGTGAAAACTGTTACAGGTGCAACACTGCAAGAAACCATCTCTGATGATTCCCCACAGGCACACCTCACCTATATGCTTCATACACTTACTGATAGTGCTACGAAAGTAATAGATCGGTTGTCAGATATCGATGTGGTGGGGCATCGGATAGTACATGGTGGACAGGATTATCGAGATAGTGTAGTAATTACTGAGGATGTCAAAAAGGCGATCGCTAACTTATCTAATCTAGCTCCAGCACATAATCCAGTTGCTTTGGAAGGCATAGAAGCAATTGAAAAAATCTTAAAAGATGTCATCCAAGTAGCAGTCTTTGATACCGGATTCCATGCCACTCTCCCCGATGCAGCAGCAATCTATCCCGGCCCTTATGAGTGGGTAGAACAAGGAATCCGTCGCTATGGGTTTCATGGCATCAGTCACCAATACTGTTCTCAACGTGCTGCCCAAATTCTCGGACAAGATGTTCCACCTGAGCGCTTAATTACCTGTCATCTGGGGAATGGTTGCTCTTTAGCGGCGATTAAAAATGGTCGCAGTATCGACACTACAATGGGATTCACTCCCCTAGACGGATTGATGATGGGCAGTCGTTCTGGTTCAGTTGATCCGGGAATTTTGATTTGTCTGTTGCGGTACTGCGATTATTCCGTCGAAAAGTTGGATGAGATATTAAATAAAGCTTCTGGGTTAAAGGGAATCTCGGGTGTATCTAGCGATATGAGGGAAGTGAGAGAAGCGATGTCTACGACGGGCTACGCCTACACTCAAGGTAATTCCCGCGCTCAATTGGCGTGGGATATCTACGTGCATCGTCTACGTTCTGGTATCGGTGCAATGCTTACCAGTTTGGGCGGATTGGATGCTTTGGTGTTTACAGCAGGTGTGGGTGAACACTCTGCGGAAATTCGCCAAGCCGCCTGTGAAGCCTTCGGTTTTGTGGGATTGAAACTTGATCTTCATAAAAATCAACAGCAATCTGTGGATGAGGATATTGCCACACCCGATTCAGCAGTACGGGTATTAGTTATTCATACTCAAGAAGATTGGGCGATCGCGGGGCAGTGTTGGCAACTTTTGCAAAAAGAAAAATAGGATTTACCTAAAAAATTTATAAATACTCGTAACGAAAGAAACCAACGTAAAAATAATTTTCCAAATTCGTGGTTTTATAAAGCTTAAAATATACTCTGCAAGTTTTGGGGCAATAAGTGACGAAAATGGCAAGAATAAAGACTTAATATCCCTATAGTTACTAATAGCATTAACAACAATAGGGATGAGACAAATAAACATCCATATAAACCAATTGATAAATTTAGAGTTGATGGAACTATGTCTTTGTAATTGATTGACAAGTACATAGCGAGTAGTCGCAAATAGTATCGTGAAGCCGCTCAAAGCAAATGTTGATAGTATCCAATTTGCTGGATGTAAATTGTAGACTAAAAAACCAGCAGGTAACAGCGAAGCTATCTCCCAAACTAGCGGATTTAGTTTAGTCCGAAAGCAACTTAGTATTTGTTCAGTTAGCCAATAATGAGCAGAAATAATTGTGGAACAGTTAGAATTTTGCATAAAATCCAACTTTATTTTGTGGAATATATCACCATGAAGAAGGATAGTGCTTTGCAAAATAATATCTTTCTCTTTATAACCATTTGAAGCTGATTCAGGCTGCTCATAGTAAGAATTAAAGGTGAGCCCAAACTGTAAGCTTGCTTTGCTCCGTGCAGTTTTACTCAGAAAAGATTTTATAATATTGACTATAACAGTAATGTAAAAAAAATCACTAACGTCTTTTTCCGTAACTTCTTTTTTATTTCCGAAAACAACATTATTGCCGAAACAGACGTAATACCAAAGAGGAATTATCACTTTTAGCGGAATGTATAGAGAAATACCAGTTTTTTGTGCTTGCTGAATCTGTTCTACAACTGTCTCATTTAGGTAAAAACTACACTGCGATCGCTCAACTTTAAGTTCAAAGCGATCGCCTTGAGGAACTTGTAGAAATAGAGAGAGTACAACATCAGCTTTGTTGTCTGTTTTTATTATGTTGGCGTTCATGATCGAGATAAATTTGCGATACCCTGTACCAAACTAATCAAAAAACTAAATGTTCCACGCCACTGTTTTTCTCCAGAAATCACACCTTGATTGTGTGTACTAATAATTAAATTTTTAGCTTCTTCAGGCAAACCAAAAAGGTCTTTATGGTAACGAGTGATAATATCCCCATCTAACTGCATGACAGTTTGAGCATAAATAATATCAATTTTGGTACTTTTAACATTACTACTATCAAGTGCGGCCTTAAGTTCATACATTTTACGTAGAGTCCGAACAAATTTATCATTATTCAAAAGTCTTTGAATTTCTTTAAAATTTTCAATCCAATCATTTTGATTATTTTCATCTTGGTCATCGAGAACAGGAGTTGGAGCAGGTAATATTGGTTCAGCTAGCTTCACATTCTCCTGATCGGCTTCGACTAGGTTTGATTGATGCCTTTTCGCATATTCAAGCCTCTGGCGATATCGTTTTACCCTATCGTCATACGGATTATAAAAATCTGAACCTTCTTCAAGAAGAAGATAAAAATATTCTCTTTCAAGTTGGTTAAATAGACTTTTATAACGCTTATGCAGTTCTTGAGCTTGAGAACCTTCTTCTGGAATCCCTTTTGCCTCAAAGTAGTCTGGATCGTGTATGGAATAAATTTCTTGATACGCCTCCCAAGCATTAAACTTGGAGGCATTAATCCTATCTACAACCATTGTATTTACTTCTAAGGCTGTGATGTCAGAAACTAATGTCTGTACAGAAGATACTAAATTATTTAACAAGCCTCTAGCTTGGTTTTGGATATCTTGAGGTTGAGCAACATTTCGGTTTCGAGTCTGAATACCATTTTGGTCTTTAGTTTGAATATTATTAGACATAGTTTCACCGTCTCACAGTTCTGGCTGTAGCATTGTATGAATAGGTAGATATAAGCAAATAAACCTAACGATTTGGCTAGGTTTCAGTAGCTACTTTAGCTTAAATGGGTAATTAACAAAGAATACTTAAAGTTCTGATTTTTTGTGATTTTTCACAATTTCCATAAAAAATCCATACAATTTTTCGACACTTTCTATATTCTTGTGAATGATCTCCCGACCATCTCTAATTTGAGTCAAATGAAATTCGCGAATTTCTTTATAGGGCCCACTATCAGTAAATTGACTACCAATCTCATTTTGGATATCACCACTAATAAGATTAATTCGGGTATATATTCGATTACCTGGTTTGGCTTCTTCTATGTCATTTTGTTGCTGATCGGATGACTCTGCTACCCAAGTAGTAATTTTTAAATCAATAGCTTCAACTATTACTGTTTTGATGGCATCAATAATTTCATTAACATCCAGTCCTTTTTTATCGGCATTAAGATTAGTTACTATTTTTTTAAAATCACTATTTTTTGCCTGAATGGATAGACCATTATTTTCCAAGTTGTTCGTAACTACAGTATCTAGCATAAGATTAAGGACACAACAGGTCTAATTGCGAACAAAGTTTTATTCTAAATGATGTTCTAAATCTGACTACTGTTACTTAACAAAACTCAGTAATATCAAAGGAACTTAATAATTTAAGAATTTGTTGCTTAAGAAAAGTAAAGCTAGAACTTGTAGCAGTAATTTCATCTCAAAAAAGAAAATGATTTATTTAGATTTTGCAAATAAGAAAGCATAAATCATGCACTGTACACTGTTGTTTTGTGTATAATATAATACTTTAAGTTTGACTTCGGTTCTACCTGCTTTCAGTTGATCTTGAGATAAAGATAGACTGTGATAGTAGCTGCTTAATGGATACTCTTCTGTGACTATATAGCTGAGTAATTTTATAAGAAGTATATTATGTATAATGAGTTGCTTCTTCCTGATAAGACAAGAAAAATATGTTGTTGCAGCGTAAAGCCATAGCTACACCTTTTATAATTTGTGTGTCTATTTTAGGAATTGGCTTGATTCAATTCCCTCAATTGCAAACACTTATAGATAGTAAACAATCTGCCTCTTTAGAGACTCTGGAAAAAGAAATAAAATCAGAACATCTCCGTTTGAATTTTCTCAAAAAAATGCCTACTTTTGGTTATAAAAATTTAATTGCAGATTTGGTATATCTCAATTTCTTACAGTACTTCGGAGATGATGAAGTTAGGGATAAAACAGGTTACAGTTTAAGTCCAGAATATTTTGAAGTAATTTTAGAACGTGACCCACGATTTTTAGCAGCATATCGGAGTCTTTCTATCAGTACTTCATTGTATGCTGCTATGCCAGAACGGACGATCGCACTATCAGAGAAAGGCTTAAAATCACTATCTCCCTTTGTTCCCGAAAAGTCTTATTACGTATGGCGTTACAAAGGAATTGATGAGTTATTATTTTTAGGAAACGCCAAAGCTGCCCAAAAGTCTTTCGCAACGGCGGCAAACTGGGCTAGCAATCTTTCAGATACAGAAAGTCAAACTATAGGCAATACTTCCCGAAAAACTGCGGAATTTTTGGGTCGAAATCCTAACAGCAAATATGCTCAAATTGCTACCTGGGCAATAATTTTAAATAGTCAAGTTGATGATAGAACTCGGAAACGAGCAATTAGGGAAATTGAAGCTTTGGGAGGAAAAGTATTTACAACTTCTGAAGGTACTAATAAAATTCTCTTTCCACCAAAAGATTAAGTTATTAAGTAAGTTGGCGTGAAAAAACTAAGCATGTTATGAAACGTAAATAGGCTTAAAACCCTTACTAATGAAAAAGGACAAATGACAGACAGCCTTAGCCAGTTAGCTTGAATTTCGCTGACCTACTTATTCATAGATTTTGCTGCAAAAGAAAGAGAATTTTGTAAAACGGCTATTCTCTTGATACATTTTAAAAATAAGATAAACATATAGAATATGATTAAGAGCAATAATGATATCAATACAATTGGCAGAATGTGACTTGAAAATATTAGGGTGTTTTCCTGTTATTTTCCAGTTGCGCCCTCACCTGAAACAGGATAATTTTGTAGAAAAAGTTCGATATCAAATGAAAGAAGGATATCAACTTGCATTCTTAGAAGTAGAAAAGCAAGCTGTAGCAGTCGCTGGATTTCGCATTTCTAATTGTTTAGCATCGGAAAAGTTTTTATACATTGATGATTTAGTTGTTGATGAGTTTAAACGGTCACACGGCTATGGTCAACAGTTATTTCAATGGCTAATTGAATATGCCAGAAATCATGAGTGTAAATACCTGAGTCTTGATTCTGGTGTTCAGCGATTTGCAGCCCACAGATTTTATCTTATGCAGCGTATGAGTATTACAAGTCATCACTTTTCAATGGAGTTGTAACGATAAGTAATTTGGTTGTGACAAATAATATTTTTTGGTATGACGGCAAGTTAATTCACTCTCAAACCCTAGAATTAAACATTAACGATCCGGGTTTACTTTTTGGGGCTACTGTTTTTACAACGTTGCGGGTTTATAAGAACTCGCTAGATAGTAATTTAACTAATTGGCAAGCACATTGCGATCGCTTACTTTTCTCAATCCAATCTTTTGGTTGGCAGCAACCAGACTGGAACCGTCTACTTCAAGGCGCTAAAATTCTCCTTGCACACTTCCCCGTTCTCAGAATTACTCTCTTTCCTGATGGACGAGAGTGGATAACCGGCAGATTCTTACCACACGATTTGACAGAAAAACAAAATAATGGTGTAGCGTGCGCCGTCGCCAGCTCGGAATTTTATCGTTCTCTCCCTTTTCATAAAACTGGAAATTATTTGAGTGCTTGGTTGGCAAAAACTAGCTCAGATGCTCAAGAAGCAATATTAGTCGATACTCAAGGAAATTGGCTAGAAAGCAGTACAGGCAACCTTTGGGGATGGTACGATCGCACTTGGTACACGCCACCAATAAAGGCAGGAATTTTACCAGGAATTTTGCGATCGCAACTTGTAAACTGGTTGCAAAAGCACCAACAGCCAGTGCGAGAAGAAACTTGGAGTGCCGAGTTAGTCCAGAGATTTGAAGCGATCGCCTACACTAATAGTGTGGTAGAGATTATTCCCATTCATACCGTTCATCTGCCTTCAGGGTCGCTACAATGTAATCCCTACCATCAAAGTTTTCAGCTAATAAGGGAGCTTTTTTTAGCATGACAACCACGCCAAATTTGTTATATCTTAAGATAAGTTAACATAATTCTTAATAATCACCTTTCCGAGCAGAGAAGCTAGGCGATTGCGCGAAAAATACCGGAGGATAGACCTTAGTGAATAAAAGATGGAGAAATGCAGGGCTGTACGCGCTGCTGTTTATTGTCGTAATTGCGCTGGGAACAGCATTTTTTGACAAGCAACCCCAAAGCAGAGAGACATGGCGATACAGTCGCTTTATTCAAGAAGTTCAGCAAGGCAGAGTAGAAAAAGTCAGTTTGAGTGCAGATCGCTCTACAGCACTGGTTACACCTAAATATGACCCAGCAAAACGGATTGTTACCTTAGTCAACGATCCAGACTTGATTAATACTCTGACTTCTAAAGGCGTTGATATTTCTGTTTTGCCCCAAACCGACGAAGGATTTTGGTTTAAGGCACTGAGCAGCTTATTTTTCCCTGTATTGCTTTTGGTTGGCTTATTCTTCTTACTACGTCGCGCTCAAAGTGGCCCAGGTAGCCAAGCAATGAACTTTGGCAAATCCAAAGCCAGAGTCCAAATGGAACCCCAAACTCAGGTGACATTTGGCGATGTCGCTGGTATTGACCAAGCCAAGTTGGAATTAAACGAAGTCGTAGACTTCCTGAAAAACGCCGATCGCTTTACCGCCGTTGGTGCAAAAATTCCTAAAGGTGTATTATTAGTTGGCCCTCCTGGTACAGGTAAAACCCTCCTAGCTCGTGCTGTAGCTGGTGAAGCAGGTGTACCCTTCTTCTCAATCTCCGGTTCGGAATTTGTGGAAATGTTCGTCGGTGTGGGTGCATCCCGCGTCCGCGATTTATTTGAACAAGCTAAAACCAATGCTCCTTGTATCGTCTTCATCGATGAAATTGACGCAGTAGGTCGTCAACGGGGTGCAGGTTTAGGTGGTGGTAACGATGAGCGGGAACAAACCCTCAACCAGTTGCTTACAGAAATGGATGGCTTTGAAGGTAATACAGGCATCATCATTATTGCCGCTACCAACCGTCCCGATGTTCTAGATGCAGCTTTGTTGCGTCCTGGTCGCTTTGATCGTCAAGTTGTGGTAGACCGTCCCGACTATGCCGGACGCAGCGAAATTCTCAAGGTACACGCCCGTGGCAAAACCTTGGCGAAAGATGTGGATTTGGATAAAATCGCCCGTCGTACCCCTGGATTTACTGGCGCAGATTTATCCAACCTATTGAATGAAGCCGCAATTCTGGCAGCCCGCCGGAATTTGACTGAAATTTCAATGGACGAAATCAACGACGCGATCGATCGCGTATTAGCTGGGCCAGAGAAGAAAGACCGGGTAATGAGCGAAAAACGCAAAACCTTGGTGGCATATCACGAAGCTGGTCACGCCTTAGTTGGTGCTTTAATGCCAGATTATGACCCAGTGCAAAAGATTAGCATCATCCCTCGTGGTCGTGCAGGTGGTTTAACTTGGTTTACCCCTAGCGAAGACCGGATGGACACTGGTTTATACAGCCGCGCTTATCTGGAAAATCAGATGGCTGTGGCTTTGGGTGGTCGGCTTGCTGAAGAATTAATCTTTGGTGAAGAAGAAGTTACCACTGGTGCTTCTAATGACTTACAACAAGTAGCCCGTGTTGCTCGTCAGATGATTACTCGATTTGGCATGAGCGATCGCTTAGGCCCAGTCGCCCTTGGTCGTCAGCAAGGTAATATGTTCCTGGGACGAGATATCATGTCAGAGCGTGATTTCTCTGAAGAAACCGCCGCCGCCATCGATGAAGAAGTCCGCAAACTTGTGGATGTAGCCTATACACGTGCTAAAGAAGTGTTAGTCGGCAACCGCCATATTTTGGATCAAATCGCCCAAATGTTGGTTGAGAAAGAAACGGTAGATGCCGAAGAGTTGCAAGAAATTCTATCGAATAACGATGTAACAACTGCTGCTTTTGCCTAATTTAATTAGTAGTTGGGAGTTAAGAACAATTCCTAACTCCTAAGTGTTAATAAAAGCCCGGTCATGAAGACCGGGCTTTTAATATGGGGTTATATACCCCGAAGGTTTCGTTATAGAGTTTCAGTATAAATCGCTTGTCTGATAGAGACTACCACCTGAACATAATCAATTCCGGAAAATTAGAAAATTTTTTTAGATACACCCAAATCAAAAAAGCTATAACTCTCATCTCAAAAGGAAAAAGATCCAATCTAGCAACAATTTGAGAAGTCTGGATGGTGAAAAATTCCCGAACCCATCATAAGTACAATCCACGAGCTTGCTTGCTCGACTCTCACAATACCCTAACTTTCCGAATCTTGACAGTACTAGCGTTAAGAGTGACTCGATACTCAACCAGCAGCCGATCTTAAACTCTGGATGCCGGTTTCAAAAATAGCCACGCCACAAAGAATGTAGCCGCAGTGAATAGTTGCGTCAAGTCTAAAGCTGATAGATAGCCATCCGCAAATGAAGCAATACTGCGATCGGTAATCCCAAATACCCAGGATGACAGTCCAAACAGCCAAATCCCGTTCTTGAGGTTTCCGACGAATTGCTTAGAGTCTGATGGTTTCTGGTCTTTCATGAGCTTCTGTCCAGTTGTTGAGAAATTTGATGATTAATGCGAAATACCTGCCACTAAGAATTTTTTCTGACTCCTGCTGTTGAATTTACACTGCCTATTAATAATATTAATAAATATTTCGCTTACTTGACTTAAATACTCAAAAGTACATCATCTAATGATGACATTCCTCCTTTGGTTCTGCTACCTCTGATAGACGGCTATGAATTGAGTAGGGGCACACAGCTAGCTGTGCGCCCCTACAAATTGACAAACTAATTTTGGATTATTTTTTGAAAGTCCCTAAATTAAATTTCCGGGTCAACCAAGCGGGTAGTGGGACGACTCTGATACAAATCTTGAACAACTTGCACAGCAGAAACTATAGCTACCAGGGCAATGACTGCAATAGGTAACAAACCTTTGCCAAAGATAGCGATCGCTAGCAGCATAACTGAACCCCCAAGTCGGTACTGGGAACGAATTTTGCAATAACGGATCACTCCAAATCGGTGAAGAATACTGACAGCTAGAGAGCATAATGCTACTGAACCACAGATTAGCCATCGCTGGGAATCGGGTAATGCTAAAGTTGCCTTACTCAACAAAATTTGTTCTACACTAACACCAGAAGCAGTAATCCCAATCACTAGCGGTAAATGGGTATATAACCAGAGATTGATAACACTGACCTTTCCTTCTTTCCGCGCCGTCTCAATAGGTTTACCACCCAAATTATCAAAATAAACCCACCACCAGCTAAAGGCGATAATCAGACCAAACACGCTAGAAATCACAGTTAAAATATCCCATTTCTGCTCAGAAACACCATTGACCACTGCAATGATTGCTTCACCCAAGACAATAATGGTAAATAGCCCGAAACGTTCCGGTAAGTGGGAGGCATGGGGAAGTAACCCCATTTGAAACTTGTATCCTGTTAAAGGTGTAGCAAAGTCAATAATGATTCCTAACGCCCAAAATCCGAACCGCCAAGGAATGGGTACAAATGCTGATATCAACCAAAGTAAGGCTGCGATCGCAAAACCAATAGCGTAGCGAGTAGTCAAAGGACGTGCGGAGGGGATATGTCTTCCAGCACGGACATACTCTATTACAAGCACAGCCCGGCCGAGAGCATAAGAAATGGCAAAACCAGGGGAACTCTCACCTAAACCGTGGTGGATATTAATAGCCATTGCTGCTGCTGTGAGCATTTGTATACCAATCAGTAATCGATGTCCTACATCATCGCTATCAAAACGGTTGGCGTAGAATGTAGTACCAATCCATGACCACCAAATCGGTATAAATAGAACTACAAACCCAAATAATCCTGATAGAGAGATATCCTCGTTGAGATTGTGGGCGAGTTGAGAAACTGCAACTACAAAAACCAAATCATAAAAAAGTTCTAGCCAAGTGGCGCGTCGTTCTTCTTCAGTGTCTTCACCAATGCGTAATCTTGGCGGTTGGAGAAAATTTGCCATAGTGCTAATTGCGAATCGCTAATTGTTTTTTACCATTAGCCGTCATCTATTAGCGAGCGTCTAGACGTTTTTGCTCCCTGCATCTGACAATTCCCAATAGAAATATTACTCTATTGAATTTCATCGCTTTATCAGCAACCTGTAGTATTTGCAGTGTAGTAATAGCGATCACAGACTCCAGAAGCCGAGTGAAGTCTGGTTCCACAAACTCAAAAGCAACTACACCAACATAAACAATTATATTGGTAGCTTAGATTCTAAATTTTAAAGCGGGCGATGGGACTCGAACCCACGACGTTCACCATGGGAAGATGACATTCTACCACTGAATTACGCCCGCGAATTGCTGCCATAAACTTAAAGCTGAAATAAGTTATACCACTATTTACAGATATTTTCAATTGGCTAAAACATATACTGTTTTGGCAACTGCTGATGTACAAGTCCTGTGGCTGTTCAGATTGAAAATCTTTTTAGCTAGCTAATGAGGGCGCTTACTGCTATCTTTAGCTAAAGAACAATATCCTCACCTCGCTCAGTGAAGCGAACCTCTTTAATATTCCATTGGCTATTGCTTGTTAAGGTTTTGCGGAGACTGCCGAACAGAGCAAATTGTTCACAGCTAGAAAGAGAAGCTATTTGCCGCTTTGACTCAGGAGATATTCGCAGATCAACTGTAGCAACGCCATTTTTGATGTTGACGCGATATCCAGACAAGCTAAAGTCGCTTGTATCTCGTTTTTCTAAAATCTTACTTACTACGTTTGTCACTGGTTCTTCGGCTGGTACTGAAACTTTTTCTGAAATGAATTCTTGACACTGTGTATCACTTGTATATAGCGTGACATTGGTAGTTTTGCTAGTGACAGCTTTAGAAATTGGTGAGGAAGACGTATTTTCTTTAGGAGATTCTTGATTAGGAGATTTTTCTCTCAACTGAGCTACGCTAGGAATTTGGCTAGGAGTCTGAGAAGATACAGTATTCGTCGGTGTTGTTGTAGGAGATGGCGTTGGGCTGTCAATATTACGAGCGTTAGGGTTAGAATTACAACTGCTGAGGCTGACAACCATTGTCACAAAAATCAGGGGTAAAAAATATTTTTTGTTTGTGTTCATAATTTTGCTCATAAGTGATGTTGTTGCTATCAATTTCAGTGTCACTGGTATTCATTCCGTATAAATTTGTGAATATTCAGCCAGTCTATAAAGTGTCAACCCGAAATCTGTTAAAGTCAAGGGTTAAACTATACAGCAAAATTACAACATCTGCTGTTTAATGAGCGATGTCTGACGACCTCTTTGCGTCTACGCCAATCCTAAAAGGCTTGACTAGAGAAGCAAGAGTAACCCTCTTCAATCACTCTAAGCAGAGTAAAATAAATGTAAAACCCTGAAGTGGAGGCTGACACTATGACACAGCCCAGAATTACTGATAATACAGTCACCTTTATAGATAATTATTGCAGTGCCTACCAAAAACTGTTCCCGGAAGTGAGAAGTTATGAAACATTTAAACGATTACACTTGGGAATAGCAGCAGAAATTAAGAGAAAGACACTACCTGCAATTGCTAAAGCAGTAGGGTTAAAAAATGAACAATCACTGCTTCATTTCTTGAGAGAATCATCTTGGAACATAGAGGAAGTAAGAAAACAGAGACTAAAGATAATTTTACCAATAATAAAAGGGGAAGAAATTATCTTAGTAATTGATGAAACAGGAGATAAAAAGAAGGGAAAAACAATCGATTATGTGGAGAGGCAATATATAGGTAATTTGGGAAAAACAGAAAACGGAATAGTATCCGTAAATGCTTATCGTATATGGCAAGGAATAACGTTGGGAGCATCTCACTTTTTAAAGTGGCTCAAACTGACAATAATCCATTGAGGTAAGCACAGCGATGGGCTAGGACTTGAGGCACATTTTCTGGGAGCATCCCAGTTTTTTGCAAAGAAGACGAAAATCAGTCAGGATAGGTAAGACGAGTGTATTTACTTACCGATGACCCCAGAACAAAAGCAAGCTCTTCAAAAACATATTCAGGCGATTGCTAAAATATTGTATGAAGATACGTCAAAAGAAAAGCTCACAAATCTTGCAGCAATTGAAGAAGCAGTGCGGAGTCAAATGCAGAAGCATGTTATGCCAGAAGTAGGGGTTTTTTTATCGAAACGATTACAGGGACAACCGCAGGATACCAACGACGGCTCAAAAGCATTCTTGGAGAGTTAGCAATAACGAGCAAACAAGCCATTGAATTAGAAGTCGCACCAAGTACTCAACTGAGTCCATATCTAGAAACTTGTTGTTTGAGGGTAAGTGCGAATGTCAGCTATGAAGATGCGGCATCAGACATCAAGTATTTTACGGGCATAGAGGTTTCTCACAGCAGTCAACAGAGATTAGTGCATCGCCAGAATTTTGAGTTGCCAACACCAGAACAGACAATTGAAGAATTAAGCGTCGATGGTGGAAACATCCGTGTCCGAACTCCTAAAGGTCAAATATGTGCATGGCTTGGCTATAAAGCAATTAGCTTACATCATCTCGGAATCTTGGGAACTTCATTTCAGAATAATCAGATTGTGATTGATTGGGTTAATGACCAACCACTGGCTAGCCCACTCACTTGTATTGGTGATGGACATGACGGCATTTGGAATATAATTGACCAATTAGCACCTGATGCACAACGTCGAGAAATACTTGATTGGTTCCATTTAATAGAAAACCTCCACAAAGTTGGGGGTTCACAAAAACGCTTGAAACAAGCACAAAATCTACTATGGAAAGGCCAAGTTGAGGCTACTATTGCCTTATTTACAGATTGTAAAGGCAAACAAGTACAAAACTTTTGCCGTTATCTTGATAAGCATCGCAATCGCATTATCAACTACGAATATTATCAAGCTGAAGAAATTTGTTCAATTGGTTCAGGTTCAGTTGAATCTGCCGTTAAACAGGTTGACCGTCGAACAAAAATTTCCGGGGCACAATGGAAACGAGAAAATGTGCCTCAAGTCCTAGCCCATCGCTGTGCTTACCTCAATGGATTATTGTCAGTTTGAGCCACTTTAAAAAGTGAGATGCTCCCATAACGTTTCCGTTACTGTTCAAAATCTACAAATCTAAAAAACGGCTCAAACCGGATGATACCTACAAGACGAAGACTCAATTAGCAGCAGAAATAATTACGGAACTCCAAGAGATTGGATTGAAATTTGAGTTAGTGTTAGCAGATAGTCTCTATGGAGAGAGTGACACATTCCTGAGTGTATTGAATCAATATAAAACGCCATTTATCGTGGCGATTAGAAGTAATCATGCTGTCTGGATGCCTGCCAAAGAAAGGCTTAGATTCAATAAATGGAAAGAATTTAAACGAATTTTCACCAATGGTACTCGTGAAGAACGCTACATGAGAGAAATCATCTTTGGCAGGCGAAGAAATTGGAGATATTGGCAAATTACAACAGATATAACAAAGTTGCCCGAGAATTTTACTTGGTATGTAATGACTAACTACAACTATTTAAAAATCGGTATTTACAACTTGGTTTTCAATGGTTAATTCAGATTAAGAATGAGTTCATTGGTTTCGTTTTTTCTGATGCACAGTTTGAGGATTTATATTTTTCCTCTGCCTAGAGTGATTGAAGAGGGTTAACCAAACCAGTGAGAGGCTTCACAAGCTGGCTGAACTATTTCACAAACATGATCGTTAATCCAATCTGACTTTTCTTGAACGATTAAACAAATGCCTTGGTGAATCAAATTCTGTAGGTGGAGTTGCTGCTCTAAAGGTTTACGAGGCAATTTGTAATAAGCCAAGCTTCCTTGTTCAGCCTCCGCTAGGGAAATATGCCCCTCAGACATAGCGCCGTCAAAAGAGGGAAGACGGGTGAGGACGAAAGCAATTAGCTCTTGCCGTAAGTCAGGAATCGCAAAGGCTTTTTGATATGGATGGTATGGATATGTATCCAAAACGCTTTCAATCTCTCCTACTACTGATTGCTGTGTTAAATTAACTACCGTTTTCATAATTTTTAAACTCCTTTTTTAATCCAGTCAATGATTAGTGCAGAAAACAACTTTTTTAGATGACAACGTTGTTATGACAATCAGTTAGAAGTGATTCAACTGATAAATGCAATAGACCCTGAAACTAGCCTTTTATCTTGGTTGAATTTGAGACATTTGGATTTGCTCATTTTAGTTAAAGTTTATACTGGTTTACAGCATTACTTATTAAAAAAGCATCCAATCCACTGATAGTTTAGCGACATTTTATATTTATAATCTTAATTATTTCAAATTTCTGCCAAAAAGGCAGAAATCTACATAAAACGCAGCATTAAGGCTAGGGGATCAAGATTAACAGCAATAAAAATCTTGAATTAGGAACAAATTTTTAATGAAGTTAAGCTTTGTTGGTAATTTACATCACATTTTACGTTTGCTAAAAAGTTTGCTGTTTCATCTAAAAAACTTATTTGTTGCACATTGATTTAGTAAGTCAGACAAATAGCGACTCGTTAGAGCGCAAAATCAGTCTAGCGACTGATGAAATAATCAGACAAAAACGTTGAAAAAGTTCACATTGTCTAAAGGTAGATGATGCAACTGATGATTAATTTCATCCGCCGCAGCTAATCCAGAAAGCATCGCACCTTCCGCAAGATTGCCACCACACCAATCACCACAGCAAACTAAAGGTAAGGGAGTTCCGGCAGACAAAAAAGCTTCGTGCCAAGGATGACTAGGAAAGGCGTAACGCCAACGATGTACTTGCATCCATTCGGGAGTATTCAGCCAAGGAAGGGACAGAGATTCAGCTGCTCTTTGCAACATTAGCTTTCCAGCAGGTTCTAAATCTTGGGATTCTAGATGGCGTTGGGCAAAATCCGC
Source organism: Nostoc sp. TCL240-02 (assembly GCF_013343235.1). Taxonomy (GTDB): domain Bacteria; phylum Cyanobacteriota; class Cyanobacteriia; order Cyanobacteriales; family Nostocaceae; genus Nostoc. The sequence continues at coordinate 7,162,635 of NZ_CP040094.1, read as the reverse complement.
GCTACTTTGCACTACAAAATGTGGTTGTTGAGGGTTAAGACGCTTGCTACTGTCTAAACCAATCCATGCTAAGTCAGCATCATCTACAAAAGTTAGAGCTTTCCACTGAGGGAGTGGTTGGGATGTGGGAGGATATCCAGCGATCGCACTAATCGAAGGATAAAATTGTACAGAACGCAAGCTATCAAGAAAGGCTGTATCTAATACACTTTCACCCAAAGGTTCTAACAGCATCACCGCTTGGGGTGCAGGAATAGCGACAACTACAGCTTTGGCAGTTAATTCTTCGTTACTAGATTCGAGAGTCAAACACCAACCCTTTTCAAGAGTTGGGGTAATAGCAATGACACGTTGATTCAGTAATATTTCTAAACTTGGAGCGAGAGATTTAGCGATCGCACTCATTCCCGCAGGTGCAACATATCGTGGACTGCGGTTTTTTGGTTCAAATAAAGGAGAATCTGCTGTGAGTTCGTAAACTTCCTCTGTCCAGACTTCGAGGATATGGCGCGATCGCAATATCTCCACAAAACGTCTAAATAATTCACCCTTTGGCTTCAGGTAACAAGCCCCATGATCGGCCCAAGTTCCATGCAAGCGGCGTGTAGCTAATCTTCCTCCCAAACCACGGGACTTGTCCACTACTATCACAGAATATCCAGCTTGACTTAATTGCTGGGCACAGACTAAACCGGCCATTCCGGCACCAATCACTACAATATCAGTCATGAGTTCATAGTCCTTTAAGAGAAGGCAGGAGGCAGGAGGAAATAAGTATGATTGATTACTTTAATTCTGAGTCATTACCCAGTTTAAAAAGAAGATACTGTCTATAACCTAAGTCCAATGCAGTTGCGCGTGGGTTACTCCTGCCTTCTATACGTAGGATTATATTAAATGAGATTGAGTTACTTCTGCCCCCTGGCCCCTGTTATTATCAAAGGACAAAATTACTACTAATGACTGCTGAAAGCTAATAGTAGAATAAGGTACAGAAAGCTGCACGGAAGGGAGGAAGGGAAATTGGATGAAATGAGGGCGGCGCTAGAGTTAGCGACCGAAGAAGAATTGCAAGATTTAACGGCAATTTTATTTAGTCGTAAGTTCAATCCCCTAGACTATGTACACACACCCGAACCCATCGAAGTGCAAAGCCAAGACCGCAAAGCTTGGTTAGATTCACTAGAGGGACGCTTTCGCTTTTTGGCGGCAGATGGGATGACGGTATTACGGGGACGCACAGGCCAGGTAACTTACCGACAAGCCTTAGTTCAAGTATGTAAATATCTAAAAATTCCCTATTCTCATCAGCTGCCAACTATTGATTTAGAAGCAGAAGTATTTTTGCATCTGCTAGGACAGGTATGGAAAAAATTACCTGAACAAGAAAAGCAAAAATTGACTCTCAGAGTGCAGCGTCACCTTGTGCAATCAGAACTAAAAGAACCGCTACCACTTTTATTGCAGCCTGACCCCTTGGGGTTGCTTTTCAAAGGCGGTGGTGCGATCGCAGTTACTTCACTTCTCCAGCCAATGGTACTTAAGCAAATTGCCCGTCAATTTGCCATCCACTTTGCTACTTATGAAGTAGCAAAACAAGCGGCGATTACAGGTACAGAAGCTGCTGCAACGCAATTTCAAAGCTATGTAGCTATGCAAATGGCGCAACGGGGTATGACGGTGAGTGCAGCTCGTTATGGGGCAGCTCGCACGATGTTTGCCGTGATTGGGCCAATGATGTGGACTTGGTTTTTTGCAGATTTAGGGTGGAGAGCGATCGCCACTAACTATGGTCGGATCATTCCTACTATTTTTGCCTTAGCTCAAATTCGCCTCACTCGTGAGGAATGTTGGGAGCCAGCTTGAACAAGGTTTCTTATTATTTCAAGTCTCGCTGGCGATCTTCTTGGAATTACTCTCTATGGGCATTGTTAATCTTCCCATTGAGTCCATTGTTGGGGGCTGTGACTATTGGGTTTGTCTCATTAATAACTTGGCTGAAACAATCCCACAAAATTAATCGCCGCCCCCTCAATTGGGGATTTGCCCTTTTGAGTCTGTTGCTGATCGTAAGTGCTGGATTTGCCGATGACAAAACAGCAGCTTTCCTTGGCTTATTTAATTTATTACCATTCTTTTTACTTTTTGTTGCCCATAGCGCTCTAATTCAAACATTTGTCCAATTGCGCCAAATGGCTTGGGTTTTAGCGATCGGTTCCATACCAGTGCTAATTCTTGGTTTGGGACAGTTATTTTTAGGCTGGAGTTTGAAATTAGAGATTTTGTGGGTTGTATTGAATTGGACGATCGCACCAGGAGGAAATCCGCCTGGTCGCATAGCCTCACTTTTCTTGCACGCTAACACCTTTGCCGCTTATCTAACAATAGTTTTCATCCTTAGCTTAGGGTTGTGGCTAGAACAATGGCGATTGTATCGAGGATTGGGTATTAGGAAGAATTCACTCCCCTTTATCTTCTTAACCGTTGCGGTGATTACAAATTTCATTACCTTGATTTTCACTAACTCACGCAATGGCTGGACGATCGCTATTTTTGCCTGTTTAGCTTATGCACTCTACCAAGGCTGGCGCATTCTTGTGGGTGGTGTCGCTGCGATCGTCTCTAGCGTGCTTTTGGCAGCTTTTGCTCCCTCCCCAGTCGCTCAAATTTTTCGCCGGGTAGTTCCTGCCTTCTTTTGGGCAAGGTTAAATGACGATATGTATCCAGATAGACCAGTCGCTTTAATGCGAAAAACTCAATGGGAGTTTGCCTGGTCTTTAGCCAAAGAACATCCTTGGACTGGTTGGGGATTACGCAGTTTTAGTGGACTCTACAAAGCGCAGACGCAGATTCCCTTGGGTCATCCCCATAACTTATTTTTGATGTTATCTGCTGAAACTGGTTTTCCTAGTACTTTTTTATTTTGTGGCTTACTTGGTTGGATTTTGATTACAGGTATCCAATTATTACGAAAGTCAAAATATATAAAAACAGAAGATAGATTGATATATTTTAGTTATCTTCTGGCCTTTGTGGGATGGGTTCTATTGAATACAGTAGATGTAACCCTCTTCGATTTCCGTTTGAATGTAATTTCATGGTTAGTTTTAGCTGCCATTTGTGGAGTATTACATCGTTATAACGAACAAGACAGGTTTACATCTGGTTCAAATTAATTAGTAAATGACAAACAGCAACTTACAATAGCCATCTGTTCATTTCAGTGTATGCACTGGAGACGTTTCGAGTTTAAAGTTAATAATATTACTATATTCACGTCTGTGAGTGTGACTAATACCTAATTAGTCACTGTTGCTGATTGTTGGGAAGGTGTAGGGACAACCCTTTGGGTTTTTCCTGCATGACGGGCATCTCTTGTAGATGCCCTTTTGTATATTTATTATTTTTATTCACTTAAGCACAAATAAAAAAAATATTCAATCTGACGGAATATCTGAAAAGATTTTAGCTTTAATCAAGGAATGTCAGACATGGTTACTGAAATTAAATTAGGTCTTTGCAACCCGCCAGAACCTATTTATTTGTATGTGAAAAGCGGAGAATTAAGCGGGGAATCTTGACGTTTTTCTTGGATGACTTGTTGTAGCTCATCTACTGAATTTAGACGTTTGCCATTAGACTGGACGTGTAATGCTAAAGCGTAAATTGCTTCGGCATCGCCACGATTTTGTAATATATAATCTCGCAATTGCTTGCGTGTCATTTCTCTAAAGTTAGGCTTATTCATAATCAACCTCTCCTTGTAGATTAATTACTACAACTGTTTCTTCACCTGCTATTACTACGATGTTATCTGTTGGCTCATCTAAGGTAACTAGGTAAATCGGGAGACACATTCGCGTTAGCTAAGTAAAGACTCTGTATAACTGTTTGAATTGTTCTGAGGTTGGCTCCATTTCACCACTAAACTTAGGCTAAACGCAAGTTTAAACTTTATTAAAACTACGATGTCTGACGACAAGCCGCAAATCTTGGAGATGCTTCGTGTAGCTTGCTTCGACCTAGAAGTACGCGTCTACGCACCCAATATTCTGATTGACATCAAGAACTATAATAACCCTTATGGTGTAAGCTCTCGGTAAAATGGGTATGTCGGTGACGAAAAAAAAGACGCATCCATAACCAACCTTATGCTCACAACAGCTAACTTTCTTCAGTACACCCAATGGTCAGGTATAGCTACCTTGGCATTCGCTGCCTTAGCAGTTTTGGCTTTTATTCTCAAATGGGGCATCCGCTTTCGGCTGGTGGGTACGACTGGCTTTATGCTGGTGCTGACAGGTGGTTTATTTGCACTGTCAATAGTCCCCTTGAGTCGGGCTGTGATTCCAGGAGCGACGAAGTACACTCTAGTTTATGACAATGGCTCAACACAAGCGGTTATTACTACATCGCCCCAAATTACACCTACGCAATTAGAAGCAACTTTACGTCAAGCAGCTAGTAATCTATTTTCTTATGGTCGTTCAAGTACACGGGAAGACGACAGGTTGACAGTTCGCGCCCGCGTTATTATCCACCCGGAAACAGGGGTTTCTGTACCAGTTTACTTGGGTGAGGCCAAGCGATCGCTAGTTTCTCATCAAAATTCCCCAGTCACAGTGGAAATTTACACAGACAAATTCGCCCAATTGCCAAAACCTAACGCTTAAGGGAATGGTGCAGAAGAGGCAGGGGAGCAGGGGGCAGGGGAGCCAATGAGGTAATAAATAATGCCCAATTCCCACCTGCCCTGAGCGGAGCCGAAGGGATGCCCAATGCCCCATGCCCAATGCTTGTTATCAGAATGACATAATTTATTTTGTATTTACCGATACATTAATAGTTATTATTAGATTAAGATATTCACACTTTAGTGATTTGACTGTGGAAAAAGATCAATCAGCGTGCGTGTAATGGATACTGACAGTTGTAATTTGTCAGATGTTATTCTAATTTTCCCTATTGACATTTTTACAACTTTTTGTATTAGTAAAAGGAACAGCGTGGGAGTATACATTTCTCTAACGCACCTATCCCTAGCTGGAATGACCATCATAATAAATGATTCAGTTCTCAATCACTTTTCTTGAGAATCTGAGAGTGGTAATGTTAACTAATCATACGGTTATTCAAAACTTTGATAGTTCAGAATTTCAGGCTAATGGACATCACAGATTCGAGCAACGTCATTAAATGGCTTAACCAGTTGGCGATTAGATCGGTTAAAACCTAGTTGAATCAGATACTAAGTTTGTAGCTATTTGGCAACAACCATCCCTCACTGTAAGTCTATTAGATTAAGAAATATCAAGGTTTTGGCAAACTAGATTATTATGTCTAATCAACTTTCTACTCAACCTTCTTTGTCTACTCAAACCTCTAGTTCATTATTTACGCTCACAGTTGCCCCGGCAAAAGTCATCCGTGGTTCTGGGGTATTGCAAGCAGCCGCAGCAGAGATTGCCTGTTTGGGAAGTCGTCCCTTGATTGTGGCAGGTGAATCTACTCTCGCCATCAGCCGAAAGAATTTGCAACCAGTTTTAGAAACGCAACAGTTACATCCTGTCCAAGCTTCTTATGGTGCAGATTGCTGCGAAGCTAGCCTGAAATCTTTACAGAAGAAGGTAAAAGAACATAAAGCTGATGTGATTATTGGTGTTGGTGGCGGCAAAGCCTTAGATACAGCGAAATTACTCGCGCAGCAAGTACAGTTACCAGTGGTGACGATTCCGACATCAGGGGCTACTTGTGCCGCTTGGAGTGCCTTGTCGAATGTTTATTCGGAAGATGGGGCGTTTCTCTACGATGTTGGGTTGTCTCGTTGTCCCGATTTACTGATACTCGATTATGACTTGATTAAAACTGCACCACAACGGACGTTAGTAGCTGGAATTGGTGATGCGATCGCTAAATGGTATGAAGCCTCTGTTAGCAGTGGACATTTGCAAGACACTTTAATTATTGCTGCGGTGCAACAAGCAAGAGTTTTGCGAGATATCCTCTTGCAAAAGTCAGCCGCCGCCTTGAAGGAACCAGGTAGTGAAGTTTGGCGAGAAGTCGTAGACGCAAGTGTTTTATTAGCTGGGGTAGTTGGAGGACTTGGAGGGGCGCAGTGTCGCACAGTTGCTGCCCATGCCGTGCATAATGGTTTAACTCATATTTCAGGACATGGCAGTATTCATGGCGAAAAAGTCGCTTTTGGAATTTTGGTGCAACTGCGTTTAGAAGAAATGCTACAAGGCAATCAACTAGCAGCATCAGCACGACAACAGTTATTAAAGTTCTACACAGAAATTGGACTACCCCAAAAATTAAGTGATTTGGGATTGGGCAATATTACATTAGGTGAGTTACAAACAGCCGCCGAAATTGCTCTAGTTCCTAATTCTGACATCCATCGACTACCATTTAAAGTCGCGCCAGAACAGTTGATGGCAGCAATGGTTTCCACCACTGCACCTATAGATAGTAAAGACATGAATCGAGTTTCGCCCAAGGGAATCAGTGACGAGGTTGAAGAATGAGTTTAAATTGGATTGTCCCAGCAGAACGCATACAAAAACTGCCACCTTATGTATTTGCCCGTTTAGATGAACTAAAAGCGAAAGCACGGGAACAAGGGTTAGATTTAATTGATTTGGGGATGGGAAACCCCGATGGTGCAACACCAGCACCAGTTGTTGAAGCGGCGATCGCAGCCTTGAAAGATCCCGCCAATCACGGTTATCCGCCCTTTGAAGGGACTGCTAGTTTTCGTCGTGCGATCACTAATTGGTATCATCGCCGTTATGGTGTGGTTCTTGATCCCGATAGCGAAGCTTTGCCATTGCTAGGTTCTAAAGAAGGATTAACCCATTTAGCGATCGCCTACGTTAACCCTGGCGATTTAGTTCTGGTTCCTTCCCCAGCTTATCCCGCCCATTTTCGTGGCCCGGCGATCGCAGGCGGCAAAATCCACAGTTTGATTCTTAAACCAGAGAATGACTGGTTAATTGATTTAGCTGCAATTCCTGACGAGGTTGCAAGACAAGCTAAAATTCTCTATTTCAATTATCCCAGCAATCCCACTGCTGCCACTGCACCCCGCGAATTTTTTGAAGAAATCGTTGCCTTTGCCCGCAAATATGAAATTTTGCTGGTGCATGATTTATGTTACGCCGAGTTAGCTTTTGATGGTTATCAACCCACTAGCTTGCTAGAAATTCCCGGCGCGAAAGATATTGGTGTAGAATTTCACACCTTATCTAAAACCTATAATATGGCTGGTTGGCGAGTTGGATTTGTAGTGGGGAATCGCCATGTAATTCAAGGTTTACGGACACTAAAAACTAACTTAGATTACGGTATTTTTTCCGCCTTGCAAAAAGCAGCCGAAACCGCCTTGCAACTGCCAGATGTCTATTTGCACGAGGTACAACAACGCTACCGTACCCGCCGTGATTTTCTCATTGATGGGTTAGGAGAGTTGGGTTGGGATATCCCCAGAACTAAGGCGACAATGTATCTTTGGGTGAAGTGTCCTGTGGGCATGGGTTCCACGGATTTTGCTTTGAATGTATTGCAGCAAACTGGTGTTGTTGTTACCCCAGGTAATGCTTTTGGGGTTGCGGGTGAGGGTTATGTAAGGATCAGTTTGATTGCAGATTGCGATCGCTTGGGTGAAGCTTTACACCGCTTTAAGCAAGCAGGCATTCGCTATCAACCTGAAGCTGTAGTCTCTGCTTCCCAATAAAGATAGCATTCCTAGTGAATAATAGCTGAAAGCCAATCTCAGCAGGATTGGCTGTTAAGAAAATAGATTTTCATTTCCAGCCATTCAAAATTTTCCCATAATCTTAAATAAGTCATATTTCCACTACATTAATGAACGCGTATGCTTCTTGAAAAATCGTGGGAATTTTTATGTGCATCGTAATAAAAAATAGTCCTGTTCAAGAGCGATATCTGACGACAAGTCGCTGCGCGTCTACGCACCTAAGCTATAGTTTCTAGTTCACAATAGAGTTAACATACCCTTATTAAGTGGTAAATTAGTTTACAGATTGCTACGACTATAAATCAGGTTTGCGATCGCACGAACTAATTTAGCTGGCTCTACAGGTTTGGTGATATGCTGCCCAAATCCGGCGGCGATTGCCTGTTGGTAGTCAGCCTCACCAGCATAAGCGGTAAGAGCGATCGCGGGAATTGTTCCTCCTTGTTCTGCTGACATCGCTCTGATTTGACGCATCAGCATATAGCCGTCTATTTCCGGCATTCCAATGTCGCTCAAGAGCAGATTTGGCTGGAACTGAGGCAAAGCTTGTAATGCTTCCGTAGCTGATGCAGCCTGGGTTACTACCGCGCCAGATTGTTCCAGAATAAAAGCAATTAAATCTCGCGTATCACGCTCATCATCCACAAGTAGAACTTTTACCCCATTTAGATTGGGTAAATTATCAGGCTGT